>NZ_JAMWZS010000022.1 GCF_024282095.1 Nitrosomonas sp.
GTCAATTCAGCGGCATTCAGCATGGACGGCACGCGCGTGGTGACGGCATCCGATGATGGAGCGGCGCAGATATGGGATGCGCAAAGCGGACAAGCGCTGGGTGAAGCAATGCGGCATCAGGGTAAAGTCATCTCAGCGGGATTTAGCGCGGACGGCACGCGCGTGGTGACGGCATCTTGGGTTAAAACAGCGCGGATATGGGATGTATTGCCGGTGCTATCGGATCCGCATAATCTATTGGCAGAGCTGGCGGAAGCGGTAGCCGGGTTAAAACTCGGTGAATACGGTGCGATAGAAACCCTCGATGATCAAATCGAGCGGTTGAATCAATTGCGTCAGCGCACAGCCCATGTGCGATTAGGTGAGCCGACTGCAGAATCGTTTGTGCGTTGGTTTTTGTCCGATCCGTGGACGCGGACGATTTCACCACTGTCCAGAACGACTGTGCCGGAATATATTCAGCGAGAGATTGCTGCCGGGCGCCGTGAGCAAGTGGCGCGAGAATTCCCCGGTCATCCGTTGTTACTCCCGTCCGCTGACCTCAACTGAGTGTATTTGATAGCGAAACCGGTTGTGTACAACGCCGCGACTGGAACTACCGCCACCGCTGTGCCGGGTCCTGGCGGTAAAACAGCGCCAATTGTTCGTAAACAGAGGGAAAGTGCTGCTGGGTGATGAGCGGCAGTTCAAAAAATACTTCACTCAGCACCGCGAAGAACTCCGCCGGACTCTCCGCGGCATACGGATCGATGATGGTTTCTTGGCGTTTGTCGACCTGATGGCAGAATTGGGCATAGGCTTGGCTGAATACTTCGTGCCAGGTATAGGCACTCATGTTCGCATGCAATTCCGGGCAACCGTTGGCCCCTTCATGCAGCATGTCAATTTTATGCGCAAATTCATGAATGACTACGTTATGGCCGGACCGGGTGGCCGTATGGATTGTATCCTGCCAGGAAAGAATCACCGGCCCGGCAGACCATGCCTCGCCGGCTGCGATCCGATGGATATGATGCACAACGCCAAATTCATCCGCATAATCGTAATCCAGGATAAATTCGCCGGGATAGACAATAATCTCAACCCAGTTCCGGTAATAATCCAGATCAAGGTTGAGAATCAGAATGCAAGCCTGAAGCGCGATTGAGGCGCGCATTTCATCAGTAATTTCCAATTCATGTGCGCCGTTGATTTGTTTGTCGTGCAGAAACAAAGTTGCACATTCGCGCAAGCGCATCAGTTCATCAGGATTGAGTCCCTTCAGGCAGCGCATGCTGATGAGCTTTTGCCAGATGTAATCGGGAATTCCTTCTCGTTGAAGAATCTGGTTTCGGCGCCAATTTTTTATGCTCCATGACATGATGGTAATCTCCTGGAGGCGTTGTGGATCAAGAGGCCAATCGTTGATAACGATTGCTATGATAACTTGCTCTGCATAAAAATTTGCAATTTCGTTGATGCTGAATTAATGAAATAGCAGGCTATGCACTTTCCGCTTAGGAATGAATGCGCTATAGTGATTTCTTTATGTGGCTACTGTAATGCTGCGGTTATGTGGTGTTATGGTCGCTGGTTTTCTGATTAATAAAATGGTTGGTGCAGTTGAAATTTGCATCATAGAAAAAAGGAAATTCATGGCAAATTGGTTTGAAGATAATTCGTTGTCGGTTGGGCGCACGCCCTTAGTGCGTCTTAATCGGGTGACCGATGGTGCATCGGCGCTGGTTTTGGCAAAAATCGAGGGGCGTAACCCGGCGTACTCGGTGAAGTGCCGCATTGGTGTGGCGATGATCGATGATGCGCAACAGCGGGGATTGCTGGGGCCTGGAAAAGAGATTGTCGAGCCGACCAGTGGCAATACCGGTATTGCATTGGCTTTCGTGGCGGCAGCACGGGGGATTCCGCTGACTTTGACGATGCCGGAGACGATGAGTGTGGAGCGGCGTAAATTGCTGGTTGCATTGGGCGCCAAGCTGGAATTGACGGAAGGTGCGCGCGGCATGAATGGCGCTTTGGCCAAGGCGGAAGAAATTGTGGCTTCAGATCCGGACCGATATGTGCTGCTGCAGCAGTTCAAGAATCCGGCTAATCCGGCAATTCATGAAAAAACTACTGGGCCGGAAATATGGGATGATACCGATGGCGCCGTCGATATTTTTGTCGCAGGCGTGGGGACGGGCGGAACGATTACGGGCGTTTCCCGCTATATCAAACAAATCAAAGGTAAGGCAATTACCTCGGTGGCGGTTGAACCAACCGCCAGTCCGGTCATGTCGCAAAAGCGCGCGGGTACATCACTGGCGCCCGGGCCGCATAAGATTCAAGGCATTGGCGCGGGTTTTATACCGGATAATCTGGATCTTTCCTTGGTCGATGAGATCGAGCAGGTCAGTAATGAAGAGGCGATATTGTATGCGCGGCGGCTGGCGCGGGAAGAGGGAATTCTGGCCGGTATTTCCTGCGGCGCTGCGGTAGCGGCGGCGGTACGCCATGCCAAACGACCGGAGAATGCGGGAAAAACCATCGTGGTCATTTTGCCGGATTCCGCTGAGCGTTATCTGAGCAGCATTCTGTTTGAAGGCATGTTTGATGAACAGGGTTTGATTGCGCTGTGAACAATACCAAAAGAACGCGCGATACTTTACTGCGCACGACGCATCTGGATGTGGACAGTATTGTTACTGAATTACGCACTTTGCGCCTGGCGTCGCTGGAGCGCCGCAATCGGCATGATAATCCACCGCGGTTGCCGTCACGAAGGATTTTGGCAAGTGTTACGGAAGGTTTGTGTGCGGCCTTGTTTCCTAATCGATTAGGTTCGCCGGAATTGGCCGATGAGGGCATTGATCATTACGTGGGACATACGCTGAATATGACGCTGCGGGAGATGATGATGCAAATTCAACATGAATTGCATTATAACTCCGGCCTGGAAATCCTCAGTCATGAAGATCGCGAACAGTCAGCGGCGATTACGCAGGCATTTGCCAAACGGCTGCCGGAGGTTCGGAGCCTGCTGGAAAGTGACATTAAAGCGGCGTATGAAGGTGATCCGGCGGCGCGGAATGTCGATGAAGTGCTGGTTTGTTATCCCGGTATCATGGCGATTATGCATTACCGGCTGGCGCATGTGCTGCATGGGTTGGGGGTACCGTTAATCGCACGCATGATTTCGGAAATCGCCCATTCGCAAACGGGCGTGGAAATCCATCCGGGCGCGCAGATCGGCGGTAGTTTCTTTATCGATCATGGTACCGGCGTGGTGATTGGGGAAACTGCGATTATCGGTCAGAATGTTCGTCTGTATCAGGCGGTCACACTGGGTGCCAAGCGTTTTCCGGTGGATGAGAATGGCGCGCTGGTGAAGGGCAATTTGCGCCATCCGATTGTTGAGGATGATGTGGTGATCTATGCCGGTGCGACGATATTGGGGCGCATTACCATCGGCCGAGGATCGACGATTGGCGGCAATGTGTGGTTGACGCGCAGCGTGCCGCCGGGCAGCAATATTTCACAGGCGCAGATGCGCCATGAGGTGTTCGAAGGCGGCGCCGGGATTTAATTTATTTTTCAGAGGCGGTTATGACGGTTAACAAAATAATACTCACACTGGATGACGCCAAGAAGATGGCTGCCGCTGCAGAAGCGGAAGCCAAACGAAATGAATGGCAGGTTGTCATTGTGATCGTGGATGACGGCGGTCACTTACTGTACTTGCAGCGTCTTGATCATGCGCAATTCGGCAGTATCGATGTGGCGATTGAGAAAGCACGTGCTGCGATTGCTTTTCGCCGCCCGACTAAAATATGGGAAGAAAATATTGCGCAAGGACAACTGCGTTATTTGAATTTGCCGGGCACATTGCCTATCGAAGGAGGGTTGCCGATTGTTGTGAACGATCAATTTGTCGGCGCGATTGGTGTCAGTGGCGTGCGATCATTTCAGGATGCGCAGATTGCCCAAGCCGGGATCGATGCATTGTTGGCATAAGCTTCTGTAGTGCCTACGGATTGTGGCGCCTCATGGATGTTTCTCCTCGTCTGTCTGAGTCAGATAGACGAGAACGGCGCCGATAATCATCACTAAACGAAATGCAGCCTGTTGTCCGTTGGCAACTTCCGATTGCCACATCAGAAACCATTCACCACCGATCGTCATAAATCCTGTGAACCATAGCATAAAGCCCAGTGTTAATCCCAGGATTGCCAATCTTTTGGCTTGATTGAATGCTGTCGGGCGCTTGATGTTTTTAACTAGACGCCAGCCGCCTAATCCGCAAAGCCCCGCAATGACGATTTCAGTAACAATGATGAAGCCATAGATCAGATGATGCATAGCCGGGGATTCAATGGCGCGCCAAAGCCCTTGGTTACCCGGAAAGGTCGTATCCATCGTAAGGACGTGCTGGATGATGGCAAAATTTGAATCGTAATCGGTGATGTTATTGAACGCTACCAATGCAGCAAATAGCGCGATAGACCAGACCAGTACAACTTTTGATAATCTTGTATACATAGTGTTAGTGATCTGATGCGACTGAATCAATAAATAACTGCTGGAGATTAACAAACAAGCTGTATGGGTTGGAAAGTTTTGACGGTGCGTGGAATGTCCGGCCAGCGCGGCCGGACAGTTTATACCTAAGAAGCTTGCTGAATACCAGCCAACAACCAAGTGGCATTGGAATCTTTCAGATCTTTTTGTACGTGCCAGATTTCATCAAATTCTTCCGGTTCACCATTGGGTACATCGCGTAATTGGCCGGTGAAACGCACGCTGGCGATGGCCAGGTCTTGAGTGGTTTCTACTTCCAGCAGATTGGCATCAATGAACATGACTTCTGTTTTTTGCTGTGTATCGCCCCGTTCGTTAATCTGCGCGCTAATTTCCGCGAACATTTCTGGTGTGGTGTAGTCACGAATTTCCTCAACATTGCCATGATCATGCGCAGTCTGCAAGCGGATGAACGAAGCTTTCGCGTTGCGGATAAAGGGTTCCACTTTAAAATCTGCCGGAATATTCGGCTGGCGATAGGCTGTTCCGCTATCAGTTGTTGCAGCTTCTGCAGGCGCGGTGAATGGCGGCGTATTGAAGCGCTCTTGTGTATTTGTATTCATGCCCGAGTACTGCATGGCAGGCGTTGCTTCAGCCTTGGGTTTGCGCAGCATGCGGAAGATAAAGAATGCAGCGCCGATGAGTAGCGCCAGAATTACCATATCCATCATATTAATATTTTCAAACGCGCCGCCCATAAACAGCGCAGCCAGTAAACCGCCTGCTGCCAGACCCGCCAGTGCGCCGCCCCATTTGCTTCCGCCAGTGGGCGCTGCCTTAGGCGCTGCGGCAGTTGATTGTTGAGGACTCGGTGTAGCTTGCTGTTGGGATTGACGTTGCGTGCCGATATTTTTGCCGCCGCCTATGCGCTTTGCTTCTGCATCAAAAGCAAGCAATCCAAAACTGAAGATAGCCAAAGTCAGAAAGGTGAGTGTTTTTTTCATCATAATTGTCTCCCAAACTGTTGTTAAGGCATCGAGTATAACATCGGGTTTGCGTTGACAGCTATCATGAATTTTTCGATGTTGGATTCTGTATGATTTATTCTGTTGCAGCGAGTGCTTGATTGCTTGTTTTCAACGCAACAGGATCAAGCGGGGAATGGCATCGCTGCCGATCCATACCATCGCATTCTGATTAAATTGCTGTCCCAGTGATTTGGCAGTATCCACATCCAGCCCAGGCACGAAAAAGCTTTTTTCTGTCGGCCATATGTTGGTCGGATCAATATTCAGGCTTTCTATCATTGGGTAGGAATGGCGGTTCAGACAATGCTTAAGGGATTCGTGTGCGGCCGAATTTTGTTCATCGTTCTGAAGTTGGCTGCATGGATTGTATGCGCTGATAATTGCAGCGCAAGGTTGTTTGGATGCGATCAGAAATTTTGCGAGCGCTTCTGAGTATTGATCAATTTGCAGGAGAATTGCATCAGTGCCGGTGCCCATTTGGTAATGGGTACTGCGATAACTTGCGATAAGGTTTTGGGCGATAACCGATTGAGCCAAAGTCATTCGTGTTGATAACGGAAGATCAGACAATGAGGCCAGTTTGAGTCTCCGTTATTTGGCTAATGACTGTGTCCATGATCGCTGTCCTGATGATCATGTGCTTGATTCTTGGCTGAATTGACGAGATTCTCATATTGCTCGGGTGTCATCTGGCTCATTTTGAGGATAAAGGCCACCATCCCCCAAATCGCATTGTCATCATGACTCAGACCCCAGGCTGGCATGGCGGTCATTTTCAAGCCATTTTTTATCACCCAGAAATATTCTCTGGCATGCTCCAACCGCTTGGCGGGATCGTTGATCGGCTCACGTTGATGAAATATGGGCGCTTGTGGATACAAACCTATCGACAGCTCTGTTGGTTCCAAACCGGGAGCCAGATGGCAGATTGTGCACATGGCGCTATAGTGTTCGGCACCGCCAGCGAGCAATTCCTCGCCATCCAAAGCAGGTACTTGCAAATCTTTGGCCCGCGCTTCAATGGAACTATCACGTACCCATTCGATAATCTTTTCAGTGATACCCCAGTGTTTTTCCGTCGCCGCCATGTTGTAAGCGCCTGATCCAAGAGCGATGGTTGCCAATATGAGTGACGCCAATACTAGGCTGACGATTGTTTTCATTTTTTGACCTCATAGAAAGGTTTATACAGCATCATAGTACTTTCAATTCCCGAGGGAATCAATTTGCATTTTCTGAGTCGCTGTATCGACCGCTTTCCAGCTTAGCCTGGATACTGGCATGATTGAGATGTGGTGCAAACATTTCGATAAAATCGAAGATGTAGCCACGGATATAATTGTTGCGACTGATGCCGATGCGTGTTGTGCTGGGTTCAAACAGATGGCTGGCGTCTATGGATCTGAGATTTTTGTCGCGTTTGGCGTCAAAAGCCATGTTGGCCAATATGCCTACACCCAATCCTAATTCTACGTAAGTTTTAATCACGTCGGAGTCGATCGCGGTCAGTACCACATTCGGTTCCAGTCCGCGGTCTGCAAACGCCTGATTGATTTTTGAGCGACCGGTAAAAGCAAAGTCGTAAGTGATGATGGGATATTGATTAATGGCTTCCAGCGTGAGTTTTTTTAACTTCAGGAGCGGGTGTTTGGGCGGCACAATGACGCATCGGTTCCATTGATAACAGGGCAACATGATCAGCTCATGAAATTGCTCAATGGCTTCGGTGGCAATCGCAATATCCGCTTCGCCTGAGGTGACTAATGCAGAGATCTGCATCGGACTGCCTTGCCGCAGGATGAGTTTGATTTTTGGGTAACGTGCGGTAAAACGTTTGATCACGGGCGGTAATGAATAGCGCGCTTGGGTATGTGTGGTGGCGATAGTGAGTGTGCCGCCCGCTTCATTGGTAAATTCCTGCGCAATTTTTTTTAGGTTGTCGGCATCGCGAAGCATTCGGGTGGCGGTTTTTATGATCAGTTGCCCGGGTGGGGTGATCTGCACGATACGTTTGCCATTGCGCAAAAAGATATCGACACCGAGTTCGTCTTCAAGCAGCTGAATTTGCTTGCTGATAGCCGGTTGAGAAGTGTGCAGTTTGATTGCCGCCTTGGATAAGTTCATGTTCTGGTTGGCGGTTTCGCACAAATAGCGAAGTTGCTGTAGTTTCATAAATCACATCTGCTCATAATAAATAGTTATATAAATCTAACATAATAGTATTTTGAATTATAGAGATGCATTGTTATCATGCGATAAGTCAAAATGGGTAAAAATGAGATGCAAGATTTATTCTGGCAAGTTTCTATTGGGTTGGTTTCCTTGTTTATGTCAGTTCGTGTCGACCACTTGTGTTCGGAATGGCGTGTTCGATTCATCTGTCATTCATGCGTATAAGACAATCACGGGTTAGTTTTTTGGTAGAATACTCAATTGTTATAAATTGCTATCGTTTGTTCGTAGCAGTAGCGCAATAAAATTTAAGGCGACGGCAAGAAGTTGTTTTGTTCAGTATGTCAGGATGATAAGTGGCTGGAATAGTGGGTTGCTGATTCATTGACAGGCTTCGGCAATTTCCCATTAATGAAACAAGGATTGATTGATGAGTACAAATATTGAGAATAAGCCCAAACAAGTCACATGGTTTAATGGGTGTGGTGGACGTATCGGCATTGTGGTGGGTGAGAGCGGTGAACATGCCTATATTGGTATGGCGTTAAGGCATGATGAAGATGATGATGTGAACCATATTATGAAATATGGTGCCAAATTTCCATTGGATGCAGCGCTATTGTTGCCTGTCTCCAAGCAGTATACCCAGACGGAATCCTAGAAATCCCATTGAATTGACTGTGCGTGCCTTATTGAGCATCTTTGAACGAATATGCGGGGAAATTAACAATGTATCGCTATGATGAATATGATCAGCAAATAGTGAATGAACGCGTCGAGCAGTATCGTGATCAAGTGCGTCGGCGTCTTTCCGGTGAACTGACGGAAGAAGAATTTTTGCCTTTACGGCTGCAAAATGGCTTGTATATGCAAATACATGGCTACATGCTGCGTATTGCAGTGCCTTACGGCTTCATATCTTCAAGACAGATACGCATGTTTGCCCACATTGCACGTAAATATGATCGTGGTTACGGGCATTTCACGACACGCCAGAATATCCAGTTTAATTGGCTCAAACTGGAAGATACGCCTGATATTCTGACCGATCTCGCTTCTGTCGAAATGCATGCCATCCAGACTTCCGGCAATTGTGTGCGCAATATTACCTCGGACGAATATGCCGGGGTTGCGCAAGATGAAGTCGTTGATCCGCGCCCTTATGCTGAGATTCTGCGCCAATGGAGCACTTTTCATCCGGAATTTGCTTACTTGCCGCGCAAATTCAAAATTGCCATCAGCGGTGGAAAAGAAGACCGTGCTGCGATCTATGCGCACGATATCGGCTTGTCGGTGACTAAAAATGCGCAGGGTGAAGTGGGCTTCCGTGTGCTGGTGGGTGGAGGATTGGGGCGCACACCTGTCATCGGCAGTGAGATTTGTGAGTTTGTGCCGTGGCAGCATATTTTGACGTATGTCGAATCCATTCTGCGGATCTATAATCAATATGGTCGCCGGGATAATAAATATAAAGCACGCATCAAGATTCTGGTAAAAGCGCTGGGAATTGATGAATTCAAACGTCAGGTTGAAGCGGATTGGGCGGATCTCAAGGATGGTCCCGGTACTTTAACTGCCGAGGAAGTCGATCGTGTTGCCTCGTTCTTTACTGATCCGGCTTATGAAACACTGACGGATCATGATTCCGCGTTGAATGAATTCAAAGCGGATAGTCGCTCATTTTCCAACTGGATGTTGCGTAACGTCAAGCCGCACCGTGTTCCCGGTTACGCAATCGTCGTTTTGTCGTTGAAGAAGCCGGGCACTGTTCCTGGCGATGCCACGGCTGAACAGATGGAAGCAATCGCAGATCTGGCGGATCGCTACAGCTTTGGTGAATTACGCATCACGCATCAACAGAATCTGGTGTTGGCGGATGTGCGGCAGAAGGATCTGATTCGTTTGTGGCAAGAAGCGACAGCCTACGAGCTGACAGCGCCCAATATCGGGTTGTTGACCGATATCATCAGCTGTCCCGGTGCGGAATTCTGCACGTTGGCCAATGCGCGCTCCATACCGCTGGCAAAGTTGATCGCCGAGCGTTTTGAGAGTCTGGATTTTCAGCACGATATCGGTGAGATAACACTGAATATCTCGGGGTGTGTCAATGCGTGCGGGCAGCATCATATCGGCAATATCGGCATTACCGGTGTTGAAAAGAAAGATCATGATGAGTGGTATCAGGTGTCGCTTGGTGGCGCTGAGGGTAACAACAGCTCGATTGGCAAGATTATCGGTCCATCCTTTACATTTAACCAGGTGCCGGAGGTGATTGACCGCCTGCTGCAGGTTTATCTGCGTGAACGTATGGAAGCTGAGCGTTTTATTGATACGGTGCGCCGCATTGGCCATGGGCCTTTTAAAGAGTATGTGTATGCGACGGAATTTGCGGTTGAGGAAGAAGAAATTGCCGACAAGCATGTGGTGGTGCCTGCGGAATATTCAGTGCCCTATTATTCTCCAAGGTTTTAAGTGTGATGATTATAAAAAATAAAGCAATCGTTGCGGATGACTGGGTTGTGCTGCGTTTAAGCGAGCAGGAATCAGCAGACAATGTGACGGTTCCGGCGGGCAAAGTGATTGTGCCATTGCAAGTTTGGTTGCAGCAGCGCGATGCATTACAACAACGTGATGACATAGGCGTGTGGCTCGCCAGCGCTGAACGTCCGGAGGATTTGAAAGACGATGTGCACAAACTTTCCGTGATTGCGGTTGATTTTCCGAAATTCTCGGATGGCCGGGGTTATTCCATTGCCTATAATCTGCGCGCGCGTCTGGGTTATACCGGAGAATTGCGGGCGATCGGCGATGTCTTGCGCGATCAATTATTTTATATGCAGCGCGTCGGATTTGACGCCTTTGCGCCGCGTCCGGATCGTAACATTGAGGATGCGTTAAAAGGATTGAGTGATTTTTCCGAGGTGTATCAAACTTCTTTTAATCAGAAACTGCCATTATTTCGTCGAGTACAGCGCAAGGGAAATCCGGCTGCAGACATGACATGAGTGCGCTGCAACAAAAAGTTGAACAGGTCGTTGCGGTGTTGACTGAAACCGTGCGTGATCATGCACCGGTTACGTTTGCCAACAGTCTGGGGGCTGAAGATATGGTGTTGACAGACATCATTGACCGATATCATCTTGCGATTGATATGTTTAGCCTCGATACCGGGCGCTTGCCGCAAGAAACCTATGATTTGATGCAGACAGTGCGGGAACGGTACAAGACGCCGCTACGCATCTATTTTCCTAATGTAAAACAGGTTGAAGCGTATGTCACCGAGCATGGCGTGAATGGCTTCTATGAAAGCATCGAATTGCGCAAGTCATGCTGCCATATCCGGAAAGTGGAGCCGTTGCGCCGCGCTTTACAGGGTAAGCGCGCGTGGGTGACGGGAATACGGCACGAACAGGGATCTACCCGGCTGGACTTGAGAGTGTCTGCCTATGATATGGGCAATCGTATGCAAAAGGTTAATCCGCTGCTGGAATGGTCAAATGCGGAAGTCTGGGAATACCTGAAACAATATGAAGTGCCCTATAACAAGCTGCATGACAAGTTTTATCCGAGTATCGGATGTGCACCCTGCACCCGTGCGATTACACCCGGAGAGGATATCCGCTCCGGCCGTTGGTGGTGGGAAGCGCCGGAAAACAAGGAATGTGGATTGCATACTGGCAAAGTGATTCCATTAAAATAGGTGCAATTGGTCGCAGTATTACGCGTAGTTTTTTGCGGGCAGCCTGTGCGCAGGGTGCTTAATTTTTGTAGGTTGAGAGAAAGAAAATGAGTAACCACCCCTTTACCCATCTGGACGCGCTGGAAAGTGAAGCGATCCATATTATGCGCGAAGTTGCGGCGGAATGTGCTAATCCTGTTCTGCTGTTCTCCGGTGGTAAGGATTCCATTGTTTTGTTGCGTTTGGCTGAAAAGGCGTTTCGTCCCGGACGTTTTCCATTTCCATTGATGCATATCGATACGGAACACAACTTTCCCGAGGTGATCGCGTTTCGCGATCGGCGTGTCAAGGAACTGGGCGAACGACTGATTGTGCGCAGCATGGAGGATTCGATTAAAAAAGGCAGAGTGGTGCTACGCTCGGAGAATCAGAGCCGCAATGCTTTTCAGTCGGTGACGCTATTGGATGCCATTGCGGAATTCAAATTCGACGCGTGTATCGGTGGTGCGCGCCGGGATGAGGAAAAAGCGCGTGCCAAAGAACGAATTTTTTCTTTCCGCGATGAATTCGGCCAGTGGGATCCCAAAAATCAGCGCCCGGAATTATGGGATATTTATAATACCCGCACGCATCCTGGCGAGAATATCCGGGTGTTTCCGATCAGTAACTGGACCGAATTGGACGTTTGGGAATATATCGCACGCGAAAAACTGGAAGTGCCGCAAATCTATTTTGCCCATACGCGTGACGTGATCCGGCGTGCAGCCGGTTTGTTACCTGTTTCGCAGTTGGTGCAACCGCAGGCGGGTGAGAAAATTGAGCACATTACCGTGCGCTTTCGCACCGTGGGCGATATGAGTTGTACCTGTCCGGTGGAGTCCGATGCAGCCAGTATCGATGAAATCATTGCTGAGACAGCGATGACGCGCATTACTGAACGTGGCGCTACGCGCATGGATGATCAAACGTCGGAAGCGTCGATGGAATTGCGCAAGAAAGAAGGATATTTCTAGCATTGACGTATCAGTGGCGGTTTTGACTGAAAAATACCGCATTCTTGGGCATATCAATCAATTTTTAATCATTTATTTCTATATTCTGTGGTAACACGAATTTCCAGAAGGTTTCCAAATGTCGATCATTGAAAAAATTTCGTTTGATCAAGCCGGGTTATTGCGCTTTATTACTGCCGGGAGTGTGGATGACGGTAAAAGCACTCTGATTGGCCGTTTATTGCATGACTCAAAGTCTATTTTTGAAGATCAACTTACGTCGATTTCCAATACCACGCGCAAGCGCGGTATGGAGGGTGTGGATCTATCACTGCTCACCGACGGATTGCAAGCCGAGCGTGAGCAAGGCATAACCATTGATGTGGCCTACCGGTATTTCGCTACGCCCAAGCGCAAATTTATTATTGCCGATACGCCGGGGCATGAACAATATACACGCAATATGGTCACCGGCGCGTCAACGGCCAATCTGGCGATTATTCTGATTGATGCGCGCAAGGGCGTGCTGACGCAATCGCGCCGTCATGCCTATCTGGCAAGTTTGGTGGGAATTCCGCATCTGGTGGTGGCCGTTAATAAGATGGATCTGGTGGATTACGCGCAACCAGTCTTTGAGAAGATTTGTCAGGATTTCGCTGCGTTTGCGGAGAAACTCAAGTTGCGCAATATTACCTATATTCCGATGTCGGCACTCAATGGGGATATGGTGGTTGAACGCGGTGATCATCTGAGCTGGTATCAAGGCTCTACACTGATGGATCTATTAGAAAGCGTATCGATCGAAGACGATATCAATCGTGACGATTTCCGTTTCCCTGTGCAATGGGTGTGCCGACCACAAACTAAGGAGTTGCATGATTTTCGCGGTTATATGGGACGTATCGAATCGGGTTCAATACGTGTCGGTGACAACGTCACGTTGCTGCCATCCGGATTGACTTCGCGCATCAAAGAAATTTTGGTTTACGAGGGGGCCATTGACGAAGCTTCCGCCCCACAATCGGTCACACTGACGATTGAAGATCACATAGACATTTCACGTGGTGATATGCTGGTGAAAGCGGGCGATGCACCGCAGGTTATTAAAGCATTTGACGCGATGTTATGCTGGCTCTCCGAGCAACCGCTGGATCCCGGCCGGAAGTATCTGATCAAACAGTCTACCCGCATGGTGAAAGCCGTCATCAGCCGGATTGATTATCGTGTCGATGTCAATACCATGGACCATGAAACAGTGAATACTTTGAAAATGAACGATATCGCGCATATTGGACTGAAAGTGCAAGCGCCGCTGGTTTGTGACGATTATGAACGCAATCGTGCCACCGGATGTTTTATCGTCATCGATGAAAGCAGTAATAATACGGTTGCGGCCGGGATGATTGCAGCGGCTAAGGAATAGGCAGGCATCCAGGCGTAGCGGAATAGGTGAGTTTGATGTGATAAGTATGCATGTTGGGTCTGTTTCCGGCACCGTAGTGGCAACACAGATCGTTTTGCGCCTGCGGGGGGTGCCGGCCACATGCAACGAGTGAACTTGCGAGAAGAATCTGTTGTGATTTATTGCGTACGGGATTGCAAGTATAGTGGAAACAGTTAATCATGCAAATTTGAAAGTGAATTTGATGCGCAATGATCGGGAGCTTACAGGATTTGCTATTTTGGTGGTCGAGGACAATGAGCTGAATCAGCAAGTTATCAAGGAGATACTGGAATATTCAGGTGCCACTGTAGCCATTGCAGAACATGGAAAAGAAGCGCTGGACCTTCTGAGCAAGGAATCATTTAATTGTGTGTTAATGGATATTCAAATGCCCATCATGGATGGTCTGGAAGCTACGCAAATGATTCGAATCAATGCGCATTGGTCGGATTTGCCGATTATTGCGTTAACAGCCAATGCGGATCAACACCATAGGGATTTGTGTCAACATGTTGGTATGAGTGATTTTTTAGCCAAACCGATTAATCCCGACTTACTGATTAATACACTTCTGAAATGGCTCTGATAGTAAAAGAATACGTGCTGTAGTGATTTATTGAATGCTCCTGGACGAATTATTAGTAGTTGTTAAGTAAGCGCTTAACTAAATTCTTCGGATGGATAAAAAGAAAAATATACGTGTGTTAGTACTTGATGATGACAAATTTATGCTTGAATTTGTCAGTCATTTGCTTAGAGAATTGGGAGTCAATGAAGTGCTGGTTGCAGAAGATGGTGCCGCTGGTTTGTTTGCACTGTCTGCTCAAATAGAAGTTGTTGATTTGTTGATCTGTGATATTGAAATGCCAGGAATGGATGGCATTGAGTTTTTGCGTCATATTGCTGATCAGAAATATAGTGGAAAAGTTGTATTATTTTCAGGTGTTGACGCGGATTTGCTCAAAGCAATAGAGCGTTTAGCCATTGTACGTGGGTTGAATGTCATTGGCACATTGACTAAGCCGGTGACCATGGGTTCTTTGACAGCGATATTGGAGAAACTGAGTTTACCGATTCAAAAAACTGCTGACTCTTCCCAGATAAGACAAATGTTTGATGTGGAGGAGATCCGACAGGCTTTGATGGCTGATCAGATCACGCTATTTTTTCAACCCAAAATTTCCGCTTCCAGCCGTCGCGTTACCAGTGTCGAGTGTTTGGCACGGTGGCATCACGCGAGATATGGCTATATTTCTCCTGATAATTTCATTTCCATTATCGAGCAAAATGGCTTGATCAATGATTTTACACGCAATGTTCTGAAGAAATCCGTGCAGCAGTTGGATATCTGGCTACAGAACGGATTGGATTTGAAAATTTCTGTGAATGTTTCCATGGCAAACCTGGATCGCTTTAATTTGCCGGAGATTTATCAGGAAGCGGTGCAGGATTCCAATGTGCCGATTGAGCGGGTCACGTTGGAAATTACCGAGGGTAAGCTGGGGAAGGATTTTGCACAAAGTCTGGATATTCTGACGCGTATTCGGCTTAAAGGTTTTGGGTTGTCCATTGATGATTTCGGTACCGGCTATGCGTCCATGGAAACGCTTAAATATATGCCTTTTACAGAACTCAAAATAGACCGGATTTTTGCACATAACGCTACGCAAGATCTGGCGACTCGTGTAATTCTTGAGTCGAGTATAAAATTAGGCAAAGCTTTTGGCTTGAATGTGGTGGTAGAAGGGATTGAAACCCAGGCTGATTGCGAATTGGTTGCAGAACTGGGGTGCGATGAAATACAAGGATATTTTATTGCAAAACCCATGCTGGCCGATGAATTTGCCCGGTGGCTATGTGATTATGAGAAGAATAGGGAATAACAGGAAATAACGGTTTTAACATTATCACCCAACTAATATAGTACGTTTAGGTTAAGTGATTACACGGATAATAGAATAAAATAATTGATTATGACAAACTCAGATGCAGCGTTAAGCACTCAGCAGGAAACAATGACAGCTTTATCGAATTTTAATTTTGGTTTTACGATTGCCGATCTTTATCAGCGCAGCGGCTTGGTCAGGCTCGATCAGATATTTATGGATTTTCTCCGTACCGGCGATGAAGTGCTGTATAAAAGGCTGGAGCATGCACGTGCGCATCCTGATGAATTGCTACCCAAAGATGATTCCGCGTTATTGATCGACATCGCACCTTGGCTGGAAGATTTTATTGCCCGGCTATTCAACATTGAGAATGAAGTGCAACAGTTGGCCGCAAAGCATCATGAACTGGCACCGCTGTATTTCTGTAAGCGGCAATTTGTGCAGCGTCGGGCGAAGAGTAAGGTCAGTGATGCAGAACTGGCTGGAATCGATGGTTTGGCGCTGGAGAAAGAACTGACAGCAGAATTTGGTGAGCCCTTCTCAGAATTGGTTTTTGCCACGAAGGTGATGCAGTGGATGGAAGCGGAAGCAGACAATGAGTCGCGGCTGAACAAGGCACTGCATTATGCTGCCTGGGCGCTGAGAACGCCGGCTGGACAGCGACATACGCACCAGGGAATTTTATTCAAATCGCCTGCCAAACTCGATTTTCAGCATCTGTTGTCGCTGGAGACGGATGAATCAAGAGGATATCCGTTACATCGGCTTGGACATCTGCGTGAACGCAACGGTTTTGCGCTGACCGATCAAGGCACTGATCTGATGGGCGCGCTGGATGAGGCCAATTACTGCATCTGGTGTCATGAACAGGGTAAAGATTCGTGTTCAAAAGGTTTGATACAAAAATCCAAGTTGCCGGATGAGCCGCCTACCTTCAAGAAAAGTGAACTGGGTGCGTTGTTGGCAGGTTGTCCGTTGGAAGAGCGTATTTCCGAATTTCACAAACTCAAGACGCAAGGCGTTGCAGTCGGCAGTCTGGCGATGATTACGCTGGATAATCCGATGTGCGCCGGCACCGGTCATCGCATTTGTAACGACTGCATGAAATCCTGTATTTATCAAAAGCAGGAGCCTGTGGATATTCCTCAAGCCGAGACGCGGACGCTGAAGGATGTGCTGGCGCTGCCATGGGGATATGAGATTTATAGCCTGCTGACGCGCTGGAATCCATTGAATCTGCGTCGACCGGTGCCGAAACCGGCATCCGGTCGCAAGGTTCTGGTGGTGGGCATGGGACCGGCCGGCTATACACTGGCGCATCATTTGATGAACGAAGGCCACACGGTGGTGGGAATTGATGGGCTGAAGATCGAACCCTTGCCGGAAGAAATTTCGGGGGTTAATCAACAAGGCGAGCGCGTACCATTTAAAGCGATTCAACACGCCAGTACACTGGAAGAAAATCTGGATCAGCGCATGCCTTGGGGTTTTGGTGGCGTGGCAGAGTACGGGATTACGGTGCGTTGGAACAAAAACTTTTTGAAGCTGATCCGCCTGCTACTGGAACGCAGAGAAGAATTCGCTTTGTTTGGCGGCGTGCGTTTTGGCGGCACATTGACGACCGATGATGCGTTTGCCATGGGATTTGACCATGTGGCTCTGGCTGCCGGTGCCGGACGTCCTACCGTGCTGGATTTGCCGAACGGGTTGGCGCGTGGTGTGCGTGCAGCATCTGATTTTCTGATGGCATTGCAATTAACCGGTGCTGCGCAGAGTGATTCCATTGCCAATATGCAGCTACGCTTGCCGGTGGTGGTGATTGGTGGCGGTTTGACGGCGATCGATACGGCTACCGAAGCCCTGGCTTATTATCCGGTACAGGTGGAAAAATTTTTGCAGCGCTATGAAATTCTGACGGCTGTGCAAGGAGAAGCTGCCGTTCGTGAGGCCTGGGATGCGGAAGAAAAAGACATCGCTGATGATTTTCTCAACCATGCGCGAGCCATCCGTGCAGAGCGTCAGGTTGCTGAACGGGAAGGACGTGCGCCGCGTATCATTAAACTGTTGCAATCCTGGGGCGGCGCAACGATTGCCTATCGGAAACGCCTGGCAGATAGCCCTTCTTATACGCTGAATCATGAAGAAGTGGAAAAAGCGCTGGAAGAGGGGATCTGGTTCGCTGAGGGTATGACGCCGGTGCGGGTCAATGTGGATGCATGGGGACATACGCAATCGGTGCAATTTGCGGTGCAAAAACAGGATGAGACCGGGCAGTGGCAAAATGCCGGCGAAGTTGAATTGCCGACGCGTGCTTTGCTGGTTGCTGCAGGAACTCAGCCCAACACGGTGCTGGCGCGAGAAGATGAGAAGTTATTTAAACTCAACGGCCGTTATTTTGCGGCTTGCGATGAAGCAGGTAATCCGGTGCAGCCACCGTATGCCAATCCCAAACCTGAAACGCCGATGGTATTGCTGAGCCGCTACAAGGATGATCAGGATGGGCGTTTCATCAGTTTCTTCGGTGATTTGCACCCGTCGTATTCGGGTAACGTGGTAAAAGCGATGTCCAGCGCCAAGCAGGGTTACCCCGTTGTGAGCCGTGTGCTGGAGCGCGTCAAGCCGGTCTTGGATCAGTCAGCGCAGCAATTTTTTGCGGGACTGAATAATCAACTGCGGCCAACGGTTTACAAAGTGGAAAGACTGGCACCCAATATCATCGAAGTGGTGGTGCATGCGCCAACGGCAGCTGAGCATTTTCAACCGGGTCAGTTTTATCGGTTTCAGAATTATGCCACCCTGGCGACCATTGCCGGAGATACTCGGTTGGCGATGGAAGGCTTGGCACTGACAGGTGCGTCGGTGGATATTGAACGTGGATTGGTTTCACTCATTGTGTTGGAAATGGGCGGATCTTCCAATCTGTGTGCGATGCTGAAACCGGGAGAGCCGGTTGTGCTGATGGGCCCCACCGGCACGCCGACTGAGATTCCATCCGGTCAAACCGTGGTGCTGGTAGGTGGCGGTTTAGGTAATGCGGTACTGTTCTCTATTGGTGCGGCTGCGCGTGCGGCCGGGTCAAAAGTGCTGTATTTTGCCGGCTATAAAAAAATGGTGGATCGCTATAAGGTAGCCGAGATTGAAGCCGCGGCGGATATCGTTGTGTGGTGCTGTGACGAATCCCCGGGTTTTACAGCCACACGTCCGCAGGATAAAAGTTATGTGGGTAATATCGTGCAGGCCATGGTGGCTTATGCCAGTGGTGAATTGGGCGAGCAGCCAGTGGCGTTGGCGGATGCCGATCATATTATTGCCATCGGGTCAGATCGCATGATGGCCGCAGTCGGCGTGGCGCGTCATAATCAGCTGAAGTCATATTTGAAAGCCGATCATTTCGCCATCGGCTCGATTAATTCTCCCATGCAATGCATGATGAAGGAAATTTGCGCGCAGTGCTTGCAACCGCATCAGGATCCGGAAACCGGAAAAATCACGTATGTGTTTTCGTGTTTTAATCAGGATCAACCACTGGATCAAGTGGATTTTTCCGGATTGGCAACACGCTTACGTCAGAATACGGTACAGGAGAAGCTGACGAATCAATGGATCGGACGTTGTTTGAACAGCGTGGAGTAGAGAATCCGAGCCCGGTGAGAAGCGGTGATGGATAATCAGTCGATAGAGCACGCTGCAGCGGCGGTATCTGAAAGTGACCGGGATATTCCGGATGCAATACTTCAAGTCATTCGTATACGGGCACAGGATACGCACTATGCGATCGCACTTAGGTATGTTGAGTGTGTTTTACCCTTGATGGAGTTACAACCAGTACCCGGTGGTGCAAATTATCTGGCTGGTTTGATGAATTATCATGGCAAGAGCCTTGCGGTTGTTGATCTGGGCATGTGGCTCGGGTTAAAGTCTCCCGCAATGTATCACCTGAATACGCCGCTGGTCGTATGTGGCGACAGATGTGCCCAAATAGCCCTGGTTGTGGATGAAGTGATGCAGATTGAAAGGGTGCAACCCAGTGCCATCCATATGCAAGGATTATTCAAGGAAGGTGGCGCACCGTTTGAAGCTTCCTTGAGCTTGAATGCAGGAATAGCTTTGTTGCTGGATATGCCGCGCATTTTAAATATCAATTTCACACGAACGGATTCTGTGTCCTCGCAAGTAGCGCATGCGTTCGGAAGCTGAGTTTACTGCGCATCATCCAGTGAGTTTTCTCTCGGCGAGTGAAGAATCCTTATATCATCTGATTATCCACCGAACTGGCATTGTGTTGCGGGATTATCAAATGCCGGTGCTGCGTAGTGCGCTTGCAGAAGCTTGCACTTACTTTGGTTATAAAGATACCAAAGTGTTGTTGCAGCAACTGAGACGAAATAACAATCCATCGCTGGAACTTGAGTTCTTACTGATCAGAATAACGATTGGGGAAAGTTATTTTTTTCGTCATACCGAACAAATGTCGCTGCTCCGTGATGAATTGCTGCCTAAGTTGATCGCCCGCAAACGACTGCATGAGGATTATTCGTTACGCGTGTGGAGCGCGGGCTGTGCAAGTGGTCAGGAAATTTACAGTGTGGTTATCATGCTGCATGAGATGCTGCCGGATATCCAGCGCTGGAAGTTACAATTCCTGGCGACCGATATTAATCGGGAAGTGCTGACGGATGCCGTGCAGGGGCGCTACAAGTTGTGGTCGTTGCGCGCAACACCTGAATCCATCATGCAAAAGTATTTTGCGAAAGATTCTGGGGATTATCAGTTGCGCAGTGATATTTGCCAGCAGGTAAAGTTCGCTTATCTGAATTTGGCGGAAGATATTTTTCCTGCGATGCATACAGACACCCATGCAACCGATATCATTTTGTGTCGCAATGTTTTTATTTACCTGGAACCGAACATGATACGGCGTATCATGAGTCGGTTTGCACAATGTCTGGTGCCGGGTGGCTTGTTATTTTTAGGCCCCGCTGATTTTACGGATGTGCCGGATGATCTTGAGTATATCCAACATGACGCGACCTCCCATTTCCGGCGTAAATCAGACGCTCAGCCTGAGTTACCAGCATTAGCAGAGAATAATGCCGATACGATCGTTTCACCGGTGATCATCAGGGAACTGAGCAACGTAGAAAAAATACCACCGAAATCAGTGTGTAAGAGCAAGAAGAGTTTTGGGGATATTGCCCTCATTCAGGATCTTTTGCGCACTGAGCGTTGGTATGATGCGCTGCTAGTCATTGATGAGATGATTAAGCTGCATGGAAAATCTGCTGAATTATTGCAGGCTAAATCCAAGGCGCTGGCCAACCTGGGGCACGTGTCCGAAGCATTGCAAACCTGTGAGGGAAGTCTTACACTCAATCCGACTGAGAAACTTACTTATTTGTTGCAGGGCACGATTCTTATCGAGAGCGGGCAATTTTTCGATGCTGAAAGTGCTTTCCGTAAGGCGATTTTTTTGGACCATGCATTCTCTGAGGCACACTATCAGTTAGGATTGTTGCTGATACATCAGGGGAATCGGAAGGCGGGCTTAAAATGTTTGGCGCATGCACTGACGCATGCAAAGCGCGCATCCCCGCAACGTGAAGTGCACAATGCACCAGGGATGACTTATGCACGCTTTGTTGAAATTATTCAGGATGAGATGAGTATTTATGCCAATACGATATCTAATGGGCGGTAACTGTGTAGGCAAGCAATTCAGTGAAGTGGCCTGATATGCCGGTAACGCACCAAGAATCAGGCGTCGAATCCAAGATCATTGGTGTCGTGCAGTTAAAAGGAGGTGCCGGGCGTTCGACTGTGGCGACCAATCTTGCGGCGGCATTATCACAGCGATCGGCGGTTGCATTGATTGATTGCGATTTGCCCCAGGGTACCAGTGCTGCGTGGGGATTGATTAGAGAACAGAATGATCGGCTGGGTAATCTGTTGGTCACTACTGCATTAGATCACCACGAACTGGTTGCTAAAGCCAGAGAGCTCAGTCAAACGCAAGCGTTTATTATCGTTGACGGACCACCGCGCGTCGCGGAGATAACCCGGGCCATTCTGGTTATGAGCGATCTCTGTTTATTGCCGCTTGGAGCGAGCGCTGCGGAAATCTGGGCACTGTCTGATTTACATACGACAATTGACGAAGCACGGCGGAATCATCATCGAGTGGGTGCGCATATCCTCTGGAATCGTTATCGCAAGCAAACCCGTTCGGCTAAGGAGCTCAGTGATGCCGTACAAGACGAACTGGCGTTACCGCAACTGCGTTCTCATCTGAGTTTTCGCGTGGCTTATAGCGATGTGCTGGCAAGAGGTTTGTGGGTGGGTGAATGGCATGATCGGGCAGCCAGGGATGAAATCAATGCATTAGCTGCGGAAGTGGTGGAATTATTAGGTGTGCGATCACTTACCGATCTGCAAAAGACTACATCGAGCAAATGGGATGATTAGTAATGGCGGCTAAGAAACCGGAACAGGGCAAACGGGCGAATACTAAGCATATCGCTGCCAGCATCAGCAAACCGGTTTTGCCAACATCAAGCAAATTAGACCGGGCGCTTGATTTTGCAGAAACGCAGTTGCCGCTGCAAACGCCTGCCGGTGAGCAGATGACAACAGTGTTGTCAGTACCTCCACAACAACCGGCTATCGGTACGATGATCACTGATCATGTTCAGTCTAAAATCAGCGCATGGTCATTGATGCCCCAATCCGATGAAGCGCAGCAGATCATGCGCGCACGTGCGAAAATTTTTTCGCGGCAGGCGCAACAGCAGACACGCGAAGTCAGTGAACAATATATACGTTTCAGGTTGGGTAAAGCGGCTTTGTATGGCGTGCCTTACGCGAGTATGAAAGAGATTCTGCCGGCTACCAAAGTGTCTCGCGTACCTTGTACGCCTTTGTTTATTGCCGGTATCGTCAATTATCGCGGGGAATTACTCACGGTTCTTGATTTAAGGGAAATTTTTCATATTCAACATGATGAGCAGCAAGAGAAATGCTGGATTATTGTCGTGGGGGAGGGCAAGTTGAAAGTTGGATTGATAGCGGATGGAATTGATGATAACGATGAATTTGCACCGGCTTATTTGGCACCGTCACTGGATGATAATGAATTAATACGCGGTATTCATCAAGGCAAAGTGGTGATACTGAATGTCGGTGCAATCTTTACCAATCCGGCATTGAGTATTGACGAAGCAATGAATTAAACCGTTATTTCTGGTTTGGTATGTAATGTTTTGAGGGATTCGGGAATGAAACATAGGACTGATACAAAAGCAACAGACGAAGCACTTGCTGATTATCAAAGTCAGGTTGAAGCGCTGAATAGATTGCACTGCATTATCGAATTAAATCTCGACGGTACGATCATCACGGCTAATTCCAATTTTCTGGAATTGCTGGGCTATGCGCTGAAAGAGATCGCAGGCAAGCATCATCATGTTTTTCTCGATTCAATTTATGCTGACAGTACCGAATATCAGGATATCTGGAAAGCTGCACAGCGGGCGGATGGTGCCGCGGGAGATTGCAAGTGGATGAGTAAAAAAGGCAGCGAAGTCTGGCTGCAAGTTTCTTATAACTTAATTCACGATAAAAATGCCAAACCGCTCAGGATCATGCTGTTAGGCAGAGATATTACGGACAGCAAAATAAAATCCCTGGCGAAAGAGGCTGAGCACGAGGTACTTACTAATATTGTGAACATGACCAGCATTATTTCCTACGCGGATCTGAGAGGACACATTACCGACATCAATGAGAAGTTTGTGCAGGTTTCCAAATACAGCCGGGAAGAATTGATTGGCAGTCCGCACAATATCACCCGTCATCCGGACATGCCGAAAGCTACTTTCAAGGAAGTGTGGAACACGATTGGTCATGGAAAAATTTTTCGCGGCATGATTAAAAATCGGGCAAAGGACGGAACTCCTTATTATGTCGATGCAGTGATTGCCCCTATTCTTGGGAGTAATGGTAAACCCAAGCGGTACATGGGCGTCCGTTATGATATTACTGAACAGGAGATTGAACGCCAGAATATGAAAGGCATACTGGCTGCTATTGATGCTTCTTATAACTATATTGAATTTGATCCGAATGGCATCATCCTGACGATTAATGAAAATTTTCTGCAGCTACTGGGGTATCAAAGAGAGGAAGTGATTGGTAAGCATCAACGCATATTTGAGGATCCGAGTTATGCAAAAACTTCTGACTATGGCCAGTTCTGGACGGATCTGGGAAATGGTCAGGATAAAAATGACGTATTTAAGAGAATTACAAAATCAGGTGATGAAATCTGGATACAGGCAATCTATTCGCCGGTCAAGAATGAAATGGGGCGAGTGGTTAAAGTGGTCAAGATTTCAACAGATATTACCCAACAGGTGAAAGACAACATCGAATATAAAAATCGCGTCAAAAGGTACAGTGAGTTTATCAGCAAAGTGGCCAAGGGTGATTTGCGTCAACGCATTGATGCAGACGGTAATAATGAACTTAGTGTGATTGGCGGTAATTTAAATGCAATGGTTGAAAGCCTGACGAATATTACCCATCAAATGGGCGAGGCGAACAGTACTTTGCTAATCGCTTTAGAGCAAATACAGTCTACCGTCAATGCGCAAGCAGCTGGTGCTTCTCAGCAAGCTGCTGCAGTTAGTGAGATTACAGTGACGCTGGAAGAGGTGCGTTCAACTTCTGCACAAAATCTGGTCAAGACAAAACAGTTGGGTGAAGTCGCGGAGCGCGTGCGGCGAGAAGGTGTACAAGGGCAGCAGATATTGGAACAGGCGGTAGCCGGCATGGAAGTGATTCGTGAGCGCGTGGAAAATATTGCCCATACTATTTTGGCATTATCGGAACAGACACAGCAGATTGGTGAAATAACCAATGTGGTATCCAATATTGCCCAGCAATCCAAGATGCTGGCACTGAATGCATCCATTGAAGCGGCTAAGGCCGGTGAAGCAGGCAAGGGATTTGCCGTGGTTGCTGCAGAAGTGAAAGAACTGGCCATACAATCGCAGCAATCGACGGCACAGGTGCAAAAAATACTGCAAGATATCCGGCGTGCGACGGATCGTGCCGTGATGGCGACAGAAGAAGGTAACAAGCGGGTCGATGCCGGTGTCGTACTGGTTGAAAAAAGTGGTGAAATGATGAAGCAGTTGAGTGAAGTGATTGATGAAACAGTGCGTGCCAGTAAACAGATTGTTGCGGCGGTACAGCAAGAGGTGATCGGTATTGATCAGGTTTCCACATCCATGAATGAAATCAACAAGGTGACCTCGCAGTTTGTATCCAGCACGCAACAGACCAAGGAAGCAGCAACCAATATGGGCAAGGTGGCCGGAAGATTGAGAGAATGTGTCAGTATTTACAAAACATAGCCTGCTAGTGGATGTATCACGAACTCCCGAGGCAAGCGCAAGCGCTGAAAATTTTCCGGAAATGACTCTGCATTGGGAGATTCATGGTGGTAATGAAACTCGATCCTGAAATAATGCGTCAGTTGATGCTGATGTTCAAGGTTGAACTGGGTGAGCAGTCACAACTCATCACCGAGGGCTTGCTTGCACTGGAAAAGGGAGTTTCCGGCGAGCAGCGTGAGGAATGCCTGGATGGTATTTTTCGTGCTGCGCATAATATCAAAGGTGCAGCACGTGGCATCGACGCGAGAGATATCGCCAGTATTGCGCATAGCCTGGAGACGCTATTCAGTAAATTCCGCCGGGAGGAAATGGCGGTCAGCTCGGAGTCTATTGATCGATGCTTGTTGGGTCTGGACCGCATGAAACTGATCATGGCGGCATTGGAATCCAATCAGCCACCGGATTCTGACATTCAGGATCTGCTGGATTTGTTGAATGGACAACCGGCAGCTCAACTGGAGCCCAAGCCTAAATCCGCGCTTGCGCATGCTGTAGAGGAAGAAATCAGCGGTAACCCAGAGATTTCTGTCGAATCAATCAAGCAACCTGAGCAGGCAATTTCGATGCCGGCAGCGGCTTCAAATCCACCATCAACCGCGACAGCGGAATTCCCCAGTGCACATGAGAATACCGAGACGATACGGGTCTCATTGCATAAATTGGATCAGTTTTCCGCCCTCGTGGAGGATTTGCTGATTTCCAAGATTGAGATGGAAGAACACCTGGATGCCACGAAGTATTTATTTGACGAATCACAGTCTTTTTATCGTGAGTGGTTACAGTATCTGGAGACACTCAGGAAAGCGAATGCGGTCGCACATGTCGTGCAGGAACATGATCCGCTGGAAACCATGACAGCTGTTCTTAATCGCTTTAGAACGAATACTCAGCAACTGTATAAGCAAATGCGCGACGGGAATAACCGCGCCGGTCTGACTTTTCTTCGGTTGCAGGACCAGGTGCGTGCGTTGTACCTGGTGCCTGCTGCGACGCAGCTACAGCCACTAGCGAGATTGGTGCGGGATGTTGCGCAAGAACTGGAGAAGAAAGTCAATTTTGAGATTATCGGTGGTGACATCGAAATGGATCGTCCCATATTGGAAGGCATCAAGGATCCACTGATACATTTGCTGCGTAATGCTATCGATCACGGCATTGAGAGCCCTCAGGAAAGACGTGCCAGAGACAAGCCTGAAATCGGGCGTCTGACAGTTGCAGTCAGCCGGGAAAATGATCGGATTTTGATGACGGTTAATGATGATGGGGCTGGCATTGATGCCGATAATGTGGCACGGTATGCGATTAGAAAAAAGATACTGACCCAGAATGAAATTGCTGTACTCAGCAGGGCGGAGATCATGCAGCTTATTTTTCGCCCAGGATTCTCCAGCAAGGAGATTATTACCGACATCTCAGGGCGAGGAGTCGGGCTGGATGTCGTTTTAACCAGCATACGTCATTTGAAAGGCCGCATCACAGTAGATACGGTTGAGGGAAATGGCACCACGTTTGTTCTCAGTTTGCCATTAACGTTATCGGCGGATCGCGGCTTGTTGGTGCGTGTCAGTGGGAGTGTATTTGCTATTCCGATTGCTGCGATTGAACGTGTGATGGAGATCAGGCAGGATGACTTGGTCGAGATTGGCGGCAGCCAGGCCATCCTGATTGAAAATAAGGCGATTCCAATTCGTGATCTGGCCGCTGTTCTGGAGATTGGGCAATTCCGCTTTGGCGTTTCGGAACGACTGCCGCTAGTTGTGGTTTCGAAGGGCTGGCAACGCGTTGCGCTATTGGTTGAGGAAATTATCAGCGAACGAGAAATTGTGATCAAACGTTTGAAACCGCCTTTAAAATCGGTTCGTAATGTCATGGGAGCGACTTTTATAGGCAGTAGTGACGTGATTGTGGTATTGAATCCTGATCATTTAGTGACTTCTGCGTTACGCTTAGGCAGTGCCGCACAACTTTCGGTGCAAGAACAAACTGCAGTGGAAAGAGAAATGCATGCATCGCATATTTTAGTGGTGGATGATTCGATTACCATTCGTACCTTCGAGAAAACGCTATTGGAAGCCTGTGGTTATCAGGTGACAGTGGCGGTTAACGGGCAAACTGCATGGAATTTATTACAGAAGCAGAATTTTGATTTGATCATTACTGATATTGAAATGCCACTGATGAATGGTTTTGAACTCAGTGAACGAATTAAGCGTAGCGAGAAATTCAGAAATATTCCAATTGTTATTGTGTCTTCATTGAGTAGTGAAGCAGAAAAGCGTCGGGGAATTGAGGTCGGTGCCAATGCTTATATTGTTAAGAATCAATTTGAATCAAAGGTGTTGTTGGATGTGATCCAGCAATTAATAGGATAAATGGCAAAATAATGATTGGGAAACTGGATGATACGGATTCTAATTGTAGAAGACTCCGATGTAGTTAGCCTGTTGCTCAAGACCATTTTTGAGAGTGAACCCGATATGCAGGTGATCGGACGAGCCAGGGATGGGCGTGAGGCAGTGCAGTTGACGCAAGAACTGAACCCTGATCTGGTCACGATGGATATTCGCATGCCGATCATGGATGGTTTTCAGGCAACGCGTTTAATTATGTCGACACATGCGGTGCCGATTGTTGTGATTAGTTCCAGTATTGATGATGAGGAATTAAAAATCACCTTTCGTGCGATTGAAGAAGGTGCCCTGGCTGTGTTGGAAAAGCCGCTGGGATTGAATCACCTCGGTTTTGAGGCGGTGCGCAAAGAAATGATCGATACCCTGCGTTCCATGGCGGAAGTGAAGGTGGTGCGCCGTTATGGGCATGCGTGCAGGGGCGGATCGAGCATGTCTGGGGCGGCAGTCATGGCGCAACACAGCAAGCCGTATGAGATTATTGCAATTGGTTGCTCTACAGGCGGTCCGCAAGCACTATTGACAATATTGACGGAATTTCCTCGGGAGTTTCCGATACCGATAGTGGTCGCACAGCATATCAGCAAGGGGTTTGTCAGCGGATTGGTTGCCTGGCTGCAAGAGAACGTCTCGCTACAGATCAGGCTGGCCACGGATGGACAAAAATTGCAGCCGGATACGGTGTATTTTGCACCGGACAACTGTCATTTGCTGGTCGAACGCAATCAAGACGGTTTGATTGCAAAATTAAGTGATACACCGGCAGTCAATAACTTTCGCCCATCGGCTACACCGCTATTCAGATCGGTGGCGGAAACCTGTAAAAATCAAAGTGTGGGCGTGTTGTTGACCGGAATGGGTTCCGATGGCGCCGAAGGGCTACTGGCAATGCGGCAGGCGGGATCGCATACGATCGTGCAAGATGAAGCGAGTGCTGTGGTTTATGGCATGCCCGGATCCGCCATTGCATTGAATGCCGTGGACCAGGTTGTGCAGTTGCAGGATATGGCATCCTATTTATTGAGTCTGGTAAGAAATGAGCATACTGACCGGTAGCATTTGTGGAATTCATGCTGTGCCGCACTGGGTTTATCGAACAGCTGAATGGTTGTGTGAAAAATGAAAGGAGAATATCCATGCCTGCATTGAATGAAACCGACCGGGAATCGAAGCAATCCGCTGATGGACGCTATAGTATTCTTGTGGTTGATGATATGGCTACTAATCGCATGTTGGTGCGTGCAGCACTGAATCATTCCGAGTACAACATTCTGGAAGCCAAGGATGGCGAAGAAGCGCTGCAATTATTGAGTGTTCATCCGGTTGATGTGGTGTTGCTTGATGTGAATATGCCGGGTATGAACGGTTTTGAAGTATGCAAGAGAATTCGGCAAATTGAGCAGATGAGGTTGCTGCCGGTGATCATGCTGACTTCTGAAGAAGATACTGACAGTATTGTGCATGGCATCAATTCAGGTGCTACGGATTATTTGACCAAGCCTTTTCAACCGAATGAATTAATGGCGCGCCTGGCAGCTGCGGCGGAACGTAGCCGGTTGAGTGCGGAGTTGATGATGGCGCGCCAGGCTGCGGAATCAGCCAATCAATCCAAAAGCGCATTTCTTGCTACGATGAGCCATGAAATTCGAACCCCGATGAATGTCATCATCGGATTGTCGCATTTATGCTTGCAGACCAAGTTGGATAACACACAAAGTAATTATCTGGAAAAGATCAATCATGCAGCCAAGTCGTTATTGGATATTATTAACGATGTACTGGATTTTTCGCGTATCGAGGCCGGTAAGCTGGAGTTGTCAAAAGAAGACTTCGATATACGTGTATGTCTGGCGCGGGTGGATTCTCTGGTGGGTTATCTGGCGCGTGATAAGGGACTCAGTTTTAGGATTGATATTGCCAATGAGGTTCCCTGTTTTTTGTATGGAGACGCGGTGCGTTTAGGTCAGATACTCATTAATCTGGCCGGTAACGCGGTCAAATTTACCGAACAAGGATCGGTAACCATTCAGGTCGTTGCGAACATGCTTAAATCCGGTTCAGTGGAGCTGCAATTCTCCATTCGTGATACGGGCATCGGATTGAATTTTGAGCAAATTGAGCGCTTGTTTAAATCATATAATCAGGCTGAAAACTCTATTCATCGTAAGTATGGGGGAAGTGGTCTGGGCTTGGCGATTAGTCGGCAGTTGGTTGAGTTAATGCAGGGGCGTATCTGGATTGAAAGTGAATTGGGTCATGGCAGTGTATTCCATTTCACTGCTTGTTTCGGACGCGGGAATGAAGCTAGAGAAAGTTTAGTTCATCAGGCTGACGAGCTTGAGGCGGCAAAAGCAAAATTACAGGAGGCTTGCATTCTCATTGTTGAGGATAGTCCGTTTAATCAATTGGTGATTCAGGATCTATTGGGATTAGTGGGCGCAATGACTGTGATTGCGAATAATGGGCAAGAAGCGCTGGAGCGGCTGGCCACTGAAAAATTCGACTTGGTATTGATGGATACACAACTGCCGGTGATGGATGGTTTTGAGGCTACGCGACGTATCCGGGCGACAGCAGAACTAGCGGAACAACGCATTGTTGCGATGACAGGTAATGTGACCACAGAAGATCGCAATCAATGTTTGGCTGTAGGCATGGACGGCTTTATACCCAAGCCGATCGATCCTCCTCAATTATATCGGATTTTAGCCAAATGGCTGCCCAATAATCCGGTTGCGCAAAGTAACAGGAGCAATGAAATTGAGGAAAAAAAGGTGCAATCTCCGGTGGATGTCACGATTTTGCATCGAATGTTTCATGACAATAAGACGTTGGTGCGCAAATTTGCGCTTAAATTTATCGAAGTCTCCAAGGACGTATTGGCCGAGATGTATGTGGCGCAAGCCAAGAGAGATTTACCAGAATTAGGCCGCTTGGGGCATAAATTAAAAGCTTCTGCCAGAACAATCGGCGCTTCAAGTTTTGCTGATTTATGCGAAGAACTGGAGCAAGCCAATTTGAACAATAGCTGGCCTGATGCAGAGTCGTTGCTGGCAGAGATTCCGGTATTGCTGGCGCAGATTACGCAGCAGTTACAGCGAGAATTCGGCGCGATGGATAAGTGAATTTCTCCACGCTCCCGGTTCTTGGCTTGTGTGACCACAATTAGCGTATTTGCTCGGATGCGCTATCAGAAAATCAAGTGATATCAAGTTTTTCCTGATCCAAGTAATGCATTACGTGCAAATTGATTTATAATCCGCAGTTCATTAAAAGAATTCAGCACAATTTCGGTTTTTGTTTTAATTTGCAAGCAGGCTGGTAAGAAAAGGGAGATCATCAATGCATATAGGCATACCCGCAGAGATTCGCGGTGGAGAAACGCGTGTAGCAGCTACACCGGAGACCGTGAAAAAATTTACTGCCAAGGGTGTTCATAAAGTTTCAGTGCAATCAGGAGCCGGCGCAGGTGCCAGCATACCGGATTCAGCATATCAAGAGGCAGGCGCGACTATCGTCACTGATGTGGCTGAGTTATATGCACAATCACAAATTATACTCAAGGTACGCGGCCCGGAATCCAACGAATTGGCAATGATGCGTAAGGACGCTGTGTTGCTGGGTCTGCTGTCACCGCACCAGAAGGATGGCATAGCGGCATTAGCTCAGCATGGGCTGACTGCATTTGCGATGGAAAAGCTGCCGCGTATTTCTCGAGCGCAAAATATGGATGTTCTATCATCACAAGCGAATATTGCCGGCTATAAAGCGGTGATTATGGCGGCTGATGTGTATCAAAGATTTTTCCCTATGTTGATGACAGCGGCAGGTACTGTGAAAGCGGCGCGGGTTCTGATCCTGGGCGCTGGTGTTGCGGGTTTGCAGGCGATTGCAACAGCGAAAAGGCTGGGGGCTGTGGTAGAAGCCTTTGATGTGCGGCCAGCAGCTAAAGAACAAGTAGAAAGTCTGGGTGCTAAGTTTGTCGAAGTACCACTGAGCGATGAAGAAAAGGCAAAAGCTGAAACAGCGGGCGGGTATGCAACGGAAATGTCTGATGACTATAAGCGTCGTCAAGGTGAGCTGGTGCATGAACGCGCGATCGCAGCAGATATTATTATCACCACTGCTTTAATTCCCGGGCGCCCGGCACCTGTTCTGATCAAAGAAGAAACTGTGCGCGCGATGAAACCGGGTTCGGTGATTGTGGATATGGCGGTTGAGGCAGGTGGTAACTGTCCTTTATCAGAACTGAACAAAACCGTGGTGAAACATGGCGTGCATCTGATTGGTATCGCAAATATTCCAGGTTTGGTCGCAGCGGATTCCAGCACACTATATGCACGAAACCTGATGAACTTTCTCAACTTGATGCTTGATCCGGAAAGTGGTGAGCTTAAGATTGACCGTGGCGATGAAATTATTGCCGGAACGTTGGTTTGTGCGGGCGGTGAAATTATCAGCAAGCCATAATGAATGGTGAGCTCAAGCAAATTTAACGTATCATCTATGCAATTGTCACGTCTAGAACGTGCAATTAACGAATTTAAAAGGAGTAATCATGATTGGTGAAATTGATCCGGTTATTATCAATCTGACAGTTTTTGTACTGGCGATTTTTGTTGGTTATCATGTTGTATGGAATGTGACACCTGCTTTGCATACCCCGTTGATGTCAGTGACTAACGCTATTTCCGGCATTATTCTAGTGGGTGCGATGCTGGCGGCGGGGCCGACTGAAACGGATTGGGGCGTATGGTTGGGCGCTGCTGCAGTAACATTAGCTGCGATTAATGTTTTTGGCGGATTTCTGGTAAGTCAACGTATGCTGGAAATGTTCAAGAAAAAAGACAAAAAAGGAAACGCGTAAATGTCAGCAAATATGGTAGCACTTGCATATTTAGTGGCTTCGGTATTTTTTATACTGGCACTAAAAGGTCTAAGCTCGCCTGAATCTGCACGCCGTGGAAATTTGTTCGGTATGGTTGGTATGGCGATTGCGGTTGCCACAACCTTGACGCTTACCCAGAACTGGCCTTTGATTTTAGGTTGTATCGCAGTGGGCGGTATTATTGGTGCGCTTGTTGCGCAACGTGTGCAAATGACAGCAATGCCGGAATTGGTCGCATTTATGCATTCGCTGGTTGGTTTAGCGGCGGTATTTATTGCGATTGCAGCGGTTAATAATCCGGTTTCATTCGGTTTGCCGGAAGTCTTGCCCGCAGGCAGTAAATTGGAATTGTTCCTGGGCACTTTTATCGGTGCCATGACATGGTCAGGTTCAGTCATTGCGTTTCTGAAACTGTCCGGGCGTATGAGCGGCACACCGATCGTTTTTACTGGCCAGCATATGATTAATTTGCTGCTGGCAATCGCCATGATTGGATTTGGTTTGTGGTTTTTCTTTAGTGAAACAACAAACTGGACCGCATTTATTGCCATGACTGCAATTGCTTTCATTCTAGGATTCCTGATTATTATTCCTATCGGCGGTGCTGATATGCCGGTGGTGATATCCATGCTGAATTCCTATTCCGGTTGGGCTGCAGCGGGTATTGGTTTTTCTCTGGGTAATCCGATGCTGATTATCGCTGGATCATTGGTGGGCAGCTCGGGTGCGATTCTTTCCTATATTATGTGTAAGGCCATGAATCGGCCATTTCTATCTGTCATACTCGGTGGTTTTGGCAGTGATGGCGGTACGGTGGCTGCTGATGACGGGGTACAGAAAACATATCGCAGTGGAAGTGCTGAGGATGCAGCTTTCCTCATGGGTAATGCAGACAGTGTGATTATTGTTCCTGGGTATGGATTGGCGGTTGCGAGAGCGCAGCATGCTGTTAAGGAATTGGCTGAACTGTTACATGAGAAAGGCGTTAATGTTCGTTTTGCGATTCATCCGGTAGCCGGACGTATGCCCGGACACATGAATGTACTGTTGGCAGAAGCAGAGATTCCTTACGAACAAGTTCAGGAAATGGAAGAAATTAATAGCGATTTCTCAAATACGGATGTCGTGTTGGTGTTGGGTGCGAATGACGTGGTAAACCCCGCGGCAAATGTTCCGGGCAGTCCAATCTATGGCATGCCGATATTGGATGCACATAAAGCGCGTACGGTAATGGTTGTTAAGCGTAGTATGGCGGTAGGTTATGCAGGTCTTGATAATGATCTATTTTATATGGATAAGACCATGATGATATTCGGGGACGCCAAAAAAGTCGTTGAACATATGGTCAAGGCGCTATGATGCCTTAATAGTACTAATGAATAAAAGGGGCAATATTGAGAAATATTGCCCCTTTTATTTTCAGCTTAAGGTGTTGCGGGGAGTAAGAATTATAATTCGAGATCTCTGAATGGATAAGCTTTAGCAATACCAAATCCCTGTGCATAATCAACACCAATTTCTTGTAACTTTGCAATGATGTCGTCAGTTTCCACTAATTCTGCAATTGTTTTAATACCGGCTTTCTGAGCTAGTTTATTAATAGCTATTACTTTCGCTAAATCTTCCTCATCGCGAAGAATATTGCAAATCAGGCTGCCATCAATTTTCAGGTAATTTACTTTCACTTTATCAAGTAGCGCAAGCGAGCTAGGATCATGGTTAAAACTGCATAGTGAAAGTAGGCAACCTAATTCATGAATTTTTTGTGAAAAAATAACCGTATCTGTAATGTTTGCCTCTGCATCTGATATTTCAATTTCAAAGCAAAGACTTGAAGCGGCTACATTCATTTTTTGTAATTGATCTTGGATGAAACCAGGAAAAGCATGATCACTTAAGGTATCTTTAGCAACATTAAGGCAAAATATTGAATTAGTTTGGTGAGTAGATAACCATTTTGCGATATGGCCGACTATCCACCGATCCAGTTGTGGCATCATTTTAAATTGATCGACAAAGGGTAAGAATGAGCCTGGTGGCATCAGGTTATTCTCTTCCTCATTCATGCGAATTAGAATTTCATAGTGTGATGGTGAAGTGGTGGTGGGTTTGACAGAGCTGATTTGTTGGTAATAGAGATTAAATTCTCCCCCTTCAATTGCTTGTACGATACGTGCGGATGCTGTTGTCATTTCTGCACTGAGTGTTTGGGTGCTTTGAAGGGCTGCATTGTCTCCAGTCGGTGGATTATTGGTTCTTCGTGGTTCCGGTTTAACTGAATTTTCTACTTTATTTTTTAAAGAGACGCGACTCTTTTCCTGTGTACGTGGAGTATGCACTGTGTAGAAGCCAATTGTTTTTCCTTTACTGTCAAGATGTGGAACATATTGCTCAGTGAAAATATAAGGAAAGCCCTTGATTGATTTAAGAGTGCGTTCGTTATGTACGGTTTTCCCCGCTAAAATCTCTGTAATACAATTTTTAATATCAGTGAAAAATTCTTCGTCGGAGAATTCCATTAAAAGCCGTCCGTCTATTTGATCAGGCTTTAATCCAAACCATCGGCGAAAGATTCGGTTATGATAACGGCAGCGTAGATCAACGTTGAAGTAGGCCAGCATCACAGGGATATTTTCATCGATAAATAATGATTTTATTTTGCTCTCTGATGCCTTCTTCTCAGCCCATAGTCGGTGCTTTATCTCATTTGAAAGTCTTTCCTTGCTGACTAATAATTGGTCTGAATAGTTTTTGATATTTTTTTCTGCGCGAGCCGTTTGGATAAATATTGCTATTAGTGCGAATATTAAAGACAGCCATAGTATGGCTGACCAGTGCAATGCGAGTTCATTCAAGAAAAATGTACTCATTATTAGAGCGATAGTAAGTATTAATGCAGTGCAAGCAGCTAAATATGGCCTGACAATATTAAATAGAGAGGTTCTGTGCATGACGGTTCCTTGTTCTTAATATCTGTGAGTTTTAGTAAAAGCTGCTGCTGCAACTTGGTCAAAATAAAAAATAATATTGAAATGTTTTGATTTGTTTAGTGCTTTACTAGATAAAAGGAAAGTGGGTGGGTTACTAGCCAGAATTTCCATAAATTAGAGCGCATGATTACAAAATCCTGAGATGAAGTTTCGTTTAGGGTCGTGATGGTTAATTGGTCAATTTTTCCCTTTCTCAGGGCCTTATATAGGGGGGAAAACCAACTTTTCTCCAGATTCGTCAAAGTTTCACGCCAGCCATAAGCATTTCTGTATTTGGCTTTTCCAAGCAGAGTATCTAATACCATCAGATGATTTCCTGCTGTTCCAAGTTGTAGCCATTCATCAGCGTGGGCAGGTAATTTTGAATGGCTGAGGTTGCTCGCCGCTGCTAATGCACGCGGTAAGTCATGGTCACTCCAGATATGTGTATAAGGAGCTTGTATCGATTGTGGCATATTTCCTCCTCCCCAGAACCAAACACTATTGATGGATAATTCTCCGCGAGATTCACGTGCTTGATTAACCGGGTGTTCATAAAGCAACATCTGGATTTCATTGAAAATCTTGTGCCAAATTATACTTTCACTGCCTGTAGGTAAAAAGCCATTAATGTTCATGCATGTGACTTGACCGAGTGTATATGTCTGGATTTTCGGTACTTTTGATAATCGGATATACCAACGATCTGGACGCAGTGGTAGGATAGAGAAATCGTAGTGATTACCGATGTTGTGATTTAAATCTTGCACTATTTGCTCGGCTTCTTCTTTAGAAATTTCGAAAGCTTGATTATCAGCTAACATGATGTGGTTTTGTTCGATTCGTAGATGCACAGGATCGGCTCGCATCCAGAAATCTTTACTGGTTTTTGCTAAACCCGGGTTGTCGATGCGCAACATGATTGGTGCAATAGGCCAGCTGTTTTGTTGTTGTGCTATATTAAACGCTTTGCATAGCCACATCTCTATTTCCTGTGATGGATGCTGCGTAGAAGTACTTTTTGCTAACAGTATCTCCAAAGATGGTATTGACAAATCACTATAAATTTCTGGCTGCGAAGCATCGGGCCAAAATAGGTTGGGTATAAGAAGATTTAAATTCATTAATATGATGCGAGCCGTTTATATTAGTATTATGTAGTGTATTGATTTTGTGAATTTAATGTGCTTGGATTGTATAAATAGTTGGTAAGGGATTGTACTTGCGGTATCTTGTTGGGTAAATAAGCATGAGCGTGTTTATTGATCGCAATAGAAAGGTATCAAGTTTACTCGTATAATAATAAAACTATAAGAATTACGAAGTTTATTCTACCAGTAGCTAAGTTAACGTTAACGCGCAGTGAGCAGGGATGCTTTCTACTTAAAATGTGGTACCAATGAGACGAGTGTTCTGCTCGGGATTTCTAGGACTGATTTTTAGCTGGGACGTCTTGAATTTTCTTTGAATGCGGCATGTTAAATATACTTACATAAGTAATTGTAAATGTTGTGTGTTATTCTGAGCGTAAGAGATTGATGAGATGATAATTTGATATTCCAATACTTGGAGATGCAATGTACCAGCATATAAAGGTGCCTGTTGATGGCAAGAAAATTCAGATTAATGATGATAATTCGTTAAGTGTGCCAGATAATCCCATTATTCCTTTTATTGAAGGAGATGGGATTGGTGTTGATATTACTCCCGTAATGCGGAAGGTTGTCGATGCAGCAGTTGAAAAGGCATATGACGGTCAACGTAAAATCTCATGGATGGAAATTTATGCTGGTGAGAAATCAACACGAATTTATGGGGCTGACGTGTGGTTGCCGGAAGAAACTCTAGCGGCAGCAAAAGAGTTTGTGGTTTCAATTAAAGGCCCATTAACAACACCGATTGGTGGAGGTATTCGTTCGATTAACGTAGCACTTCGTCAACAACTCGATTTATATATTTGCTTGCGTCCTGTGCGTTATTTTGCTGGTGTCCCTAGTCCGCTAAAGAATCCAGAAAAAACTGAGATGGTGATTTTTCGTGAAAACTCTGAGGATATTTATGCAGGGATAGAGTGGGAAGCCGAGTCGGAGTCAGTCAAGAAAGTTATTAATTTTCTGATTAAGGATATGGGAGTTGCCAGTATACGTTTCCCTAATACTTCGGGTATTGGTATCAAACCAGTTTCAAGAGAAGGGACAGAACGCTTTGTTCGAAAGGCAATTCAATATGCGATAAATAATAAACGTAAATCGGTTACTTTCGTTCATAAAGGTAACATTATGAAGTTTACCGAGGGTGCATTCAAGAAATGGGGATATGCTTTGGCTGTTAAGGAATTCGGAGCAGAGTTACTGGATGGAGGTCCTTGGATGAAACTGTCACGAGAAAGTGGCGGTATTGTCATTAAGGATGTAATTGCAGATGCTTTTTTGCAGCAAATTTTGCTACGCCCAGAAGAATATGATGTGGTGGCAACTTTGAACTTGAATGGCGATTATATTTCTGATGCATTGGCAGCTCAGGTGGGTGGAATAGGAATTGCACCAGGGGCTAATCTGAGTGATTCTGTTGCAGTTTTTGAAGCAACACATGGTACGGCACCAAAATACGCTGGAAAAGATCAAGTTAATCCTGGTTCTATTATCTTGTCTGCGGAAATGATGCTGCGGCACTTAGGCTGGATAGAGGCTGCGGATATACTTATTAAAGCAATGGAAGCAACCATAAAGGATAAGATAGTCACTTATGATTTTGCACGTCAGATGGGGGATGCTCAGCAAGTTTCTTGCTCAATGTTTGGCGATTCAATGATTAGGCATATGAATTAGCAGGTTATTGCAAAGGCAAAGACGCAAAGGCGTGTGTGTGGTGGTATGGGAGTAAAATAGCCCCCCTAACCGCTATGGCAAGGGGGGTAACTGCTATATGTCTTTATGATCTTACTGTGTCAAAAGTCTACGCCAGTTTTCATTTTTCTGAACAAACAGTTAAGCGGATTGGATATTAGAGGCTTGTTTTCCTTTCGGGCCTTGAGTGACATCAAAGCTCACTTTCTGACCTTCTTTGAGTGTTTTAAATCCAGACATGTTGATTGCTGAAAAGTGTGCAAATAAATCTTCACTACCATCATCAGGAGTAATAAAACCAAAACCTTTCGAATCATTAAACCATTTTACTGTACCTGTTGCCATCTCTACTTCCTATATTAAAAACTGGGCCGGAAACCCTAATACTATTTGAATTTCAAGACCATTGACGGATAAAACCGGTACCGCAGAGAACTTGAAGCCAAACGCCATATGCCGTTTTACGCAAATCCGGGGTTAAAGTCAAGCGGTTACATCATATTATTTTGTCATGAGGATTGGATGATTATCTCAAGATACTTGAAAAAATTGTCGTAATCGTCAAATATGTCCATGGTGAAGTACTTTATACTAATTAATATCCAATTTTTTGATAGAGATTAGTAAGAAAGGAAGGCAATTATGGCGGGAAGAGATTCTGATACTGCTGTTTATAAAGAAGAAAAGGCTAAAGCTAAAGAGAAAAGTCCTTCAATGTATAAAATCTTATTATTGAATGATGATTTTACTCCGATGGAATTTGTCATTGAGGTGTTAAAGATATTTTTTTATATGAATCAAGAAGAAGCAACGGAAACAATGTTAAAGGTGCATACAGAGGGGGTCGGAGTGTGTGGCGTGTACACAAGTGATATTGCAAGCACTAAGGTTAATCAGGTGGTTGCATATGCGAGAAAAAATCAACATCCACTTAGGTGCGTAATGGAGGAAAATTGAGATGATTGCCCCTGATTTAGAAGTCAGTTTGCATATGGCATTTGTAGAGTCTAGACAAAAGCGCTATGAATTCATTACGGTCGAGCACTTACTGCTGGCTATGCTGGATAATGCGAGTGCTGCAGAAGTATTAAATGCTTGCTTAGTGGATACTGAAGATCTGCGATCAGTATTGTTGGACCATATAGCACGTCATACACCCGTGATTAATGGTAGCGAAGAAGTTGATACGCAACCAACCTTAGGTTTTCAGCGCGTCATTCAGAGAGCCATTCTCCATGTTCAATCATCTGGAAAGAAAGAAGTTACTGGTGCAAACGTTCTGGTATCAATATTTGGCGAGAAAGATTCACATGCTGTCTATTTCTTGCATCAAAGGGGTGTAACACGCTTAGATGTGGTTAATTATATTTCACATAATATTCGGAAAACACCACATGAAAATGATGCTAAAACTGGAAATGAAGGGGATGGGGAACACGAATCCAGCGCTGGAGGAGTGCTAGAGAATTACACAATAAATCTTAATCATTTGGCATTGATCAATAAGATTGATCCATTGGTAGGGCGTGAAAAAGAGATCGAGCGAGTTATACAAACGTTATGTCGGCGTCGTAAAAACAATCCCTTGTTGGTCGGCGAGGCCGGTGTAGGAAAAACTGCAATTGCAGAAGGTTTGGCAAAACGCATTGTTGAAGCAGATGTGCCCGATTTACTTTTGAAGCATCAAATTTATGCGCTTGATATGGGAGCTTTATTGGCTGGGACCAAGTATCGAGGAGATTTTGAACAACGTTTAAAGACACTGTTGAAACAACTGACCGATAATCCGGCGGCTATTTTGTTTATTGATGAGATCCATACATTAATTGGTGCGGGTGCTGCCTCGGGAGGGGTTTTGGATGCATCGAATCTTCTAAAACCTGTTTTAAGTTCTGGGCAATTACGATGTATCGGTGCCACAACGTTTAATGAGTATCGTGGAATCTTTGAGAAAGACCATGCGCTATCTAGGCGTTTTCAGCAGATAGAAGTTAATGAACCTAGTGTTGATGAGACTGTTGCCATTTTGCGCGGCTTGAAATCACGCTATGAACAGCACCATAAGGTTAAATATACTGCCAGCGCATTGATCTCCGCAGCGGAATTATCAGAGCGCTATATTAATGATAGACATTTACCTGACAAGGCAATTGACGTACTCGATGAAGCAGGTGCAGCTCAGCGTATATTGCCAAAATCGAAAAAACGTAAAGTTATTGGTAAAAGTGAAATTGAAAGCGTGGTTGCCAAGATTGCGCGAATTCCTCCACAAAATATTTCCACCAATGATCGTAACAAGCTGAGAACATTGGAACGTGACATGAAAGCCATTGTTTTTGGCCAAGATAATGCGATTAATTCATTGACCGCAGCCATTAAAATGGCAAGAAGTGGGCTGGGTAATCCGCGTAAACCAGTAGGCTCTTTTCTTTTTTCAGGTCCGACAGGAGTTGGTAAAACCGAAGTAGCTAGGCAGCTAGCCTACGCACTGGGTATTCATTTGCATCGCTTCGATATGTCTGAATATATGGAGCGCCATGCTGTCTCTCGTTTGATTGGTGCGCCACCCGGATATGTCGGCTACGATCAAGGTGGATTGCTGACAGAAGCAGTAATTAAGCATCCCTATTCAGTTTTATTATTGGATGAAATTGAAAAGGCACATACAGATATTTTTAATATTTTATTGCAAGTCATGGATTATGGGACACTGACGGATAATAATGGACGCAAAGCAGATTTTCGCAATGTTATTATCATTATGACTACAAACGCAGGTGCCGAATCCCTTACTAAGTCCTCAATTGGATTTACGAAATCAAAATCTGCAGGCGACGAGTTGGTTGATATTAAGAGGCTATTTACTCCTGAATTCCGTAATCGGCTTGATGCGATTATTTCATTCACTCCTTTAGATCAGGAAATTATTTTACGAGTAACTGATAAGTTCCTGATTCAATTGGAAACACAGTTGCAGGAAAAGAAAGTGGAAGCAACATTTACGGAGAAATTGCGCAAATATCTTGCAAAACATGGTTTTGATCCGCTGATGGGTGCACGTCCTATGGAGCGGCTTATCCAAGATACTATCCGTAGCGCATTAGCAGATGAATTACTGTTCGGGCGTTTAGTCAATGGCGGTAAGGTAACTGTTGATATTGATAGTAATGATAAAGTAACGCTGTTGTTTGAAGAAGAGGCTGCAATTATTTGATCTATAACTTTCTAGCTACTACATATAAGAAACAGTTCTACTGTTATATTTGCCCGGAAAGATAGTGGGATACCTGTCGAAAGCTTTGGTTTGTTTTTGTCACACTGTTTTTTTATGACCTTGGCGCATCCCGTTGTCGCTCAAACTTACCAATGGCGATTGGCGATGTCTTGGCCGGAAGGCACGCCGTGTGGGGAGAGATGAAGAAAAAAAGCGATATTAAATTCGTACTTTTCCCGGGGATGTATTGAAAGCTTTCAAACAGGTCAATGATTAATTATTGATTGAAGCTGCTAAGCAATCACTGCTTACTAAGAAAATTATTGAGAATCAAAGAGAATTTCTTGGTAAGGCGAAAAATTGACCTAAGATCATCGATGAAGATTATCTGCAATTAAGATAAATTCATTTTCTTGAAGAATGAGATTCTTTTCTTTTTTATTTAACTGTCTTGTGATCCACTATCTGCGTTTCGGCAGGTAATGGTAATATATGTATTTTCTCGGTTTCCAAAAAATTTCAAAGGATTGGTATCACCATGTTTTCTCAGAAACACACAATAGAAAATGTCGACCCAGAAGTATGGCAAGCGATTAAAGGCGAAGTGCAACGTCAAGAAGAATATATCGAATTAATCGCGTCGGAGAACTATGCAAGTCCTGCTGTTATGCAGGCACAGGGCTCCGTTTTAACCAATAAATACGCCGAAGGCTATCCGACCAAACGCTATTACGGTGGCTGTATGTACGCCGATCAGGTGGAGCAATTGGCGATTGATCGATTAAAAGCACTCTTCGGTGCTGAATACGTCAATGTGCAGCCACATTCAGGTTCTCAAGCCAACGCAGCGGTTTATCTGTCAGTGCTGAAGCCTGGCGATACTTTGCTGGGCATGTCATTAGCGCACGGTGGCCACTTAACGCATGGCTCCAGCGTTAGTATGAGTGGAAAAATTTTCAATTCAGTTTCCTATGGTTTGCATCCGGAAACTGAAGTGCTTGATTATGATGAAGTTGAGCGATTAGCTCACGAACATAAGCCAAAAATGATTGTTGCAGGTGCTTCGTCTTATGCACGAGTTATCGATTGGAAACGTTTTCGCAAAATTGCCGATGCGGTGGGTGCGTACCTTTTTGTCGATATGGCCCATTACGCTGGATTGGTAGCTGCCGGTTTTTATCCCAATCCGGTGGGCATCGCGGATTTTGTGACGAGTACTACGCACAAAACCCTACGTGGCCCACGTGGCGGTATTATTATGGCCAAACCTGAGCATGAAAAAGCGCTGAATTCCGCCATCTTTCCACAAACGCAAGGCGGCCCTTTAATGCATGTGATCGCGGCTAAAGCAGTTGCATTTAAGGAAGCTGCTAGTCAGGAATTTAAGGACTATCAAGAGCAAGTCATTGAAAATGCGCGTGTCATGGCGAAAGTACTAATTCATCGTGGTTTGCGAATTGTGTCGGGTCAGACGGATTGTCATATGTTTCTGGTTGATTTGCGCGCAATGAATCTGACTGGTAAGAAGGCAGAGGAAGCGCTTGAGTTGGCGCATATCACGGTTAACAAGAATGCTATCCCTAATGATCCGCAGAAACCGTTTGTAACCAGTGGTATTCGCGTTGGTTCACCAGCTATAACCACGCGAGGTTTTAAAGAACTGGAAGCAGAACAATTGGCTAATCTCATAGCCGATGTATTGGCTGCGCCTGAAGATGCGTCAGTTTTGTCACGTGTGGCTACTGAAGCAAAACGATTGTGTGCAAAATTTCCGGTGTATGGATAGCTCATCAAGCTGAGCAGCTATTAAAATGATCTGTTCAGCTGATTATTGTTGGTTTGGCGTAGTATGAAGTGTCCTTTTTGCAACGCGGATGATACCAATGTGATCGATTCTCGTGTGAGCGAGGACGGTCAAAAAATACGCCGTCGTCGGCGCTGTCAATCTTGTGATAAACGTTTTACAACCTATGAAACCGTCGAATTGCGTTTGCCTCAGGTTGTAAAACATGATGGTAGTCGAACGGAGTTTGATCGTAATAAATTATTGACGGGATTTAAACGAGCACTGCATAAACGTCCGGTTCCTACCAGTTACGTGGATGCTGCGATCGATCGTATTGTGCAGAAGTATTTAAGTATGGGAGAACGAGAAGTCTCGTCGCGCAGCATTGGTGAAAGTGTGATGCAAGAACTGCATAAGCTTGATCAAGTGGCTTATATCCGGTTTGCATCTGTGTATAAAAGCTTTCAGGACGTCGATGATTTCCGAAATGCAATCAATGACGTACAAAAATCAGAACAGTGAATGTAACTGAAGAAAGTATTCGGGATCAGTCCGAGAGTTTTTTGCTTGTAGTTTTATTAGCATACCGATAGATCCTCAATCATATCTAGCAATTTTCAGATGTTTTCTTCCGCCGATTATGCCTTTATGTCTTATGCGCTACGATTAGCTGAGAAGGGACTCTATAGTACAACGCCAAACCCGCGTGTGGGTTGCGTGATCACCAGCAATGGTGAAATTGTGGGCAGCGGATGGCATGAACGGGCGGGGCAACCGCATGCGGAAATTCATGCATTACATGCAGCTGGAAAAGTAGCACGTGGCGCAACAGCCTATATAACCCTGGAGCCTTGCAGTCATTATGGACGTACGCCGCCTTGTGCCAATGCTTTGATTGAAGCAGGCATCGCCAGGGTCATCGTGGCCATGGAGGATCCTAATCCACTGGTATCTGGACGTGGTTGTGCACTATTGCAACAAGCTGGCATTACCGTACAAATAGGCCTGCTACATGTGCAAGCGCGCGCACTCAATGTGGGTTTTGTTTCCCGCATGCTTCGTAAAAAGCCCTGGATCAGGTTGAAAATTGCTGCAAGCCTGGATGGTAAGACTGCGCTGAATAATGGCAAGAGTCAGTGGATCACCGGCGAAGCTGCGCGGCAGGACGGACATCGATGGCGGGCACGCTCATGCGCTATTGTGACGGGTATCGGTACAGTAAAATCCGATAATCCTCAGCTGACAGTACGTCATATTGAAACATGCCGTCAACCCAAGAAAGTCATCGTGGACAGTCACTTGGCTATTTCATTGGATGCTAAATTACTGCAGGGTGGGGAGGTATTGATTTTCACTGCTGATAACGGGAATCAGGAGAAAAAAACGGCCCTTGAGAAGATGGGGGTGCGAGTGATTGTTTTACCCAATGCTGAAGGCGTGGTCGATCTGGGAAAAATGATGGCTATGCTGGCTGATTTTGGAATAAATGAAGTATTGGTAGAAGCTGGGTGTGGGTTGAACGGTGCTTTGGTTAGCGCGGGATTGGTCGATGAGATGATCATTTATCTTGCGCCGCATCTACTCGGTGATGATGCGCAAGGGATGCTGAAACTACCTGAATTGGTAGACCTGCAGCAAAAGGCAACACTTGCAGTTCAGGATCTGCGCATGATTGGGCAAGATATACGGGTAATTGCAACGTTATAAGATTGTCTCTAGTTACTCGCGATGCGGTCTTTTGGCAAGTTTACGTTGCAATGTGCGGCGATGCATGTTCAATATTCTTGCGGTAACCGATATATTGTTGTCATTTTCCGTGAGAATCCGCTGAATATATTCCCATTCCAGTCGGCCTACCGATAAGGGGTTTGCACTGATAGGTATATCCGATTCACCAACGACACGTTCAAAAGCAGCCATAATTTCGTCGGCATCAACAGGTTTGGCGAGGTAGTGTGTAGCACCCAGTTTGATGGCCTCAACCGCTGTAGCGATACTGGCATAGCCCGTCAGCATGACGATACGTGTGCCGGGATCCAGGGATCTTAGTTTCTCGACCAAAACCAATCCAGACTCACTGGATAATTTTAAGTCGACAATGGCATATTCGGGTGTTGAAGCTTCAACCAAATTCAATGCATCTTCGATCGTATGCGCGCATGCCACGCTGAAGCCGCGTTTTGTCATGGCTTTTGCCAGCACATCACAAAAAACGGTGTCGTCATCGACAATCAATAGACTGGGATACTCGTTGTTATCGCTTAATGAAGATTCAGTCATGACATCTACCTTATCAACGGCAAAACGACTTGTGTACAGGCACCACCCTGTTCAAGATTAAACAGGCGGACACTGCCACCAAATCGTTCAATATTTGCATTGGCCAGAAATAGACCGATTCCAAAGCCTTGCCCCGGTGTTTTGCTGGAAAAAAAAGCTTCACCGGCGCGTTGCATGGCTTCTGCGGACAAACCTTCGCCATCATCAATGATTTCAAGATGTAGCATCAGATTCTCCCAATTGCTTTTGATTTCAATACATTTTGAAGAAGCATCGGCGGCATTATTAAGCAAATTTAATATCGATTGACTCAGCAATTGATTATCCATAATTTTAGGGACAGGTTGTATGTCTGTACTTTGATAGGTGAATTTTACAGAAGGGCGTATTAGCTTCCATTTATCAAGAATCTGACGCAGGAACTCATCGACGGGTAACTCACTGCCATGCTCAGCCCTGGTTTGGCCGGCTTTCGCCAATAATTGGGTTAGCGTCTGCTTGCAATGAGTAATCTGGTCCCGCAGGATGCGAACGTTATTCTGAAATTCACTATCGTGTGTGTACTCTTGCTGTAATTCCCGTGTCACCACAGCCATGGTTGAGAGTGGTGTGCCAAGCTCATGTGCGGCACCGGCTGCCAGTGTTCCCAAGGCAATAATTTGTTCATTGCGTAATGCATGTTCTCGCGCTTTGGCAAGATCTTGATCCCGCTCTCGAATGGAGGAACTCATTTTAACGACAAACCACGCAATGATTACGGTGCTTAATACAAATGCTAACCACATGCCTGACACATGCAATGCGAATTCAATGAGATGATTGCTGTGTTCGTGCGGTAGGGGTACGTAATTAAATAGTAATAGTGTATAGCAAGCGATTGTGATAATCGCCATGACCCATGTATAGCGCCAGGGTAGTGTGGCGGCAGCGATAGTCAGTGGGAGTAAATATAATGAAATAAATGGATTGGTTGATCCACCGCTAAAATACAATAACGTGCTGAGTGCTAAGACATCAATTAATAATTGCAAAAAAAATTCTATATGCGATACCGGCCATTTGCGGTGCAGACGTATCCAGGTCAATAGATTTAATAGTGCGAGTAACGCGACAACTGAGATCATCTGAGTCCAGGGGATTACTATTTCAATCGTCCAATACACTAAGCCGAGTGTGAGACACTGGGCGATGATGGCGATACTTCGGAGTAGAAATAAGCGTTGTAAGTTTTTGCTGAGAGGTGATTGACTAAGGTCACTGAACATGATGAGGGGAGAGAATGAATTCCTGGCGTGGTTAACAATAGAACATTAGCTTAAATTTTAGTGTATGGCTATGTGACAAATTGTCTCAGGGCTATTCATAAGGCATTAAAAGCGATATTTAGAGACCTTTGCAAAACCATCAGTTTTCGCTGCAGATTCTTTAAATCCCACTTCAATGTTGAAGATCAGGTAAATTTTGGTGAATTCTTTGCAAAAAACTAAGAGATAAAGGCGCTATTGCGCCATTTCTTGGTTAAAAGACGTACCTTGTCTGT
>NZ_JAMWZS010000023.1 GCF_024282095.1 Nitrosomonas sp.
TTATGATTGGTCGTTGTAATCCAGCGCATTATCCCACTGGGATGATGGTCATCATGTCCGTGACCGTGTGCGTCACCGTGTACTGCTGCCATAGTTATCTCCTTTTACTTATTTTCCACATGCATTGATGTTTTAACTGCGGATGCGCCTTGCTGAGCAGCAACCCATTTAGTATATTCACCTGCCTCCATTACCTCTACTACAATCGGCATGTATCCATGATCTTTACCACATAACTCAGCGCATTGACCACGATAGATTCCTGGTTTATCTGCTGTGAACCATGTATCACGAATAAAACCTGGAATAGCATCTTGCTTAATGCCCAATGCCGGCACCCACCAAGCATGTAGTACATCATTTGCAGTTATGATAACACGCACTTTCTTTCCAACAGGAACGACCACACGATTATCAACCTCTAGTAAATAATTTTCACCTTTCGGTGCTTTATTTTCAATTTGAACTCGTGGCGTCGATAGCTTACTAAAGAAACTAATTCCCTCGCCTTCGCCTTGCAGATAATCATAACCCCACATCCACTGATAACCAGTTGCTTTTATAGTCATATCAGGACTCGATGTGTCTTTCATCGCAATGACTGTTTTTGTTGCTGGGTACGCCATTACAATCAATATAAGGCAAGGTATTACCGTCCATACCACTTCGACTGCAGTGCTATGATGGAAATTTGCCGCCTTATAACCAAGAGATTTACGGTGCTTGAGTATTGAATAAAACATGACACCAAATACACCAATAAATATAGCCAAACAAATCCACAACAGCACAATATGCTGATCATAAATATCTTTCGCTATGATACTCTGCGGCTCGGGTAAATTGTATTTAGACCCTACTGCCATGCTTGAGTACAAAGCGAGAGCGGATACCCCCGCCAGGGTTGCTACTGATTTACTTCTCATATTTCCCCCCACATGATTACTAATTTTACGGATTCCAAATACGACCAAGAACATTACAAAGCACAGCTTTATATGCTCTACTAACTTACGAAAGCCATACAGCAGAATCCTATTTTGTTAAAACCACACCATGATTGACGATAATTACATTTCCTTGACCGAATTTCCTTATTATCCGCAACTTAGATTTTATTAGTTATAGATATCTTCTACACGCTAATCAATCAAGTGGAAATTCTAGCATGCCGCTGTTGCTCAAACAAGGAAAATTCATGATTCTTATAGCAATATTACCCTGCTTATAAAATGGTATTGCTATTTAATCATCCCCAACAAAAACCTTTGAATCAGGAAAACCCTATCTCTACTTTTCCAGAAACAGCTTTCTAATACATTAATCAAAGCACTCTATTTACCAACTCATTGAGTAACTTCTTGCATTTCCATTCATCCAGGATTCACCAATAATGACAATTTCCAGACAAAAAAGTCCGTTATCAATTTTAAGTGTACAGAAATATGGCCTAAACAAGCGCAATTAAAAGCATAACAAATAGAGCAATAACTATCATGGGAACGACAAAACCCATCCAATCCGAAGATGTACCTTTTGGGCTATTTTTCATCCTATCCAATACAGTAGGAAACAGAATTACAATGAACATCGCTAGTGCCAGCGCAGAGATAATTTGCATCCAATCCATGTTCCCAAAGCCCCCTCGTTCACACTTTATTTGCTCAAAACAAAACCCCGGTTAAACCGGGGTTTTGAACAGTTATTCAGACACTTGAAGGCTAATCATCATTACCCATGATACCTAATATCTGCAATAGACTGATAAAAATATTAAAAATTGTCATATACAACCCAATCGTCGCCAACACATAATTGGTTTCACCACCATGAATAATGCGACTCGTGTCATATAAAATAAAACCGCTCATAATCATGATAACCACAGCCGATATTGCTAGTGACATAGCAGGCATGGCCAGAAAAATGTTTGCCACTGCAGCAAGCAATACTAGTAAGAAACCTACCATCAGAAAACCGCCAAGAAAACTAAAATCTTTTCGTGTAGCCAGTGCATATGCAGACAAGCCCATAAATATGACACCCGTTCCACCGAGTGACAGCGTGATAATATTTCCACCATTAGGTAACGAGGCGTACATACTCAATATTGGTCCCAAACCAAAACCTAGCATACCGGTAATCAAGAAGACAATTCCAATACCTGCTGTAGAGTTTGCAAAACGGGGCAATACAAACATGGCGATTACCATCCCTCCAATAACGGATATCAGATAAGTCATTGGTGGCATATTCATGAACATTGACAGCGCAGCTGTAAAACCACTGAATAACAATGTCAGTGATAAAAGCATATAAGTATTGCGCAATACTTTGTTGGTCGCCAAAGCTGATGAAGATCTTTGAGCAACTGTTGAGTAATTTTGATTCATTTTAAAATAACCTCCAATCTAAAAATTAAATACCTAATCATTCTAGTAAGCAGTAAGACTAACGCATTTTATCGATAGTTCAAAACGCCATGTGCGTATATTAACCCAAAACCATAAGTATACTCAGAAGAGAATAATTTCTATGTTTATATGCACATTAACTATTACAAACTATCCTTCACTCGCTTTTGCCAGCGTAAAATTATAAACAAGGAAGAATCCTCCTCGTTCAACCAAAGTAATATTTAAACTAACAGACCCTCCGTCAAAGTTTGCGATACCTGAATAATTAATGCGTTTCTCACTCACTAGAGAAAATGCACTTACTGTACGTGAAAAATTAATTTCTTGAATTGATCGAAAACGGCCAAAGCTACGATAGAGGTTCATCAATTGATCAAGCTGTTCGTCATTTACTGTCTGTTTGGCTTCAGGCGCTAAGTGAGTCAGAAGTGCCTGTTTTTCCCAGCTGGAAATTTCGGTTAATATCTGCGCAACCGCTGGTTCTGCACTTTTACTGTAATAATCTTTCTCACGATTGGTATAAAAATACAGCATAATGACCAACGTCATTAAAATCGCAATGATAATGCGCAGCGTCTGAATTTGCATAAAATCTAACTTAAAAAATCAACTGATTATTAACAACTCTCTTCCCAAAGATCACCACTCAATCCGTTTTTCGGTAGAGTAACACCAAAATGTTGATAAGCAGCTGCAGTAGCCATGCGGCCTCTCGGCGTACGTTTCAAAAATCCTTGCTGAATCAAATAAGGCTCCAGCACATCTTCGATCGTATCACGTTCTTCACTAATTGCTGCTGCGAGATTATCAACCCCAACAGGGCCACCACTGAATTTTTCTAACACAGCAAGCAATAATTTCCTATCCATAATATCTAATCCTATTGCATCGACATCCAACATATTCAGAGCTGCATCGGCCACTGCAGCAGTAACGTGCCCATCAGCTTTAACCTCGGCAAAATCACGTACACGACGCAGCAATCGATTTACAATCCGTGGAGTACCACGTGAACGGCGCGCAATTTCAAATGCACCATCTGACGATATTCTCACATTCAACAACCCTGCAGAACGGACAACAATTTTACTTAGTTCTTCCGAAGTATAAAACTCTAGTCGCGAAACTATTCCAAAGCGATCACGCAAAGGGTTAGTAAGCATACCAGCTCGCGTAGTAGCACCAACTAAAGTGAATGGCGGCAAATCCAATTTCACCGAACGCGCCGCTGGACCCTCACCAATCATAATATCCAGTTGATAATCCTCCAACGCCGGATAGAGAATCTCTTCCACTACTGCAGAGAGACGATGAATCTCGTCTATAAACAAAACATCATTGGGTTCCAGGTTTGTCAGCAAAGCTGCCAGATCACCTGGGCGCTCTAACACTGGACCAGAGGTTTGGCGCAAATTAACACCCATTTCTCTGGCGATAATATGCGCCAATGTAGTTTTTCCTAGACCCGGAGGGCCAAATAAAAGGACATGATCAAGCGCTTCATGACGATTTCTAGCTGCTTCAATAAAAATCTGTAACTGCCCACGAATTTTTTCTTGACCAACGTATTCTTCTAACTGCTTGGGGCGTAGTGCGCGCTCCAAGATTTCTTCCTGCGAAGATGAAGGTATTGCAGCAACTAGCCGATCTGTTTCAATCATTCAGCAATCCAGGTTATGTACTTGTTACTTTTCCTTTGACAACAACTGCAATGCCTGACGTATGCCGTCAGATAACGTGGCACTTGCGGCTATTTGCTTGACAGCCCAATTAGCCTCTCGGTCACTATAGCCCAGCGATAACAATGCATTCAGAATATCATCGCCATGCACAGATGAAGGCTCGGACTCATCCAAATTAATTATTGTAGAATTCAGCTTATCCCGCAATTCCAGCAGCAAGCGTTCGGCTGTTTTTTTTCCAATCCCAGGTACTTTGATGAGTCGCGCACTATCTTGAGTCGCTACGGCATGGTACAAATCAGGTACACTCAAACCGGAAAGAAGAGCCAATGCAGTTCTTGCGCCTACGCCGGAAATTTTCACCAATTGACGAAAAGTTTGGCGTTCTGATTCCGTTGCAAAACCAAACAGCAAGTGTATATCTTCACGTATCACAAGATGTGTATACAATGTAGTTTGAGTCCCAATCGCTGGAAGGTCATAAAAAGTGCTCATAGGCACATTTACTTCATAACCCACCCCTTGCACATCCAACAGTACCTGGGGTGGATGTTTTTCAAGCAATGCACCAGTTAGCCGCCCAATCATACCAGGCGCCCTCGTTTCATGCGGTAGCCTGCTAATGGAATTTTCCCCAAACCAACCCCCGCGTGCGCATGGCAAATCGCACACGCAAGCGCATCCGCAGCATCGGCGCTTGGACTACTTGTCAGATTCAATAAGCGCATCACCATTTCTTGAACTTGATCTTTTTTTGCATGACCATTACCCACAACTGCTTGTTTTATTTGTAGTGCCGTATACTCAGCCACCATCAGATTATTCATCACAGCAGCGCAAATTGCCACGCCGCGCGCTTGACCCAGCAATAATGTTGATTTGGGGTTAATATTGACGAAGACTTGCTCCACGGCAGCGCATTCGGGTCGGTATTGTGCAATAACTTCACTCAGGCTATCCAAAATCGACTTAAGGCGAGCAGGTAATTCACCCTCAGATGTCTTGATACACCCACTACCGACATAGATCAGATCACTACCACTCTTATCAATCACACCAAAGCCGGTAATCCGTAAACCTGGGTCTATGCCAAGAATGCGAATTTTGTCACCCAGCCAGATGATGTTTATTCATCCAGAACTGCTGTGGTATATACATTCTGCACGTCATCAAGACTTTCTAATGCGTCCAGCAACTTATGCATTTTAATCGCATCGTCGCCAGTTAATAATGCTTCATTGCTCGGTTTCATGGTTACTTCAGCAAACTCTGCTTTAAAACCGGCTTTCTCCAGTGCTTCTTTAACTGCGATAAACTCATAAGGCGCGGTAATTACTTCAATACTATCATCATCATTACTGATTACATCTTCAGCACCGCCTTCCAATGCAGCTTCTATCAATTTATCCTCATTGGTTCCTGGTGCAAAAATTAATTGACCACAGTGTTTGAATAAAAAATTGACCGAACCATCCGTGCCTAGATTACCACCATATTTGGTAAAAGCATGACGCACATCGGCAACAGTACGGACACGATTATCGGTCATACAATCAACCATTACCGCAGCACCTGCTATTCCATAACCTTCATAGCGAATTTCTTCATAATCAACACCATCCAATTCCCCGCTACCCCGCTTGATCGCACGCTCAACATTGTCCTTAGGCATATTCTGATCATACGCTTTATCAACCGCCAAGCGTAAGCGCGGATTACAGTTGATATCTCCTCCACCCATGCGAGCAGCAACAGTTATTTCTTTGATGAGTCGCGTAAACACCTTGCCGCGTTTGGCATCTTGCGCGGCTTTTTTGTGTTTGATATTAGCCCATTTACTATGACCAGCCATTCTTGTCTGTATCCTTTATTAAAGTGGGCCTATCTTATCACCCCATCAAGCATGGATAAAGTACCATACTTCCGCTTCAAAAAATAAACGTTCAACTGATATAAATACTGATCGCAATCTAAGTCACTTTAATCCTCAAACTATCACTATTCAACCGTTACTGCTTTTGCCAGATTTCTTGGCTTATCGACATCAGTACCCCTCTCGAGAGCAACGTGATAAGCCAATAACTGCAGCGGAATTGTATGCAGAATCGGGCTAAGTAAACCGGTATGCTCCGCTAGTCGAATGACATGCAAATTCTTACTCTCCGTTATCTGAGAATCAGCATCTGCGAATACGTATAGTTCACCACCTCGAGCATGCACTTCCTGTAGATTTGATTTAAGCTTACCCAACAATTGATCATTAGGAGCAATCGCAACAACTGGCATCTCACTATCCACGAGTGCTAACGGACCATGTTTGAGCTCTCCGGCCGCATATGCTTCCGCATGAATATATGATATTTCCTTAAGCTTTAATGCGCCTTCCATAGCAATCGGATAATGAACACCGCGCCCAAGAAATAGCGCATGACGTTTTATCGCAAAACTTTTAGCCCAAACTTTAACTTGCGATTCAACTTGCAATGTATTCTGCAATGCAACCGGCAAGTGACGTAACGCCGCAATCATGCGATGCTCATCATCCTTCGATAACCGATGATGTATTTTTGCTAGCGTTATCGTAAGCAACAGAAGTGATGCTAGTTGCGTAGTGAATGCTTTCGTTGAAGCCACACCGATTTCTGGACCGGCACGGGTTAGAAAGCGCAAATTAGTCTGTCGAATCAGAGCGCTTTCCGGTACATTACATATAGCAAGACTATGCTGATGATCTAATTTCTTGGCATAACTCAGAGCTGCCAGCGTATCCGCGGTCTCTCCCGATTGCGAAATACCAACCACTAACGTATTTGGATGTGCAATAGGATTACGATAACGATATTCGCTGGCAATATCCACATTACAGGGTATTCCGGCAACCGATTCGATCCAATATCGTGCCACCAGTCCAGCGTGATAGCTGGTTCCACACGCCAGAATCAGAATATGCTTCGTTGCCGACAATATTTTTTCTGCTTCGCTACCAAATAAATTGGGTGAAATAGATTGTGTATTGAATACCATCTCCAGTGTGTTAGCCACTGCACTCGGCTGTTCGAATATCTCCTTTTGCATGAAATGCGTGTAGGGACCTAATTCAATCGCTTCATTGGACAAATAGCTTTCATGCACGGCACGCTCAACCGCTTCACCTAGCTGATTATGTAGGCAATTCACGATTCGATAGTCACGATTATGCAGCTCCGCAACATCACCTTCTTCCAAATAGATGATATTTCGTGTGGTCTGCAGTAAAGCAGAGGAATCGGATGCCACATAGTTGCCATCCTTTCCCACGCCAATTAATAACGGAGCTCCATTGCGTGCAACAACAATTCGTTCTGGATGTGCTTCTTCCATAACTGCTATCGCATAGGCACCCTGCAGTTCTGCAATGGACAAACAAACTGCTTTTAATAAATCACTTTCTTGCTCAAGTTTAAAGGCTATGAGGTGTGCAATTACTTCGGTGTCAGTATCTGAAGTAAATTTGTATCCTTGATTCTTCAGGTGAATGCGTATTTCTTCGTGGTTTTCTATGATGCCATTATGCACAACAGCAATTCGTGATTTCTCTCCTGAGAAATGAGGATGCGCATTACGTTCAGAAGGTTCTCCGTGCGTAGCCCATCGCGTATGTGCTATGCCTGCCAATCCGCACGTATTCTGCTGCGCAACAAGCTTACTCAATTCTGTTACACGACCTGTTGTACGTACTCTTTGTAATCCATGGTTGGTTACTACCAAACCAGCGGAATCGTACCCTCTGTACTCAAGGCGTAACAATCCTTTCAATAAAACAGGAACTACATCCACATTTGCTATCGCGCCAACTATTCCACACATCCTGATTCTTCCCCTTACACAACTTGTTAAGATACATGGGACATCATTATTTCGACTTAGTTGGGCGCTTCCACTCAAAGAAACTTACTTGCTTAACCCTTGACAAAGTTAAAGCGCTTTCCGGAGTATCTTTTGTAATGGTTGATCCAGCGCCAATTGTTGATCCTTTGGCGATTCTAACCGGCGCGACAAGCTGAGTGTCAGATCCAACAAACACATTATCTTCTATGATAGTTTGATGCTTGTTCGCACCATCGTAGTTGCAAGTAATTGTTCCAGCACCGATATTGACATTCTCTCCAACGATTGCATCGCCGATATAGCTTAAGTGATTAGCTTTACTGCCCGATGCAATCCGGCTATTTTTAACTTCAACAAAATTACCGATATGTACCTCATTGAGAAGTGCAGTACCCGGACGTATACGAGCATAGGGGCCTATCTTACAATTTTCTCCTATTTCTGCACCTTCAATTAGGCTATAAGGGTGAATTATCGCCCCCGCCGCAACCATTACATTCTTTAATATACAATTCGCACCAACCTGCACACCATCGTTCAATTTGACAATCCCTTCAAAAATACAATTAATATCAATCTTGACATCTGTTCCACAATGCAACTCTCCTCTGATATCAATCCGCGCCGGATCAGCCAAACTGACTCCCTGCTCCAGTAGTTTATTCGCGTATTCTTCTTGATAGATTCGTTCAAGCTGTGCTAATTGGCGCTTATCATTAACACCCATTACCTCCCAAAGATTGGTTGGTTGTGTAGAGTTCACTTGAACCCCTTGTTTAGCAGCCATCGCAATAATGTCAGTTAGATAGTACTCGTGCTGCGCATTCGTATTTTCAATCTTTGGTAACCATTCATGCAAATAGATATTAGGAATCAGCATGATCCCGGTGTTAATTTCACATATATCTTGCTGTACTACGCTAGCATCTTTTTGTTCAACAATCGCTGTGATTGCATTTGTTCTTGGATCGCGCACAATTCTGCCATACCCGGTCGGATCCGCCACTATTGCTGTAAGTAATACACAATATCCTGCTTGCGCTGAAATTATTAGTTTCTGGAGTGTGTCTTTACTGACGAGAGGAACATCTCCATATAATACAAGCGTCGATCCTTCCTTATCGAGATAAGGTTGAACTTGCATTAATGCGTGTCCCGTACCTAGTTGGTGCTCTTGCACAACCCATGTCAGATCACTATCCGGCATAGACCGCTGCACCACTTCTCCACCATGGCCTATCACAACACAAATTTTATAAGGCATGAGTAATCGGGCTGTACTCGTCACGTGCCTGAGTAGCGGATAGCCTGCTAAAGTATGCAGTACTTTAGGAAGCGAAGATCGCATGCGCTTTCCAGCACCTGCTGCCAGTATTACAACATTTAGCTTTAACACAATATTGAGCTTTCCCTGGATATTAATTACTTAGTACTTATTCCGTAGCAGCATAACAAATATTTTTTGTCTCTTACTCTTAATAAAGCCAAATTTTAACGTCATTTATACAAATTCGGATTACAGGCATAAAAAAAGGCGACATATGTCGCCTTTTTCGCTATCGATACATTATATTAGTGCTTACGCTTTCTCAGCTTGTCAATTGCTGCCAATTGCGACATTGCTTCCATAAGTTCAGCTTGCGCTTTAGCATAATCCAATTCTGATTCACGATTTTTCATGGCTTCTTCTGCAGCTCGTTTTGCTTCAATAGCTTTCGCTTCATCAAGATCATGACTACGCACAGCAGTATCAGCCAGAATCGTTACAACATTAGGTTGAACTTCTAACATGCCACCAGACACATATATCAGTTCTTCCTCTTTTAGTTGAGCTTTGATACGCACCATTCCAGATTTGATTCTGGTCAGCATCGGCGTATGACGTGGATAGATACCTACTTCACCCATTTGTGCCGGTGCAACCAAAAATTCCACTGGACCGGAATAAATCGATTCCTCAGCACTTACGATATCAAGATGAAAAATGGTGCTCATTAACTATTTTCTCTAAGTTCATTGAAGTGTTTTAGCTTTCTCGACGGCTTCTTCGATACTACCAACCATGTAGAATGCTTGCTCGGGTAATTCATCGTATTCCCCTTCCACAATACCTTTAAAGCCTTTGATAGTATCTTTAAGAGATACATATTTTCCAGGAGAGCCAGTAAATACTTCAGCAACGTTAAATGGCTGCGACAAGAATCGCTGAATCTTACGAGCTCGGCTCACTGCCAGTTTATCTTCTGGTGACAATTCATCCATACCTAGAATAGCTATAATATCTCTTAGTTCTTTATAGCGTTGCAGTGTTTGTTGCACTGCGCGGGCTGTATTGTAGTGATCTTCACCAACAACCTGAGGATCAAGTTGACGTGAAGTTGAATCCAGAGGATCCACCGCTGGATAAATACCCAAAGAAGCGATATCGCGAGACAACACCACAGTTGCATCCAAGTGCCCAAAAGTTGTTGCCGGTGAGGGGTCAGTCAAATCATCGGCTGGCACATACACAGCTTGTATTGACGTAATCGAACCTGTTTTCGTCGATGTAATACGCTCTTGCAAACGTCCCATTTCTTCTGCCAGTGTCGGTTGATACCCCACTGCTGATGGCATACGTCCCAGTAGTGCAGACACCTCAGTCCCAGCCAACGTGTACCGATAAATATTATCAACGAAGAATAATACGTCACGACCTTCATCACGAAATGATTCAGCCATCGTTAATCCCGTTAGCGCTACTCGTAGACGGTTTCCAGGTGGCTCATTCATCTGTCCATAAACCAATGCAACCTTGTCAAGTACCTTGGATTCTTTCATCTCATGATAGAAATCATTTCCTTCCCGAGTTCGCTCTCCCACACCGGCGAATACTGAATATCCACTATGTTCAATTGCAATATTACGTATCAATTCCATCATATTGACTGTCTTGCCCACACCTGCACCACCAAACAATCCAACCTTTCCGCCCTTTGCAAACGGACAAATCAAGTCAATCACTTTAATACCTGTTTCCAATAACTCTGTGGATGCAGATAATTCATCAAATGCAGGCGCTTCACGATGAATAGACATACTTTTTTCTGCACCAATATCGCCCATTTCATCAATAGGACGACCCAAAACATCCATAATACGTCCCAATGTTTTGGTTCCGACAGGCACATTAATCTGCTTACCGGTATTTTTGACTACCATCCCACGACGCAATCCATCAGAAGATCCCAATGCAATTGTGCGCACGATACCATCACCTAGCTGTTGCTGTACTTCCAGCGTAAGCTCAGAGCCTTCCATTATTAATGCATCATATACTTTGGGGAGAGACTCACGCGAAAATTCCACATCAATCACTGCACCAATACACTGAACAATTTTTCCTTGACTCATCGTTGTTCCCTAAACTAAATACAAAAATGTTTTAAACAGCTGCCGCGCCCCCGACGATCTCTGACAATTCCTTGGTAATTGCAGCTTGCCGAGACTTGTTGTATATCAATGTTAATTCATCAATGACATTTCCAGCATTGTCTGATGCGGCCTTCATCGCAACCATTCTTGCAGATTGCTCAGATGCCATATTCTCTGCCACAGCCTGGTATATCAATGCTTCGACATACCGTATCATGATATCGTCTATCACAGGCTTTGCTTCAGGCTCATAAATGTAATCCCATGTTGTTTTTGGCTTGCTGTTACTTTGCTCATCGCTTTGCATGCGCTCATCGGTCAATGGAAGTAACTGCTCCATCACAGGCTCTTGTTTCATCGTATTGATAAAGCGATTATAAAAAATGTACACCCGATCAAACTGATCTTGCGTATAGCCATCCAATACCACTTTGACTGCGCCGACGAGCCTCACTATATCAGGGGTATCACCAAGCCCGACAACCTGTGAAGTAACATTCGCGCCAATCCGACTCATAAAACCCAAGCCTTTGTTACCGATACAACAAGCCTCAATTTGTTCACCTTCTGCTTGCCAGCGCTTCATTTGATTTAAAGTTTTGCGCAATACATTAGTGTTCAATCCACCGCACAGACCTTTATCCGAAGTCACTACGATGATACCAATTCGTTTGACGGTATCTCGTGCAATCAGAAATGGATGCCGATACTCGGTATTTGCCCGACTCATATGAGCTGCGACATTACGTATCTTTTCACCATACGGTCGCGCTTTTTTCATCCGATCTTGAGCCTTACGCATTTTAGACGCGGCCACCATTTCCATAGCACGCGTAATCTTTTGCGTATTCTTTACACTCTTTATTTTATTGCGTATCTCTCTGCTGCCGGCCATTTGCTTAATATGTTCCGTTTTGCTTAAATTCTTGAATCGCTGCTGTCAGCTCTTTTTCTGTTTCTGCATCAAGCTCTTTGCTTTTCTCTATTTTATCAAGAATGCCGCCATGCTGACCGCGCACATAACTTTTTAATGCAGATTCGAATGCCAGTGCTCGATTCACTTCCACATCATCAAAATATCCATTATTGACCGCAAATAAAGTGAGCGCCATTTCAGAAACACTGAGTGTTGCATACTGAGGTTGCTTCATGAGTTCAGTTGCCATTTTTCCACGTTCCAGCTGTTTACGTGTCGCTTCATCTAAATCCGACGCAAACTGAGCAAATGCAGCTAATTCTCTGTATTGTGCTAATGCCAGACGTATACCGCCACCCAATTTTTTAATAACTTTAGTTTGTGCTGCCCCCCCCACACGGGAAACTGACACGCCGGCATTGATTGCAGGACGAATACCTGCATTGAATAAATCTGTTTCAAGAAATATTTGCCCATCTGTAATTGAAATCACATTAGTTGGCACGAAAGCGGTCACATCACCAGCTTGTGTTTCAATGATTGGAAGTGCAGTCAACGATCCAGTTTTACCTTTTACTTCACCGTTTGTCGCTTTTTCGACATATGCTGCGCTTACTCTAGCTGCTCTCTCAAGCAAGCGTGAATGTAAGTAGAACACATCACCTGGATATGCTTCACGTCCAGGTGGACGTCTTAAAAGTAAGGAAATTTGCCGATACGCCCATGCTTGCTTAGTTAAATCATCATAAACAATTAATGCATCCTGACCTTTATCACGAAAATATTCACCCATGGTACAGCCTGAATATGGTGCAATAAATTGCATTGCTGCTGATTCTGATGCCGTTGCCGCCACCACGATGGTGTATGCCATTGCACCGTGTTCTTCCAATTTTCGAACTACGTTAGCAATTGATGATGCCTTTTGTCCGACCGCAACATATATACAAAACATGTTTTGGCCTTTTTGATTAAGAATCGCATCAATAGCTACTGCAGTTTTTCCAGTCTGACGATCACCAATGATCAATTCGCGCTGCCCACGTCCAACCGGCACCATGGAATCCACTGACTTCAGTCCTGTTTGCACAGGCTGATCAACAGATTGTCGCCAAATAACACCCGGTGCAATTTTTTCAATCGGCTCTGATCTTACTGCTGTAATAGGCCCTTTACCATCTATTGGCTGTCCTAGTGCATTAACAACGCGTCCCAGCAAGCCTTCTCCAACTGGTACTTCAAGTATACGTCCGGTACATTTGACTGTATCCCCTTCACGGAGGTGTTCATAAGCTCCCATGATAACGGCGCCCACAGAATCCCGTTCAAGATTCAATGCTAAGCCGAAGGTATTACCAGGAAACTCAAGCATTTCTCCTTGCATTACATCGGACAAACCATGAATGCGCACAATACCGTCTGTTACAGAAACAATCGTTCCCTGCGTACGAACTTCTGCTGTATCAACAAGTCCTTCTATCCTTTGTTTAATCAGTTCACTGATTTCGGATGGATTTAACTGCATTTCATTTAACTCCTAGCTTTTAAGTGCAAAGGCCATGACTTCAAGTTTACCGCGAACTGAAGCATCAAGAATCTCATCACCAATTTCAACTTTAATACCGCCTATTAATTCAGGATCTACACTCACTTGAGCTTCTATCTTGCGCTTAAATTTTTGTTCGAGATCATCAACCAGTTTTTTTAATTGCTTGCTTTCCATTGGAAATGCGCTAACAATTTTCGCTTCCACAACTCCTTCGTGCTGCGCTTTCAATTGTTCAAATAATTGACTTATTTGAGGTAGCACAAGTATCCGTTTGTTCTCTACTAGCATTATTACTAAATTACGTGCATCAGAACTAAATTTACTTCGCCCAATCTCCAGAAATATTTCACTGAGCTGCTTCGCAGAAACCACCGGATTACCAATGAGCAGCTTTACTTGATCATTTTCTGCAATTTCTGATGCGAACTGCAGCATTTTTGACCATTGAGGCAAACTATTATTGACAACGCCTAATTTAAACACTGCCTCTGCATAAGGCCTTGCAACTGTAATCGCTTCGGCCATTATCTTAGATCTTCCTCAATTGAAGCAAGCATATCAGCATGCGCCTTAGCATCGACTTCCCGACGCAAAATTTTTGCCGCACCAGCAACTGCCAATTGTGCAACATGTTGGCGCAATGCTTCTTTTGCACTAAACATCTCATGCTCTATATCTGCCTTAGCGCCAGCAATTATTCGATCACCTTCCTCTTTTGCCGTTCTTTTAGCCTCTTCAACAACTTCCGTAGCCCGTTTTTCAGCTTGCAAAATTATTTCTGAGGCCCGCTGTTTAGCTTCTTTCAATACATCAGATGAGCGCTGACTTGCCAATTCCAATTCATGTCGACCGCGCTCCCCAGCGGCCAGACCATCAGCAATTGTTTTTTGACGCTCTTCTATTGCACGCAGCAACGGTGGCCATACATACTTAACAGTGAACCAAATAAATACCGAAAAGGCTATCGCCTGAGAAATTAAAGTAAAGTTAATATTCATGACAAGCCTGTAATATCTGATCTAAACCACAACAACATTATTATTGAATCACTGCCAGCAATGGATTACCAAATGCAAACAGCATAGCCAAACCGACGGCAATAATAAAAGATGCATCCGTCAAACCCAGCAACAGAAACACCTTCCCTTGTAAGGTAGGTATCATCTCTGGCTGGCGCGCAGCACCTTCAAGAAAACGGCTACACATCACACCCACGCCGATACATGCTCCAGCTGCCCCAAGACCGATCATCAAACCAATACCTATTCCGGTATACGCTTGAATCATTGCCAAATACTGCAAATTCTCCATTTTAGTTCCCTTCTGTTAAGATTAATAATATGCAACAAAAATAAAGCTTCTAAATTTAATGAGATTCATGTGCCATGGATATATATACCACCGTCAGCATCATGAAGATAAATGCTTGCAAGGTAACTATCAAGATATGAAATATCGCCCAACCCGCCCCGAGTATTGAACCAAAGATTGTACCTGACACTCCGGTTGCTGCCCACATACCCAATAACAGGAAAATAATTTCACCTGCATAGATATTCCCAAAAAGTCGCAGAGAATGAGACAAAGGTTTGGATACATATTCTATAAAATTAAATAGCAGATTCAGTATCCACAACAACGGACTTTTCCCAAATGGCGTACAAAAGAGCTCATGCATCCAACCGCCCCACCCCTTGACCTTTACATTAAAGAAAAGCATCAGGAACCATATTGAAAGGGCCAGCGCAAAAGTTGTGTTGACATCCGTAGTTGGCACTATTTTCCAGTTGTGCAGACCAAATGCATGTTCCAAGATCCACGCCATAATGTCTATTGGCAGAATATCCATAGCATTCATCATCAGCACCCATACAAATATTGTTAGCGCTGTTGGCGCAACAAACACATGCCGGTTACCATGAAATGTATTCTTCACCTCATTATCTATGAACTCGACAGCAAGCTCGACAAATGCCTGACTCTTCGATGGCACGCCAGATGTTGCTTTGCGCACAATCAGCCATATAAACCCAAGACTGATAACACCAAGAATCACGGATGTAACCAGCGTATCAACATGCAGAACCCAGAACGAGCCTTCGCCGACTTGCGCCGTTAAATAGGTCAGATGATGATCAATGTATGATGTTGGAGTAAGTTCTGTATCCGATGCCATGCGTACCTGCTCTATTTCTACTATTAATTCACCTTGTTTTTATATTATCAGATACAAACAACGCCATGCTATGAGCCAAAACAGTAAGGATAAATGTTCCGATGAATGCGAATGCATTAACACTTTCAAAATTCTTGAACACTACCCACAGCAAAATCACAATTAAGCCTATCTTAACAATTTCAGCTCTAATTGCAGTTCTAATTGCCGCATCAGCTGTATACCCTTTATGATGGGAGATAATTATTGCAAACACTGCGGAGGATATCAAACTAACCATTCCTCCTAGAATTGCTGATACTGCACTTTGCAAATCAGACAAAAAAACAAAAATAATCACCACAACCAGAGTTAGAAGCAACTGCACTCTTAGCACAAAACTTAACGGTCTATTTTTTATCCAAGACATACCATTTCTATCTTAGGAACAGACAGCGTTGATTATCTGCACTCAAAAAAAGGGCTAATACTAGCTTACTTAAGCTGTTCAGTCAATGTACAAATCGAGATCTGCTAGAGAACAAAAAAGACTACTTTGGCTTTTAGCAAATGATTTGATCGGATTATCCGGATGGAATCCAGATAAGTACCGTGATCCAAAAAAACCGACTACTCTGTTAAGGGATAAGCCAAACTGCTCAGCGGCCTTAAAGTTATCAATACCATCATGAGAATTTTTTAGAAAACCCTGGCAAAGATACGGTAGCATAGCGTCATTTTAAAATGACTTGATTATTTACCATGCCTGTTAATATTTCTCCCCTACTCCCCGAACAACTCTCGCCCGTCGATGGTGTAACTCTTGGCATTTTTGAGGCCGGTATTAAAAAGCCTGATCGTAAGGATTTGCTGGTGATGGTGCTAGATGAAGGCACGAAAGTCGCCGGTGTTTTTACCCAGAATCGATTTTGTGCTGCGCCGGTGATTGTGGCAAAGCAACATTTAGCGCAGCCGCCCATTCGCGCCCTGCTGATAAATACCGGCAATGCCAATGCCGGGACTGGTGAATCAGGAATACAGCATGCGCTGGCGACCTGTTCTGAACTAGCCAGACTATTGGGCTGCACGGCGCAGCAGGTATTGCCGTTTTCAACGGGCGTGATCATGGAGCCATTGCCGGTAGACAGGATTGTCAAAGGCCTGCCCTCGGCCGTTGCTAATTGCAGAACGGATAACTGGTTTGCCGCAGCGCAGGCGATCATGACCACGGATATCGTACCGAAAGCGGCATCCCAGCGGTTAGAGATTGATGGAAAAACAGTGACGGTTACCGGCATCGCCAAAGGCTCCGGCATGATCCGCCCGAATATGGCGACCATGCTGGGTTATGTTGCGACCGACGCGGTCATCAGTCAGGATTTGCTACAGGAGATAGTGCAATACGCCGCGGATCATTCGTTCAATCGCATCACGGTGGACGGCGATACTTCCACCAATGATGCGTTCATCGTACTGGCTACCGGGAAAGCTGGGCACAGCGAAATTACCCTGCAAAGTAGCAAAGAATTTAATCAGTTGCAGCAAGCCATTACCGCTGTTGCTGTCGAACTGGCGAAAATGATTGTACGTGATGGTGAAGGTGCAACCAAGTTTATTACCGTGCAAGTGGATGCTGGCAAGAACACGGATGAATGCACCAATGTAGCTTATGCGATCGCACATTCGCCATTGGTCAAAACCGCTTTCTTCGCATCCGATCCGAATCTGGGGAGGATTCTGGCAGCGATTGGATATGCCGGAATTGATGATCTGGATGTGAGTGGCATTCAACTCTACTTGGATGATGTGCTGGTTGCGGAAAAAGGCGGCAGAGCAGCGCATTATCGCGAAGAGGATGGACAACGCGTGATGAATCAGTCTGAGATTACCGTGCGTGTCGTGCTGAATCGCGGTTCAGCATCTACTACTGTCTGGACCTGCGATTTTTCTTATGATTACGTCAAGATTAATGCGAGCTATCGCAGTTAAGATCAGTATTCCATGAATGATTTCGACAAACTCTATGAGCGGGCAGACAAGCTGCTTGATCTTATGGAAAAACTTCTGCCACCAGCGCCACCAGATCCTGACTGGCAATCAGCGATTGCTTTTCGTTGGCGCAAACAGGGCAATACTGGATATATCCAGTCGATTGCACACCTTCATCGAATTACGTTAGATGCATTATGTGGCATTGCCGATCAAAAGCAGCGGATTGATCAGAATACGCAACAGTTTGTGCAGGGATTTTCTGCCAATAATGTGTTGCTGACAGGCGCGCGTGGTACGGGAAAATCCTCACTGATTAAGGCATTACTGAATAAATATGCAAACGATGGGCTGCGCCTGATCGAAGTGGAAAAGCACCATCTCGTCGATCTGCATGACATCGTGGAAAAGATTTATCAGCGCCCGGAGCGCTTTATTTTGTTTTGTGATGATTTGTCTTTTGAAACCGACGAACCGGGTTATAAGGCGCTGAAAGTGGTGCTGGATGGATCGATCGCTACGGTTTCCGATAATGTTCTGATCTATGCCACATCCAATCGGCGTCACATGGTACCAGAATTTATGCGCGACAATCTCGATACGCGACATATTGGTGAGGAAGTGCATCCTAGTGAAACGATAGAAGAAAAAATTTCCTTGTCGGAGCGCTTTGGTTTGTGGGTGTCGTTTTATCCTTTCGACCAGGAGCACTATCTGGAGATAGTGCGTTACTGGTTGGCTTATTTTGGCATCCATGAAATGACTTCTCTAGCACGCACCGAAGCTTTGCAATGGGCACTGGAGCGCGGTTCGCGTAGCGGACGGGTGGCTTGGCAATTTGCACGGGATCTGGCCGGTAGGCAAAAGTCGGTTGGTAACAATCCATGCCAGTGAACCATTTATTCACACCTATTAATGAATCAACACCAATCGTCGAAGTTGTCGCGGCTGTAATTTTGCGACCGGATGGTCAGTTTTTACTGACGCGCCGACCTGGAGGCAAAATCTATTCCGGTTATTGGGAATTTCCCGGTGGCAAGGTTGAAAAAAACGAATCACTGCTGCACGCGCTGGAACGTGAATTGTGGGAAGAATTAGGTGTTCATATTCGCCACGCCCATCCCTGGATAACACGAGTTTTCACTTACTCACATGCAACGGTGCGCTTGCATTTTTTTCGTGTGGTGGAATGGGAAGGTAGGCTTTCACCGAGGGAAAAACAAGGTTTGTTCTGGCAATTACCTCATCAGGTTGCGGTATCTCCTATCCTGCCCGCCAACGGACCTATTTTGCAAGCGCTTTTGCTGCCACCAGTCTATGCCATTACACAGGCAACGCAGATCGGTATTGAGTCTGCGCTGATACAAATTGAACAAGCATTACAAAATGGATTACGTTTGCTGCAGGTCCGCGAGAAGCACATGGCGCAAGATTCGTTACGGGAATTTTCAACGCAAGTGCTTGCACTTGCGCGCGCTTATCAGGCAAGAGTGCTGATAAACAGCGATGCAGTGTTAGCCCGCGAAATCGGTGCCGATGGTGTGCACTTTACGTCATCACAACTCATGTCATTGCCATGCCGCCCTGATCTGGAATATGGCGTATGTGGCGCATCCTGTCACAATGCAGAGGAACTTTTTGCTGCGGAGCAATTGGGGCTCGATTTTGTTGTGTTGAGTCCGGTTCAAACTACACTCAGTCACCCAGAACTATCTCCATTGGGCTGGAGAAGATTTGCCACGCTGATCCGAGACTATTCATTACCGGTGTATGCATTGGGTGGGTTACACCAAGAAGATTTGACGATAGCTCAGGAAATGGGGGCACATGGAATAGCGATGATGCGCGGGATCGTAAGTCCGTTAAGTAATCCCCCCTGCGACGTAGCATGCTGAACAACTCAATCTTTTTCTTCCTGTTTTTTTTCAGGCTCTGTCGACTCTGGAATCCGATAAGATTCTTGCGCCCATTGGGACAAATCGTTTATTTTGCAACGTTCAGAACAAAATGGGCGGAAACGATTATGTGACTCCCATACCACTTTTTTACAACATTGAGGACAATTGACGATGCGTGTGCGTTGTTGCATAAAAACAACTCATTGTTTTAAATAGTTTTTAGATTACCGTCTATTCAGTAAAATATGAATAGAATAGCTCTTAAAGTCATTGTACGAAAGATTTCGTACAAATTAATTTTAATTTTTTAAATATAAGCAAAGGTTGGTGCCCTGGCTACTCGACAAGAACTTTCAGATTTTCTGACCGAAACCGAAAGGCGTGCATATAAACAGGCCTGGTTTGCGGTTCATGATGAACATGTGGCATTGGATATCGTGCAAGATTCCATGATGAAACTCACACAAAAATATGCTTCGAAACCGATCGAAGAGCTTCCACTTTTGTTTCAGCGTATCCTGCAGAATACCATTCGCGATTACTATCGCCGACAAAAAATCCGCTCATTATGGACGACGCTGTTTTCGGCATTTACGCCCGGTGACCGGGATAAAAATCAGGAAGATTTCGATATTCTCGAAACTTTGCAGATAAAACAGGAATCCAACTTTGCTAAAGAACCTGATGCGCAATTAGAGAGCGCGCAACTGATTGGTTTAATAGAAAAAGCTATGGAAATTCTTCCGGCACGTCAACGCGAAGCGTTCATACTGCGTTACTGGGAAGAAATGAGTTTAGCGGAGACTGCTGTAATTATGAAATGTTCGGAAGGAAGTGTAAAAACACACTGCTCTCGTGCAGTCCATACATTGGCCAAAATACTCGGGGAGAAAGGGGTTAAATTATGAACGAACAAGAGATGGGAAGAGAAATTGCCAGGTTGCTAGACTTTGGTGCTAATGAAACTATTAAACAGAGCACCTTGTACCGATTGCAATCTGCTCGTCGCGCAGCTTTGGAAAATTGCCAACCCGCGTTGGAGATCATTAATTCCGGCAATGGCACCTCCGTTTACGGCGGACATGACGAGCATTTTAATACCGGGAAGTTGTTATTGCTATTGATAGCGCTGCTTGCTTTTGCAGTGGTGTCTACGACTTATTGGCAATTCCTGGAAAAAGGCAAATCAACCACGATGCTGGTTGATGACTTATCGACTGAGACTTATATTGACAATGAGCCTGAATTGGGTGATGACTTATCGTTAGATGATTATATTGACAATGTACTGCAGCTGGTTGATGACTTATCGACAGATGCTCACATTGACAACGGATCTAAACAGGTTAATGACATACCGACAGATGTCCGTATTGATGATGAGCCTGAATTGGTTGATGACATACCGACGACAGATGTCCATATTGATAATGAATCTGAACTGGCTGATGGTTTACCGACAGATACTCGTGCTAATACTGAGCTTAATGAATGGTTGGATTCCAATAAATAATTTTAGATTGTTTCTAATTTCCCTCTAGTATCTCATTTGAATTCTTTCTGGAAATATTCTTATCTTACATTTTCTTGCAGCTTAGCGAATGCAACAAACTCTTCATTCATCACTTGATAAATTATCATTGATCTGGAGTGGTGAGCTTTCGTCACAATTGACTGACGATGAGAGCGTACTCGCTTGGATTGAAATTGATCTTAATACACAGTTGCATTTTGCTGAGGGTCTTGTTGCTGTCACCAACAAACGCTTGCTAGCCAAAATGGCAAATGATGGCGCTTGGCAAGAATGGCGCTATCAGCAAGGCTTATCGCTGACACAACGGGATCATGCAGGTGTCGGTTGTCTTGAGCTATTTGATGCACATACGCGGCTTGCCTATTGGCGTTATCGGCTAGGTAATGATACCGCAGCAAATCGATTCATCGAATGCTTTAGACAGCAGCTTGATTATCAGCTTACCGGTAAATTACCCTTAGCAACACATACGCAAGCTCAATGTCCGAACTGCGCCGCTCTTTTATCCGCTGATCAGGATGAATGTCCGGTCTGTGACAAGCAAAACCATGCGCCGCCTTCCACCTGGACATTATTGCGATTGTGGCGTTTCGCAAAGCCGTATAAGGGGCGTTTGCTTATCGGATTTCTGTTGACCTTATGCAGTACAGCTGCAACATTGGTACCGCCGTATTTAACCATGCCATTGATGGATAATGTGTTGATACCTTACCAAAATGGTCAGCCGATCAATACCGATTTGGTAAAGCTGTATCTTTCCGGTTTGTTAGGTGCGGCGGTGCTTGCCTGGATGCTGGGTTGGGCAAGAACCTATATGCTGGCACTGGTTTCCGAGCGCATCGGTGCCGATTTGCGCACCACAACCTACGAACATCTCCTTAATCTTTCCCAGGAATATTTCGGTGGCAAGCGTACCGGTGATTTAATGGCGCGCATCGGCGCTGAAACCGATCGTATTAATCTTTTCCTTTCACTGCATTTACTCGATTTCGCCACCGACGTCATCATGATTGGTATGACCGCTCTGATTCTGGTATCCATCAATCCTTGGTTAGCGCTTGTGACGCTCGCACCTCTGCCGGTGATTGCATGGCTGATTCATCTGGTTCGTGACAGACTGCGCATCGGTTTTGAAAAGGTTGATCGTATATGGGCTGAGGTGAACAATGTGCTTGCAGATACTATTCCGGGTATCCGAGTAGTTAAAGCATTTGCACAGGAAAAAAGAGAAGCGGCGCGTTTCCATGCCGCCAATCAGCGTAATTTGCACATTAATGATCGTGTAAACAGAGTTTGGTCCTTATTCACACCAACGGTCACGCTGATGACCGAGATCGGTTTATTGATCGTTTGGGTATTCGGCATCTGGCAAATTTCTAAAGATGAAATTACAGTCGGGGTACTTACAGCTTTTCTTGCCTACATAGGTCGTTTTTACATTCGACTCGATTCGATGAGCCGTATTGTTTCAATTACGCAAAAGGCGGCAGCTGGAACCAAACGCATATTTGATATTCTGGATCATGTTTCCAGTGTTCCGGAATCAGCGAACCCTGTGCATTTGCCGACAGTGCAAGGTCGCATTGAATTGCGCAATGTCGGCTTCCGGTATGGAACGCGCAGTATTACACGAGACATCAATCTGGTTATCAATCCTGGCGAAATGATTGGCTTAGTCGGACACAGTGGCTCGGGAAAAAGTACCCTGGTTAATCTGATCTGTCGTTTCTACGATGTCACGGAAGGAACAATCCTGATTGACGGACATGACATCCGCACACTACCGATCGCTGAGTATCGTAAGCATATCGGTTTGGTACTTCAGGAACCTTTTCTGTTTTATGGCACCATTGCGGAGAATATTGCTTATGGCAAGCCGGATGCAACACCGTCGGAGATTGTGTCCGCAGCCCGTGCGGCACATGCACATGAGTTTATTTTGCGTCTACCGCATGGCTATGATTCACTTGTAGGTGAACGTGGGCAAGCCCTTTCTGGCGGTGAGCGTCAGCGTATCTCAATCGCTCGCGCACTATTGATTAATCCACGCATTCTGATTCTGGATGAAGCAACTTCTTCGGTGGATACTACCACCGAAAAAGATATCCAAAAGGCACTGGATAATTTGGTGCGTGGCCGCACTACCATTGCCATTGCCCATCGCCTGTCGACTTTGCGTGAAGCCAATCGTTTGATTGTTCTTGATCGCGGCAGAATCGTCGAAATTGGAAATCATGCTGAATTGATGGCCCGGGAAGGGTATTACTATCGCTTGTATCAAGCTCAGGCACGTAATGTGGATACTGAGGATCGAGCATTTGTTTCTGTCGTGGAGCATAGTGCTGCAGGGGAACTTAAATGAGCGATACGGTTGATTATCAGTTAAGCCGGAATACTTATGGACGATTGGTTTTTACGAATAAGTCCGGCCCACAGGAAGACGTAGTTCCGGTACGATCATTTCCGATTACCAATCCCGATCAAGGTATCGCCCTGATTGATTCGCATGGCCATGAGCTGGTGTGGATAGAGCGATTAATTGATTTACCAGAAGATTATCGCGTACTCATTGAAGCAGAACTTGCAAACCGTGAATTCATGCCGGAAATAAAGCGTTTACTCAAGGTTTCAGGTTTTATTACACCCAGTACTTGGCAAGCTGAAACAGATCGTGGTGAAGTCACCTTTATTCTCAAGGGTGAAGAAGATATTCGCCGGTTAACAACATCATCACTCATGATTACAGATAGTCATGGTATTCATTTTCTGATTCGTGACCGCTTGGCACTTGATCGTCATAGTCGTAAGCTATTGGATCATTTTCTGTAATGTGTTTGAGAGTTATTTTTCTTTTTATGTAAACCAATTGGTTTGAGCAGCGTTAATACGATATCTCTTTCCTGATATCAATGTTATGTCTAACTACTCAAATCCAGATTGCGAAAATGTAAAAGATATTAAGTTTCTTGAGATCAAACACTTGAATGGTCCTAATATGTGGACCTACTATCCTGCCCTTGAAGCAACCGTCGATATTGGCGCCCTCGAAGATTTTCCTTCCGATACGATTCCAGGCTTTTATGAGCGTTTATCGGCATGGCTTCCATCACTGATTGAACATCGTTGCAGTTATGAAGAACGTGGCGGTTTCTTGCGTCGAGTACAAGAAGGCACGTGGCCTTGCCATATTCTCGAACATGTCACCTTGGAACTACAAAATCTGGCTGGGATGCGTGGCGGTTTTGGCAGAGCTCGCGAAACCTCGGTACGTGGTGTATATAAAGTTGCATTAAGTGCATGGCATGCAGAAATTACACGAACCGCTTTGTATTCCGCGCGTGAATTGATATTGGCAGCCATGAACTTTCAGCAATCTGATAATCCATCGTATGATGTCGAGGGTGCTATCCAGAACCTCCGGGATCTAGTTGATTCGCTCTGGCTTGGCCCTTCCACAGCTTGTATTGTGGATGCTGCGATAGCGCGCAATATTCCAGCCACCCGGCTTATTGCCAAAGGAAATCTCGTACAGTTAGGATATGGCGCTCGTTGCCGTCACATCTGGACAGCAGAAACAGATCGGACACCGGCCATCGCAGAAAGCATTTCCCGTGACAAAGATCTAACGAAAGCATTGTTACAATCGTGCGGTGTCCCTGTTCCAGAAGGACGTATTGTCGAAAGTGCTGAGGCCGCATGGGAAGTAGCTAATGATATTGGTATGCCGGTAGTCATAAAACCTTGTGACGGAAACCATGGACGGGGGGTATTCATTGAATTAAACCACCGTGAAGAAATTGAATCGGCCTACCACATCGCATTGAATGAAGGTACCGGTGTATTAGTTGAACGTTATATTACAGGCACTGAACATCGATTATTGGTTGTTGGTGGACAGCTGGTCGCTGCTACACGCGGCGATTCAGTATCAGTAATTGGAGATGGTATTTCAACGATTGCTGAATTGATTGAATCTCAAATCAATTCTGATCCACGCCGTGGAACGACAGAGGATCACCCACTCAATCTGATCCGTCTGGATAGTGCTGCGCAAATGGAAATAGCCCATCAAGGCTATCAAAGTGACTCAACTGTTCCAGCTGGCATTAAGGTCTTGATCCAGCGTAATGGCAACCATGCATTTGATGTAACGGATCAAGTCCATCCTAGTACTGCCTCTATCGCATCGCTGGCTGCCCGTGTCATTGGTTTGGATATTGCGGGTATCGATTTAGTGGTCAACGATATTTCCCGTCCATTGAGTGAACAAGGTGGCGCGATTGTCGAAGTAAACGCCGGTCCAAGTTTGCTGATGCATATTAAGCCTGCCGTAGGTACACCTCGCCCCGTTGGCAAAGCAATCGTTAGCCATCTGTTTCCGGATAAAGACAACGGCCGTATTCCCATTGTAGGCATCACGGGTAGTCATGGCAAAACAGCAGTCGCTTATCTTGTTGCCAGGTTGCTCATACTTTCTGGCAAACAAACCGGATTGGCATGTAGTGATGGGCTTTATCTCGATTACAGGAAAATTGATAAAAACAACAGTGCCAATTGGGCCGCGGCCAATCGTACTTTAATGAATCCAACTGCGGAAGCTGCTGTATTTGAGAATGGCTTTGATACCCTCCTGAACGAAGGATTAGCTTATGACAGTTGCCAAGTCGGTGTTATCACTAATGTCGATCCGACTCATCATTTTGGCCATCATGGCATCGAAACACTTAAGCAAGTGTATAACGTGCTTCGTACACAAGTCGATGTTGTAACACCTACAGCAGCGGCTGTTGATGATGTGGAAAAAGATATACAACTACCAATTGGTGCGGCAATACTCAACGCCAAATCTGAAATGTTGGTTGAGATGTCAGAATTATGCCATGGTGAGGTTATTTTCTTCAGTATTGAACCAGACCTATCAGCAATTATTCAGCATCGTACTCAAGGAACCGGCTCTACCGTGGGTAAGCGTGCTGTAATTTTACGCGATGACTCAATCGCATTGGTCACCGGCTCTTATGAATTGCCCTTGATTAAATTGCAGGAAATCACCTCAGATAGTGACGAGCATGGTGCTCAAGAAATAGAAAATATCCTGGCTGCTGTCGGAGCTGCATGGGCATTAGGCATCGAACCTGATCTCATACGTACCGGTATCGCAACTTTTGGATTCAGTCAAAAAAAATACAAACCCGAAAATCAGAATTTCCCAATCGGCCTACAAACTCAAGGAATTAAATTATGAAAGTATTACGTATTCGTGCATTGCGTGGACCCAATTTATGGAGTCAGCATACCTCTATTGAAGCTACCGTTCTTTGTATTGAATCTGAAAATAATATTAATACCCTATCTGGTTTTGAGGCGGGATTGCGTGAACGCTTTACGGAAATTCCCACCCCTCGCCCCGAAGACCATCATGAAGTCATCACACCGGCTCATATGCTTGAACATGTTGCACTTTATTTGCAAGTACAAGCCGGTTGTCCAATAACCTTTAGCCATACAGCCAAGGCACCGGAAGCTAATACCTATCGTGTCATTGTCGAATATAGTGAAGAAAAAGTCGGTCGACTTGCTTTTGAGTTGGCACAAGGGCTATGTAATGCTGTTATCGAAGACATTGCCTTTGATTTAAATGATGCTTTGTTTCGTTTACGTGAGCTCAATGAAGATATACGTCTTGGCCCGAGTACAGGCGCTATTGTTCAAGCTGCAGTTGCGCGTGGCATTCCATTTCGTCGCTTGACTGCAGGTAGCTTGGTGCAATTTGGCTGGGGTAGTAAGCAGCGTCGTATCCAGGCTTCTGAGAGCGATATGACCAGCGCTGTTGCGGAATCAATTGTGCAAGATAAGGAATTAACTAAAACGTTACTGCACGCTGCCGGAATACCTGTCCCACTTGGTCGCAACGTAGAAAACGCTGAAGATGCCTGGAGGGCAGCTTCTGAAATCGGTATTCCGGTAGTTGTCAAACCACAAGACAGCAATCAAGGCAAAGGTGTAACAGTCAATCTTATCAATGCTGAACAAGTGAAAGCTGCTTATATGATTGCAGCCGAATTCAGTAACAATGTTTTGGTTGAGCGTTATGTTCCTGGACATGATTATCGTATGTTAGTTGTCGGTAATAAGCTGGTTGCTGCGGCACGCCGTGAACCACCACAAGTCGTTGGTGATGGATTACACAGCGTTCGTCAATTGGTCGATCAGATTAATCGTGATCCAAGGCGTGGCGAAGGTCATGTTTCTTCTTTGACTAAAATTCATTTAGATGAAATCTCCTTAGCGCATCTGTCAGCACAGGGATTAACTGCTGAATCAGTTCCCGCTCAAGGAATGCGAGTTATTTTGCGCAATAATGCCAATTTATCGACAGGTGGAACCGCTACTGATGTAACCGATAATGTTCATCCTGAGTTGGCGGCTCGTGTGGTTGCAGCTGCACAAGTCGTAGGTTTAGATATTTGCGGTGTTGATGTTGTTTGCGACAATGTAGCACTTTCATTGGAAGAGCAAGGAGGCGGTGTTATTGAAGTCAACGCGGCACCCGGTTTACGCATGCATTTGCAACCTTCTTTCGGTAAGGCGCGCGCTGTAGGTGAAGCCATCATTGACAATATGTTTTCTGAGGGAGATGACGCACGTATCCCAGTGATTGCTGTGACAGGCACAAACGGTAAAACAACAACAGCTCGCCTGATTGCCAATGTATTGGATAAAGATAGCAAACGTGTTGGTCTTGCGTGCACTGATGGTGTTTATATTGATGGACTTTGTACTGATACGGGAGATTGCAGTGGTCCTAAAAGTGCAAGAAATATCCTATTTCACCCGGATGTAGATGCAGCTGTTCTAGAAACTGCACGTGGCGGACTGTTACGCGAAGGTTTAGGCTTTGATCGTTGCCATGTTGCCGTTGTCACCAATATTGGCATGGGTGATCATCTGGGCATGGCTTATGTCAACACGGCAGAGGAATTAGCTGTAGTTAAACGAATTGTTGTGCAGAATGTAAAATCAACGGGTTATGCTGTGCTTAATGCAGCCGACCCGTTGGTTGCAAGTATGGCCGATCACTGCCCTGGTTCGATTATTTTCTTTGCGCGTGATAGTCATCACCCTATAATAGCAATGCACCGCGCGCAACAAAAACGTGTTATTTATGTTGAAAATCGTTGCATTGTCGCTTTAGGAGAAGACGGCGAGCATCGGATACCGCTGAATGAAGTTCCGCTCACCAAGAATGGCAGTATTCATTTCCAAATTGAAAATGCAATGGCTGCTGTTGGAGCAGGCTGGGCGCTTGGCTTGGATTGGTCCGTTATTCGCGCCGGCTTATCCAGTTTTGTAAACGATGCACAGACAGCACCCGGTCGCTTCAATCTGTTTAATTACCGCGATGCTACCTTGATTGCCGATTATGGCCATAACCCGGATGCAATACAGGCACTTGTCAGTGCGATTGATAATATTCCATCGAAGAAACGCTCTGTTGTTATTAGTGCCGCTGGCGATCGTCGTGATGAGGATATTCGTCAGCAAACTAGAATTCTTGGCGATGCATTTGATGAAGTTGTGCTATATCAAGACCAATGCCAACGTGGGCGCGCAGACGGGGAAGTATTAACTCTACTGCGAGAAGGCTTAGGTAATGCCAAGCGCACGCAAAAAATCAGTGAAATCGTCGGAGAGGCTATTGCAATTGATGCGGCACTATCAAACCTAAAAGCTGGCGAATTATGCCTCATTCTAGTTGATCAAGTTGAGCAGTCACTTGGCCAGATTAATCATCGTATTGCATTAGGTTAATAGAATATATTAACGATTAACTATAGATTACAGAAGGTGATTTCAAATGAGACATCACCTTCATATGCTTTGCTTCTTTGGCCTGATTGAGAAGGGGTAAAGCGGATATTCAACGCGTATTTATTCGCGCTGATTTCAGGCACACAAGGCAGATCATCACTCATGGTAAGTCTTAGCATATGCGCTGCATATTCTGATCCAGTTAGCTGAAAAACCCCATGATTCGCCACAACCCTTGAGGTTCTGCCACTTTTTCTTAATAAATAAAGTACGATTCCAAAGGCATTACGTACGGGCTGAAATGGCGCCAGCCAGTCATTAAAGTCTTTGTGGCGATGAGTAGGATCTAAATTCAACCAATAATGATAGAAGGGCAAATCAAATGCACAGCAACCACCTGGAATTCCGATTCGTTGTTTGATTGCCATCAGCCATTCATTTTCACGCAAGTGCTCACCAACCTTTCCAGGCAGATCCAGCATTTCTCTAAAAGTGATTTTAATGCTATCCAGCACTTCATTTAGTGCTGTTTCTGAGACATTTGGGTTTTTGCGTAACATTTCAAGTATTTGTTTTTGTCTCTCGAGCTCTTGCAACAAATCTGACTTGATGTCTGCACGACTGGTAATTTCAAGAATCTCAAACAATGCAATCAGTGAAGCATGATGCTCGGTAGCTGAGTCTCTATTTGAAAAGAAATCGATTTTATTAAACAAATCCTCTAACCGTAACAGGGTACGGATACGCTCATTCAGTGGGTGCTCGTAGCAAATCAAGGTCAAAACGCATCTATAAGGAAGATTGGAAGAGTAGAATCTTGCCCGAAGCAGGAGCATTTCACAAATAAAAATTTAATTTTTCGAAGTAATTATTTATTGCTTTCTATATACCAGGCTAATTCTTTGCAAGAGAAAGATATTGATGGTGCAGGCGAAGCACTTGTGTTCTTAAATAATCAATATCTTGGTCATTGATAATGATGTCATCTGCTTTCTGTAAGCGAATTTTTCGTGAGATCTGTGCCGCCATGATGGTTCTTGCCACTTGCTGCGACAAATGGCTACGCGCCATGGTGCGTGAGAGTTGTTGTTGCTCATCACAGTCGACGACCAGAATTCGTTGAATGATGTTGCCGTAATCATTTGTTTCAAATAATAACGGCACAACGATGATGATGTAGGGAGAACGGCTCTGTTCAATTTGCAGTGCTGTTTCTTGAAGAATAAGCGGATGAAGGATTTTTTCGAGCTTGAGCCGTGCAGCGCTATTTGAAAAAACCAAGTCGCGCATTTTGTTTCTATCTAGAGCACCTTCAGAGGTAATGAAACTATTTCCAAAGGCTTCTTGTATCATGCTAATGGCCGGTCCGCCCGATTGGGTTAGTTCTCGAGCAATTACATCGGTATCAATAACGTCAACACCTAAATCAGAGAAAAATTTACTGGCACTTGATTTTCCGCAACCGATTCCTCCGGTGAGTCCAACGATAAAAGTCATTGATTAAAACAATCCAAAGTATGCGTGGTTTAGTTTATCACCCCAGAATAAAGCAATCAGGGCTCCTCCAACCAGATAGGGGCCAAATGGAATGGGGATATTTTTTTTAAGCTTAGCGGCAATAATCAATCCAATACCAACGATAGCACCAATCAGTGATGAAAAAAGAATGACAAGTGGCAGCATGGTCCATCCCAACCATGCGCCGATAGCGGCTAGCAACTTGAAATCACCATATCCCATGCCTTCTTTTCCTGTAATCAGTCTAAACCCCCAATAAATCGCCCACAAGGAAAGATAACCTGCCATAGCGCCAATAATCGCCGAATAAATGTCAGTAAAGCCATTATTCATATTGACAAGTAAGCCCATCCATAACAAGGGCAGTGTTATATCATCAGGCAGCAACTGTGTATTGATATCAATGGTAGCCAATGCAATTAATGCCCATACAAAAATTAGCGCTGCGATCGTGATAAAACCAAAGCCGAAATACCAGGCAACAAAACCACTCATAAAAGCTGTTATTACTTCTATGGCAGGATAACGCAGAGAAATATGTGTATGGCATTGAGAACAACGTCCTCGCAAAGCAAGATAACTAATAATCGGAATATTTTCCAATGCGGTTATTTTATGTCCACAATGGATACATACTGAACGGGGGGTGATGAGATTAAATGCGGGTTGTGATTCAATGGATTCACCGCGTAACTCGGCACATTGCTGTAGCCAGTTTCTTTGCATCATTTCTGGCAAGCGATATATCACCACATTTAGAAAGCTACCGATCATCAATCCGATGATTGTAACGAATGAAATTAAAAAAGAAGGTGTGTCTTGCAAGATGGATATGAGTGACATGGCGGATTGTTTCAGTAAAAGATAAATTCTCGAAGGTTGAGTTTAACTAACAACCATACCCATTTTAAAGATCGGTAAATACATTGCAATGACCATACCTCCGATTAGGGTTCCCAGTACGACCATTATCATCGGTTCCATCAAGCTTGAAAGTGCGGCAACAGCATCATCTACTTCTGCTTCATAGAAATCGGCAATCTTGCCTAACATGGAATCAAGGGAACCGGATTCTTCCCCGATAGCAACCATTTGGATCACCATGCTGGGAAATACATTGGCATTGGCCATGGAAGACATCAAGCTATTACCTGTACTAACTTCAACCTGAATACCTTTGGTTGCTTCATAATAGATATAATTCCCCGCTGCACCAGCAACGGAATCCAATGATTCAACCAGCGGAACACCTGCGGCAAACATGGTCGACAGCGTGCGTGACCAACGTGCAATCGTGGCTTTGCGAATGACCTCTCCGAAGATCGGCAACTTGAGTACCAGCCGATCCATAACGCGCTGCATTGCAATGGAACGTTTCCAAGCATAGAAGAAAGCATAAATCCCACCGCCCAGAATACCTAGAATGGCCCACCAATAAGCCACGAAAAAATCCGAAATAGTCATTACCAGCAATGTCGGAGCAGGTAACTCAGCACCAAATCCTTCAAAAAGATCTTTAAAAGCAGGGATTACAAAAATCATGATGACTGCGGTAATGATAAAAGCAACCACAATAATTGAGATAGGGTAAAAAAGCGCGGACTTGATTTTCCCCTTAATGGCCTGAATTTTTTCTTTATAAGTTGCCAAACGGTCTAATAGGCTGTCTAAAATACCCGCAGCTTCTCCCGCTCCAACCAGATTACAGAATAAAGCATCAAAATAAAGTGGATATTTGCGAAATGCATCGGCCAAATTACTCCCGGTTTCCACATCTGCTTTAATGTCCATCAATAACTTACCCACGGCACGATTGCTGTGCCCCTTACCGACTATGTCAAAAGCTTGTAGTAGTGGCACACCGGATTTCATCATGGTAGCCAACTGACGCGTAAATAGCGTTATGTCCTTGCCTGTAATTTTGCCACTGGACTGAACTTTCTTTACTTTGGTTACTTTAATACCTTGGCGACGGAGTGTGGAAGTAACGATAACCGTTCCGGCTGCGCGCATTTCACCTTTTACTTGCTTGCCGGCTTTATCCTTACCTTCCCACGAATAATTGATTTCTTTTAGTTTTTTTTCTGTATGCGCTGTTACTGTCGCCATAATAGATCAGCTCCTTAGAGATCCGGAATACACTTGAAGAATCAGAATATTGTAAAAATTCAAACTTACTGTGGTGATTAATAGTAAAGCTTAAAAAATTATTCTGAAGTTGTGCGGAGCTTAACGGCACAGTTTTATAAATTCTGAGCATGCATTATCGAAAATTGGGATGAGCATGGAATTGAATTTCAAATCTTTTTGATCTCCAACTTGGCAGCTTTGATGCCTTCCAAGACGGTTGGATATGACAGGCGAACATGCAATTCTTTTTTCATGCGTGAATTATTAAGTCGCCTGGATTCTTTCATGAAAGAGAACATGCCGGGTGATATACGTTCTTTGGCTTCATTGCGGGTGATGCGTGGCGGATGAGGAAAATCGAAATGATCCGCTACCAGATCAAAGTATTCCCCCATTTTTAGTTGGGAATCATCATTGGTGTGATAGATCCTACATGGTTTTGCATATCGCAACGCTGCACAAATTATTCGAGCAAGATCATCCGCATGAATATGGTTGGTGTAACTGTCTTCGGTATCTAATAATGTAGCATGGCCTTCGCGCAGGCGTGTTAATGGCAGTCTGTTTACTGCATAAATACCTGGTACGCGTAAAATGGAAACAGAAACCCGATTTCGCTTTCCCCAATCGCGTATTTGTCTCTCGGCATCAACGCGTCGTATCGCTCGATCATTTTCCGGGCGAACAGGACGAGCTTCATCAATAAGCGCGCCATCACAATCTCCATAAACCCCGCTGGTACTGATATAGATAAGGCGTTGTGGTAAAATCGCGACATGCGCTTGTGTTCGTTTGGAGAGTGCAGACAGTAAGTGTACAGTCCTGCGGTCGTGTAGCCCTTGGTTGGGTGGAGGAGCCAAATGTACTACTAGTTGTGCAATTCCAGCGAGTTTCCCAAGACTCTTCGGGCAATCTAAATTTCCGTAAATTGGAATAATGCCGTGTGATCGCAAACGGTTAAAGCTATCTAAGCTACGACATAAGCCAAGAATTCGATAGTGTTTTTGTAATAAAGGTGCTGCACGTAGGGCAATATCACCACAACCAACCATTAACAGTGTTTTTTTCATATAAGCTATTTGTTTTTAATTATTATATTTTTTATTTGCCTGCCACTCAATGTTGCATCAAATCATTATTCAGCCCAGTGGGCATGTTCTAAAAGTCGAATCCGGTGAAACTATTCTTGAAGCAGCATTGCGCGAAGGTTTCTCGCTTCCCTATGGCTGTCGCAATGGTTCCTGTGGAATCTGCAAAGGTAAAGTCATACAAGGCACGGTGGATTACGGTTGTTATAATGAAGAAACTCTGACCGAAGAAGAAAAACAAGCCGGCATGGCGTTATTTTGTTGTGCTTCTCCATTATCCGATCTTGTGATTGAATGCCATGAAATCGGCGCTACTAAAGATATTGAAATTAAAACATTGCCATGTCGTGTGCATAAGCTTGAGCTGGTTGCTCCCGATGTGATGGTCATTTCTTTGAAACTTCCGACTAATCAGCGATTGCAGTTTCTTGCCGGACAATATATCGACATTCTGCTTAAAGATGGAAAGCGCCGCAGTTTTTCTCTGGCAAACGCACCGCATGATGATGAATTTCTGCAATTGCACGCGCGTAATTATCCAGGAGGAGCATTTACTGAACATGTGTTTACTGGCATGAAAGTTAAGGATATGCTGCGTTTCACCGGACCTTTAGGTTCGTTCTTTTTACGTGAGGCGCCTGAAGAGACTCCGATCATCTTTTTAGCGAGCGGCACGGGGTTTGCGCCCATCAAAAGTATTCTTGAGCATATCTTTTTTCAGGAAAGTAGTCGAAACAGCAAAAGAAAAATGATTCTTTACTGGGGTGCTCGTACAAAAGCTGATTTATATTTGATTGAATTAGCGGATAAATGGCAGAAAGAACATGACAATTTCACTTTTATTCCTGTCTTGTCTGAACCATTGCCAACTGACAACTGGGCGGGGAGAACAGGTTTAGTGCACCAAGCCGTCATGCAAGACTTCCATAGTTTGGAAACACATCAGATATACGCTTGCGGTGCCCCTGTGATGGTAAAGGCCGCCTATCATGACTTTACCAATCAATGTAACTTACCTAAAGATGCTTTTTTCTCTGATGTGTTTACGCCGTCAACCAGTAACCCCGAAGTTGCGCAGGAATCCTAGGGATTATTTTAGCTTAATTGCTTAAGTGTCAATTCAAGCCCTTTATTATAATGATCCATCGCGAATTCACGCTTACCCAATTTTTCATTTAACTGAGCGAGTGCAAAATGAGCCTTTTGCCCAGGTTCAACAGACAAACTTGCTTCTAAATAGTTTTGCGCCTTACCCCATAGTTCGCAATGTGTGCATAGCTTACCCAATGTGAGTAGCAATTGCGCATTATTGGGATGCGATCTGAGCCAAACTTCAGCACACTCAATTTGCCTATTAACGTGATAATCCAGGCACTCTGCATAGAGTTCGATCAGTTCGTTATCCCATGTAATGGGAACATTCTGCTCAATAATTTGATGCGCTGTAGTACAGTTACCCAAAGCAATATATGCGCGTGTGGCTGCAACAGCGAGCTTGCTGTCCATTTTCTCCAGAGGGGGCATGTGCTGCCAATATTGATCCAGCGACTGTAGGTCAGAAGCTTTACTTCTGATACTTTCCATTTGTGCATCATGTCTTAATTTTTTTACCAAAATTTTATTGATTGATTGACGCTTTGCGAGTACATCAGTCAATTCTAAAACTGCGTCCCAGTTTTTAGCTTGTTGCTGCGCCTTCAGCTCAAGCTGAAGCGCGGAAGACGGTTGTAATCCACCCTTTGCATACAATGATTGCAGCGTCTCAAGCGCTTCTTTATAAAGGCCATCATTCAGTAAAAAATCAGTTTTAGCGATAAGGCACAGTGATTTCTCACTGGGTGCTTTATTAACTGCTGTGACGAGATATTGATCACGCGCCTTAGTTTCATCGAGCTCATTGGCTGAACGCGCTGCAATAACAGCACTAATCGCTGTCACTATAGGTGCATCGGCTAACTTTAAAGCAGTGGCAGCATTTTTCTGAGCTCTAGCATAATCACCTTCAAAGTAGGCTTTGAGTCCAGTCAGTAACATGACATCTGTTTTTTTATGACGATGCCGTTGACTGAATCCAAAAATCCCCAACACAAGTCGAACCAACATGTAAAAAACAAAAAATACTGCTATCAATCCAATAATGAAGTGATCGAGTGATAGTTTTTGTTCATAAGGTGGCATGACTAATAAAACATGCCCTGTAGTGTATTTAGCAGCAAGTGTTACAGCTACAGCGGCAGTAAAAAGTGCCAATAGCCAGAGTATCAGTTTCATATGTTCTCCTCGTTACGGTAGAATCGACAATTGTTGATATTGAATCGTAGATGACAAATGACATGGACGCCAATAATGGCGGATAGCAGCGATGTGATGGAATGTCCTGATTTAGCTTTGTTCTGAGTGCTTTCTTCCATATCTTTTTCTTTAAGCTGTACTGCTTTTGATTACGAATTAAAGTACACCTGCAGGCTTTCTAGCAAACCCTTATCTCCAGTAGGCGGTGTTTTCACAATTCTTTCCAACCCAAGATCTTTTGCAGTTTGAGCAATACGTTCATGTGCTGTAAAAATCGGAGTCGATTTCAGCAATTGTTGGCCAAGCTTACCTATTATGTCAAATAAATTATGCAATCCTTCGCTACTGGTGATAATCACAGCATGTATCTCACCTTGTGACCAAGCAGCCAATAACGGTGCTATATCGACATCCGGCTTCTTACGTTGGTAACATTCGGCATACTCGAGAAGCGCGCCGCGTTGCATGAGTGTATCGCCCAATAATTGCCTGCCCCCGTTACCACGGAAGATAACAATGCGTTGACCGGCCATATCTTGCAATTGTGCTTGCTTGAGTAATGCTTCACTATCAAAATGCTCAGTTGGAATAAGCACTTCGTTGACACCATACTGCCTTAAAGTATCTGCACTGCCTTTTCCGACAGCAGCAATTTTCAGATGGGAAGGCAATGCACGCTGCTTGCTGATCAACTGCATGGCCTTGTTAACCGCATTGGGACTGACAAAGATCGCCCAATCAAATTCATCCAAGCGATTAATTAAATCGATCAGAGGTGTTAAATCTGCCACATCCGCTATTTCCAGCACCGGAAACAAAATCGGGTTACCACCCATAGCACGGATGCCGTCTGCAAGAAATGCGCACTGATGTGCTGGGCGAGTAACCAGAATATTTATACCTGTGAGTCGGTTACTTGCGGGCAACGCTATTTCCAACCATCAGCAGAGACTAAATTAGCCAAGATTTCATCAGCGCCTTGTGTGATTAACTTCTGGGCTAATTGTTGTCCCATCACAATGCCTGTTTCTGGTTGGCCACCTAATGCGCCGCTGACCATGCGCTTACCGTCAGGCTGCGCTACGAAACCACGCAATTGCAGCGTGCCATTGATAATTTCAGCAAACGCCCCCAATGGCACCTGACAACTGCCCCCCAGTACGCGGCTCAGAGCACGCTCCGCTTCGACACAATAAGCAGTTTCCTGGTGATGTAACGGCTGCAAAAGCTCAACCAAGTCTGTTCGATCGGATCGGCATTCGATTCCCAGAGCACCTTGCCCTACCGCGGGTAAACTTTGTTCCGGATCCAGCAATGCTGTGATGCGCTCGGACAATTCAAGCCGCTTTAAGCCAGCTGCAGCCAGAATGATTGCAGCATACTTTCCTTCATCAAGTTTACGTAACCGGGTTTGCACATTGCCGCGCAATGGTTGCACCTGGAGATGGGGAAAGCGTGCGCGCAATTGACTTTCACGCCGTAAACTGGATGTACCGACGACACTACCTTCCGGCAATACATCCAGGCTGGTATATTGATTGGAAACAAATGCATCACGCGGATCTTCTCGTTCAGTGATGGCGGCAAGTTTGAATCCTTCAGGCACATTCATGGGCATATCCTTCATGGAATGCACTGCAATATCGGCTCGGCCGTCTTCCAGAGCTTGTTCCAGTTCCTTGATGAATAGTCCCTTCCCGCCAATTTTTGATAGGGACTGATCAAGTATTTGATCGCCGCGCGTTGTCATGCCGAGTATGCTGATTTCAGTTTGCGGGTATAATTCGCCTAAACATTTTTGAATAAACTTGGCTTGCCACATAGCAAGCAAACTTTCTCGTGATGCAATGACGATTTTCTGGGGAAATAAAAGTGAATTGGGCATTAATAATATAAAATGAAAAAATTACAAAAAATTCTTAATAGTAATCATTTTAGCATGGTCGGTACTGACTTTGCTTGTTACAAGTATGTGCTGGATTCATTTTTAATCGTGAGCGTGTAATGCAATGAGTGCTGCTGATTCAGAGAATAATGGTGCCCAAAATGTATTGGCGGATGACAAAGATCTGCCATTGCGTGAAGATATTCGTTTTTTAGGGCGTATGCTGGGCGATACGTTACGTGAACAGGAAGGGAATAGTGCTTTCGAACTGGTCGAAAATATACGCCAGACCGCGATTCGCTTTCATCGGGATCAAGATCCAAAAGCGCAATATGAACTTGATGCAATTCTGAACCGATTGAGTGATAAAGACTCATTGCCTGTCGTTCGTGCATTCAGTTACTTTTCATTACTTTCCAATATCGCCGAAGATGTTCATCATAACCGGCGGCGCCGTGCACACCTGCGTGCGGGATCCTCACCGCAGGCCGGCAGTGTCACTTTGGCATTGGAACGCGTGTTGGAAGGCAAAAAAGATACTGCGGTGTTGGTCGATTTTTTTAGAAAAGCGGTTATTTCGCCGGTTCTGACAGCACATCCAACCGAAGTCCAACGCAGAAGTATCTTGGATTGCCAATTGGCCATTGAGCGCTTACTGAAAGAACGGGCGCGCACCGAGCTGACGCCCAATGAATTGCGCCATAATGAAGAAGGTTTGCGCGCCACCATTCAGATCTTGTGGCAAACGCGCATGCTACGGCCAACCCGTTTGTCTGTGTATGACGAAATTGAAAACGGCCTGGCTTACTACAGTTATACTTTTTTGACCGAGATTCCCTATATCTATGCAAAAATAGAAGACTTACTTGAACGCCGCTTGGGTAAGGATGCGCCTTATGTCACTTCGTTCTTACGCATCGGCAGCTGGATTGGCGGCGATCGTGACGGCAATCCTTTTGTGACACATGAAGCGATGTTGCGTGCCGTCGAACGTCAATCCGCGCTGGCTTTGGATTTTTACCTGGATGCGGTAAATAAGATTGGCCGTTCAATGAGCCTCACTGAACATTTGGTGAAAGTCAGTGACGAGGTCAAAGAATTGGCGGCTACTGCACCGGATATTCCCAACCGGTCTGATGAACCGTATCGGCGGATTTTTCTCAGTATCGGAGAACGCCTGGTCGCAACTTCCCAGCAATTAGGGCATCAACTTACGCAACATCACCCGATTCACGCCGGCAAGCCCTACGCGGATAGTACCGAGCTTTTGCACGATCTCGATGTAATCATTCACTCATTGAAACAACACAAATCCTATTGGGTGGCGCGTGGTGCGTTGCGTAATTTACGCCGCGCGGTTGATGTATTCGGTTTCCACCTGGCGCCACTGGATATGCGCCAGCACAGCAAGATACATGAGCAGGTCGTGACCGAATTATTCGAGCATCGTGAACCGGGTAAACGTTACGTGGAATTGAATGAGCAAGAACGCGTGAAATGGCTGTTGGCAGCAATCAGCCGGCCTCGTCCTGTGCTCGCTTCTTGTGCAGATTATTCCGAAACGGCACAATCCGAGCTACATATCCTGCAGTGCGCGGCGGAGATCCATCGCCGCTTTGGGCGTGCGGCACTGCCCAATTACGTTATTTCCATGACTACGGGCATCATCAATATACTGGAAGTAGCATTGCTGCTGCAGGAGGTGGGCTTGTTGCAAGCTGGAGAAAATCCTCAGTTGCATCTGAACATCATTCCATTGTTTGAGACGATTGCAGATTTGCGCAGTTGCAGCGATATCATGGATCAGTTGTTTTCATTGCCATATTATCGCAAGCTATTGAGTTCTCGCGGCAATGTGCAAGAAGTCATGCTGGGTTATTCCGACAGCAACAAAGATGGCGGCTTTATCACATCGAATTGGGAGATCTATAAAGCTGAAATTGAACTCACCAAAGTTTTTGCCAAGCACAACGTTGAACTGCGCTTGTTCCATGGTCGTGGCGGCACGGTGGGCCGAGGTGGCGGGCCCAGTTATCAGAGTATTCTGGCGCAACCGCCAGGCAGTGTTAACGGCCAGATACGCGTTACAGAGCAAGGCGAAGTCATCAGCAGTAAATATGCGGAACCTGAAATAGGCCGGCGGAATCTTGAAACGCTGGTGGCTGCAACCATGGAGGCGACATTGTTGAGCTATGATTCGATCGGTGCGAATGCAGATCGATATTATCAAGCCATGGAAAAGCTTGCATCGGCTTCTTTTGCAGCTTACCGCGAATTAGTATATGAAACACCGGGCTTTAAAAAATTCTTTTTGGAATCTACACCTATCCGGGAAATGGCAGGATTGCACATTGGCAGCCGGCCACCGTCGCGCAAGAATTCGGATGCCATTGAAGATTTACGTGCCATTCCCTGGGTATTCAGTTGGAGTCTGAGCCGCATGATGTTGCCGGGCTGGTATGGCTTCGGTCATGCAGTGGAAGCCTTTGTGAATGGCGCAGACCAGGATGGACAGGGACTGTCATTATTGCAAGAGATGTATCGGGAATGGCCTTTTATGCAAACATTATTGTCCAATATGGACATGGTGCTGGCTAAGACGGATATGGGCATTGCCTCACGGTACGCGGAATTAGTCGATGATGTTGTATTGCGTGAACAGATTTTTGGTCGTATCCAGGAAGAACGGGCGAGAAGTCAGAAATGGCTGTTTGCCGTGACCGGTCATACGGAGTTACTGCAAGACAATCCAACGTTAGCGCGCAGCATTCGCAACAGAACGCCCTATATCGACCCGCTCAACCATTTGCAGGTGGAATTGCTGCGTCGATACCGGTCCGGCGAAGATAGTGATGAAGTTAAACGCTCTATTCATCTGACTATCAATGGTGTGACAGCTGGATTGCGCAATAGTGGTTGACAGGTAATTTTTACAAAATGTTGCTCTTGATGAGCGTGCGGTAGGAGGCTTGGGTGCAAATAAAGCGATTTGTTTTTGTTGTATTGTTAAGTTTCTATTCTCAATGGGCATTGGCTTCACTGCCGATCCAGTACTGGCAGACATCTTCCGGTACGCGAGTGTATTTTGTTGAAAATCATGATCTGCCAATGCTTGATATCAGTGTGGAATTTGCTGCGGGTAGTGGCATGGATACACCGAGCAAGTCGGGTCGTGCCAATCTGGTTCGGCATTTGCTTAGCATGGGGGCGGGAGGATTTTCTGAAGATCAAATTACAACCGCTTTAGCGGATGTTGGTGCACAGCTGAATAGCCACTTTGATCGGGACCGTGCAGGTATTGCTTTACGTACTTTAAGCAGTGAGCGAGAACGCAAGCAAGCGTTAGAGACATTGGCGCGCATTATCCAGTATCCAGAATTCCCTCAGAATGTACTGGATCGAGAAAAGGCCAGGATTACTTTGAGTATTAAAGAATCGAGTTCTAAGCCTGATTATATTGCTGAACGTGAATTGATGAAAATGCTGTATGGCGACCACCCCTACGGACTGAATGATGTGGGTGAAATTAATACCATCAATTCATTGCAGCGGGAAGATCTGCTGGCTTTTTACCGGTCTTACTATGTTGCCAGCAATGCAGTGATCGCAATTATTGGCGATATTAGTCGGTCTGAGGCGGAAGCGATTGCGAAATCGTTGACGGAAAATTTATCTTCCAATCAGCAGAAAACTGAAGTGCCGGCAGTGCAAATTCCTGCAGCAGGAATAAAAAGGATTCCTCACCCAGCAACACAAAGTCACATTCAGCTGGCCTATCCAGGGCTGCGTCGGAATGATCCTGATTATTTCCCCCTTTTGGTCGGAAATCACATACTGGGTGGCGGCGGATTCGTTTCGCGTCTGATGGAAGAAGTTCGTCAGCAGCGTGGTTTAGCCTATAGCGTTTATAGCTTCTTCTCTCCCTACAAAGAACAAGGGCCATTTCAAATCGGCCTACAGACCAAAAAAGAACAATCCGAGGAAGCATTCGCATTAACTCAGAAAGTACTCAAAGATTTTGTTAGTGGAGGCCCAACAGGAGAAGAACTGATAGCCGCCAAGCAAAATATTATCGGCGGATTTCCACTGCGGATAGATAGTAATAGCAAAATACTCGGTTATCTTGCCATGATTGGTTTTTATAATTTGCCACTCACTTATTTAACAGATTACTTGGTTGCTGTTGAAGCAGTAACCACTGAACAGATCCGGCAAGCATTCCAGCGACGAATCCAGCCTGATGGTATGGTGGCCATTATTGTGGGTGCAATTGAATAGAACAATTTTTGACACATGGCTGCAGCACAAGGAAAAGTCCGCATCATTGCTGGTTACTGGCGTAGTCGCCTGATAGTCTTCCCAGATCAACCTGATTTAAGACCTACTGCGAGCAGAATACGCGAAACAGTATTCAATTGGTTGGGGCAAGATTTGAGCGGATTGTGTTGTCTCGATTTATTTGCGGGGAGTGGCGCATTGGGTTTCGAGGCCGCATCTCGGGGCGCAGCACAAGTAGTGATGGTCGATACAGACGCTAGAGCTTACAAGGCATTGTATGAAAACAAACAAAAATTGCAGGCAACGCAAGTTGAATTGGTGATGATGAATGCATTGAATTTTATCCGTTCCGATACGCGGAAATTTGATGTTATCTTTCTTGATCCTCCTTACCGTCTTGAACTGTTATCAGAGCTGTTGCCGTTACTGCCATCACATCTTGCAGAGGGCGGACTGGTTTATACTGAAACCAGAAGCGCTTGGATTCCAGACACCCAATGGCATGTGAAACGTAGTGCAAAAGCTGGCACGGTACACTATCAACTTTTGGAGTCGGCATTCAATGGATAAAGCCATTTATCCCGGCACCTTTGATCCAATCACACGTGGACATGAAGATCTGGTTCGGCGCGCTTCACGCTTATTTGATCAAGTTGTCGTGGCAGTAGCCGTGAGCAGCAGCAAAAAACCATTCTTTACTTTAGAGGAGAGAGTGGAAATGGCGCAGAAGGTTTTATCAGATTGCTCGAATGTTCAGATCATGCCGTTTTCGGGTTTGTTAATGAACTTTCTGCGACAACAGAATGCGCGAGTTATTTTACGTGGTTTGCGTGCGGCATCTGATTTTGAGTACGAGTTTCAAATGGCGGGAATGAACCGTGGTATGTATCCTGACGTGGAAACTTTATTTATGACCCCTTCTGAGCAGTACATGTTTATTTCTGCAACCATTGTGCGCGAGATTGCGTCTCTGGGCGGTAATGCGGATGCGTTTGTACACCCTTTGGTAGCACAGAAGCTACGAGAAAAAATAACGAAATAGTTTTGAGAGAATTAGATTCAATGGCACTGATTATTACGGACGAATGTATTAACTGCGATGTTTGTGAACCCGAATGCCCTAACGGCGCCATTTCACAGGGTGAAGAAATCTATCAGATCGATGCCAGCTTATGTACGGAATGTGTTGGGCACTATCATGAGCCGCAATGTATCGAAGTATGTCCGGTTGATTGTATTGTGACCAATCCTGATAAAATTGAGAGCAAAGAGCAGTTACTAGCAAAATATCAATCACTCATTGCTGCGAAATGAATTTTTCAGCATAAGATATCAAATTACCTGCTCGAAACCGAGAAACATTTTACCAGCGGTATTTCCAGCTGAATCATCCTAACAATAGCTTGTAAAAACCCAATGTACCGAGTGAATTTCTATATTCATTAGCGCTTTTTCCTCTCTATCAGTACTCCCTTAATTTTTATTTACATTTCCCGTTAGCAAGTGGATTAACCCAAGTGCACTTACTTGGGATTTATTAATCTTTTCAGGCACTCAACAGTACATTGAGTACTGTCACCAAAGGGTATCGCAATGAATATAATAGAGTTGCTAGCTTTCGTGGTTAAAAACAGCGCTTCAGATTTACATTTATCGGCAGGTATGCCGCCGATGATTCGGGTGCATGGCGAGATTCGACGCATCAATTTACCCGAGATGGAACATAAAGAAGTACACGCGATGGTGTACGACATTATGAATGACAGCCAGAGAAAAGCGTATGAAGAACATCTGGAATGTGATTTTTCCTTTGCTGTTCCCAACCTTGCGCGTTTTCGTGTCAATGCATTTAATACACAGCGAGGTGCCGCAGCTGTGATGCGCACGATTCCATCAAAAGTTTTGAGTTTGGAAGATATTAAAGCACCTAAAATATTCGCTGAGATTGCAAAGCAGCCGCGAGGAGTTGTGTTAGTCACAGGTCCGACAGGCTCAGGAAAATCCACCACATTGGCGGCCATGATCAATAGCATCAACGAGAATGATTACGGTCACATCCTGACTCTCGAAGACCCGATAGAATTCGTGCATGAAAGTAAGAAATGCCTTATTAATCAACGCGAGATTGGACGGGATACATTAAGCTTTTCCAATGCACTGCGTTCAGCGTTACGTGAAGACCCTGACATCATCCTGGTAGGTGAAATGCGTGACCTGGAAACTATGCGCTTAGCAATGACCGCAGCCGAAACGGGGCATTTGGTTTTTGGCACTTTGCATACCAGCTCTGCCGCTAAAACTATTGATCGTATTATTGATGTTTTTCCTGCAGAAGAAAAAGAAATGATGCGTTCGATGCTATCCGAATCATTACGGGCTGTTATTTCACAGGCACTGCTAAAAACCAAAGACGGAAAGGGGCGTGTAGCTGCCCATGAAATAATGATCGGTACGCCGGCTATCCGTAACTTGATACGGGAAGGCAAGGTTGCGCAGATGTATTCGGCAATTCAAACGGGACAAAATGTAGGTATGCAAACATTGGATCAGAATTTGACAGATTTGGTGAAACATAATGTGATTTCAGTAGCTGAAGCACGAGGCAAGGCGATGAATAAAGATAATTTCAAAATTTGATAAAGCTGTTTAGGTTATTAATCACAATTCCAGAGGTAGATTATGGATAAAGAGCAAGCAACAAAATTTATGTCTGATTTGCTACGCCTGATGCTCAGCAAAAAGGCTTCAGATTTGTTCATCACAGCCGGTTTTCCACCTGCATTCAAAATTGATGGAAAAATGACACCGGTTTCTCAGCAATCACTTTCTGCACAACATACTGAAATACTCGCCAGAGCCATTATGAATGACAAGCAGGCTGCTGAGTTTGAAACTACCAAGGAGGCTAATTTTGCGATTAATCCGTCCGGGATCGGACGCTTCCGCGTGAATGCTTTTGTGCAACAACAACGAGTGGGTATCGTGTTGCGCACTATCACAACCAAAATCCCCGAGTTTGATGATTTGGGTTTGCCGCAAGTGCTTAAGGAAGTTGTGATGAGTAAGCGTGGCCTGGTGATTTTTGTAGGTGGCACAGGCTCGGGAAAATCGACATCAATGGCTGCATTAATCGGTCATCGTAATCAAAATAGCTATGGCCATATCATCACCATTGAAGATCCGGTGGAGTATGTGCATGAACATATTCATTGTGTAGTTACGCAACGCGAAGTGGGTGTTGATACCGAGTCATGGGAAGCCGCTTTGAAAAATACATTACGGCAAGCACCTGATGTTATTTTGATCGGAGAAATACGCGATCGCGAAACGATGGAACATGCCATTGCATTTGCTGAAACCGGGCATCTGTGCATGGGAACATTACACGCAAACAGTGCAAATCAGGCGCTGGATCGTATTATTAATTTTTTTCCAGAAGAGCGCCGCACACAATTATTAATGGATTTGTCATTGAATTTAAGAGCACTGGTGGCACAACGACTGATACCGGCAAAAAGTGGCAATGGCCGTGTAGCCGCCATTGAAGTGCTGCTCAATTCTCCGTTGATTGCAGATTTGGTCTTTAAAGGAAATGTTCACGAGATTAAGGAAATTATGAAGAAATCTCGTGAAATGGGGATGCAGACATTTGATACAGCGCTGTTTGAGCTTTACGAAGCGGGTAAAATCAGCTATGAAGATGCGCTTAGGAATGCTGATTCCATGAATGAGCTGCGCTTACAAATTAAACTTAACAGTACCGAAGCCCAAGATAGAGATTTTGCTTCTAGTGTAGATCATCTAGCAATAACGTAATTTGTGTGGTTCCTACCTGTAACAATTTAACCTTTCAGGAATTTTGCTAAAAATCAGTTGGCAAAATTTGTCTTTTACCTGCAGCTAAAAGGAATCGAATTTCGTTTTAGCTGCAGACGTGATAGTCTCTCCTTGTAAAACTCCATGCGTCACGCTTAAATCTGCTTTAACGCGGAGGGTTTCATTGGGGAAACAAAATGAACCATTGCACGCTCAATTATTCCGATGGGTAAACAGCTAATAGCCGGGCTAGTGGCTCTGATTAGTCTCATCATGTTTGCTGGAATCGGTCTTTATGCGTTCCGCCATTCCCTGCTGGAAGCGCTTATTGATGATCAACTGCGCAAACAAGACCTGCCGCT
>NZ_JAMWZS010000024.1 GCF_024282095.1 Nitrosomonas sp.
ATGGCAGAGCTTAATTCTACCTTCAGGTTGTACAGTTGTAGGGGACCACTTCAGTGATTTGTATCATAAGCTAATGCATGAAAGGATGTAAATTTCGTGATAATGGAGTCTCTAAGATTTCAGGAGCTGGTGGTTTATAACCTAATGAGCTATGGGGTCTGATAGTGTTATTCTCGTGAACCCATTGATTTTGTTGTGGTTCAATAAAGCCGGATATCTTGTTAAGGTAGTAGGACAACTAATTAGCGAGGTGAAGGATGAAAGAATCAGGAAGGCGAAGGCTCTATTCAGAGCAATTTAAAAAGGAAGCGGTATCACTGGTTACAGAGTACGGCTACACCATAGTGCAAGCGGCTCAAGTGGTTTATACCAGTGAGAAGAATCTGCAACGGTGGGTTAAGCAGCAAGCGCAGGAAAGAAATGGTGAATGTCTGGATGCTGATGAGCGTGCAGAACTGCAGCGTCTCAGGCGAGAGATAAAAACACTGCGCATGGAGAAAGAAATCCTAAAAAAGGCGAGCGCCTTCTTTGCGCAAGAAATGAAGTGAAATATGGTTTCATTCAAGCTCGGAAAAGTCATTATCCAGTAGTTATGCTTTGCAGGGTAATGAGCGTAAGCAGCAGCGCTTATTATGATTGGCGTAGGAAGGGCTCAGAGCTGATCGTCAATCCACATTGTGCTTAATTTCTGGAAAAAATCGAAAAAAATGTCTCCCACTAACAGTATGATAAAAAAGTTTTTGTCTCGTTCAGAAATAAAAAAGGGATTAGCGTTTAAGCTAACCCCTGTTCTATTTGGTAGGCCGTGCCAGATTCGAACTGGCGACCAACGGATTAAAAGTCCGCTGCTCTACCGGCTGAGCTAACGACCCAAAGCGCGAAATTATACCTGATTTAATTAGTGATAGAAATGGCTTTGTTGGATTAGAAACTCAAATTTATAGAATGATCAAATAAATGTTTAGAAATGATCGATTTCTTGTTTTATCCTAGAAGATAGCGTGGCTAGTCATGCTTGAAGAAGCGTCTATCCCACATTTATTGGAGAAGGAATTCGAAAAGATAATTATCTGTAAGCATATAATAATGCTATAAAATTTAATCTCGTCGAATTCAATTCTTCGTCCCTTGGCTACACAGTGCACTGGGAAGAGCATGCAAGGAATAAATTGTGCCCGCTCAAACTGTATCATTTGACAAGCACATATTTTTATACTATGAGCTGATCAGATTAAGTTTGAGCGAGCATTTTAAGGCATCAATGAATAATGCAATGGGAAAAGAAAGCAATTAACGCATGTGTGCTTCGACGAAGGTTGTTTCGCGATTAAAATCATCCCAGATATAGCTCGGTTTGACAAAGGGTGTGGTGGGTATGAGGAATGTTGCAATATCGAAAGCACCACTTAATGAGCGTCCGACAGCATTGGCAATGCCGGTGAGGAATCCGATGGTCATGCCATGGATAACGCCGTCCCTGTTACCAATGATCGTTATTGTTTTGGGTATTTCAACGACACCGGTCACGGCGTTCGCAAGACCGTTGCCAAGCTTTTCGACAACTTTATCAGGATACTGATCGGCAAATACTACATTGGGCGCTGCCAGAAACATGATGGCTATGATCAGTAATGCTTGCATCATTTTTTTCATAAAAAGTCCTTGAGTGATTAATAAACCAATTAATTCTACAGAAATATCAGATGGTTCTTCTATTGATGATTATTTGTTTTCTTGTTTGATAGATTGCTTCAGAATGCCGGTAATTCTCTCCACTTCACGTTCCACTTGGTTTTCCGGATAGCTTCGATTCTGTAGTTCGGTTCTAATGCGGTAAGCGATTTCCAGAACAAGCAAGTCCATTGTATTTTTGTCACTATTTTGTGATGCTTTCTGATATTCCACTTGAAATCTGCTGATAGCGTTCATCATTGCATCGTCATTCAGACGCATGCTGGATAGGATCGAGTCCAATTCATATTTCAAATTGCTGGATATCAACGGTTGTGATGATTGCTGAGTTGATTCAGGTTGGTAAGGTACATACTTGGGTATTAAAACCGATAGCATGATCAATGCCACGCCTGATCCCACAGTGACAACTACAAAGTGCCAGAGCTTATATTCTTTTCCGCGTAGTTTTATACTGTTGATTCGTTGTACGCCAAGCCGGGCTTGGACGCCTATTCCTACGAAGAACAGAATGGCACCAAGTGCCATAATGATGGGTACAATCGGGTGCACAGTTTTTACTCCTATGTTCTTATCTTAAAGTCCAGTTGCAGTTTACAATCCTAAATAGCGGTGATTATCGATCATACCGATGAATCACCGCTTTATTTGTGTGCATATTCTAGCGCAATATGATACTGAGTTATTATCTGTTTGATAAGTCGGTCGATGATGGCGATACCGGAAAAATTACCGAGGCGGCGGTGGTGGCGGATTGCCGGGTGGCGGCGGTGGCGGATTAAAATTGGCAGGCGGCGGCGCGATGTTTCTATTGCTGCTTGCTGGCGCATCATCGGTAATTCTGCCCGATATCGGGACGCGATGACCCTTGGCATACATGCATTGAATATAACTGATGTCATAACGTTGCTGATTGACATACGCGGAAGTGCTGGCAGTGCCCGATCCTACCAACCCACCGCCTAATAAGCCGACACCGGCACCGACTGCAGCACCTCCGCCACCGGCAATCGCCGCACCTGTAGCAGCGCCGAGTCCGGCGCCGATAGCAGCACTTTCGATGCCGCTCGATTGCGCTGCTTGACGGGGCGTTTGACCGCCTACTTGCTCGTATGCATAACGTTTACAGTCGTAATCGTCATAACGGAATTGCTCGAAACTTTTGCCGGAACCCGGCAAAGTCATGACGCTGGGGCCGGTTGGCAAATTGACACATGCCGTCAGTGTGCAGATCAGCGCGGGTATTACTAATTGTCGGGTTTTTTTCATGGTACTGTTCTCACTTATTGAGTATTGGGTTGGGGGGCGATTTGTAGCCAGCCGCCCGGACATTCCCGGATATAGGGATAATATCCTTGCGGATCTTGGCAATAGTGCCAATAATCGATCTTCGGTTGAACGCGTTTAGGTTCTTGCTGTTGAATGTAAACAGGCGGTTGTGAGGGAACTGCAACAGCAGGCGGGTAGGTATAATAAGGCCTGAAAAAAGGATCGGCATAACCATAGCCGCGGTAGCCGTAAGGTCCCCAAAAACCGGGACCATAGTAACTTCTCCACATTCCAGGACCGTAGTAACCGCCCCACAACCAAGGGTCATAAAAACCGCCGATACCGAGAATAAAATTATTGTGATGATGGCCATGATCATGATGATGCCCATCGCCATCGTGGTGACCGCTACCATCATAATCGCCACTGCCGTCTCCGCCGCTATCGCCACCACCATCGCCGCCACCGCCATCCCCTTCAGCGAATACCAAGGTATTTAGCGTGAATGCCAGGAATGAAATGGTGAATAGATATTGTATATTTTTCATACGAACTCAACCTTGGATCAATCAAGCAACAACAAGAAATTTTTTACTTTCGTGCCGACTTGGGCGGCTATCGACGACAATTTGCGTGTATTCTTGATATACAATACGCATGTTATTTAAGCAATCACTGTGACCTGGATTAAGCTTTGTAAGTTCCGGAAAAGTCCCGCTGTAGTGTTGCGCAAAATTTTGAGCGGCGGTGCCGGATACAAGTCAATCACCTGCGCCAAAGCTGAGTAGAAAAAAGGTATCATACGGATACAGAATTTTAATAGTCATATTTTATTTTAGGAGAAAATCAGAATGTCGCAAAAACACCCGGTTATCGCCGTTACCGGATCCTCAGGTGCAGGTACCTCAACGGTAAAGACCAGCTTTGAACATATTTTTCGTCGCGAACATTTGAAAGCTGTGATTGTGGAAGGCGATAGTTTTCATCGTTACGATCGCGAAGCAATGAAACAAGCAGTGGCAAAATCAGAAGAAAACGGTGGGCGTGCAATCAGCCATTTCGGTCCGGAAGCCAATGAATTCGAGAAACTGGAAGCCTTATTCAAGGAATACGGTGAAAAGGGCAGCGGTCAGACACGTTTGTATCTGCATAACGATGAAGAAGCACAACCGTGGCAGCAAAAAGCGGGCACTTTTACGCCCTGGTCGCCGATTCCAGCCGGCTCCGATTTGCTGTTTTATGAAGGGCTGCACGGTGGTGCAAAAAGCGATACGGCCGATGTGGCCAAGTATGTGGATTTGTTGGTTGGTGTTGTGCCTATCGTTAATCTGGAATGGATTCAGAAAATATTTCGTGATACCAATGCACGCGGTTACTCAGCAGAAGCAGTAACGCACACTATTTTGCGTCGCATGCATGATTATGTACATTACATCACACCACAGTTTTCGCGCACCCACATCAACTTCCAGCGTGTGCCTACGGTCGATACCTCCAATCCATTTATCGCACGTGAAATTCCAACACTGGATGAAAGTCTTGTAGTGATCCGTTTCAGGAATCCTGAAAAAATAGATTTTCCTTTCTTGTTGAATATGATTCATGACTCATTCATGTCTCGCCCGAATACCATTGTGGTTCCAGGCGGAAAAATGGGTATGGCGATCGAGTTGATATTGACTCCACTGATTCTGGACATTGTCGCGAGAACCAAAGCGTAGCAACATCTGGCTAATCTTCGGTTGACAGCCTGTTAATTCATGAATCATGATAAATGTCCATACGCATTGATCTGATTCGGAATTAATCGGCAAGTTAGCAACTTGCATCACACGCTTTGTGGCTCCTGCTCGGCCTGAGCGCGCAACAATTCTATACGGTATCCATTCCATATTGGTTACATGACTTCGCTACTATCCGACCTGAATCCACAGCAACTTGAAGCCATTACATTGCCGCATCAATCCGTATTGGTATTGGCCGGTGCCGGGAGCGGTAAAACCCGAGTATTGACGTCGCGAATCGCCTATTTGATTCAATCGGGACAGGTAAGTCCGCACGGTATTCTGGCGGTGACGTTTACCAATAAAGCCGCCAAAGAAATGCTGACACGCATTACTGCGATGTTGCCGATCAATCCGCGTGGTATGTGGATCGGCACATTTCATGGATTGTGTCATCGCATGTTGCGTACGCATTATCAGGATGCAGGGTTATTACAAACTTTCCAGATTCTGGATTCTGCTGATCAACTGGCCTTGATCAAACGTATTCTGAAAGATTTATCGGTTGACGAGAAAAAATTCCCGCCGCGTCAGGTGCAGTGGTTTATCAATAGCGCCAAGGAAGCGGGGCTACGGGCTGCCTATGTTACGGTGGAAGATGCCTTTTCGCGTCGCATGCTGGAGTTTTATCAGGCTTATGAGCAGCAATGTTACAAGGAAAGTGTTGTTGATTTCGCTGAATTGCTATTGCGTAGTTATGAATTGCTGAGTCGCAATGAAATTCTGTGCCAGCATTATCGTGAACGTTTTAGCCATATTCTGGTGGATGAGTTCCAGGACACGAATCGATTGCAGTATCAGTGGCTCAAATTACTGGCTGGCGTAGGCACTGAGCGTGCCGCGGCAGTATTTGCGGTTGGCGATGATGATCAAAGCATTTACGCATTCCGTGGTGCGAATACCGGCAATATGAAAGATTTTGAGCGTGATTTTGGCATCTCCAAGGTGATTAAACTGGAGCAAAATTACCGTTCACACGGCAATATTCTGGATGCGGCCAATGCGCTGATTGAAAACAACAGCGAACGTTTAGGGAAGAATCTCTGGACTGCCGAAGGGAAGGGCGAGCCAATACGTGTTTACAATGCGCCGAACGATTTCGATGAAGCTGCGTTTATTGCCGGTGAAGTCAAAACTTTGCATGCTGAAGGCATCGCCTTATCGGAAATCGCACTGCTTTATCGCTCCAATGCACAATCGCGGGTGCTCGAACACAGTTTGTTTAATGCCGCGATACCGTATCGCGTTTATGGTGGTATGCGTTTCTTTGATCGCCAGGAAATCAAGCATGCATTGGCTTACCTGCGCTTGATCGCCAATCCGGACGATAACAGCGCGCTATTGCGCGTCATTAATTTCCCGGCGCGCGGCATTGGCGCACGCGGTTTGGAACAATTGCAGGATGATGCCAAAGTACAAGGCGCAAGTTTATGGGCGGCCGCACTGCAGAAATGCGGTGGTGAAGCAGCCATTGCACAGCAACCGGAGAAACCCTTAAAAGGCATTTGCGCATTTGTGCATTTGATCATGACGATGCGGCAAGGCTGTAGCACGTTGCCATTACCTCAAATTGTTGAACACATGCTGACGCACAGTGAGCTATTCGCGCACTATGCCAAAGAACGTGAAAGTGCAGACAGGCTGGAGAATCTGAACGAACTGATTAATGCGGCAACCAGTTTTGTACATGAAGCAGAAAATGACAGTCTGGCGGAATTTCTTGCGCATGCTTCGCTGGAAGCCGGCGAGCATCAAGCCGGCAACGGTCAGGATGCGTTGCAGCTGATGACAGTCCATGCGGCCAAAGGACTGGAATTTCATAGTGTATTCTTAAGCGGATTGGAAGAAGGGCTTTTTCCACATGAAAACAGCTTAAATGAAGCCAATGGCATTGCGGAGGAAAGGCGATTGATGTATGTGGCCATGACACGCGCCCGCCGCCGGTTATATGTAAGCTTTGCGCAAAGCCGCATGTTGCATGGCCAAACCCGCTATAACATCGCATCGCGTTTTCTCGATGAAATTCCGGAAAGCTGTTTGAAATGGCTGCAATCGGTGCCTAGAATGGATCTGAATCCCTACTATGCAAATACCGCCAATCAAGCCACAGCAGCCACGCTAAGAACAACAACCGATAGCCAGAAGAGATCAGTCGGCGGTGCATGGAGAATCGGACAAGCTGTGCTGCATGCCAAGTTTGGCACGGGCGTCATCATCAATTATGAAGGCAGCGGCAGCGAAGCGCGCGTACAAGTCAATTTTAATGATGCCGGAACGAAGTGGTTGCTGCTTGAGTATGCGAAATTGACCGCGGTTTAGCAGGGCCCCGTTAAACAGATTTTATTGGGTTGATTGATCGGCATCTTGATAGCGCTGGCGGTGTTCCTCGCTGCAAAAGAATCGTCCTTTATCTTCGATGGACTCATTTTTCGGGATGAGCAAATTACATTGCGCGCATTGAACGCGTTCGCTTGCGTCTTTTGGTTTATTTTCTGTGGTGACAGCATCCGGTTTTGTTTCGTTTTCATTCTCCATAGATGTTTCGTCGCCATTACTCCAGTTGGCTTTTTGATAATTCTGATCAGTCTGGCTGTATTTGAACTGAAGTCGCTCAGCGAGAAAAATATCTTTGTAACTGACATAAATGGAAGCGAACATGACGGGAATCAGAACGATCAACCCAATGCCATAGGGCATCAGGCAAAGAATCGTCAGCACGATGAGCGTAATGCCATAGACTTGGAACGGGATGAAGTTCTTCAAACAAGCAAAAAAGCTTCTTTGCATGGCAACGATCGGCGGAACGTTATGAAATACCACGAGTAAGGGAGAAAACCAGGAGGCCATCATCAACGGAATGGAAAGTGTCAGTGCAATCAATGAGGATGTCAGCATGTTGCTCATTACGCCCATCAGTTCACTTTCGTCGACCCTTTTTCCATATAACAACATGTCAGTCATCTGCGAACCGCCGATCAGCATGACCAGTCCGATGATTAAAATTTGTCCGATCAGATAGACGCCACCAATGGTAATGAGCGGCGCCGAGTTGGTTCTGAAAGCAGCCAGTAAATGCGCAATCTCAAGCGACTTACCTTGTTCCATATCTTTGCAGCCCAGCATGATTCCGGCCAAGAATACTGGAGAGATCAAAGTAAAAATAAATTTCCCAAGTAATGGTATGAACGACATGCTCATAGCGATCAATACCAAGGTAAAGCAAACCATTATCCAAGCCAGTGGTGCTTTACGGAACAGGTAGAAGCCGCTTAAGATCCATTGTAATCCCTGTTTGGCGTTGACTTGATGAATTTCCATGAGTGTTTCTCCAATTAAATCGGTATATCAGCTTCTAATGATGATTCAAATCCACAGCTTTTCTATGTTGGCTATGTCTGTAGCATGATTCTTTAATACTTCTCTGAAATGCGTTGGATCCTTGGCATGTGTCAGTTCTCCCGGACGCGGCAAATGATAGTCATATAATCGGGAAATCCAGAAGCGTAATGCGCCGGCACGCAACATGGCCGACCATGCGCCGTGTTCACTCGAGGATAGCGGTCGAATGGCATGATACGCCTCAATCAGTGAAAGTGTACATGTCTCATCCAGTGTTTTGCCTTCAGTCATGCACCAGTCATTCACAGTAATCGCCAGATCGTATAAGAAAGTGTCATTACAGGCAAAATAAAAATCGATGACGCCACCGATTGTGTTGCCTGTGAACAAGATATTGTCACGGAATAAGTCGGCATGGATAACGCCATGAGGTAACACAATGGATTGTTGCGTTGCCTGAAAATTCAATTCGGCGGTCAGTAACGATTTCTCATCGGCTGACAGGAAAGGAATGATTTCCGGTGCTTTAGCTTGCCACCATGTTAAGCCGCGCGGATTATTCATTGTATCGTGATAGGAACTGCCTGCTAAGTGCATTTTTGCCAATACTGTGCCGACTTCCGCACATTGTGCTGCGGTTGGGTGTGTGACTGATTGTCCGGGTAAACAGGTGACGATCGTGGCCGGCTTATTGTTCAGTGTACCCAGCAATTTGTGATCGACTCTGGGGATCGGCGCAGGGCAAGGAATACCATGCCCGGATAAATGCGCCATCAGATTCAGATAATAAGGCAATTCGCGGCTGGTCAATTTTTCAAACAGCGTCAATACAAACTTGCCTTGCGTCGTCGTGACAAAATAGTTGGTATTTTCAATACCCGAGGAGATGCCCTGTAAATTGACCAATTGGCCCAGTGCGTAATCTGTTAGCCAAGCTGCGAGCTGGCTATCGGTAACGGGTGTAAAAACAGACATGTATTAGCAGGATAAGCAAGCGTAAAAATGGAAACAGGGAGATTTCATTGCGTAGTGTGTTCTTGTGCGCTTTATTAACGTTAGAATTTGAAGAATTGCCACATCGGCGGACTGACATCGATGCCGGCCTCGGGATGCGTGTGATACTCTCTGGTGGTATTTTTCTTCAGATAATAAGGCGGACCAATACGTGGAATGACTTTGATCATCAGTAATTCGCCGTTGATGCGGTGTTCTTCAATCGTGTCTTCTCCGCGTTTTATAATGGTAACTTGTGTTTCCAGTTCAGGGTCAGGTTGAATATCCGGCGGAAGCGGTTGATCGGGATCCGGCGGTAATTCAGGTATTTCGGGTAATGGTATCAAATTATCCGGCCGCGAAGACTTTTTCGACTGTTTGGGAGGGTCGGATTGCGCCATAACAGGGATCGCAGCGCTGAGGAACAGTATAAGAATAAGTTGGTACATGTTGGTTCCCGGTGGGTCAGGATTATTTTGTATTCTACCTAAAATCGTAGGTGACGGTTAAAGATTGAGCTGAACTTCTTTTTCAGCGGCAGTGGGTTCAAACCCGCTGGTTTCATAATACTGAAAGATTGCACTGACTACTTGATTCGGTTCATCAATGACTTGGATGAGGTTCATGTCTGCACGTGAGATACAGCCTTCGGAAATTAATGTTTTCTGGAACCAGTCGAGCAATCCCCGCCAGAATTCCGAGTAGACCAGGATGATGGGCATTTTGCGGGTTTTTCCGGTTTGTACCAATGTCAATGCTTCCATCAATTCGTCCAATGTGCCGAAACCGCCTGGTAATACCACGTAAGCAGTAGCAAATTTAACAAACATGTATTTGCGTGCAAAAAAATGACGGAACGTCTGACTGATGTCCTGATAAGCGTTACGATGCTGCTCGTGGGGCAGTTGAATATTTAAACCGATGCTGGGTGATTTACCAAAGTAAGCACCTTTATTAGCAGCTTCCATGATGCCGGGGCCACCGCCGGAAATCACCGCAAATCCGGCATCAGAGAGTTGCTTGGCAATCTGCTCGGCTAATTGATAGTGTGGACTATCCGGCGTGGTGCGTGCGCTGCCGAAAATACTCACGGCGGGTTGAATGGCATCAAGACGCTCCGTTCCTTCGACAAACTCTGCCATAATTCCAAATAAGCGCCATGACTCTTTTGCTGACCAGGATTTATCTACAGATAAGTGAGTGGCTGGTTTATCTTGTAGACTCATAGGAATATCTTATAAATGAAAACATTGTTGTTGGTTGATGGTTCGTCCTATTTATATCGCGCTTTTCATGCATTGCCTGATTTGCGTAATCGCAACAACGAACCGACGGGTGCAATTCATGGCGTGCTCAATATGCTACGACGTTTGCACAAGGATTACCACGCTGATTATAGCGCGTGTGTGTTTGATGCAAAAGGTAAAACTTTCCGCGATGCGCTATATCCTGAATATAAAGCGCACAGACCTGCCATGCCACATGATCTGGCTGTACAGATTGAACCCTTGCACGCTTGTATTCGCGCACTGGGTTGGCCGATGCTGATTATTGACGGCGTGGAAGCGGATGATGTCATCGGCACCTTGGCGCAACAAGCAGTCGAAGCGGATATGCGCTGCATCATTTCAACCGGTGATAAAGATATTGCGCAATTGGTAAACGCAAATATTACGCTGGTAAATACCATGAGCAATGAGATGCTGGACGAGGCGAATGTACTTGCCAAGTTTGGCGTGCCGCCGGCCCGCATGCTGGATTACCTGATGCTGGTTGGTGATACGGCTGACAATGTTCCGGGTGTGCAGAAAGTGGGACCTAAAACAGCCGTCAAGTGGCTTACACAGTATGGATCACTGGATAATCTCATTGCGCATGCCAATGAGATTAAAGGAACTGTGGGTGAGCATTTGCGCGCCGCGTTGGATTGGTTTGATACAGCGCGCCAGTTGATCACGATTAAATGTGATGTGAATCTGCCGGTTAAAATAACCGATCTTGCGTATCAACCTCAGGATACCGAGCAACTTATCCGGCTATACGAACAACTCGATATGAAAGCATCGTTACGTGAACTGCGCCAGCAGATAACTGCGGATCAATCCGCAGCAATGATCGCGAACGACAGTCAAACGACGGTGACGAATAACGAAAGCGCCCATGCAGGTACTTATCAAACGATCCTTACAGAAGCCGAACTGAATGATTGGTTAGTCCGGCTGGATGCGGCGCAACTGGTATCAGTGGATACTGAAACAACCAGTCTAAATCCGATGCAGGCAAAACTGGTGGGCATTTCATTGTGTATTGAAAGCCACCATGCGGCATATCTGCCGCTGATGCACAGCTATGCCGGTGTGCCGCAGCAACTTCCGTTGGAGATGGTATTAAGCAAACTTAAGCCATGGATGGAGGATGCGACGAAACCTAAACTGGGGCAGAATTTAAAATACGATAAGCATGTATTTGCCAATCATGGCATTCAATTGAATGGCATTGTGCATGATACGTTGCTTCAATCCTACGTGTTGGAATCCCATCGCCCGCACAATATGGACAGTATGGCGCTGCGTCATCTGGATATTAAAACGATCAGCTATGATGAGGTCACGGGGAAAGGCGTTAACCGCATCGGTTTTGACGAAGTGGCGATTGATACCGCGACCCGGTATGCCGCGGAGGATGCGGACATCACATTGCAATTGCATCAGGTCTTATATCCCGGTATCCAAAGTGATGATCGGTTGCATTACATCTACCGTGAAATAGAAATGCCGATTCTGGATGTGCTGTTTGAAATTGAACGTAACGGCGTTTTGTTGGACTACAAGTTGTTGCAAAAGCAGAGTCACGAGTTGGGTGAGAAATTATACATATTGGAACAACAAGCTTATGTCATCGCCGAACAACCATTCAATCTGAATTCGCCCAAACAGATACAGGAAATTCTGTTTAACCGGCTCAAATTGCCGGTCATCAAAAAAACACCCACCGGTGTTCCTTCTACCGATGAAGATGTGTTGCAGCAGCTGGCGCTGGATTATCCATTGCCCAAGCTACTGCTTGATTATCGTAGCCTCGCCAAGTTGAAGTCGACGTATACCGACAAATTGCCATTAATGATGGACCGCAATACCGGACGGGTACATACCAATTATGCGCAAGCGGTGGCGGTAACAGGACGCTTAGCCAGCTCGGATCCGAATTTGCAGAACATTCCGGTGCGCACCAGTGAAGGCCGGAGAATCCGGGAAGCTTTTATTGCACCGCCGGGTTACAGGATTATTTCAGCCGACTATTCGCAAATTGAGTTACGAATCATGGCGCATATTTCTCAGGATGACGGTCTTCTGAAAGCTTTCGCAGCCGGTGAGGATATCCATCGGGCGACTGCTGCGGAAGTATTTGGGATTCCGTTGGATCAAGTGGACCAAGAACAGCGTCGCTACGCCAAAGTGATTAATTTTGGCTTGATCTACGGTATGTCGGAGTTTGGTCTGGCGGCACAATTGGGCATTGAACGCAGTGCTGCCCGTGCTTATATGGAGCGGTACTTTGCGCGTTATCCGGGGGTGGAAAAATATATGCAGCAAACCCGGGAAAAAGCCAGACAACTGGGGTATGTTGAAACCGTTTTGGGGCGCAGACTATGGTTGCCTGAGATCAATAACGCCAATGGAAATCGTCGGCAAGGCGCGGAGCGGGCTGCCATTAATGCCCCCATGCAGGGAACGGCGGCGGATATTATCAAGCTGGCGATGATCGCCGTACGTGATTGGTTGCATAAGGAGCAATTGCACAGCAAGTTGATCATGCAGGTTCATGATGAGTTGGTGCTGGAGGTGCCCGATGATGAAGTTGTGTTAATGAAAAATGCATTGCCTGACTATATGAGTCAGGTAATGCAGTTGGATGTGCCGCTATTGATACAGGTTGGTGTCGGAGATAATTGGGAACAGGCACATTGAGATGACATGCGCCTGACGATATCGTGTATTCCGTGGTAGTGTTCGAGCAAATTATTCGCGTGTTTCGACTTGCATTAAAGGTTCGGCTTCGGCCGCAACAGCTTCTTTGGTTTTTCTTCTGGGTCGTTTAGGGGTGATGATATCTTCTGTAGCCATTTCAACCTTCTCAGGTGGCGTTTCTATCATCACGAGTCCACTTTTCTGCAGATCCGGAAGCTCTTGAATAAGACTGGGTTTAGGTATTGACGGTGTGGAGACAATAGCGATCGGTTGCTCAGCGGTATCTGAATGATGATCAATCGATGGCGTTTCGGTTTTGGTTCTCTTATTGTGATGTTTTTTAGTGGTAATTTCTGTTGAATCATCATGCGCAGCAGTTTGTTCGGAAATATTATCAATCCCTGCCACATTACCAGATAGTGGTTTTTCTGTGCTTGGTTGAGAACTGAGCGAATCATTGTCACGATCAGCAGTACTGCTTGATACGTGCTCAAATTCTGCATCCTGAGTTTCAGTAGCGCTTTTATCGCGGGCAGATTGTTCCCTGTTTTTATTACCACCACGATGTCTACGCACACGTCTTTGTCCATCTGGTCTTGATAAACTACTTTGAGAAGTCGGATTGTCTTTTTCTATTACTGGCAAATCTTCTGTCAGTGCGGTATCCAGGCGGTTCGAATCGGATTGTTGAACAGGTTTTCTTGCCGCGCTTATCTGCTCTGTAGCGCCCATTGGGTGAGAAGGTTGTTCAGAAGTGGCGTTATTGTGAGCATCCGCGGAGTTGCTTTGCTTGGCTTGCTTACTAGCGGAAGTATCTTTAGGACGTTCATTCCGATTGCGTCCGCGACGGCTGCGTACACGCCCGCGATCTTGCGATGCCTTGGGTTTGTCGCTGGATTGTTTGGCCTCCGCATCGGTTTTTGTTTCTTCTGTGCTGGCAGGTTTAAACCAGCTAAAAAACTTATCCAATAAAGATGTGTCGCGTAGTTTATCATCTCGGTTAGGTGCCGGCTGAGCGGGTGTTATACCTTGAACTGCAGCTTGAGGGCGCACAGGCTTAGCTTTTTGTTCGGTAAATACTAAATTATTTTCTTCTGTATTTCGCTCAACCATTTTATAGCTGGCTACTGATTCATTGGGTCTTATATCATCATGACGTAAGCGTGTGATGCTGTAATTAGGCGTTTCTATATGAATATTAGGTATAAGAATGATATTTATTCTTTGCCGCATTTCAATATCATAGATTTCCGCGCGTTTCTCATTGAGCAGGTAGGTCGCTACATCAACCGGAAGCTGAACATGCAATGCGCTGGTATTTTCTTTCATGGCTTCTTCTTGGATGATTCTTAACACATGCAGTGCCGAAGAATCGGTTCCTCGAATAAATCCTGTGCCGCTGCAACGCGTACATGAGATATAGTTACTTTCACCCAGCGAAGGGCGCAATCGTTGACGTGATAATTCGAGCAGACCAAAGCGCGAAATTTTTCCTACTTGAATACGGGCGCGATCCTGGCGTAATGCTTCGTGTAATCTGGCTTCGACTTCGCGTTGATTACGCTGTACATCCATGTCAATGAAATCAATGACGATGAGTCCGCCTAAGTCACGTAATCTCAATTGACGCGCGATTTCATCCGCTGCTTCAAGATTGGTATTCAGTGCGGTGTGCTCAATATCCAATCCCCGGATGGCGCGTGCTGAGTTGACATCAACCGATACTAACGCTTCTGTATGATCAATAACAATCGCGCCACCTGATGGTAGCGAAACTTGCCTTGAGTAAGCGGTTTCTATTTGATGTTCGATCTGAAAGCGTGAAAATAACGGCACATCATCGTGATAGAATTTGAGGCGATCCACATTTGCAGGCATGACATGGGCCATAAACTGGCTGGCCTGTTCATAGATGTCACGGCTGTCGATCAGAATTTCGCCGATTTCCTGGTTAAAGTAATCGCGAATGGCACGGATAACTAAGCTACTTTCTTGATAGATTAGAAAAACGCCATCCTGATTATTGGCCGCTTCTTCAATGGCATACCACAGCTGTGTCAGGTAATTCAAATCCCACTGCAATTCCTCGGTGCTGCGGCCAATTCCCGCAGTCCTGGCGATAATACTCATGCCTTCCGGAATTTCAAGTTTTGCAATCACTTCGCGCAGGTCATTGCGCTCTTCACCGGTTATGCGACGTGATACACCGCCGCTATTGGGATTATTGGGTATTAAAACCAGATATCGGCCCGCGAGTGAGATATAAGTTGTAAGTGCAGCGCCTTTATTGCCACGTTCATCTTTATCAACCTGAACAATGAGTTCTTGACCTTCTTGGATCAGGTCCTGAATACGGCTGTTTGTAGAATTGGCATTTTCGCCAAAGCATGACGTGGATATTTCTTTAAATGGCAAGAAACCATGGCGCTCACAACCGTAATCTATAAATGCAGCTTCCAGACTAGGTTCTATGCGTGTGATGACAGCTTTATAGATATTGCTTTTACGTTGCTCTTTACTGATAGATTCTATGTCGAGATCAACCAGTGTTTGACCGTTGACTATGGCGACTCGTAGCTCTTCTGGCTGTGTCGCATTAAATAACATTCGTTTCATTTACAAACCTTACGTGTTCTATTTATAAATACACTATCCATAAAATTATCGGATAGATTTTTGTGGTATACGTAGTTGTAATGACGAGGTTTGGGCTTGGTGGTTTTATTGTAATATTTGTTTGTCAATTATATATTTCTTTTTGTTAGTATATTGTTTTGCTTTTATTTCTGTATAGAATTTTTATTTTGTAATGCCTGAACTGGGAAACCTTCTATGCTTGCTTTATTTATTCGTTTAAGGTACCAGATTTTACATAAAGTTCCAAATAGAACTTTGCGTTATGTCAATCTTCATTGGTATCAAAGAATTTTAAAATAAAAACAAGCTACTTGTTTACTAACAGATGAATTCTACAGTATGGATTCTAAAAAGAAATAAGCAGAATACATTTTTAACGAAAATTAATGCACGATTATAACTAAAACAGAAATTATGCACACAAAAGACTTCTCTGCTCCCTCGGTGGAAAAATTATACATTGAAGAAGAGGTATGGGATCAGCGGGTTGATAATTTTTTGTTTAAACGTTACAGAAATGTACCGAAAAGCCACATATATCAATTGCTGAGAAGTGGCCAGGTACGTATTAACGGTAAGCGAATAAATGCCAGTTATCGTTTGCGATTGGGTGATATCGTACGAATTCCGCCGATTAAAATTGCTGAAAAAAGCGTTTCTTATAAACCCTCCGTTGTCCCCGCAAATTTTTTTACATTCAAGAAAATATTTGAAGATGATGCATTGCTGGTAATTGATAAGCCCGGTGGCATGGCAGTTCATGGCGGAAGCGGCATCAGTTTTGGTGTCATTGAGCAATTGCGCGCACAAAATCCATCCTGGAAATTTCTTGAATTGGTGCATCGTCTTGACAGAGAAACATCCGGTGTCCTGTTACTTGCAAAAAAACGCAGTGCACTCGTTGAGCTGCATCGGCAAATTCGCGAAGGCTTAACGGAAAAACATTACTGGGTGATGGTTCAAGGTGAATGGCGCAACGCCAAGCAACATGTCACACTGGCTTTAAATAAATATGTAACTGCTACAGGTGAACGGCGTGTTGCGATATCAAACGGTGAGAATACGGGTACAAAAGCAATGCCGGCGCACACCATATTTAAGCTGCAGAAATCATGGAAAAACTTCAGTCTACTCGACGCCGAATTGAAAACCGGTCGCACACATCAGATTCGTGTGCATCTTGCGCATCTTGGATTTCCTATCATTGGTGATGATAAATATGGCAATTTCGAGATGAACAAGCAACTTGCGAAAGCAAATGGCCGAAATCATTTAACGCGAATGTTTCTACATGCGCATGCGCTGCAAATAACGCATCCGGTTTCGATGGAACGCATGGCACTACAATCCCCTTTATCGAAAGATTTGCAGAAATTTGTGGATCAATTGGATCATCCATTGCAAGCTTAATCGGGTTAGCCTTAATAGAATGAAGTGATATAATACTGCGTGTCAAATATCGGGTGTGGCAGCGACCTGTTCATTTTTAAACATAGTTTGCAAAACTTCCCAAACATTTTCTGCAATTTTTTTCTGAGCGATTTCATTCGGGTGAATACCATCAGATTGAAAAAAATCATTCTTGTCACCGAAACCAGCGAGTAGAAATGGTATTAATTTGATGTGATAATTTTCAGCTAGCTGCGGAAAAATTGCTTGGAACTTTTGTGTGTAGGTAATACCATAATTGGGAGGTAGCTGCATACCGGCAAGTAAAACCAACGCATTGTTTTTTTGACATGTTTTTATAATAGCTTCCAGATTCTCGTAAATGGATTTTATAGATGCGCCGCGCAAGCCATCATTAGCGCCAAGCTCGAGAATAACAATCTCAGGGCGATGTTTTTCAAGCGCTTGTTCAATTCGCTTGCGTCCTCCAAGCGTCGTTTCACCGCTGATACTTGCATTGATGATTTGATAATCAGCGAATTCAGGCTGAAGTCGCTGCGTCAGCAATGCAACCCAGCCAGCTTCGATTGGTATGCCATAGTTGGCAGATAGGCTATCACCAAAAACCATAACGGTTTTTGTCGTCGTTGCTGCGACAGGGGTAGTGAAAGTAAAAAAGAAAATCAGAATAATAAGGAAATTTTTTTTCATGTTAGACCATCTTGTTAAACAACCGATTCTCTGGACCCAGGCACTTACCAAACAAGTCAATACGGGCGACAAACAGTTAACGATATTACAGGATATCGATTTACAGGTGAACGCGGGTGAAGCAGTTGCGATTATCGGTGCATCGGGCTCAGGTAAATCAACTTTATTGGGACTACTTGCCGGGTTGGATTTGCCGACATCGGGGAAAGTTCAGTTGGATGATATCGATATTTTTACCTTGGATGAGGATAGTCGGGCTGCTCTACGAGGCAAGATTCTGGGATTTGTATTCCAATCGTTTCAATTGCTTCCTGCGCTGACAGCCATTGAGAATGTGATGTTACCGCTGGAACTCACTGCTGCCGGCAATGCGGAAGCGACAGCACGGCGATTGCTGGACCGTGTTGGATTGGCAATGCGTTTGCATCATTACCCCAAACAGTTATCCGGTGGTGAACAGCAGCGGGTTGCGATTGCACGGGCTTTTGCGACAGATCCGAAATTATTGCTGGCGGATGAACCGACGGGAAATCTTGATTCGGCAACCGGTATTCAAATTATCGAACTGATGTTCGAACTCAATCGTGAACATGGCACGACATTGGTTCTGGTTACCCATGATGAAGCATTGTCGCAGCGATGTTCGCGGCAAATTCGGTTGGCGGATGGTAAGCTGGTGAAATAGGCAATCGTTGTGGGCAATCGGGATCGCATCGGGAGTGGCACAGAATTACAGCATCTATAATAAATAGCATCATATATCCTCAACAAGGCAGCGTTTTTGTTCATGAGTTATTTTAAACTTTCATTTCGTATGCTGCGTCGTGATTGGCGCGCAGGTGAACTCAATGTTTTGGTTTTTGCATTGGTCATCGCAATTAGTGGGTTGACGACGGTAGGATTTTTTGCGGATCGCGTAGAAATGGCACTTGCGCGCGAGAGCAATCAACTGTTGGGAGCAGATCTGCTGGTTATTTCAAGCCAGCCTCTCCCTGAGCATTATGCTGATAAAGCCCGTCAACTTGGATTGACTGTTTCATCCGTGACCAAATTTCCCAGCATGATTTCCAATGGAGATAACAATCTGCTGACTGAGATTAAAGCAGTCACGGAAGGCTATCCATTGCGTGGGCGCGTTCACCTGGCCAGCAGATCATCAAAAAACCTGATGTCGCAACCGCAAATTCAGGCGGCGACCGGGATTCCACAACCGGGCACTATCTGGGTGGATGAGAAAGTCATGACACGACTGGATCTTAAAGGCGGTGACGTAGTTGATGTCGGTGCCACGCAATTGACCGTGGCCGAATTAGTTGTGCGTGAACCGGACCACTCGGTGGGATTCATCAATATGGGGCCGCGCGTCATGATGAATGCAGTCGACTTGCCGGAAACTGAATTGATACAACAGGGCAGTCGCATTTCTTATAATTTACTGGTAGCCGGCGACGTTAAAGGGGTGCAGCAATTTCGTGACTGGGCAAAAACCCAACTGACCAAAGCGCAGAGAACCGAAGGTATTCGGGATGCGCGTCCTGAGATTAAAGCCGCATTGGAGCGTGCGGAAAAATTCTTGAGTCTGGCGGCGCTGGCCAGTGTTGTCTTGGCAGCGGCGGCGATTGCATTGGCGGTGCGTCGGTTTACCCAGCGTCATCTGGATGGGTGCGCAGTGATGCGTAGTCTGGGAGCCAGCCAACAACAGTTGTTTCGTCTGTATTTATATTATTTTATTGCACTGGGTGTTATCGCCAGCAGTATCGGCTGCTTGATCGGTTTTGCAGCGCAGGAGATTCTGACGCATTGGTTAACGGGTCTTGTCGACACCGCTCTGCCTTGGCCCACATGGTTGCCAGCGTTGCACGGCCTGCTGGTCGGCTTGGTGTTATTGGTAGGTTTTGCATTGCCGCCGGTGCTCAATTTACGCAGTGTTCCCGCGTTACGGGTATTGCGCAGAGATATCGGCTTATCTAACGCGCATAGCATGGCGGGCTACTTGTTGGGGCTGGCAGCTTTGTCGCTGTTGTTCATCTGGAAAGCGCAAGATCTGAAATTGGGGCTGTATATCGTTGCTGGATTTATATCGGCCATTGCCATTTTTAGCGGCCTGGGCTGGTTACTGATCAAAATCTTATCGAGCCTGCGTCATCAGGCCGGCGGTGCGTGGCGATACGGCCTGGCCAGCATCCGGCGCCGCGCAGCTTCAAGTGTATTGCAAGCGGTGGCACTGGGATTGGGGTTGATGGCATTGCTGGTGCTGACGCTGATTCAGGATGATCTGATTGAGGATTGGCATGCCAGCTTACCACCCAATGCACCGAATCATTTTCTGGTGAATATCCAGGCAGACCAATTGGAGCCGCTGGAAGAATTTTTTCAGCAATATGCCATTGAACATCCGCCCATGTTTCCAATGATCAGAGGTCGTTTGATCAAGATCAACGGCAAGAATGTGTCGCCGGAAGATTACGCAAATGATCCGCATGCCGAAAGGCATATCCGGCGCGAGTTCAACTTGTCATGGGCGGACCGGTTGGCATTGGATAATCAGGTTGTTCAGGGTTCCTGGTGGAAAGAAGATACGCGCGAAGCGGTGTTGTCGATTGAAGAGGGTATTGCCAAAACGATTGGTGTCAAGCTGGGCGATGAATTGACTTACGATATTGCAGGCAGTCATTTTTCGGCCAGAATCACCAACGTGAGAAAAGTGGACTGGGATACTTTCCGGGTTAATTTTTTTGTTGTGGTGCCGCCCGGCTTGTTGGAGAATTATCCGGTCAGTTATATCACCAGTTTTTATGTGCCGCCGACAGAAGTCGCCATGATTCATGAGCTTGTCAGGACTTTTCCGAATATTCTGGTGGTTGATGTGGCCGTGGTCATCAATCAGGTGCAGCAAATGATTCGACAAGTTTCCCAAGCGATTGAATTTGTTTTTCTGTTTACCATGCTGGCTGGTTTTGCCGTGTTGTATGCGGCGATTGCTTCCACGCAGGATGAGCGCATTTATGAAGCAGCTATTTTCAGAGCGCTGGGTGCCAGACGCGAGCAATTGTCGCGCGCCTGGGCGGCTGAATTTGTGATATTGGGCGGACTGTCCGGATTATTTGCTTCGGCCGGTGCCAGCGCGCTCGGTTATGTGATCGGTAAACATGTTCTGCATCTCGATTACACGTTTAATCCCTGGATCTGGCTGGTTGGTACGGCCGCCGGCGTGATCGGTGTTTTGGTGGCCGGCTTGCTGGGCACGCGTTCGGCACTGTCAAGCCCGCCGTTATTGACCTTACGTAAGATTGGATAAGCCATTTCCGGCCGCGATATCATTGGACTCACAATCACCTAAGCTCAAATCACTGCCGCCACTGAGCCTGTATATTCATATTCCGTGGTGCTTAAAAAAATGTCCTTATTGTGATTTTAATTCGCATGAAATTCGCGGGGAGAGCAGTCAGGCACCCGAGGACGAATATGTTGCCGCACTGATACGCGATCTCGAATTCGCGCTGGCAGATGTCTGGGGGCGGCGCTTGAGCAGCGTGTTTTTTGGCGGCGGCACACCCAGTTTATTCGGTGCCAAGGCGATTGATACGATCTTGACGGCTGTGCGCACATTGTTGCCGCTGGAACATTTTGCCGAAGTCACGATGGAAGCCAACCCCGGCACCTTTGAAGCGCAAAAATTTGCCGATTTCCGTGCCGCAGGCATCAATCGCTTGTCGATCGGCATACAAAGTTTTAATCCGCAACACCTGAAGGCATTGGGCCGTGTGCATGATGATCAGGAAGCGCATCGTGCAGTGGAAATCGCGCGCAAGAATTTCGACAATATCAATCTCGACCTGATGTACGCATTGCCCGGGCAAACACTGACGGCAGCACGGGCGGATATTGAAACCGCGTGCAGTCTGGGGGTTACGCATATTTCCGCCTATCATTTAACGCTGGAACCCAATACGCTGTTTCATCGCTTTCCACCCAATTTGCCCGATGACGAGCAGGCGGCGGCAATGCAGGACATGATCGAGCAAACCACCGCGCGTCATCAGTACCGCAACTACGAAACGTCAGCGTTTGCGCAGGCAGGAAAGGAATCACGCCATAACCTGAATTATTGGTTGTTTGGGGATTACCTGGGTATTGGCGCGGGTGCACACAGCAAAATCAGCTTTGCCGATAAAATCGTGCGCCAGATGCGCTACAAGCAACCCAAAGAATATCTGGCCAAAGCGAATGCGCACCAATCATTGACCCAGACGCAGCATGAATTGACCCCGAATGATCGTAGTTTTGAATTTATGATGAATGCATTGCGACTCAATGGCGGGTTTGATGCGGCGCTGTTTCAGGAACGCACGGGCTTGCCCATCACTGCCGTACAGCAACAACTGGACGAGGCCGAACACCGCGGACTACTGGTGCATGATCATCACCGCATCAAACCCACTGTGCTGGGCAGGCGCTTTCTCAATGATCTGCTGCAAATTTTCTTACTTGAAACAGGTTCGAAATAACACCACTTTCCATACATTCAAAAGCAAATTCGGCCTGATTATGCGCTAGAATCGCATACCTCGGATTTGAGAATGGCTGACCCAAGGAGTGCATAACGTGGCGTACGTGAAACCGGAAGAAATCGTCGAAAATATGTTGCAGGCGGGTGCCAAGAAAGCGAGTTTGCCGGTCAAACAGCTACTGATCCGTGGCTTTCTGGCGGGTGCTTTTCTCGGTTATGCCACCACGTTGGCTATTCTGACGGCAACACAAACCGGCTGGGGTATCGCCGGTGCGCTGGTGTTTCCAGTCGGCTTTGTCATGATCGTGCTGCTCGGACTGGAGCTTGCAACCGGCAATTTCGCGCTGATTCCGATCGCAGTCAAAGATAAAAGAATTCCATTCAACCGCTTACTCGTCAACTGGACCTGGGTACTGATCGGTAACCTGATCGGCAGCGTCACGTATGCCTATTTATATTGCGTTGTGGCAACCAAAATGGGAACGATCGATCCGGCTACCATTCCCGCACTGCAACGAACCATCAACATTGCAGAGATCAAAACGCTCGAATATATGAAACTTGGCTGGGACGGCACGATTACCGCTTTCACCAGCGCTGTGCTGTGCAACTGGATGGTGACCCTGGGTGCCGTCATGGCGTTCACCTCCACTACAACCATGGGCAAGATCGCCGCCATGTGGTTGCCGATCATGACGTTTTTTGGCCTAGGTTATGAACACGCCATCGTCAATATGTTCGTGATCCCGGCCGGCATGTGGCTGGGTGCGAATATCACCTTCGCCGATTGGTGGTTATGGAATGGATTGCCGGTGATTGCAGGTAATCTGTTTGGCGGGATGATGTTTACCGGATTTATGTTGTATTGGGCTTATAGCAAAGCAAATCATCCATCTTAATATTTTTGGCATGCATGAATCGATTAGAAACCTTGGGGCGATCAACAGGCAAACCTGCTGATAGCTTGGGTGCCAATATAATCAGGATAAATGATTAGGATATACTGTTAATATTAGGATCTGACCGCCATATTGATGAGGACGTACCTATGAAAATTCACGAGTATCAGGCAAAAGAGATTTTGCAAAAATATGAGGTTGTGACACCGAGAGGCATCGCCTGCTTCAGCGTTGACGATGCGGTAAATGCTGCGCAGCAACTGGGCGGCGAGGTGTGGGTGGTCAAGGCGCAGATTTATGCCGGCGGGCGCGGCAAGGGTGGCGGGGTGAAAGTAGCCAAGTCATTGGATGAAGTGCGGCAGCGTGCGAGCGAGATTTTAAATATGCGCTTGGTGACGCATCAGACCGGCCCGGAAGGCCAGGTGGTGCATCGGCTTTTTATCGAGCAGGGCGTGCGTATTGAGAAGGAATTTTACGTTGGCATGGTGGTGGACCGGCGTCAACAGCGCGTGTGTTTGATGGCGAGTTCGGAAGGCGGCATGGAAATCGAACAAGTGGCAGCTGCAACGCCGGAGAAGATCCATAAAGTGTTTATTGATCCGGTTGCGGGACTGCGCGCACAGGAAGCGCAAGACATTGCCATAAAAATTGGCATACCTGAACAAAGTCTGCCGCAAGCCATCAAACTATTGCAAGGGCTATATCAGGCTTTTGATGAATCCGATGCGTCGTTGTTGGAAATCAATCCGTTGGCATTGACCGCTGAGAAACAGGTGATCGCGCTTGACGCCAAAATGAATTTTGACGATAACGCATTATTCCGCCATCCCGAGATTATCGCGCTGCGTGATCTGGATGAGGAAGATCCGGTTGAAATTGAGGCATCCAAGCATGAGTTATCGTATATTCCATTGGACGGCAACATTGGTTGCCTGGTCAATGGCGCGGGTTTGGCGATGGCGACCATGGACATCATCAAATTGTATGGCGGTAACCCAGCCAATTTTCTCGATGTCGGCGGTGGCGCGACCGCTGAGAAAGTCACCGAAGCGTTTAAATTGATGTTACGTAACCCCAAATTGCAAGCCATTCTGGTGAATATTTTCGGCGGTATCATGAAGTGCGATGTCATTGCGCAAGGCGTGGTGGCGGCGGCCCGTGATGTGAAACTCGCAGTACCGTTAGTAGTGAGACTGGAAGGCACCAATGTGGACCTGGGCAAAAAAATTCTGGCAGACTCTGGTTTGACCATCATCTCGGCGGATAACATGGCCGATGCGGCACAAAAAGCGGTCAATGCCGCCAAAGTTCAATAATTTTCGCGTGATTATCCATTGAAGGAGTAGTCAGTCATGTCCATCCTGATCAATCGCAACAGCCGTGTCATGACGCAAGGCATTACCGGTAAAACCGGGCAATTTCATACCCGTATGTGCCGTGAATATGCAAATGGCCAAGCGTGTTTTGTCGCCGGCGTCAATCCGCGCAAACCGGGCGAGGATTTTGAGGGCATTCCGGTGTATGCGTCGGTCAAGGAAGCTAAACAACAAACCGGTGCGAATGTTTCGGTCATTTATGTGCCGCCGCCGTTTGCTGCTGCGGCCATTGATGAAGCGGTCGAGGCCGAACTGGACTTGGTGATTTGTATCACTGAAGGCATTCCGGTGCGGGATATGATCCGCACGCGCTATAAAATGCAGGGCAAGAAAACTCGCTTGATTGGCCCGAATTGCCCTGGAATCATTACGCCGGACGAAATCAAGATCGGCATTATGCCGGGATACATCCATAAAAAAGGCCGCATCGGTGTGGTTTCACGTTCCGGCACGTTGACTTATGAAGCTGTGGCGCAGTTGATGGAACTCGGATTGGGACAATCCACGTGTATCGGGATCGGTGGCGATCCGGTCAACGGGCTCAAGCACCTTGATGTGATGCAGTTATTCAATGCTGATGATGAAACCGATGCCGTGCTGATGGTGGGCGAGATCGGCGGTACCGATGAAGAGGACTGCGCGCGCTGGATAAAAGATCACATGCAAAAACCGGTAGTCGGATTCATTGCCGGCGTAACAGCACCACCCGGTAAACGTATGGGGCATGCCGGCGCGATTATTTCCGGCGGCAAGGGCACAGCGCAGGAAAAACTGGAGGTGCTGGCGTCATGCGGTATCAAGGTCACACGCAATCCCGCTGAAATGGGCAAGTTATTGCAGTCGGTTTTATAGTCTGGTTTCCGGGTAATTTTTGAGGGTATCGAATATGCGTTGTCGTTTATCGTTTTTTATCATTCTGATCGTGTTAATCGTTTCTGCGTGTAGCGGAATACCAACCAAACAACCGCTTCCCGCCAAGAAACCCGAACGCCAGACTGGCCCGCTACCTGAAAGTGCAAAACCGAAATACAATCTGACCGGCTATCCGGTGAGCACCCAGCAAGGCTATATCGATGGCTGTGAAACCGCCAAAAGAACGAGTTGGGCCTTTAAAGACCTCAATCGCTATGACAAGGACGATCAATACCGCATGGGGTGGGATGACGGGTTTGCGATGTGCAAGCTGAAGAAATGATGCGCACGGAGGTATTGTTTAGCGTGCCTCGGATTTATCAACATCTCGGTTCATTAATTCTATTGCTTGGATTCACGGCTACCCTATGTGCCGGTGAATTGCCGTTCATCGTCAAACAAAAACTGCACCAACTGGCCATTCCGGAAACCGCAATGGGTGTGTATGTTCAGGAAATCGGTGCAAGCGAGCCGACGGTGGCGGTCAATGCGGATGCGGCCATGAATCCTGCGTCGGTGATGAAATTGCTGACAACGTATGCCGGGCTGGAGTTACTGGGGCCGGCGTATACCTGGCCGACCATGCTGTATGGCAACGGCAAGCTGGCTGACGGTGTTTTACACGGCGATCTGGTCATCAAAGGGTATGGCGATCCCAAGCTGGATCTGGAAAATTTCTGGTTGCTGATGCATCGTTTGCGTCAAACCGGACTGCACGAAATCAGAGGTAATCTGATTCTGGATCCTACGCATTATGATATTCCCAATGATGATCCGGGCGAGTTTGACGGACAACCTTACCGCACCTATAACATCCTTCCGGAAGCACTGCTGGTCAATTACCGTGCATCCACTATCCATCTGTTTCCACAACCTGAAAAGAATGCAGTGCGTGTTGTGATTGATCCGCTGCCGGATTCTTTACACGTACAGAATCATTTAAAGCTTACGCAAGGCGCGTGTGGCGATTGGCGCAATTTGTTGGCGATTGACGTCATAGCCGATAAAGACGACAAAAATAATGTTACGGTTGTTCTGAGTGGAAATTTTTCCAGGCAGTGCGCAGAGCAGTCGGTCATGCTGAGCCTGCAAGACAGCGCGATCTATACCCGTGATTTGTTTAAACGGCTATGGGCGCAGCAGGGCGGTTTGTTTCACGGCGATGTGGTCGTGGGCCAGGCACCGCAAGGTCTGACGCCGCTGAAAATGTATCAATCCCCGCCGCTGGCGGATATCATCCGCGGCATTAATAAATTCAGTAATAATATTGCGGCACGCCAATTGTATTTAACGTTGGGAACGGGTGATGCGGTCGTTAATAATTCTCCGGCGACGTTGGCCAAGTCTGATGCGGCAATCCGACGATGGTTGGCAGGTAAGCAATTAAATTTCCCGGAATTGGTGGTGGAAAACGGCTCCGGACTATCGCGCAAGGAACGAATCAGCGCGCGCCACATGGGGCAACTGTTGCTGGCCGCTTTTAACAGTCCGGTGATGCCGGAATTTATTTCGTCATTGCCGATCGCCGCCGTCGATGGAACTTTGAAAAATCGCTTTGCCGATACGCCGGTCAAAGGGCTGGCACATATGAAAACAGGCGCTTTGAATAATGTGCGTGCATTAGCAGGCTATCTGCTGGATAAAAAGGGGCGACGTGTTGTTGTGGTGTTTTTTGTCAATCACGATCAAGCCGGACAATCCCGTGCTGCGATGGATACCCTGGTGCACTGGGTTTATGATCGGCCATGATTACTTCCCTATCGATACTGTGGGGCCTATTGATTCAAAATTCTTTTCAGCGTAGAGTGCCAACTCAAGGTAGATGATCTATTTTGAAGTCAGGCGATTTCCTTCAACTCTAAATTGAGGAGTGCATAACATGATGAATGAATATAAATCTCTTGCTGTACAGTATTTGGCGGGTACCGTACAGATTTCCAAACCTGCATCGCCAAATCCGGTGACATTTGATTCACCCGCTTCTGAAGTGATGACTGATTTGCGTAAAATACAGGCAGCGGTCATCGCACCAAGTATCACAATGGAAATTGCCAATACCTACATGATGCAACGTGGTGTGCGCACATTGCTGGTGATGAATGACGACAATTCTTTGGCTGGAATTATCACGGCAACCGATATCCTGGGCGAGAAACCCATGCGCTTTATTCAAGAAAGGGGCGTCAAGCACAACGAGATTCTGGTGATGGATATGATGACACCGTTGGATAAGTTGGAAGCCATTCCTCTGGAAGAAGTGATGCATGCCAGAGTCGGTAATATTGTGGCCAGTTTGCGTGAAAGCGACCGTTTGCATGCGCTGGTGATAGACGATATTGCCATCGGGCTGCCCAGGATATGCGGTATTTTCTCCTGGACGCAAATCGAGAAGCAGCTCGGCACCGTCATTACACCGACGAATGTCGCCAAGAGCTTTGCGGAAATTGAATCCACATTAATCGCAAGTTAGCAGTGAAGCAAACAAGCCAGTTCGTGAATTCAATCACGGCTGGCGGCGTGTACGCTAGATCTTACTATCCAATCCATTCTCGGCAATTTCTGCGGCACGCAGTAATGCTTTGGCTTTATTCTGCGTTTCAATCCATTCGTTCTGTGGGATCGAATCGGCGACGATTCCCGCGCCTGCCTGGACATGTAACTGGTCATCCTTGATTACCCCGGTACGAATTGCAATCGCCAGATCCATGTCGCCATTAAAACCGAGATAACCGACTGCGCCGGCATAAACGCCACGTTTGGAAACTTCGAGTTCATCAATGATTTCCATGGCGCGAACTTTGGGGGCGCCACTGACGGTTCCTGCCGGAAACGTGGCGCGCAGCACGTCAATCGCACTGAGTTCGGGTTTTAACTTACCTTCCACATTGGAAACGATGTGCATGACATGCGAATAATTTTCTATCTGCATTTTTTCCGTTACTTTCACAGTTCCGGTCTGTGCGACGCGGCCAATGTCATTACGACCCAAGTCCATGAGCATGACGTGTTCGGCAATTTCTTTCGGATCGGCTAACAGATCCGCAGCCAGTTCGGCATCTTGCTGAGGGTTTTTGCCACGGGGGCGCGTACCCGCAATCGGGCGAACAGTAACCGTATCACCTTCAAGACGTACCAATATTTCCGGCGAAGCGCCCACGATATGAAAATCATCGAAGTGATAGAAGAACATATAGGGTGACGGATTGAGGCTGCGCAACGCGCGATACAGTGCCAGTGGAGATGCGTTAAAGGGCTTGCTGGTGCGCTGAGACAGCACGACTTGCATGATGTCGCCATCAAATATATAGCGCTTCGCCCGCTCAACCGCGGCTTTGAAATCCGCTTCCGGGAACTCGGAAACTGCGGCACTGGAAGCAACGGCCTGTTCTGTTGGAATCGCTATGGATTGGCGCAACTTTGACAATAAAGTTTTTAAGCGATTGCGTCCGGATTGATAGGCATCTTTATCTTGCGGATTCACATAAACAATCAGATACAACTTGCTGGAAAGGTTATCCACTACTGCCAATTCTTCCGACAGTAACAGCAAGACATCCGGTGTGTTCAAGGTATCGGGCTTTGCATGGCCTTTGAGCTTATGCTCGATATACCGTACGGTATCGTATGAAAAATAACCCACCAATCCGCCACAAAAACGCGATATTCCTGCGGGGCAGGGCGCTACCTTGAATTGCGACAAATAAGATTCGATAAAAGACAAAGTGTCGTCAACGATGATTGTTTCCGATTTATCGTGATTTACCGTGGTCACTGTGTTGCCGCGCGCTTCGATGCGCGTTGTTGCAGGTAAGCCAATGAATGAAAATCGACCGAAACGTTCCCCGCCTTGTACCGATTCCAATAAGTAGGAATAGGGCTGATTAGCCAGTTTTAGATAAATGGACAGGGGCGTGTCGAGATCGGCAAAAGTTTCCAGTACGACCGGAATGCGATTGTATCCTTGTTGCGCGAGCTGGTTGAATTCCGCTTCGGTCATTTTGGGCGGTTGCTAGGATAATCTTTGAATCAGCTTGGATGCATCCAGCAAGGATTCTACGATCGCATCGCAGTCAAGCTCGTACACATTGCGTCCCTCGTTATAGCCATAGGGCACACAGAATACGTGGCAACCGGCGGCTCTGGCGGCGATGGCGTCATTCAGTGAATCGCCGATTAATAACGCTTCATGCGGTTGTGCATCAAAGTGTTTGCAGATATGCGTCAGTGGCATGGGATCCGGCTTTTTCTTCGGCAGACTGTCACCGGATAGTACAATTTCGAATTGGTCATACAGTCCGGTTGCATGCAGCAACGGTAGCGTGAATGCTGCCGCTTTGTTGGTGATGCAGGCCAGCTTGAAACCTGCCTGCTGCATGGCTTTGATGCCTTCCACCACACCTGGATACGGGCGCGTATTGACACTTAAATGGTCGGCGTAATGTTTCTCGTAAATGGGCAATGCCTTGGCGAATAACGCAGCATCGGGCTCACCGTCGAGTTGGCCGGTTAATGTGCGTTTTACCAGCTTGTGGATGCCTTTGCCGATATAGGAGCGGATCGTCGACGTTGATTGTTCCGGCATGCCTAAATCTTTTAACATCAGGTTTGCGGCTAATGCCAAATCTTCGGCTGTATCCAGCAGTGTGCCGTCCAGATCGATCATGATCACTTTGACGGACAACGGCAATTCAATTTTTTTTACCGAGGCATTTGCGTTGCTAAAAAGACTATGGTTCATTTGAATAATGGGAAATAGCGATCAGCCTAAAGGTTTGTCGGTGGATTATACTTTTGCTAATTCAGCGCGAAATGCTGCCAGTACGGTGTCATAACGATGCGGGTCAGTATCTTTGCCGGCTTGGTAAATGGCTGATCCTGCGACAAACGTATCGGCGCCGGCGCGAGCGATTTCAGCAATATTATCTACTTTAACACCGCCATCAATTTCCAGCAGGATGTCTTTACCGCTGGCGTCGATGCGTTTTCTCACTGCACGCAGTTTGTTGAATGCTTCAGGGATAAATTTTTGCCCGCCAAAACCAGGGTTAACCGACATAATCAGAATCAGATCCAGTTTGTCGAGCACGTGATCCAGATAATGCAGCGGTGTGGCTGGGTTAAATACCAGACCTGCTTTGCAACCTTGTTCCTTGATCAATCCGATGGTGCGATCAATATGATTGGATGCTTCCGGATGAAATGAAATGATATTGGCGCCGGCTTTGGCAAAATCCGGAATAATGCGATCAACAGGTTCAACCATCAAATGCACATCGATCATTGCATCCGTGACAGGGCGAATAGCTTCGCATACCAAGGGACCGATGGTGAGATTCGGAACGTAATGATTATCCATGACATCAAAATGAATGATGTCTGCGCCTGAATCAATAACGGCGGTGATTTCATCGCCAAGTTTGGCGAAATTAGCGGAAAGAATACTGGGTGCGATGCGATACATGACAGCCTCTCAATAAGCAAAGCTGTTATTTTAACCGCAAATGGCGGATTGCGCGTAAAAGAGATAAAGATTTATCAGTAAATTAATCTTAAAGTACGCTTTTTCACTTTTTCTTGGTACAGTACCCAAAAATAGCGTGAAATTAAAGAATGACTGAAAATAAAAAATACGACATTAATATCAGTATCCGCACGGTATATTTACCTGACCAGTCCGATGAAGAGGCTGATCGGCATGTGTTTGCGTACACCATAACCATTGCAAATACAGGTACGGTGGCATCTCAACTAATCAGCAGGCATTGGATTATCAATAACGGTGATGGCACCATTCAGGAAGTGCGTGGATTAGGCGTTGTCGGTGAGCAACCATTGCTTAAACCGGGCGATAGCTTTGAGTACACCAGTGGAACAGTGATCTCAACGCCGGTGGGATCTATGAAAGGAAGCTATCAGATGGCAGCAGAGGATGGCGTTCATTTTGATGTCGCCATACCGGAGTTTATTCTGAGTGTACCCAGAATTCTGCACTAATGTACTTGGGGTTCGACGGGTTGTTATGCGCGCTGCCTTAGAATTGCAGGTATTGCGATGACAGGCAAACTGTATCTGATTCCGGCACCCATCAGCTCAGAAGATATCGCGTGGGTATTGCCGCCGGCAGTACAGCAGCGTATTGCGGAAATTGCTTATTTCATTGTTGAGCATCCTAAAACTGCCAGGCAATTTCTTAAGCAGATCAATTCCAAGTATGCACTACAAGAATTAAACATGCAGACTTTGAACGAGCATACACTCGCTCAGGATTTGTTGGCCTTGCTGGATCCGTTATTGGCTGGACACGATGTAGGTTTATTATCTGAAGCGGGTTGTCCGGCAGTGGCAGATCCCGGTGCCGGGTTAATCCGGTTGGCGCACAAGAACAATATTACGGTGGTGCCGCTGGTCGGACCTTCATCGATATTGCTGGCCTTGATGGCATCGGGTTTGAATGGCCAATGCTTTGCCTTTCATGGCTATTTGCCCATTGAGAGTGCGGCGCGTACAAGCAAAATACTGGAACTCGAGAAATTATCGATAAGCCGAGATCAAACACAAATATTTATTGAAACACCGTATCGCAATCAAAAATTGTTAGGGCAGTTGATGTCAGTGTGTTCCGATAATACCGATTTGTGTATTGCAAGCCACTTAACATTCTCCAGTGAACTGATTGCTACCAAGCCCATTCAACAATGGCGCCGTTCTTTACCGGATATCAATAAAATACCAACCATTTTCTTACTGCATGGATAGCTTGAGAAAGTGTGTCACCGAGCTGTGATGCGCACCTTTTTGAGATCAAACGGTTTTTTTCTGGATAAATTCTATCTTATAGCCATCGGGATCTTCTATAAACGCGATAACCGTTGCGCCGTGCTTCATCGGGCCCGCTTCGCGCGTCACTTTTCCACCGAGCTTTTTGGTATTTTCACACGCCTGATAGGCATCATCCACTTCAATGGCAATGTGCCCAAATCCTTCGCCAAGGTGATAGGAGGGAGTATCCCAATTGTGCGTTAATTCCAGAACAGTACCGCTCGCTTCGTCCTGGTAGCCCACAAAAGCAAGGGTAAATTTGCCATCGGGATAATCTTTGCGGCGTAGTAGTTTCATACCCAATACTTGCGTATAAAACGCCAGGGATTTTTCGAGATCGCCAACTCGAAGCATCGTGTGCAATATCCGCATTTATATTTTTACCATTTCGAAATCTTCTTTACGAGCGCCGCATTCCGGGCAAGTCCAATTGATCGGCACATCTTCCCAACGCGTGCCCGGTGCAATGCCTTCGTCAGGAGATCCCAAGGCTTCATCATAGATGTAGCCGCAAATTAAACACATATAACGATTGTATTCGCGATTCTCTTCGGTAGGCATGATAGATAGCAATTTCCTTTTAGGTTAAAATGACATTTTACGGTATTAATGCATGTTACAGCCACCCCCAATTGTACTTTCTTTTGCAGCCAATGATCCCAGCGGTGGAGCCGGTCTTCAGGCCGATATGCTTACTATTGCCAGTATGGGGTGCCATCCGTTATCCATCGTGACAGCGATTACCGTTCAGGATACGGCTGGAGTGGATGATGTGATGCCGTTGGATGCCGAATGGGTTGTCGATCAGGCGCGGGCGGTATTGGAAGATATGCCCGTTCATGCATTTAAAATCGGCTTATTAGGCAGCGTTGAAATTATCGCCGCTATTGCAGAAATTATTTCTGATTACCCGCATATTCCTTTAGTGATGGATCCCGTGCTGACTTCGGGGCGAGGAGATGAGCTGGCTGACGAAGAAATGATCGATGCGATGCGCGAATTATTATTACCGCAAGTCACGATATTAACGCCCAATAGCCTGGAAGCCAGGCATCTCGCCCAGCAGGAAAATGACAGTCACGGCACTCAACTGAATTTGAGTCTGTGCGCGCAGCGATTACTGAGCATGGGATGCGAATATGTGTTGATAACAGGCACGCATGAGAATACTGCGCACGTGACCAACACACTGTTTGCTGCAGATGGTGTTGTGCGTGCCGATGAATGGGAGCGCCTTGAGCATACTTATCATGGTTCGGGTTGTACATTAGCCTCGGCGATAGCCGCTTCACTAGCCAATGGATTATCGATCAGCGAAAGCGTCATTGAAGCGCAGGATTACACCTGGCACACTTTGCAAGCAGGATTTCGCCCCGGCATGGGACAATATATCCCTAACAGACTTTTCTGGACTAAGGAAAGTGAAGATGTCGCAAACGAAAATGCAGGGGTAGTCATTGCAAAACCCAACGATGAATAGGCCGTTGAAAAACGTTTTCGAGGCAGCCGATACCAGGCGAAAACAGGCGAGAAAGCGCAGTTTATGCGTAATCAATGAGCATTCTGAGCCTGCTTTTAACACCGCAGCGGCAACGCAGATAGTTTTTCAGCGACCTGTTAGCGGGTTGTATGCGATTACCCCGGATTTTGAAAGTACGGACGATCTGCTGGATAAAACGCGGCAAGTGCTGGAAGGAGGAGCGCAGCTCGTGCAATATCGCAATAAATCAGCGAACAAGGTTTTGCTGAGAGAACAAGCCGAATCATTGCTGCAGTTGTGCAGAAAGCATCAAGTCCCTTTGATTATCAATGATCATGTTGATTTGGCAATGGAAATTGACGCGGATGGCGTGCATGTGGGGCAGAACGACGCGGCCGTTACTCATGCGCGGAAACAGCTGGGGCGCGATAAAATTGTGGGTGCGTCGTGCTATAACAATGGCGATCTGGCGCTCCGGGCTGAAAAACAAGGCGCTGATTATGTTGCTTTCGGTGCCTTTTTCCCTTCGCTAACCAAACCGGACGCACTATCTGTTACGGCGGATTTGGTGGCCAGCGTCAGAAAGAAAATAGCGATTCCCATCGTGGGGATCGGCGGCATTCGCTTGACCAATGCCGCAGCGGTTATTCAAAGCGAATGTGCTGCAATCGCCGTTTGCAATGATTTGTTTCATACTGAGAATAGCAAAGTAAAGGCGGCACAATTTGCACAATTATTCGCAGTGACTATTTAACGTGTATACATCCTGTATTTTTATAAATTCTTATCATGAGTAATGCAATGACTTCACGCAATCATCAATTATTTGAACAGTCTCAACACTATATTCCCGGCGGAGTTAATTCTCCTGTGCGCGCTTTTAAATCGGTGGGCGGTGACCCCATTTTTTTTCAACGCGGGGAAGGCGCCTATTTTTGGGATGCGGATGGAAAGTCGTACATCGACTATGTGGGGTCGTGGGGTCCTTTGATTCTGGGGCATGCGCATCCGGATGTGGTTAAAGCGGTTCAGACAGCCGCACAAAATGGTTTGACTTTCGGTGCACCGACTGAGGCGGAGTTGGAAATCGCAAAATTGATTTGTCAGTTGCTGCCATCCATTGAGCAAGTCAGATTAGTCAGTTCCGGTACGGAAGCGGGCATGAGTGTGATTCGGCTGGCGCGTGGTTTTACCGGCAGAAGCAAGATCATCAAATTTGAAGGTTGCTATCATGGCCACGATGATTCCTTGCTGGTTAAAGCGGGTTCCGGCGCATTAACGTTCGGTAATCCGAGTTCTGCCGGTGTGCCGGCGGAAACAGCCGGTCATACGATTGTCTTGGATTACAACGACATAGCGGGTATTGAAGACGCATTTAATAAATGGGGACAGGAAATCGCTGCGGTGATTGTTGAGCCGGTCGCGGGGAATATGAATCTGATCGCTCCCAAGGCGGATTTTCTCACCAGGCTGCGGACATTGTGTACGCAGCACGGCAGTGTGCTGATATTTGATGAAGTCATGACAGGATTTCGCGTGGATCTTGGATGCGCGCAGGGTCTGTACCAAATCAAACCTGATTTGACCGCATTAGGTAAAGTGATCGGTGGTGGCATGCCGATGGCTGCATTCGGCGGACGACGCGATATCATGCAATGTCTGGCGCCGTTGGGGCCGGTTTATCAAGCAGGTACGCTTTCAGGCAATCCGGTGGCGGTTGCAGCGGGGCTGGCTACGCTGAAGCAAGTACAAGCGCCCGGTTTTTATGAAAAATTAGGCAACAGGACGCAGCAATTAGTCGATGGTATTACGGCTATCGCAAAAAAACACGGTATTGATTTTTGTGCGCAATCAATCGGTGGTATGTTCGGGTTGTATTTTAGCAAGGATATTCCCACCAGCTTTGCTGAAGTGATGCAATGCGACAAGACAGCTTTCAACCGATTCTTTCATGCAATGTTGAAAGAGGGGGTATATTTTGCGCCATCGGCATTTGAAGCCGGTTTTGTATCGTCCATGCATGGTGACAATGAATTGGATAAGACATTGTCTGCGGCAGAAAAAATATTTAAGAGTTGGTAAAAACTGAGAGTAATAAAAAAGGCGGCACCTGCCGCCTTTTTTACTGTTTACTGGAACAAATTTTGATAACTTAGCGCATAGTGGAAATATACGCTGCAACTGCACGTTTTTCTGCCCCGCTCATGCGAGTCAGCACTTTGTGCATGACATCATTATCGTTTGCACGATCACCCGTGTTAAACAGATTCAATTGTGTCATTGTATATTCTGCGTGCTGACCAGCCAACGCAGGATAACGCGGTGGAATACCGGATCCCGTAGGACCATGGCAGCTTGCGCAGGCGGGAACGCCATGCCCAATATTTCCACCATGATAGAGAATTTTTCCGGTTGCAACCAATTTCTCATCATCAACAGCTACTTGACTGGGAATAGTTTTTTGTTTGGAGTAATACTCGCCAAGTTTTTTCATATCTTCCGCTGAAAGCGTCGCGACCATCGAAGACATGACAGGACTGTTACGTTTGGGTGGGGCACTGTCAGTTGCCTTGAAATCAAGCAACTGCTTGGTGATATACTCAGCGCGCTGTCCAGCCAAGATAGGATTCATAGGAATGACGCTGTTACCATCCGCATTGTGACAACCAGCACACACACCGGATGCGATTTCTCCAGCTGTCGCAGGAGCAGGGGCAGGTGCATCGCTTGTCGTTTCAGCTGCAATGGGTGCAGACAGCACCAGCGCCATCAGCATGATCGTATTCTTAATCATTTTCATATTTCGTATTCCGTATTTTAAAAAAGCATTTAAATGTTGGTAGGGTAGATGTATTTGACAATTAGTACTTATTATATTTTAGCAAGGCAAAAGCACGTTAACAACAAAATTAAGCTAATATCAAAATTTAGAATTTTATTTTTCAATGAAAATAATCTTTATTCTTTTGCTGATTGCTAATATGGTTGCTTACGTAACTGGCACGACATTGCATCCCGACCAGGGAAGTATGGTGCAAGCACCGGTAGTATTGAATCCTGAGAAAATTGTTTTATTGCCGATTGATGAAAATTGTTTGGAGTGGGTTGGTTTGGATGAAGAACAGCTGCAGTATGGTGAAACAGTGCTGTCGGAGATCGTTCCTGAACAATCCTATCGCCTGGAAGAAGCTGCTAACACGACAATGTATTGGGTATATATTCCTCCTTTGCCAAATAAGGAAGCTGCGAATCGTATGATCAATAAGTTACGCAATCTCGGTATTGTCAGTTTTCGTGTACGGGAGGATAGTCAATGGAAAAATGCTGTTTCCCTAGGTAAGTTTCATGATAACGATGAAGCATTGAGGCAACTGAAAGAAATAGAAAGAAAGGGGATTACAGGTGCTACGATTGAGGGTCGCGACGTTACACTGATGAAAATTGTAATTTATAATCCAACTCCAACGATGAAAGAGCAGGTACAAAAATTAGTCGAACAATTTGAAGGTACCCGTTTGATTCAAAGCCAGTGTGAACGCTTATAATGCACAGTTAAAAAATGGAATGATTGGATGGCATGGCTTGGGATATTTGTTGCAACATTGCCCATGCATTGTGAAAATCTCAAATTAATCAAACAAGCAAGCAAGATAATAATGACGGTATCGATAAAAACACCGCAAGAAATTGAAAAGATGCGTATTGCCGGACGGTTGGCGTCTGAAGTATTGGATTACATAACGCCATTTGTTGTCGCTGGGATTACTACCGAAGAGCTGGATGTACTCTGCCATAATTACATGGTGGATGTACAGAAGACGATACCCGCACCGCTCAATTATGCGCCTTCGGGACATTCTCCCTATCCCAAATCGATTTGCACCTCGGTAAACAATCAGATTTGTCATGGCGTCCCCGGCAAGAAGACATTAAAAAATGGCGATATCATCAATATCGATATTACAGTCATTTATGAGAAATATCATGGTGATACCAGTCGCATGTTTTATGTTGGCGAGCCATCCATACAAGCAAGGCGTCTATGCGAAGTCACTTTTGAAGCAATGTGGCGCGGCATCGATGAAATAAAACCCGGTAAGCACTTAGGGGATATCGGACATGCGATTCAAAGACTGGCTGAAGGTGTGGGCTATAGTGTGGTCAGGGAATTTTGCGGGCACGGTATCGGTGCAAAGTTTCATGAAGATCCGCAAGTACTTCATTATGGACGCCCCAAAACGGGTCTGGAGCTGAAGCCGGGTATGATATTCACCGTGGAGCCCATGATTAATGCCGGTAAAGCGGCTATCCGCCATCTGCCGGACGGTTGGACCGTTACCACTAAGGATGGCAGTCTGTCCGCACAGTGGGAGCACACCATTCTGGTGACCGAAGACGGCCATGACGTGCTGACGGTATCGGCAGGTGCGCCCGCCAAGCCGATTTATCGCTTTGCAAGTTAATTTTATACCCGGAAATTATTAATCATGATACGCAGCCATCAACGCATCCCCGCGCAAATCCGCCCCGTCAGAATCACTCGTCATTACACCAAGCATGCCGACGGTTCGGTGCTGATCGAATGCGGTGACACCAAAGTGATCTGCACAGCCAGCATCAGTGAACAAATCCCGCCGTTTTTGAAAGGCCAGGGACAAGGCTGGTTGACTGCCGAATACGGTATGTTGCCTGGTTCAACACATTCGCGTATGCAGCGCGAAGCTGCCAAAGGCAAGCAATCAGGGCGCACCATGGAGATTCAGCGCTTGATCGGGCGCGCTTTACGCGCTGTTGTTGATTTAAAGAAACTGGGAGAGCGCACCATTCAAATTGATTGCGATGTGATTCAAGCGGATGGCGGTACGCGCACTGCCAGTATTACGGGAGCGTTCGTGGCGCTGCACGACGCTGTCGAGAAGTTGATTTATCAACAATTGATTGAAACCACGCCGATCATCGATCATGTAGCGGCGATTTCAGTAGGCGTTTATCAAGGCATTCCGATGCTGGACCTGGATTATGTTGAAGATTCTTCTTGTGATACGGACATGAATGTGGTGATGACCGGGAACCTGGGAATCGTCGAAGTACAGGGAACGGCGGAAGGCAATGCATTCAACCGGAAAGAACTGGATATCATGCTGGATATGGCGCAGCACGGCATTCAGGAACTGATTGCAATTCAGAAAGAAGCTCTGGCACAGGAAGCAGCCAGTCATGGATAAGCTGAAAAAATTGGTGATTGCAAGTAATAATCAGGGCAAGTTGCGTGAAATTAATGCGCTGCTGGCTCCTTTGGCGATCGAGGTAGTGCCCCAATCTGATTTTAATGCCGGTGAAATTGACGAGCCGCATAGCACCTTTGTTGAAAATGCTCTGGCTAAGGCGCGTCATGCCAGTCATTGTTCAGGGTTGCCGGCACTGGCGGATGATTCTGGAATTTGTGTTAATGCGCTGAATGGTGTGCCGGGTGTTTCTTCAGCGCGCTATGCCGGAGAACCGAGATCCGATGAGCGCAATAACCTGAAATTGATCGAAGCGCTTAAAAATAAATCAGACCGGCATGCTTATTATTATTGTGTGATTGTTTTGGTACGTTCTGTTGATGATCCACAACCCATTATTGTCGATGGATCCTGGCATGGCGAAATTATCGAGCATCCGCAAGGTACAGGCGGATTCGGTTACGATCCGTATTTTTTTGTGCCCGAGTTTGGTAAAACTGCGGCGGAGTTGTCGGCGGAACAAAAGAATTTAATCAGCCATCGCGGCAAAGCGTTGGCGCAATTATCGGCGATCTTGCAGTCTGGAAAATTCTGACAGGTCGTTAAAACTATCTGCGTTGCCGCTACGGTGTTAAAAACAGGCTCAAATCATTGATCATACATAAACTGCGCGTTTTCACCTGTTTTTGCCTCAAAACGTTTTTCAACGGCCTGCTGATCACAGCAGCGCAGTGTGATGATGTTTCAGGTGATCATCGATAAATGTGCTGATGAAGTAATAACTATGATCGTATCCACTGTGAAAACGCAATGTGAGCTTCTGATCCGCTTCGCGGCATGCTTTTTCCAAAGCTTCCGGAGATAGCTGTTGCGCCAGAAACTGATCGTCCAGACCCTGATCGATCAATAAATCGGGTGCACGGCGACCGTCTTCGATCAACGCAATGGCATCGTATTGGCGCCAGTTTTGTTGATCTTCACCCAAATAGTTGCGAAATGCTTTCTGTCCCCATGGGCACTGCATCGGCGCGCAAATTGGTGCGAATGCTGATACCGAGTGGTAAATTTCCGGATAGCGCAGCGCTAACGTCAACGCGCCATGACCTCCCATGGAGTGACCAAAAATGCCCGTGCGATTTTTATCAACAGGAAAATGCTCGATAATGATTTCACGCAACTCCTGCGTGATGTAGCTTTCCATACGATAATACTGCGACCAAGGCGCTTGCGTCGCGTCCAAGTAAAATCCCGCGCCGGCACCGAAATCCCAAGCATCGGTTTCACCCGCAATACCGGTCTGGCGCGGACTGGTATCCATCGACACCAGCATTAATCCATATTCAGCGGCATAGCGCTGCGCACCGGCTTTGATCATGAAAGTTTCTTCGGTACAGGTCAGTCCGGCCAGGAAAAATAGTGCCGGAACGCGCTGCTGCTCCGCTTGCGGCGGTTGATAGACTGAGAATCGCATCGGCAGGCCGATGGTCTTGGATGGATGCTGGTAAAAGCCCTGGATGCCGCCAAAGCAGCGATGCTGGCTGCGGGTTTCGAGTGCCATTACGATCAGTAAATCACCACGGAACGGATCGATTCGCCGGTTTTCATCAAGTGGAAGCCGTCATTGATGTTATCCAGCGATAATGTGTGCGTGATGAGCGAATCGATATCAATTTTCCCTTCCATATACCAATCGACAATTTTAGGCACATCGGTGCGGCCGCGTGCGCCGCCGAAAGCGGAGCCTTCCCATTTTCTACCGGTAACCAACTGAAAGGGGCGCGTGCTGATTTCAGCACCGGCTTCAGCGACGCCGATGATGATGCTGCGCCCCCAGCCTTTATGTGTACATTCCAGTGCTTGGCGCATGACCTTGGTATTGCCGATGCATTCAAAGCTGTAATCCGCGCCGCCATCGGTCAGTTGTACCACGGCATCCACGATGTTCGGAACGTCGTTCGGATTAATGAAATGCGTCATGCCGAATTTGCGCGCCATGGCTTCGCGTTGCGGATTGATATCGATGCCGATGATTTTGTCGGCACCGACCATTCGGGCACCTTGGATGACATTCAGGCCGATCCCGCCCAGACCGAAAATTGCGACATTGCTGCCGGCTTCAACTTTGGCGGTGTAGAGCACAGCACCGATGCCTGTGGTCACGCCACAGCCGATATAGCAGACTTTGTCAAAAGGCGCGTCTTCGCGTATTTTCGCCAACGCAATTTCCGGCACAACGGTGTAATTTGCGAAGGTCGATGTGCCCATATAATGAAATAGCGGTTTCCCATCGATTGAGAAGCGCGACGTGCTATCCGGCATCAGGCCTTTGCCTTGTGTGCTGCGGATGGCCTGGCACAGATTGGTTTTTTTGGATAAACAGAATTTGCATTCACGGCATTCCGGCGTGTAGAGCGGAATCACATGATCGCCCTTACGCAAGGATTTTACGCTGGGGCCGACATCAACCACGACGCCAGCGCCTTCATGACCGAGAATGGCTGGAAACAAGCCTTCCGGGTCGGCGCCCGAAAGCGTGTAATAATCGGTATGGCAAATGCCGGTGGCTTTGACTTCGACCAAGACTTCACCGGACTTCGGACCTTCCAGATCAACCTGTTCGATCGTTAATGGTTGGCCGGCTTTCCAGGCAACAGCGGCTCTTGTTTTCATTGAAATTTATCCTTTATTGTTTTGGGATTGCAGATGTGTCAGTAAACCTTGGCTGGCTTCTTCAACCATATCCAGCACCAGTTCAAAACCTTGGTGCCCGCCGAAGTAAGGGTCGGGCACTTCAACATGCGCATCAGCATTTTTGCCATACTGCATGAATAATTGAATCTTGTTGATATGCTGCTGAGGGCTGCGTTGTTGCAGTAATGTGAGATTTTCCTTATCCATCGCAAGAATATAGTCAAATTCTTCGAAATCGCTGGATTGTACTGCACGGGCACGCAGATCGTGCATTTTGTATCCACGCTGTAGTGCTGTGTTCTGAGCGCGGTGATCCGGTGGATCGCCGATATGATAAGCGTGTGTACCGGCGGAATCCACTTCAATGATGTGATCAACGCCAGCTGCTTTGACAAGGTGTCTGAATACAGCATCGGCTGTGGGTGATCGGCAAATGTTGCCCATACAGACAAATAATACTTTTATTTTTTTATTCTTGTTCATGGCAAATCTATGAGTGTAATCGGATTTCAGAAATAGCAAGTTTAAAAATAGAAAAATTTGAATCATACAAGGTAAAGATTAACACGACATCCGCTAAAACGAAATTCAGTTCTGGGTATGGTAGGTTCTTTAGCAGGGAATTACGTGCTTCATATCACGGTATCTCTCAATGAAAATAGCTAACCATATTCCCATCGTCACACAAAATTAAACGCAATAAATCTTGAGTTGAAATTTGTTGAATTTTATAAAAATAAATCCGTAGTCCAGAAATGGTCATGGATGATCAGATTATTTTTTCTAATATAAACGCCAATCCGATTTGGCTTAAATGCATGGAAGGAATGGATATATGTCATTAAAAAATTCAATTAAGGAATTTAAAGCTTATCTAGGTGATCGGGAATCGCTGCTGGATACGAATTATCAGAGAATCGCTGAAATGATCAAATTACATTGGGGTTATAAAGAAATTCATTTGTATATTAATAAATTACTTGTCGTTGACAAAGACAGGAACAGACAAGGATTTCCATTAGCAGCATTACAGGAAATTTATACCTTGCAAGAAATACATAACAAACTATTTCCTGGAGCGACAATGCTATCAAATAACAAGCCGCAGAGTATTCCTGATGGACGTAAGAACAAAGATATATTGTTTTGATATGAGTACCACTTTAGTTTTGTTACAGACTGAATAGTAGTCATACCCGCTATTTCCCTTTATTGATTCCCATTAATACGAGATAAATAATATCTCGATATTTTTGGGAAATATCAGCTTAGAATCATTCCACAGTAGGCCAATCTTCACTTTACACCTTTCATAGTTTTAAGCAGGGGAGGGTTTTTTTATTGTATTTTTGGATGGATCATTTGGCGCGATTAATATGCAGACAGCATGTTAAAATGCGATCTCCAAAAAAATACGAATATCATGAACTTTCCTGCTATTACCGCATTATCTCCGTTGGATGGTCGCTATCACACTAAGGTCGAGCCGTTGCGGCTTTATTTTAGTGAATTTGCATTGATTCGTTATCGTGTTCAAGTCGAAGTGGCATGGCTTAAGGCATTGAGTAATGAGCCAGGAATTATTGAAATTCCAGCTTTTTCAACTGCAACCAATACTCAGCTTGATAATTTGGTGGTTAATTTTTCAGTTGCCGACGCGGAAGCGATTAAGGCTATTGAAGCCACCACGAATCATGATGTGAAAGCAATTGAATATTGGCTAAAGCAAGTATTAGCCAATAACGCTGAAATTACCAAAGCGGCTGAATTCATTCATTTTGCCTGTACTTCTGAAGACATCAATAATCTGTCGCATGGTCTCATGTTGAGAGCCAGCCTGGAGCAAGTGATGCTACCCGCGCTCGATAAGATTATTCTCCGCTTGATCGAACTGGCACAACAATTGGCGGAAGTGCCGATGCTTGCACGCACGCATGGACAACCGGCAACGCCGACGACATTAGGCAAAGAGATTGCCAATGTGGTTTATCGCCTGCAGCGCAGTAAAAAACAGCTGGCAGCAGTCGACATATTAGGCAAAATTAATGGTGCTGTCGGTAATTACAACGCGCACTTATCCGCTTATCCGGATCTGGATTGGGAAAAATTCGCACAGCACTTTGTTGAAAAATTAGGTCTGCAATTTAATCCCTATACAACTCAGATTGAGCCTCACGACACCATTGCAGAATTATTTGATGCGTATGCAAGGATCAATACTATTTTGTTGGATCTGAATCGTGATATCTGGGGATACATTTCATTGGGTTATTTCAAGCAAAAAACCAAAGCGGATGAAGTGGGTTCTTCAACCATGCCGCATAAGGTCAATCCCATCGACTTTGAGAATTCGGAGGGCAATCTGGGTATTGCCAATGCATTGTTGCGTCATTTGAGTGAGAAATTACCGATATCGCGCTGGCAGCGGGATTTGACCGATTCCACGGTGTTACGCAATATGGGCGTTGCGTTAGGGCATACTTTGCTGGCGTATGATTCGTGTCTGAAAGGGTTGAATAAACTGGATGCCAACCCGGCTCAAATGCTGAGTGATCTGGATAATGCCTGGGAAGTTCTGGCCGAACCGATTCAAACCGTGATGAGACGTTATGGCGTGGCTAACCCTTATGAACAACTGAAGGCATTGACACGCGGCAAGGGGGGCATTACTAAAGAAACATTGCACCAATTTATTGCTGGCTTGACGATTCCTGATGCAGAAAAAAATCGGCTGTTGACGATGACTCCCGGTAATTACATTGGCAAAGCAAGCATCCTGGCTCGAAGAATCGAAGGATAAAAAACTCCATAGAATAATTTGTTGATTTAATGTCTGGATTTTTAAATTCAAACCAATATAAATAAATTTCTGTTAAATGCTTGAAATTCGGATAGGCGACCACCATATCGCCAAGATAATTATTAGGAGGTACGATGCAGAGTTCAGAAAATTCAAATAATCCAGAGTCGAATCAGGCGGAGATTCCCTATGCTGCCGATGAAAACAAAATACCTGGCATAACCAATGATGCCACTATTCAGACTGAGCAAAAAAAAGATTCATCATCGCCTAATCTTGAGCACTTACTGAAAGAAGCTGAAATCAGAGCAGCTGAACATCATGATGCCTGGATACGGGCTAAGGCGGAAACGGAGAATATTCGTAAACGCGCTCAAACCGATGTTACTAATGCGCATAAGTATGCCATTGAGAATTTCTCTGCTGAATTGCTGACCGTGATGGATAGCCTGGAAGCAGCGCTGGCGGTTGAAAATGCAAGTTTGGAGAATTTCAAGAATGGTATGGAGCTAACGCAAAAACAACTGATTAATGTGCTTGATAAATTCAACATCAAGGCGATTGATCCCAAGGGAGAGAAGTTCGATCCTCATCAACATCAGGCAATGTGCACTGTTGATTCCGAACTGCCTCCCAATACGGTGGTTCAGGTCATGCAAAAAGGCTACAAACTGCATGATCGTGTGATTCGCCCGGCACTTGTATCGGTTTCAAAAGCACAAGGTACTTGAATTTTTTTCAAACACCTCCACTTTCAGATCAGTTGATAGACAGAATTAATCTTTAAAAGGATCCAAACATGGCAAAAATCATAGGTATCGATCTGGGTACCACGAACTCTTGTGTATCCGTTATGGAAAGCGGCAAACCCAAAGTCATTGAAAACTCGGAAGGTACGCGCACAACTCCATCTATTGTTGCTTATACCGAAGATAATGAAGTGTTGGTAGGTGCCTCAGCCAAGCGGCAAGCGATTACTAATCCGAAGAATACGTTATTCGCAGTGAAGCGTTTGATCGGACGCCGCTTTGACGAAGACATGGTGCAAAAAGATATCAAGATGGTGCCTTACAGCATTATCAAAGCAGACAACAATGACGCATGGGTGGAAGTGCGCGGCAAGAAAATTGCGCCACCGGAAGTTTCTGCACAAGTGTTGATGAAAATGAAGAAAACCGCTGAAGATTACCTGGGTGAGCCGGTGACGGAAGCTGTGATTACCGTGCCTGCTTACTTCAATGACTCGCAACGCCAGGCAACCAAAGACGCCGGGCGGATTGCCGGTCTGGAAGTGAAGCGTATTATCAATGAACCAACAGCCGCCGCACTAGCCTTTGGTATGGACAAAAAAGAAGGCGACCGGAAAATAGCGGTATATGATCTGGGTGGCGGTACTTTTGATATTTCCATTATTGAAATTGCCGAGATTGACGGCGAGCATCAGTTTGAAGTATTGGCGACTAATGGCGATACGTTCCTCGGTGGTGAAGATTTTGATTCGCGCGTGATTGAATACCTGGTTGATGAATTCAAGAAAGAAACCGGTATTGATCTGAAGAAAGATATGCTGGCATTGCAACGTTTAAAGGATGCCGCAGAA
>NZ_JAMWZS010000025.1 GCF_024282095.1 Nitrosomonas sp.
CTTATTTTGTCGATGCCGATCAAGAATTGACCAGGTAATCCACGTATTCTGATTACCGGTAACTCTTTTAAGGTGCTGAAAAAATTACCACACTTTTTACTGGCTTCTAACGGAATATTCTGGATTGCTGCGGAATGGAGTTTATTTTAGAACGGCTTAATTATTGCGTTTCGTGGATTGCTTCGGATTTGTGTGGAAGATGTGGAGGCGGGGGTCGGAATCGAACCGGCGTAGACGGCTTTGCAGGCCGCTGCATGACCACTCTGCCACCCCGCCATGAGTACATAACTATCAGATAAAAACTATATGAATAAATTTTGTTGGAAGCTATTTTATTCCGACAATTAAAATGTATTTCATAAGAGTCATTTTATTCTGAAAATGGAGCGGGAAACGAGGCTCGAACTCGCGACCCCAACCTTGGCAAGGTTGTGCTCTACCACTGAGCTATTCCCGCAATATGAAGTTCCTGTGCGACTTATGCCACTTTGGAAACAAAGGGTGGATTATAGTGATGCTGTACGTTTTGTCAAGAAATGCAGGCTGATAATTCTTGATGCAAATAATAGATCAAAATAGAATTGATTGAATCCCTCGTTTTATTACCGCTAATCTTACAAAATAATTTTCTCACTTCTTGTAAAATTAATGCCAAGATGGTTTTGAGATAATGATTGGTTTTTACATGCCTATTTTCAGCTAAATCCCAAATCTAATAGCACCGCCAAATCTACAATTCTTTATCGTTACAGCGTCAATTAGTTTATTTTATGCACTTACTTCCTTATTGGCGTCTTTCCGGTTTTTATTTCTTTTATTTTGCTTTTGTTGGTGCATTTGCACCGTATTGGAGTCTATATCTGCAATCGCTGTCATTTAATGCGCTGCAGATTGGCGTGTTGATGTCATTACTGCTGGTTACGCGTATTTTCTCACCGGCTGTTTGGGGTTGGTTGGCGGATCATACGGGTAAACGTGTTCGAGTAGTTCAGGTTGCCGCTGTCAGTGGCTTTTTAAGCTTCTGCGGGTTTTTCTGGGGTGAATCTTTTGCCTGGATATTTTTTGTCATGTTGTTGATGAGCTTCTTTTGGAGCGCATCTTTGCCATTGATGGAAGCGATTACGTTGTCTCATTTGGGGGACTACACGGACAAATATGGACGTATCCGCTCATGGGGTTCGGTCGGATTTGTTGTGGCAGTGATCGGTATCGGCTATCTCTTGGAAAGCGTGGAAATTGGTTGGCTGCTTTGGATTGTGCTGGTGCTTAAACTTGGTATTGTGATTTTTTCTTATCAAATTCCTGAAAAGGAAATCATCAATTATGCCACCGGACTTCATTCGGTAAGGCAGATTTGCATGCGCCCGGCAGTGATGGCCTTTTTACTTTCCAGTTTCTTAATGTTGTTTGCGCATGGCGCTTACTATACGTTTTTCTCAATTTATTTGGTTGAGCACGGCTATGATAAAGGATTTGTTGGATTATTATGGGCCGCCGGCGTTGCTTGTGAAATTGCCATTTTTTTTATTATGCCGTGGCTGATGCGGCACTTTAGTTTAAAACACATATTAATTTTCAGTTTTGCGTGCGCCATCCTGCGATTTCTGATGATTGGACAAGGCGTTGAATGGCCGATCATTATTATTCTTGCGCAGATTCTACATGCAGCAACTTATGGCGCGCATCATATTGCGGCGATGATGGCGATCCATCAATTCTTTCAAGGTCGCCATCAAGCGAAAGGCCAGGCGATTTATACCGGTATTGCTTATGGATTGGGTGGGGCTTTGGGATCGGTATTTAGCGGGTATACCTGGGATTGGTTAGGTGCGGATGTAACTTTCTTTATCAGTGCTGTTGCAGCTTCAATCGGTTTGATTTTAATCGCATGGAAAATGAAATCGTTCAATAATTAATACAATATAACGTGCTGAGTTTGTTGAATCAGTAAACTTTATGGGATAATTGCGCGTTAACCCGATTTTTAAATTTGTATGATGCAAACGCTATACGACAAGCTTTGGAACCAACATGTAGTGCATGCTGAATCTGCCGAGCCGGATAGCATGACATTGATCTATATTGACCGCCATCTGGTGCACGAAGTGACCAGTCCGCAAGCATTTGAAAGTCTGAAGCTGGCCGGCAGGAAACCCTGGCGTCTTGATTCCATTCTTGCAGTTGCGGATCATAATGTGCCGACGACCGATCGCAGTCATGGTATTCATGATCCCATTTCTCGTTTGCAAGTCGATACGCTGGATCAGAATTGCGATGAATTGGGGATTACCGAATTCAAGATGCAGGATTTGCGTCAAGGTATTGTGCATGTCATTGGTCCTGAGCAAGGTGCAACATTGCCCGGCATGACGGTTGTTTGTGGCGACTCGCACACTAGTACACACGGTGCGTTCGGTTGTCTGGCATTTGGTATCGGCACTTCAGAGGTCGAACATGTATTGGCGACGCAGTGTTTATTGATGAAAAAATCCAAAGCCATGCGCATTTCTGTTGAGGGCAAATTGGGTTTGGGGATTACCGCTAAGGATATCGCTTTGGCAATCATCGGTGAAATTGGTACAGCCGGCGGGACCGGTTATGCGATTGAATTTGCGGGTAGCGCCATCCGTGCGTTATCGATGGAAGGACGTATGACGCTGTGTAATATGGCGATTGAAGCCGGTGCGCGTGCCGGTATGGTGGCCGTTGATGATACGACGATCGACTACATCAAAGGACGGCCTTTCGCGCCACGAGGGGAATTATGGGATAAGGCGGTTGCCTATTGGAGAACACTCCATAGTGATACCGATGCGATTTTTGACCGGACAGTAGCTTTAGATGCTGCGCAAATCAAACCGCAGGTGACTTGGGGAACATCACCTGAAATGGTGACAACGATTGATGGTGCGGTGCCCGATCCTGCGTTGATTAGCGATGAAGTGAAGCGCCATGATATGCAGCAAGCGTTGAACTATATGGGCTTGCATGCCAATACACCGATTCAGCAGATTACTCTCGACAAGATATTTATCGGTTCCTGTACGAACTCGCGTATTGAAGATTTACGTGCAGCTGCGCACGTTGTCAAAGGAAAACATATTGCGGTTAATATCAAGCAAGCGCTGGTTGTGCCCGGCTCAGGCTTGGTTAAGAAACAAGCCGAGCGAGAAGGGCTGGATCAAATTTTTCTGGCGGCAGGATTTGAATGGCGTGAACCCGGATGTTCCATGTGCCTGGCCATGAATGACGATCGCTTGACGGCCGGTGAGCGATGCGCTTCGACCTCGAATCGTAATTTTGAAGGCAGACAGGGACCTGGCGGCAGAACGCATCTGGTCAGCCCGGCAATGGCTGCGGCGGCTGCCATCGCCGGACATTTTGTCGATGTGCGTGAAATAGGCGGATAACACAATCAATGGAAAAATTTCATACGGTTACTGGCTTGGTGGCACCACTGGATCGTGCAAATGTGGATACCGATGCCATCATTCCAAAACAATTTCTTAAATCAATCAAACGCTCGGGTTTTGGCCAAAATTTATTTGATGAGTGGCGTTATCTGGATCACGGGGAGCCCGGCATGGATCCGGCTCAGCGGAGGTTGAATCCGGAGTTCGTATTGAATCAGCCGCGTTATCAAGGTGCGCAGATATTGCTGGCACGTGCAAATTTTGGTTGCGGATCGAGTCGGGAGCATGCGCCGTGGTCGCTCCAAGATTATGGTTTTCGTGTCATTATCGCCCCCAGTTTTGCGGACATATTTTTTAATAATTGCTTCAAAATTGGTTTATTGCCGATCATTCTGGACGCGGCAGTATTGGACCATTTGTTTGAAGAAGTAAAATCAACCGTAGGATACCGTCTTACCGTCGATCTACAGAAACAAACCGTCATTACGCCCAAAAATGAAGCATTCAGTTTTGCTGTCGATGCCTTTCGCAAGCATTGTCTGGTGAACGGTTTGGATGAAATTGGTTTGACCTTGCAACACACAGAAAAAATCAAACAATTTGAACAAAAAAGGCGTACTGAACAGCCTTGGCTGTTTATGTGAATGACATCGCTGAAAGTTAGGATATTATGAGAATTGCTGTTTTGGCAGGCGACGGCATTGGGCCGGAAATTATTGCACAAGCTGTGCGGGTGCTGAATGTTTTAAAAGCAGACGGCTTGGCTGTTGAGTTGGAATATGGACTGATTGGGGGCTGTGCAGTCGATGCAACCGGGGAACCCTATCCTGAGGCAACGCATCGATTGGCCAGTCAAGCGGATGCAGTTCTGTTAGGCGCTGTAGGCGGTCCGCAATATGACACTCTGCCGCGCCAGCAGCGTCCTGAAAGAGGTCTGCTTGCTATTCGCAAAGCGCTTAATTTGTTTGCCAATTTGCGGCCGGCGATTCTCTACCCGGAACTGGCTAATGCTTCGAGCCTGAAATATGACGTAGTTGCCGGTCTCGATATCATGATTGTGCGTGAACTCACTGGCGACATTTATTTTGGCGAGCCGCGCGGAATCGAAATACGTGACGGTCAGCGTGTCGGATTTAATACGATGATATACAGCGAAGCAGAAATACGGCGCATCGCACATGTGGCTTTTAAAGCTGCCAGCAAACGGCATGGTAAGTTGTGTTCTGTTGATAAGATGAATGTATTGGAATGTACGCAATTATGGCGTGATGTCATCATCGAAGTATCAAAAGAGTACCCACAAGTGACACTTTCACACATGCTGGTCGATAACGCCGCGATGCAATTGGTTCGTAATCCTAAGCAATTTGATGTCATCGTTACCGGAAATATGTTTGGTGATATTTTATCTGATGAAGCCTCGATGTTAACGGGATCCATTGGAATGCTGCCTTCCGCTTCTCTGGATGAAAATAATAAAGGTTTGTACGAACCGATTCATGGTTCCGCACCGGATATCGCTGGAAAGGATCTGGCTAATCCACTTGCAACAATGTTGTCGGTTGCCATGATGTTACGCTACACATTTAATCAGGAAGATGCGGCGCAGCGGATAGAAAATGCTGTTAAGAAGGTTCTGGCGCTGGGTTACAGAACAAAAGATATTGATGAGCCGGGTATGAAGTCCGTTGGTACAACAGCAATGGGTGATGCGGTATTGTCAATGATGTGAAGTGCATTCCGAATAGTGAGTTCATGAAATGATAGAGAATTAAGGTGAATTTCATGTATTAATCATTTGTTATCGATTTGTAAAGTAAGCTAATATTTATGCGGTGTTTTTTATTTGATAACCGATTGTCAATTTTAGGATAAGAGAAAAGCAATGAAACAAGTTGGCTTTGTTGGCTGGCGTGGAATGGTCGGCTCCGTATTAATGCAGAGAATGCGCGAAGAAGCAGATTTTTCTTTGATAGACCCTGTTTTTTTTACAACGTCTCAAAAAGGTGGCACAGGTCCTGAAATTGGCAAGGAAATTCCACCTTTAAAAGATGCCTTTGACATCGCTCAGCTGAGTGCAATGGATGTCATTATTTCGTGCCAGGGTGGTGATTATACGAATCAAGTGATTAAACAATTGCGTCAATCCGGATGGCAAGGATACTGGATAGATGCAGCATCAGCGTTACGTATGGAGGATGATGCTGTTATCATACTGGATCCGGTCAATATGCCTGTGATCAAACAAGCATTGCATGATGGCGTGAAAAATTACATCGGTGGCAATTGCACGGTAAGTTTGATGCTAATGGCGGTTGGCGGCCTGTTTGAAAAAGGGATGGTGGAATGGATGAGTGCCATGACCTATCAGGCTGCATCGGGTGCCGGAGCAAAAAATATGCGTGAATTGCTGCAGCAGATGGGTGAAGCCCATAGAGTTGCAAAAGATTTGCTGGATGATCCGGCTTCGAATATTTTGGATATTGATCGTGAAGTGGCCGGCACGTTGCGCGATAAGAAATTTCCAACAGAAAATTTTGGTGTACCGTTGGCGGGTAGCTTGATTCCATGGATTGATAAAGAGGTAGCCAATGGGCAGAGTCGTGAAGAATGGAAAGGTCAAGCGGAAACCAATAAAATTCTTGGAAGAAGTGATCGGCAGATACCGGTGGATGGAATCTGCGTACGTGTTGGTGCAATGCGATGCCATAGCCAAGCTTTGACGATAAAATTAAAACAAGATGTGCCACTGGATGAAATTGAAGAAATTATCGCCAGTTCGAATGATTGGGTACACGTTGTTCCTAATGAGCGAGGGGCGACTACTTCAAGATTAACACCTACCGCCGTAACCGGGTCATTATCGATACCGGTAGGTCGCTTACGTAAATTGGCGATGGGCGGGGAATATCTATCAGTTTTTACAGTAGGCGACCAGCTGCTATGGGGAGCTGCGGAGCCATTGCGAAGAATGTTACGTATACTGATTGAACATTAAACGTGTTCATAATCTCCAGTTTTCCAAATTGGTTGGTAGCATGTTATGAGTAATCAAGGGTTTTCTGAAATGAATTAACCTGATTCTAAGCATAATCTCAATTTATGTGATTATCTTACAATGCTCGCCTGCCGGTATTTATTTTCAAAGAACTAAAGAGGGTATCTCAGTGTATAAAACTTCTTTTAGAGTAAGCTTGTTTGTAATCATTCTGATGTTACCTTGGACCGCTATTCATGCAGCGGGTCTCGGTAAGTTGACACTCAATTCAGCACTGGGACAACCACTGAATGCTGAAATCGACATTGTTACCACCAACCGCGATGAAGTTTCATCTCTAAAAGCTAGCATTGCAACTCGAGAAGCTTTTGCTCAGGCAGGTATTAATTACGAGCCTAATTTTTCGACTATTAGAGTTTCTATAGAATCAAGAACAGATGGCAGTCCATTTATTAAACTTGCCTCCCCCCAGGCTGTTAATGATCCATTTCTCAATATATTGGTGGAATTGAATTGGGCTGCAGGACGTATATTACGTGAATATGCCGTCTTGCTTGATCCAGTTGAAGTAAATGCACAAGATATCGCTGCACCCAAGGTTAGCCCGATTCCGGTAGCAAATACAACGCAGAAAAATGTAGAAAGAACGCCTGACGTTAAGAAAAATCGACCAGGAAAAGCTTCGCCTAAGCAAGCAACTCGTTCTACGAATCAAGCCATTGATACCTATGGACCGGTAATTCGGGGCGATACGCTATCGTCGATTGCACGCCAGGTTTTACCTGCAGGTGTCGATCTTAATCAGATGCTTGTGGCACTCTATCGTGCAAACCGTGATGCTTTCATTGCAAACAATATGAATTTACTCAGGGTAGGCGCAGTGCTAAAAATACCTGAAAAAAATGAGGCTGCGGCGATCGATGCATCAACTGCAAGAACTGAAATTAGGATGCAGGTTGCGGATTGGCATAATTATCAAAGCAAAATAGCAGCAATCCATAGTGAATCACCATCTGCCAATATCCGGCAGTCTGATCAAGGGAAGATTACAACAAGTATTGATAAAAAATCGGCTTCAACTCGTGAATCTGCCAAAGAAGTATTGCGCTTATCGAGTGGTGCTCAACTGGCGGATAAAGATGGCCAGATGCCTGAATCCGCTTTAGTAGATCGCCTGCGTATGATGGAAGAAGATGCCATTGCACGAAATCTGGCGTTGAAGGAAGCAAATGAGCGTGTAGCCATGCTGGAAAAAAGCATCGATAATTTGAAACAGTTATTGGAATTGAAGGATTCTGTTTTGGCCCAGGCGCAAATAAAAGCGGGCACTGGTACCAAGATTGAGCTCAAACCGGAAGTACGCTCGGCAGAGCCTATTAGTGCTGTACCTGAGAGCGGCGCTAAACCGGATATCGGTTCTTCGCAGGTACCAGAGCAAAAAGCTCCGGTAGTTCAGCCTGTCAATGAAACAACGATAAAAACAAACACAGAATCGCAATCACCGCAAGAAACCGAGGGTGATTCGCTGACTGATCAGATAGTTGGAAATATCGAATACATTGGCGCTGCTTCAATTTTGGTATTGCTGGCGGTGTTGCTGTATCTTAAAAAGCGCCGCAGTCAGTCGGAAGAAGAAAATGAATTAGATGAAAGGAGTACTGATTTTTCTTCCGCAATGCAATCAAGGATGGCCTCAATGGCTGCTGCACAAGCTATCCCTGCGACCGAAATCAATCATACGTTTTCTGAGCATGAAAAGGATGATTTAACCTACGAGAATATGAATTCTTATCCTGAAAGCGAGGGATATGGCGATAGATTTGATAAAGGCTCGACTTCTTACGAAGAACATACTGAACAAATTAAGGAATCCGAATCAGAAGCTAGATTTACTTCAGAGTTATCGGATGAAAATGAAGTGTCGACTGATGACGCACAATCAAATCATCAAGCAATCAATCTGAATTTGGAAGAGGATTTTTCAGAAGACAGAAATCAACCAATTGATTCTGGAGATGATTATAGCTCTGCAGATTCTGAGAAAAAAATTGACTTTGATTTAACGGATGAAGCGCACGAGATTGATCAAGATGTAACTAAAGAACAATCTCTTGCTGCAGTTCATGATGCTAAAGATAAAATTGAATTATCAGATGATCCTGAAAGCTTACAAGAAGAAATTAACGCTTCAGATTACGAATTAGAAGTTGATCTTGACGATTCAAAACATGCTTTGGATCCGATAGATTTTGAAGATAGAGCGTCGGAAAAAGACGATTCAGTAGCGTTTGAATTTACGCATTCAGATATCGATTTAGCAGAGGAAGAATCTGCCAATGAAATCGAAATACCTAAAATAAATGCTGGATCCAGATCGGGTAATAATGATTTTAATGCATCTGAGCTAATGGATGAAGCCTTGGATTTTGATCAGTATCAGGAATCTACAGATAATACCAAGCGGTCAGAGCCAGTGCCGCATGTACCGGAGCTTGGATTGGCTGATATTGATCTGGATATCGAAGATTCAGACGCAGTTGATAAAAAGGATCAAGCATCGGGTTTGAATGAGAAAAGTGAGCAGTGGCAAGAAGTTGAAACCAAATTAGATTTGGCAAAAGCTTATCAGGAAATGGATGATAAAGAAGGCGCCAAAGAAATGCTCGAAGAAGTTATTCGTGATGGTGATACAAAGCAAAAGAAAGTGGCAAGAAAATTGTTAAAGAGTTTGTAATGATGAACATTCTCTGCATAGTGACATGGGATATTCAACAGTTTGAAGCGGCGGTTTTTGATTTGTGCGCATAGCCCTTGTCCTAGAGTATGATGGTGGCCGCTACTGCGGATGGCAGAGTCAGCCTCAAAGTTGTTCCATCCAAGACGCACTTGAAGCGGCTTTATCTGCGATAGCAAAAGAAAAAATTCGTGTCATTACCGCCGGGCGCACCGATACCGGCGTTCATGCATTGTATCAAGTAGTACATTTCGATACCGCGGTGCAACGCCCTCTCAGTGCATGGGTGCGGGGTGTCAATGCATTCTTACCCAATGATATTGCTATTTTGTGGGCGACTGAAGTATCCGATGCGTTTCACGCGAGATATAGTGCACTCGAGCGGCGCTATCTGTATTTGTTACTGAATCAGCCGGTTAGGCCGGGCATTCATCATCACAAGGTCGGGTGGCATCATGTGCCGCTGGAGCTGGAGAGAATGCAATCCGCAGGGAATATTTTAATCGGTGAGCATGATTTTTCCGCTTTCCGGGCAGCCGAATGTCAGGCAAAATCCCCGATACGAACAATGACGCAATTACATATTACTCGCCAAGGAAATCTTTTCGTTTTTGATTTGCGCGCCAATGCATTTTTGCAGCATATGGTAAGAAATATTATCGGTTGCCTTGTTTATATCGGTAAAGGAAAGTATCCTCCTGAATGGATGTATGAATTGTTGGAAAATTGCAATCGGACGTGCGCAGCACCGACTTTTTCTGCTGCAGGCCTATATCTGGCCGGTGTGAAATATCATGACGACTGGTGCATGCCGGAATTAGCCGAAGCTCCATTGATCCCAGGCATATCATTAATTTCATAAAGAAGATTGTTGCTTAAATGTCAGTGCGCGTGAAAGTGTGTGGTATTACACGGTATGAAGATGCAAACACAGCGATTCGATGTGGTGTCGATGCAATCGGTTTTGTCTTCTGGCCGCACAGTGCGCGCTATATTGATCCGGATTCAGCGCACCGGATTGCGGCACATATACCGCCTTTCGTTTGTACAGTCGGTGTTTATGTTGACCCGGATGCTGCCTGGGTGGAAGAAACCGCTCGAGTTGCCAAACTAAATCTGCTGCAATTTCATGGTGATGAAACACCGGAGTTTTGCAATCAATTTTCCCAACCTTATATTAAAGCGATTAGAGTCAAACAAGACACGGATTTGCTACAATATGCCGAGCGTTATAATACAGCGAGTGGATTATTGCTTGATACATATGCTGCCGATATGCCCGGCGGTACAGGCCATGCATTTGATTGGCAGTTGATTCCACAACATCTGCCACTGCCGCTTATACTTTCCGGTGGCTTAAATCCGCATAATGTGGCAATGGCAATCAAACAAACCCAACCGTGGGCAGTTGATGTTTCAAGTGGCGTGGAAGCATCCAAAGGTATTAAAGATGAAGAAAAAATTTTTGCTTTCATGCAAGGAGTTAGACAATTGTGAGTGCTTATGACCTTCCCAGTAAAGATGGCCATTTCGGTCCTTATGGAGGCATTTTTGTTGCTGAAACATTAATTTCTGCACTGGAAGATTTACGAAAACAGTATGAATATTATAGTAACGATCCCGATTTTCAGGCAGAGTTTGCTTATGAATTAAAGCATTATGTGGGACGTCCCAGTCCGATCTATCATGCCAAAAGATGGTCTGAACATTTGGGCGGCGCCCAGATATTGTTGAAGCGTGAGGATTTGAATCATACTGGTGCGCATAAAATAAATAATACGATCGGGCAGGCGCTGCTTGCACGGCGCATGGGTAAAAAACGTGTCATTGCAGAAACTGGTGCGGGCCAGCATGGTGTAGCCAGCGCTACGGTAGCCGCACGCTATGGTATGGAATGCGTTGTTTATATGGGCTCTGAAGATGTGAGACGCCAGGCCACCAATGTCTACCGCATGAAGCTTTTGGGGGCGACTGTCGTGCCGGTGGAATCGGGATCCCGAACATTAAAAGATGCACTGAACGAAGCGATGCGTGACTGGGTTACCAATGTTGAAAACACTTTTTATATCATTGGCACCGTTGCCGGACCGCACCCATATCCCATGATGGTGCGGGATTTTCAGGCGATCATTGGGAATGAAGCCAAAGTGCAAATGCAAGAAGATTTTAGTCGACAACCGGATGCGCTGATTGCCTGTGTCGGTGGCGGATCCAATGCAATCGGCTTATTCTATCCGTATATTGATGACGTCAACGTTCGGTTGATTGGCGTGGAAGCGGCGGGAAAAGGCATTGATACAAATCAACACGCGGCGACCTTGTCGACGGGAAGACCTGGTGTTTTACACGGAAACCGCACCTACCTTATCCAGGATGAGAATGGTCAGATTATTGAGACACATTCAATTTCAGCCGGTCTTGATTATCCCGGGGTAGGGCCCGAGCATGCCTGGCTTAAAGATTGTGGGCGTGCTGAATATGTTGCGATCACTGATGATGAAGCATTAGAGGCATTCCATACACTGTGTCGCTATGAAGGTATCATGCCGGCGTTAGAATCAAGTCATGCACTGGCTTATGCTGCCAAATATGCACCGACATTGCCTAAAGATAAATTGCTGCTGGTTAATCTGTCCGGTCGGGGTGATAAGGATATGGCTACTGTTGCGCAAATGTCCGGCTTAACCCTTTAGTAGCCTAACAAATAAAAGTGCTATTTATATTTAATTTCCTGAAAAGAATTGAGATCGGATTGAGCAGATGAGCCTAGATAGTATTAAGAATTTACTGAATTTTTTTAGTGGGCAAGATGATGCTAAAAAAATGAATCGTATTGCCAAGACATTCGCCGCATTAAAAAAACAAAATCGCAAGGCGCTCATACCATTTATTACGGCGGGTGATCCTAATCCGGGAATCACCGTACAACTGATGCACCGGCTTGTACAATCGGGCGCTGATATTCTTGAGCTGGGCGTGCCTTTTTCAGATCCGATGGCAGACGGGCCAACGATACAGAGATCTTCAGAGCGCGCCTTGAAACATCACGTCAGCCTGAATGATGTATTTGGTATGGTGGCGGAATTCAGGAAAATAGACACGAACACTCCCGTGGTTCTGATGGGCTATGCAAATCCTGTTGAAGCAATGGGTTATGCAGCGTTTGCAATCAAAGCGAAAGAATGTGGCGTCGATGGTGTTTTAATCGTTGATTACCCGCCTGAAGAATCAGGCGAGTGGGTCCAATGTCTGGATCAACAGGAGATTGATGCAATCTTTTTGCTGTCTCCCACAACGCCTCAACAGCGTATTGAGCAAGTGGCGAAAATGGCCAAAGGCTATATTTATTATGTTTCGTTAAAAGGAGTAACGGGCGCATCACATCTTGATCTTCAGGAGGTGAGTGCGATGTTGGCGCAGCTGCGTAATTATATTTCATTACCGATTGGTGTCGGATTCGGTATTCGTGATGGCGCAACTGCCAAAGCAGTGGCGGGCTTGGCGGATGCGGTGGTGGTCGGCAGCCGGATCATTGAGGAAATTGAGAAATCTTCTGATGCAGAACTGCTCGATAATGTTGGAAACTTGCTGAACTCGCTACGTAAAGCTATCGATGACAACGAAAATAATACTCAACCCACAGTTTAGGAAACGACACTTATGAGTTGGTTTCAGAATATCATTCCGCCAAAAATTAAAAGAAAAGAAGCCGGTGAAAAGAAAATAGTGCCGGAAGGTTTGTGGAGTAAATGCAGCACCTGTGAAGCTGTTTTATATTACACGGATTTGGCCAAGAACCTGAATGTCTGCCCGAAATGTGATTTTCATAATCGCATTTCTGCAAGAAACCGCCTTGATCAATTGCTTGATCCCAAAGATCGACGTGAGATTGGTGCCGAAGTGATTGCCACCGATGCGTTGAAATTCAAAGATAGCAAGCGCTACGTGGATCGCTTGACGCAAGCAAAAGAAAGTACTGATGAAAGTGATTCTTTGGTGGTCATGCAAGGAACTATCAAAACCATTCCCGTCGTTGCTGCCGTGTTTGAATTTGGTTTTATGGGCGGTTCCATGGGTTCTGTGGTGGGCGAGCGTTTTATACGTGGCGTTAGAACCTGTATTGATCACCATTTGCCTTTCATTTGCTTTAGTGCCAGCGGTGGTGCACGCATGCAGGAAGGTTTGTTTTCACTGATGCAAATGGCTAAAACAACCGCTGCTTTGACACGATTAAGCCATAACAAATTGCCTTTTATATCCGTCCTGACCGATCCTACCATGGGGGGGGTTTCAGCAAGCTTTGCCTTTATTGGTGACGTAGTCATTGCGGAGCCCGGCGCACTGATTGGCTTTGCCGGTCCACGCGTTATTGAGCAAACAGTCCGGCAAACGCTTCCGGAAGGTTTTCAGCGCGCTGAATTTCTATTGCAGCATGGCGCGATCGATATGATCGTAGATCGACGGCAAATGCGCGATAAAATCGTCAATCTTTGTACGCAATTGATGCGTATCCCTGCACCTGTATCTTAGTTCCGATATTAAAACCTAACATTTTTTACCATTTATCAACGAGTAATCATTCATATTAAATGGATGCTCCAAGTAGACAGTCTGACTCGCTCGCTGATTGGTTGACTTATCTTGAAGCGCTTCACCCAAAAACCATTGAAATGGGATTGGAGCGTGTAAATCAGGTTCGATTGGCACTTGGACTAATGCCCGGATTTCCGATCATCATGGTGGGTGGTACCAATGGTAAGGGTTCGGTTTGCACAATGCTGGAATCGATACTCCATTGTGCCGGCTATACAGTAGGTTGTTATACTTCACCGCATTTGCTGCGCTATAACGAGCGCATCCGGATTGATAAGAAAGAAATTGACGATGAAACACTCTGTCACTCATTTGAGCGAATAGATGCTGCCAGGAAAGGTTGTCATACGTCATTAACTTTTTTTGAATTCGGTACATTGGTTGCTGTGGATTTGTTTGTTCAGGCGCGTGTTGATGTAGCGATTCTGGAAGTTGGCCTGGGTGGTCGCCTCGATGCTGTGAATATATTTGATGCTGATTGTGCAATTTTGACCAGCATTGATCTTGATCATATGGATTATCTCGGCGATACACGGGAAAAAATAGGCTTTGAGAAAGCAGCGATTTTTAGAAAGGATAAACCGGCGATTTGTGCGGAAATTGATTTGCCGGATTCCGTTCATCAGCAGATAGAGAATACCGGTGCCAACTTTCTTCAATTGACTAAACAATTTGGTTTCTCAAAAAAAGATGCGCAGTGGGATTTCTGGGGGCCGAAGGGGTGGCGATATTCTTTACCTTTTCCCGCTTTACGCGGTGAAAAGCAATTGCAAAATGCGAGTACCTGCCTGACCGCATTGGATACACTGCATGAGCTACTGCCTGTCAGCATGAAGGATGTTCGCCAAGGTTTAATTGAAGCGGTTATACCTGGCAGATTTCAGATGGTTTCAACGCAACCGATGATCATTCTGGATGTGGCACATAATCCCAGTGCGGCTTCCGTTTTGTCTAAAAATTTGGCCGCTACGAAACCGATGGGACGAACTTATGCGGTATTTGCCATGCTGCAAGATAAAGATATTTATGGTGTTATTCAGCAATTAAAAAATGATATTGATTGCTGGTTGGTAGCAACGATCCATTCTTCACGTGCTGCTACAGCAGATTATTTAATCAATGAGCTTCATAAAGCGGGTATTTCAAGTGATGAGCAGCGCGTTCATCAATTTCAGGACTGTGTGGCGGCGTTTGTTTTTGCCTGTGAACAAGCGACTAAAAATGATAGAATTTGCGTATTTGGATCTTTCTATACGGTGAGTGACGTGTTGCGCTATGTGAACACGCTTTGAGTAAGCGATAATCGGATATTTCAAATGACTAAAAATATCAGCGAAGAAGAACTGTTACTAAGAAAACGAGCCAGAAGACGCTTGGTTGGTGCAATTGTTTTAGTAATCTTCTCTGTAATTGTGCTGCCAATCATCTTTGATGAGCCTAAACCTGAAAATGAGCAGCATGAAATTGCGATTAATTTACCGACACCGAGTAAAAGTGCCAGAACGAATGCTGCATTGCCACCAAAAGAAGAGTTAACCGGGCGTGAAACATCCGAGTTTGATTCTTCATCTGAATTACAAGATAAATCTAAAATTAACCAACCGGACTTTGAAGAAGCAACAGAATTGTTGGGCGTGCGAAAACGTATCCCGATTCCAGGTATTAAGCCGAAGATTGATAGCAGGCATTTAGCTGAAACTAAAAGTGCACCTGTGGCGGCTGCAAGCACTGTAAATGCTGCGAGCAATGCAAGCACAAGTACTGCAACCGGTGCCAGCACAACAGCAACTGCAGATGTATCAAAAGGGTTTGTGATACAGCTTGGTGCATTTTCTGATCAATTGAAAGCTAAGCAACAGGTTGAGAATCTGGTATTCAATGGATTCAAAGCATATACCGAAACACTTAAAACCGGGAGTGCTGAAGTGACGCGTGTACGAATTGGATCATTTACGACGCGTAATACAGCTGAAAGTGAATTAAAAAAGTTAAAAAAACTTGGATTTGATGGTGTTATCACTTCCAAATAGATGTTGCTCATTAAATAATGACTGTTTTTGATTACATCATTTTCGGAATTTTTCTTGTATCGATTGTTTTAAGTATTATCAGAGGATTTGTTCGAGAAACACTATCTGTAGCAGGTTGGATAGTGGCGTTCATAGTTGCCGGAGCCTACGCTTCTTATTTTGAGCAATTTCTTCCTGCTGAAATCGCTGAGGAGACATTAAGATTCTCACTTGCATTTGTTTTGGCATTTCTTTCGGTATTGCTTGTAACGGCCTTGATAACAATGTTGTTGTCCGCATTGATTAAAGGCATCGGACTGGGATTTATAGATCGGTTACTGGGTTCTGTATTTGGTTTCTTAAGGGCGTTGATTATTGTAACGGTAATAGTTTTACTGGCGGGACTCACGACTATTCCCAATCAAGTTTTCTGGCAACAAGCTGTTTTAAGCCGACCCCTGGAAACGATAGCAATGGAGGTTTTACCCTGGTTACCTAACGAGTTATCAAAGCGTATTAGTTATGAGAGAAAATAAAATTCTCAATATCATTAACTATTAGAAAATTTTAAATATATTTGCTTGTAGTGTATTGTTTTCTATAAAGCGTTTTTATTTTTGTCTTGGATTTTATTCTGAGTCTTAGGCTGAAGAGAGCAAAATTTACGGAGTATTTCTATGTGTGGAATTCTCGGCATCGTTGCACAATCACCAGCTAATCAATTGCTTTATGATGGCCTGCTAATGCTGCAACATCGCGGGCAGGATGCGAGCGGTATAGTAACCGCACAAGGTAGTACTTTTCACATGCATAAAGGGTGCGGTTTGGTGCGTGATGTGTTTCGCACAAGAAATATGCGAGCACTTGCCGGCAATATGGGCATCGGCCATGTTCGTTATCCTACCGCAGGTTCAGCAAGTTCTTCCGCGGAGGCGCAGCCTTTTTATGTGAATTCACCGTTTGGTATTGTATTAGCTCACAATGGAAATCTAACGAATGCTGAGCAACTGAGTCAAGAGTTGTTCAGGACTGATCTGAGGCATGTCAATACCAATTCAGATTCTGAAGTATTGTTGAATGTTCTTGCGCATGAATTACAGGCGAGTGCTCGTAACTACCAGCTTGATCCTGAGACGATTTTTTCTGCTGTGGCCGGTGTGCATAAACGGTGCAGAGGCGCTTACTCTGTGATAGCGATGATTGCCGGTTATGGGTTACTGGCTTTTCGTGATCCTTATGGAATACGGCCTTTAGTATTCGGTAGTATTCAAAATGAGTTGGGTGATGAATATTTAATTGCTTCAGAAAGTGTCGCTCTGGATACATTAGGTTTCAAGCTTATTCGTGATGTGGCGCCTGGCGAGGCAATTTTTATTGACGAAGCGGGCAATTTCTACAGTAAGCAATGCGCAACAGAATATTCGCTGAATCCTTGTATTTTTGAATACGTATATCTGGCCCGACCTGATTCAGTCATCGACGGTATTTCTGTATATGAAACGCGATTGAATATGGGGGAACATCTCGCTGAAAAGATTAAGCGATCAATGCATCACCTCGATATCGATGTCGTTATTCCAATACCGGATTCAAGTCGCCCCAGCGCCTTACAACTTGCTAATCGATTAGGCGTTAATTTTCGTGAAGGCTTTGTCAAAAATCGTTATGTCGGTCGCACCTTCATTATGCCGGGTCAACAACAACGACGTAAATCGGTACGGCAAAAATTAAACGCGATGAGCATTGAGTTTCGTGGTAAAAACGTATTACTGGTTGACGATTCAATCGTACGAGGTACTACCAGCCGGGAAATTGTCCAGATGGCCCGTGAAGCAGGCGCAAATAAAATTTATTTTGCTTCCGCGGCACCGCCCGTTAGGTATCCTAATGTGTATGGTATCGATATGCCCACACGTCAGGAATTGATTGCAACAGACCGTAATACCGAGGAAATTTGTAGTGAAATTGACGCGGATTACCTTGTTTTTCAAGACCTAGATGCACTTAATCACGCTGTTTCAAAAGTGTCACCATCTATCAAAAGTTTCGAAACCTCTTGTTTCGATGGAAATTACATTACCGGTGATGTGACCTCTGAATACTTACGCGCCATTGAGTTACAACGCAATACGCACTCTTCCTTAGCGCAATCCAGATCTAATACGCAACTTGATTTAAGTTTGGTTATTTCTGATTAATTTCGGCCGGAAACAATCTGATTGGTAATAATGAAATAGCACAAGCTTTCACAATTCAAAAATTTTAGTTATCGCTGAGACCTCATCAATATGTCAGATCATCTGCAGCCAGAAACCCTTGCACTTCATACCGGTATTCATCGTAGTCAATTTAATGAGCATTCTGAGGCGATGTATTTAACTTCAAGCTTTGTGTTTGATAGTGCCGCCCAGGCAGCCGCTCGTTTTTCTGGAAATGAACCCGGTAATATCTATTCCCGATTTACTAATCCAACGGTGACAGCATTTGAAGAGCGACTTGCCGTATTTGAAGGAGCGGAAACATGTATAGCGACTGCTTCCGGTATGTCGGCAATACTTGCTTGCATCATGGGATTGTTGTCTGCGGGCGATCATATTGTAGCTTCCCGTAGTTTATTCGGTGCGACGGTAAATTTATTCAATAACATATTAAAGAAATTTAATATTGAGACAACATTTGTGTCGGCTACCGATGCTAATTCATGGGAAGCCGCCATAAGACCAAACACTAAGCTTTTCTTTCTGGAAACACCTTCCAATCCATTGACGGAAATTTCCGATATTGCCGAATTATCAAAAATTGCCAAGAAAGCAAATAGTTGGTTAGTCGTGGATAATTGTTTCTGTACACCCGTCCTGCAGAAACCGCTCGAACTGGGGGCTGATATTGTCATTCATTCCGCGACCAAATATCTCGATGGACAGGGCAGGGTATTGGGAGGAGCTGTGCTGGGTAATAAGGACTTATTGATGGATGGCGGTATATATGGATTTTTGCGTACAGCGGGGCCAACACTGAGCGCGTTTAATGCCTGGGTCATACTGAAAGGTCTCGAAACACTTAAAATACGTGTGGAGACACATTCGGCCCACGCGTTGCAAATGGCTCAGTGGCTTGAATCCCAACCGAATGTGACGCGCGTATTTTACCCGGGTTTGATTTCGCATCCGCAATATGAATTGGCAAAACGTCAACAGAAATCAGGCGGAGGAATCGTTACGTTTGAAGTGAAGGGTGGTAAAGACGCGGCGTGGCGCGTTATCGATTCTACCCGTTTGATTTCGATAACTGCCAATCTGGGTGATGCTAAAAGTACATTGACCCATCCCGCAACAACAACCCATGCGCGTATCAGTCAAGAAGCACGGGATGCTGCGGGTATATCCGATGGATTGTTACGCATTGCGGTAGGGTTAGAGGCGGTGCAAGATCTTCAAGCTGATTTGGCACGCGGGCTATCGTAACCTTGAATCCTTCTTGTTGAAAAACATTTCCGCAGCAGCCGATGCCACGCAAAAACAGGCGAGAAAGCGCATTATGCGTGATAAATGAGCATTCTGAGCCTGTTCTTAACACGTAGCGGCAACGCAGATAGTTTTTCAACGGGTTTGGCTAGATAACTTCGGCTTTCTGGATGATGACATCTTCAAGTGGAACATTCTGATGGCCCGCATGATCTCCGGTTTTTACCTTCTTTATTTTATCGATCACATCCTGACCTTCAACTACTTTTCCAAATACACAATAGCCATAGCCTTGTGGCGATGGCGATTTGTAATTTAAAAAGCCATTGTTGGTTACATTAATGAAAAATTGTGCTGTGGCAGAGTGCACATCCGCAGTACGCGCCATTGCTATCGTATAGGCATCGTTTTTTAGCCCATTGGCAGCTTCATTTTGTATGGGTGCTTGCGCTTTCTTTTGTTTCATTCCAGGCTCAAACCCGCCGCCTTGGATCATAAAATCGTCAATAACGCGATGAAATAGCGTGTTGTCGTAAAATCCGCTGGTTACGTAGTTCAGAAAATTCTGTACGGTTTCAGGTGCTTTGTCGCTATCGAGCTCAAGTGTAATCACCCCAAAATTGGTTTGTAATCTAACCATATCAATCCTTTTATTAATTTGTGATGCTCTTTATTGTGAATTTTTCTCAAGTACAGGTAGTTTAATCATATCTTCTATGATTATGCTGGTTTTAGGCACATCACCTGGGAATGGACCACCGGAACCGGTTGGTATTGATGCGATTTTTTGTACGATATCAATGCCGCTGATTACTTTGCCAAATACAGTATAACCATATCCGTTTTGATTGGGGGCTTTGTAGTTAAGGAATCCGTTATTTGCAACATTGATAAAAAACTGCGCTGTTGCAGAATGTGGATCTGTTGTACGTGCCATCGCAATGGTTCCAACTTCATTCTTTAAACCGTTAGCCGCTTCATTTTGGATGGGTGATCGAGTAGGCTTTTGATTGAAAGTCGTATCAAACCCGCCGCCTTGGATCATGAAATTAGGGATTACGCGGTGAAATATCGTATTTTTATAGAATCCACTGTCAACATATTGTAAGAAATTCTCCACAGTTTTAGGCGCTTTATCCGGGTAAAGTTCGAGTACTACATTGCCAATATTTGTTTTCATCTCGATAGTTATGTTGGTTGCAGCAACATTTAAGCTGATTGAAATTAGAAATAGAAAAATCACAAACTGACGCAATTGCATGGGCATATTTAGTCCTGTTGGGTGTGTAGTGGGGATGAGAGTTTCGTTCTGGCAGTATGTTATACTCATTCAGTAATTTCTAATTCAGTCTCCAGAACGTCCAGAATTTTATCAAGAAGACAAGTAGTTCTACAATTTTATCTCTATTAACCTCCTTATGCTTAAAATTTATAACTCAATCGCTCGTGAAAAACAAGACTTCGTGCCATTAGTGCCTGGAAAGGTAAAAATGTATGTGTGTGGTATGACTGTTTATGACTATTGTCACTTGGGACACGCAAGAGTTTTGGTTGTATTTGATACGGTCGTACGCTGGTTTAAGGCAAACAATTTTGCTGTGAACTATGTACGGAATGTGACCGATATCGACGATAAAATTATTAAGCGCGCACAAGAAAATCATGAATCCATTGAAGATCTAACGAATCGTTTCATTCAGGCGATGAACGAAGATTCTGCAGCGCTGGGTGTTGTGCAGCCTACCTGCGAGCCACGTGCAACAGGTTATGTGGAACATATGATCAGCATGATCAATACCCTGGTTAATAAAAAACTTGCCTATCCTGCCAGTAATGGAGATGTTTATTATTCAGTGCATGATTTTCCAGGTTACGGAAAATTGTCGGGTAAATCGCTGGATGATCTCCGTGCGGGTGAACGCGTTGAAATCGATTCCAGCAAAAAAGACCCATTGGATTTCGTGCTATGGAAAGCGGCAAAGCCTGGCGAACCGTCTTGGGAATCCCCTTGGGGAAAAGGGCGCCCGGGTTGGCACATTGAGTGTTCGGCAATGAGCGAACAGTTGTTAGGTGTACATTTTGATATTCATGGGGGCGGTCAGGATCTGCAATTTCCGCATCATGAAAATGAAATAGCCCAAAGCGAAGGGGCGCATGATCATCCATTTGTTAATTATTGGATGCACAATGGATTTGTGCGAGTCGACAATGAAAAGATGTCGAAATCGTTAGGTAATTTTTTCACCGTTCGAGAAATACTCAAATATTATCAAGCTGAAGTCGTGCGCTTCTTTATTCTGCGCGCACATTATCGCAGTCCATTGAATTATTCGGATCAGCATCTCAAGGATACAAAACTTGCGCTGGATCGTTTGTATATTGCACTCAAGGAAGTCGGGCCGACTGAAAAAACAGCTATCAATTGGAGTAATGCTGCTGCGCGGAAATTCCAGGATGCCATGAACGATGATTTTAATACGCCCGAAGCAATCGCCGTATTGTTTGAGCTTGCCAGTGATATTAATAAAACGGATTCACAGGAAAGCGCAAGCTTGCTGAAAGCACTGGGTGGTTTATTGGGTTTATTACAGCAAAATCCGCAAGATTATTTACAAAATAAAGCGGCTGTCAATGTGCCGGACTCTTTGGCTCAAGACGAGATTGAGCAATTGATCCAGCAACGTATTACTGCGCGTAAAGAAGGCCGATACTCAGATGCTGATACGATTCGCAAGAATCTATTGGAACAGGGAGTTATTCTTGAGGATGGCTCACAAGGGACTACCTGGCGGCGTCAATAACATTCTCAACGCTATATTTTCCACAGATATAGCGTAGAATTTGAAAAATCGTTGAGCTGAATGGTTTTGTGCGGTGTGAGTCCTGGAATCATAAACGTATTGCTGATCAGCAGGCTGCCCGGGCGCATTTCTTTACTGGCTTTGCGCCATAGCGATTCCATCGGAACCGGTGATAGGTAAGCGTATACCACATCATAGTTTGAAAAATCGTGATCCCAGAAATCACCCCAGAATATTTTGCAGGGTAAAGTACGAAATATATTTCTTAATCGACTGATTAAGAATGGTAAGGGGGCTGATTCGATACCGTAGAACTGACCATTCTTATGTGCACTTGCCAGATTATTTAATAAGCCGCCGCAACCACTCCCCAAATCAACAAAAGAAAACTGACCTTGCTTGGGCAGCAATGATTCAAGCGCAACATTCACACTTTTACTTGAAAGATACAGTGGCACCTGAGTTTTGTAGGTTTTGCCATAAATTGATAGCAAGCAAATAAAAAACAGCAAAAACCAAAGCGGGGAAATATTGAGTGCCAGTGTTGCGATGATAAGCGGCACAAACACAAGGTGAATCGGTATCCACCAATAGGGCATGCGCACATAGTAGCTGATGAATCCGGCCACTAAACCCTGCACCATACTCCATTCGAATATACTCAATGCGATGAAGGATTGAGAGATTATGACAAGCACTATCAATAGCGTGGCAACGATCTGAATCAGTAGCGCAGTGATTGAAGAATGCTGATGTTTTAACATAGGATATTGCAGATCATATCGTTAAATGAGGAATGCTTTCATGGGGTTTGTAACAGTTCTTTGCCAGGCTCACCTTGCATATCGATATCGACGGTAGGATTATCCATGGTGACTGCTTTCTCGGCTTTTTCATTCATTACTACGATGCTGATTCGACGATTGATCGGATTTAGCGGGTCATTTTTGTCAAATAATACTGCGGAAGACAAGCCAACTACTTGGAGTACTTTATTGGTATCCATACCGCCTGCAACGAGTTCGCGTCGTGATGCATTGGCCCGGTCCGCTGATAATTCCCAATTGCTGAAACCCTTATCACCCGATGGAAACGGTTTGCCGTCAGTATGTCCAGAGAGACTGACTTTGTTACTGACATCGTTGAGCATTTTTCCAATTTCTCTCAGAATGGTTTTGGTATAGGGCTGTAGTTCGGCTTTACCAAGTGCAAACATAGGGCGATTCTGTTCATCGACAATTTGAATTCTTAATCCATCCGTTGTGATATCCAGTAAAAGCTGGTTTTCAAATTTCTTTAAGGCTGGATTCGCTTCGATGGCTTGCTCTATCTTTTTCTTCAACCCTTCCAGTTTGATCAGCTCGGCGCGTTCCCGTAGAATTTTCTTGGTTTCATTGTCAATTTTTTGTTCCTTAATAACACCTTTCTGTACCTGGCCTTCTTGGCGAGTAAAATCAGTACCGCCACCTTTAATGACACTGCTACTATCACCGCTACCCGATCCGCCTGACATGGCAACTTTTAATGGTGTTTTAAAATAATCCGAGATGCCCTCCAGTTGGGCCTTGGTCGACGATCCTAATAACCACATGAGTAAAAAGAAAGCCATCATGGCGGTAACAAAATCGGCATAAGCAATTTTCCAGGCACCACCATGATGGCCACCTGCTGCCTTTTTAATCCGCTTGATGACTATCGGTCGTTGTGCAAGATCATCAGCCATAGGTATTCTCTCAATTCAAATTGAATGTTATTTAATGATTACTTTGTTTTGCTTTGCTTGACATGCTCTTCCAATTCCATGAAGGAGGGCCTCTCGGTGGTAAATAAGACTTTCCGGCCAAACTCAACAGCAAGAACAGGAGAATAGCCATTTAAATTTGCCAACAAAGTGATTTTGATACATTCATATAATTTGCTGGATTCGTGCAGGTTATGTTCAAGTTTGCCGGCTAAAGGACTGACAAAACCGTAAGCAAGTAAAATTCCCAAAAATGTACCCACCAGTGCCGCAGCAATCAAAATACCCAATTCCGCAGGAGGGAGATGAACCGATTCCATGGTATGCACCACCCCCATCACAGCCGCAACAATGCCAAAAGCAGGTAAGCCGTCACCGAGCTTGGATATGGTATGGATAGGTACTTCACCTTCCTGATGGTGAGTTTCCAATTCGCTATCCATTAAATTTTCTATTTCTAGAGAATTAAGATTGCCGCCAACCATTAATCTTAAGTAATCAGTAATAAATTCTGTAATGTGATGATCAGCTAAGATATCGGGATATTTGGTAAAAATAGGACTGTTACCGGGATCATCTACGTCTGCTTCAATGGACATCAGTCCTTCTTTGCGAATTTTTCCAAGTACCTCATAGAGCAGCGTCATTAAATCCATATACAACGCTTTGGTATACTTAGAATTTTTAAAAACGGTTGGTAAAGCCTTCATGGTTGCCTTGAGCGCTTTATTTGAGTTGCCGACGACAAACGCACCAACCGCAGCGCCACCAATCATAAGAAGTTCGACCGGTTGCCATAGCGAAGCGAGATGACCACCCGCTAAAGCGAAACCACCGAATACCGAGATAATAATGATAATGTAACCAACAATAACGAGCATTGTGCTGACTCCCAGGAATTTAATGATTTAACCATTGATGGCAGGTTCTGGTTTGAGAAGGTAGCATATCGTTACAAAATTCATTCTTAGAGATAAAACGAGTTTTCCCCGTATTTTCTAGTCTTTTATTACTATTGCTGTTTATCACATATAATCATGCCGATAGCGTTGCATTCAAGTGACGTGATGCAGAGGAGATCTTTGCGCATAGATAAAAGGTTTTGCTAGTAAATTGGATACCCTAATCGATATCTATGATTTGTAGACAGCTCTAGTCTTGAGTCGCTGTTTCCAGCACCTGCGCGCAGAACGTAGCACTTAGCGAATTGGATAGGTGACAATTCAACAAAAATAGCGAGATAACCGAAGTCTTTCGCTATTGGTGCATCAGTGATAGTAGCTGGTCCATATTTAATTATGACCGACTAAATGAATGGAGATTAATAGAGACGAAGGCTATATTTTAGGAAATATAGCCTTCGTCCAATGCATGTTTAAGCTGTTGTTATTAGTCGATACAGGAGGCAATACTGGTTGGGCAGGCTGAATTTAGGCCACCCGAGAGAGTGCTTTTTTGTGCTGTTTGATTCAGCATTAGCAATACATCATCGTAGTAACCTGGAGAGCGTGTCCATAAGATGTAATTGGCATGCAGTTTATCTTTTCCAAAATTAAACAGCTCGGTTATGGTTGGTTGATAGCCAGTGTCGTCGTGTTTGGTGTTCTCATAATTTGCTTTCTCTACTTGAGCTAACAGAGGAATAACGCCGTTAAGCTGAGGAAAGTAGGTATAGAGTCCTCTGGGTGAATGTTTCGATCCTGGAAAGTTCAATCCCGGCTCTTGTGGAAAAATGTCTGTAGCACCTAATGTTGCCCCCATTGTCTTTAATTCATTAATAAGTGAATCTAGAATTCCACGTGGATAGTTTGTAAGCTGAAACGTCATTGTGTTGGGGAAATTATTACGCATGCGCTGATTGATACTGAGCAGATTTTTGTAATAAGTGTCTATTTGAGCGCTGGTTAGCGGCTTTAGTGGTTGTCCCATAGCAGTTTCTTGCAGACCGAAACCTTCAAAGTTAGGGTGAGCATTTAAATGCTTGCCCAATGCGCGAACCAGCGCGCCTAAGCGATCACGCACCGCGGTATTCCACAATTTGAGATTGTATCCTTTGGTATGTGCGAATACTCCGCCTTCATAAATTGCAGCTTTCAGGTAATCTGGTATAAGGATTTCGTTAGGATCGAATGATTTTATTTCCAGTAAAATAATAAGGCGTTTATCTCGCGCTGCAAGCTCAGTAAGGTGTTTATCGATAGACGCAAAATCATACACACCTTTTGCTGGTTCCAACTCTGCCCAGTTGTAACGTATTGCTATTCCGCGTATTGCAGAATATGTATCGAGTTCATTGTATATTTGATCCATATAATAGGCGCTATCTTGGCCTGGACTTACGAGCATAACATAATGACCAGGATGCCATTTAATGGGGTTTGGAGTGACCGCTCCGATAGCGTATGTTCCCCAGGTGGCCAATATTATGCTTAGGGTAAATAATAATGTAGTCAGCGTATTGTGTATTTTTTTCGCTAAGTGAGTAGAAGTAGTGTTGACTCGAATTTTAATGATATTTTCAATTTGCATATGAAAGATTCCTTTTTAAAGTAGGAAGCTGCCTGAGAATAGAGCGGCTTGTTACAGAAAAACTTGTTAAGTCATGTTTCTTGATCATTTTGTTAAATGGAATAATATGAATTTCCACAAATGTTCAGAAATATGTCTGAATATCGTTTTCCTTCACTGCGATAACTATTCTCGGACAGCCTCGTGGGATTTACACTTTGAACTTCTTACTGGAAGCAATGAATGATCATCTTCTATAGATGGAACGTATCTTTATAATTTAATATAAGATTTTTTCTTGCATTGATTGCTTCGAGAATTCCTGAACGACAAAGCAACACCGAAACTTTAGTGTTTAAAAGAGAGGCTTAAATAGGCTAATTCTCAGAATAAAATGAATCGTTGTGTGGCAACTAATTGTTAATTAATTGTTTTTTATGGTATGGTTTTGTTCGCATACGTCAAGGCAAACGAGGTAATAGGATATGTTATAACTACTGACTAGCTGGAGATCGTTCGGTTAGTCAGATTTTATGTGTGGGATATGCGGATGGGGGATATAGGTTTCCTAGTAAGGAATCGGAGAAAGTAATAAAATATTCCTATCATTACTGTGGCAGAGATATGAGCAGAAAGGGGGAGGAGTGTATCTAAGGCTCATATTTTTATTTATAGCCGAGAATTAATTCGATAAGTTAATTATTTGAACTCAATCACGCTGATCAGTGAAGATTGAAAGTGATCAAGAAATATAAGAAGCTCTTGTGTGATACTCTCGGCTAGTTATGCAAAACTTCGTCCCGTTTTCCCACATTGTAAACGACTAACTGATTTCATCCTAATTACCAAGGATCCTGATAAACAAATGATAACAAAATGATTATTTTAGAGCGATGCATATTTTCTATTTTGCTATTGGTTTTATTGGTTGTTCAAGTTTCTGGGTGCTCTGTTTTTATGGCTGCAAAACAACCAGTCAAAAAAGATATCAGTTTATTTAGCATAGGCGTGTCAAGAACTGTACTAATTGCCGAATACGGCGCACCCATTATCAGTGAATATAAAGATAATAAAAAATTTGAAATCTTTAAATTTGTTCAAGGATATAGCACAGGAACCAAAGTAAGTAGGGCCTTTTTTCATGGTGCTGCAGATGTTGTGACATTGGGATTATGGGAGCTCGTGGGTATACCGACTGAGATAACATTTAGCGGTGATGAAATGGCTTATTTAATTAGGTATGATGAAAACGATTTGGTTGATGAAGTGATTGCTATAAAAACAGAGTGAATATTATTTGATTGCACCAGTCCCGTGTTATAAAACACGGGGCTCTTCTGTGTATTTTCTTTCTCAATAGCTACTATGCTGACTGAGAATGACAAACGATTTTTTAGCCAATCTGTATAATTTTCGCAACAGAAGGTACTCCTGAAGCATCCCAAACAAAAACCATATAGAAGCCTGGGGGAGCTATATTGGCTGTTGCCGGTGTTCGCACGGTCACAATGGTGCCTGTTTGTGGAATGGGTAGATTAAAAAAGCGCGTCTCGTGATCAAATGTATGTGTGGCTGCACCTACGCGCACAAGCGTGACTTTGGAGATACTAGCGGTTGCTTCGATTGAGAATTCTTGATCCCAGGTAATTATTGTCGTCGGAGCATCAATAATTTCCGGACGAGGTGCAAATTCACCGCTTCCATCTGTTTTAAACAGATAAGGTGGGTAGAAAATTTCACCATTTAACTGCTTGAGCGGACCTGGCGCACCACCTCCTCCAGTGATTACAGTTCCATCCGGAAGCAAGAGTGAAGCGGAATGATATAGCCTTGCTGTAGCTGCGCTTGCTGTGGTTGTCCAGTGACCAGTATTCGGATCCCAAAGCTCGGATTCTAATGCCATACCTACTAGATCATTGCCGGTCGATGAACCGCCATTAACCCAGACCCGGCCGTCGGCAAGTACAGTTGCACTACCATACTGGCGATCTTTTGCTAGAAGACCGGCTGGGGATACAATGGGTTCACCGGTACCGTTGATATCAACGTTTACTGCCACACGATCTTTGCGGACAGAGAGAATTCGACCAGGAGCATACATTACACTGGGCAAGTTATTGCGACCAACTACAGTTTTTGCTTTGTATTTAGTGAGCGTACCAGTACCTGAAATATCAAGCTTATACATTGGCCCATTGTGCCCAAGAATGAATATCGTGCCTTGTGGATTCACCCAGGCTCGCGGATAAAACCACGAGGCGCCACCGAGTCCTCCGTAAGCAGCGTCACTACTTGCTGTACTGAGTGTTCGCCAATTGCCAGCCACCGATCGTACCTCCGGTATGGGCGAATAGTTTTCCACGGTAGCTGGAATAGTCGATGTTCCCGCAAAATTTCTATCGTTACGACCGCCCAGTATGGCATGTTCGCCATTTGGCATAGTTACTGCCGTTGCATACCAACGCTTAAAAGCCATATTTTGAGTTTGGCGTATGAGTGTATCCGTAGTCGGATCAAAGATATTGACGTCACTATTTGCATAGTTGCGCTTTGTGTTCACCACAGCATCCCCACCGACGATCAGTGCATGACCTGTCGCAGGGATCAATGCTTGACCTGCACAAAAAATATCTGTATTGGTGGTATTGGGTAAAATTTCAAACGCACTGGTGCCGGTCCCCACCGAGGGATCCCATATCGCATAATGCAATTTGGCATTCTGCACCCCGGCCGGGGTTGTTCCATAAGCAAATACCCGTCCATCGGGCATAAGCATCATGGCGAGCGGTATAATCGGCCAATTGTGCAGGGGGCCAAATTCTCCTTTCAAGTGCGCTTCTGGTCCTGCTGCCAGTGCGGGCGTAATAGCCCTGTCAGTCAATGAGAAAAAGGCCAAAGTAGCTACTATAAGATACTTTAGACGCCACATCCCTTGTGCAGGAAGAAAATGCTTAAACATTATTTATAGCTCCTGATATTGAATATAAGAACTGGAGAGACATCGATTCTTTTATCATCATGGAAAATAATAAAAAATCTATATTAAACAAACAACAGCATGCCCGTAAACGAGCAGAAAAACATTGCATTATCGCCTAGTTTCTATAAAAAATTGAAAATTTAACTTCAATTTCTCATACAAATAAAAATAGCGCTTTAGTTTATAGGTGCAGTGATAAATATCGCCTACTTTTCAAATTTTACTATAGGTGATAGATCAAGATTTGTCATGGGTCAAATCTACTTATTTTATAAGCAAAACATCCTGTATTTTTTGATTAAAAAGCAGGGCATCTGCTTAAATTGATTTATAAAATGTGCTGCATGAAGATGAGCACCATGACACACGGTGATATGTTGCTGGTTCATATGATTCTGTAGGAATCAAGGTGGGATGATAGGCGATAGCCACATTGATATCTCTTTTGAATGTCTTAAACATATTTGTATCAATCATCAATAAGCACATGACCAAAAAAAGCAAATACTCCGATAGCAACGCCAGTAACAAACTGAGCATGCACCAAGTAAGAAAATTTCTTCAGCTCAGCGGGTGTATAACGTAAGGTCAAGAACAGGCCGAAGATTCCTTGCCAGATGATCAGTACCAGCAAGGCTGGGAAGAAAAGAATGTAGCTATATCGAGAGAATCCCATCATGGTGATATGTAACAGAATGATGGCGATTGTTGCAATGCCGATGTAAATATGTGTGCGATTCATCCAGGTTAGCAAGCGGTTAAGATGGGATGAATTGATCGGGGGGACATAATCCGGGAGCAAACGCTGCGCTAATTTTCCTTGACCCAACGCCAGTTTCAGCAAGGTGCGGAAATAAATGAATGCCAGCAGTACTAAACCCGTTTTACCAAAACCTTCACCGAGTTCGGTCAGGAATGTTTCGCGTTCTTCAGGAATTGAGTGAACCGAATAAGCATAAATAAAATATACCAATGAAACCAATGAAATAACAAACACATAAATGAGGAAATTGCGGATATTCTTGAACGATTGCTGCATGTTATTGATCAGTGTGCTTGATGGTAAAATTTAATATTCATAATCATGATGTTGTATGTTCGCGCTATAAACCTGCCTGCGGTGAAAAATGTTAAGTGTTATCAATCCAAGAAGAAACGATAGGACCACTGATGGTTCAGGTACAGGCGAGATGGTAAAATCAAAATTGCCTTGTACATGATTCGACAATAGGATATTACAATCAGGAAGGCATATGGATTCCAAACCTGGCCCGCCTTGGAGTCCCACGGTATAAAGCTGCCCCGCAACAATGGGGCGTGAAAATAGACCATGCGCTGTTGGATCGAATACATCAGACAATAATAAGCCGCCGCCCGGCCCACTCCAATTAATATTCCAGCCAATCAAGCCAAATGCATCACTCCCAATGGTATCCACGACTGAAACGTCATATACCATGGAAAAAGAACCATCGTTGTCCGCTATAAACGAATAGCTCCAGAAATTATTTCTCAAACCGACTAAATAGAAGTTTGCTTCACCTGAATAGCCAAATTCACTGAAAGAAACATGTCCTGAATTACCACCAGATCCCCAAGTTGCCTCAGCACTCCCGGAAACAGTAAGCGATTGATTGGCATCCACTGCGGTTGCATTAACTGCGGCATGCAAGGGTGCCAGTGGCGTTCCCCATGAATCTGTCGCAGAGTCAAGGACAAGGCTGGTCACAACGGCAGTATCGCCATCCAGTTCTTTTAATACTGCTTCTGCATGTAAATCAATTAAGGCTGAAACAGGCACGGCAAGTGCTGTATTAGTGAGACTACATAAGAATACAGCTAATGTGATGATCAAGTGCTTACTGTTCACGATAGCAGCCTCATTTTTTATGGAATTGGAATCATAAGGCTCCAATTATAAACACGCAAATTTTATATGGACTTAATCCTTCAGTGTTTGCGGTAAAGAATTGGTGCTAATGCGTTTGATAACCCATGACCTTAATGATTTTCCACGTAAAGTCATGAATGTGAACATCCTCGTTGGCTAAAGGCATCGATAAAGCGCCTTTCGATACCGGCGGCAGATCCAGATCAATGTGATGTATTTTGGGGTCGTGCGACATGGTGGCGTGCATGTCCATGTGATGGTGGCCGTGGATGGGTTCCATGCTGACAACCAATTGGGTTACATGGTAATTTTCACTGCCGTTGTAGATCGTGCCACTAAAAATCCCCCAGCCGAATCCGGCATCAATTTTCAGTTTCTGAATGGCTTCCGCGGGCAATTCGATCGAATGGGATTGTTTTGAGTCGGATTGTTGACAACAAGGCGTCGTGGCTAAAGATTCACTGGCTATCGCGGTATGCGAAATGGCCAGTATTACCAGCGATGATTGCACGAGAATACGCTTAATTGATTGAGATAGAGGTGTCATTAAATGTCCTTAACACAGTAAACCGTAAATAGAAATTGATTGGGATTATAAATCAAGGGGCGGATTTTATTGGAACAGATGATATAGCATCAATGTAGAAATGTCGGCTTACGATAGTATTTTTACGCTATCGAGTAATACGCATGAATGCTGTGAAAACTTTGCATCGCGTTGCAAGAATGTTTTATTTCTTCTGATAAATCCAATCATTCAACAGGGAACGCGCAGCAGCAATAATTTCCGATGCAGTCATACCCAGTGGGCCGTGATTATGTTGCAGCAGGCTATCGGCGGCGGCGCCGTGCAAGTAAACCGCCAGCAACAGCGCATGATCCGGATTCAAGCCTTGAGCAATCAGCGCACCGATCATTCCCGCCAGCACATCGCCGGTTCCCGCAGTGCTGAGTCCGGGATTGCCGCTGGTGTTTATGTGGCGTTCTCCATTGGGAAAGCAGCAAATACTCCCGGCACCTTTCAGCACTACGTAGCAATTGAATTGTTGTGAAATTCTATACGCGGCATCCATACGGTTGTTTTGTATGACATGGGTATCCGTTTTCAACAGACGGGCGGCTTCAGCGGGATGCGGGGTCAAGATATTCGGAGCTTTGCGTTGACTGAGTTTCTTGGCCAGGTGCGGATGTATGGCGATTAGATTTAATGCATCGGCGTCCAGCACTAGAGCCCATTCGGTACTGAGCGCGCAATCCAGCCAGGACAGTGCTTCCGGTTCGTCACCTAAACCGGGGCCGGCCACCAGACAGTCTAATGATTTCAGCTTAAATAGTTCCGGAGGCGAGCGCAGCATCAATTCAGGTTGTGAAAAATCAACGGGCGGGGCAAGACGAGTCAGCAAGCCAAGGTAGACGCGTCCAGCGCCCAGATACAAGGCCGAGCGACCGGCAAGCAGCGCTGCGCCGACCATGCCGGTAGCGCCACCCAGAATGGCGAGATTGCCGAACGTGCCTTTGTGGCTATTGGCACAGCGCGGAGGGGGCAGCAGCGATTGCGCCAGCTTTTTATTAAGCAGCCAGATGTGTGGTGCGGGTGGTGAGGCGAGTGGGATATCCAGATCGCACAACACAACCGTGCCGCAGCACTCAGGCCCGAAGTTGGTGAACAGACCGGGTTTTAATCCGATGAATGTCACGGTAATGGTGGCGCGTACCGCCACACCATAAATGCAGCCGTCATCGCTGCCCAGCCCGGATGGAATATCCAGCGACACGATGGGAACAGGCACCTGATTGACGCGATCCACCCATTCCCGGTATTTGCCTTCGATCGGGCGATGCTTGGATTGATCCAGGCCGATGCCGAATAAACCGTCAATCACGACATCCCAATGTTGATCGTTGGGGATGTCGGCGGAGATTTCGCCGCCGCCGGCGAGCCAGGCTTGCATTGCCTGCTTGGCATCGAACGGTACGCGGTCGCGGTCGCCGGTAAATGCCACAGTAACCGCATGGCCCCATTCCTGCAGATAACGTGCCACAACGAAAGCATCGCCGCCGTTATTGCCTGGGCCGGCGAGTACCAATACAGAATGATGCGTGTGCTTAAGCAATTGATCACGGATGATTTGCGCAGCTGCCAAGCCGGCCTTTTCCATCAAGCGGGGAGGGTTGGGCAGCATTGCCGCCTGATGTTCAATGTCACGTATTTCTGCAGTCAAAAAAACGGAATCAGCATTTATCATATTTGTCAGCATCATCGGATGAGCAACGATAAGTATATCTTCTCGTGTAAAATTGTAATCTTTAAATAACAGTTTGATACTCCCCGATGCTCCAATTCTGTGGTGGACGTGCGCTATCTTCGTTTCGTCTGGAAAAATTACTCAAAGAAATTAATACGCTGGATCTGCAAGTAGTCTCGGTAACTACCGAATATTGGCATTTTTGTTCGATGACACGGAATTTGCAGATTGAGGAATTCAACGCGCTGAGGAGGTTACTCAATGATGACCCGGCTCAGGAAAACAATCCGCATCCTGGCGAATTTTTTTTGGTGTTGCCACGCCCGGGCACAATTTCCCCCTGGTCCAGTAAAGCGACGGATATTGCGCATCACTGCGGGTTAACTGCGGTTGAGCGCATCGAGCGCGGTATCGCGTATTACATTCAATGCCATGAACAACTTTCGGATCAGGATAAGGCGCGCCTCATGCCTTTGCTGCATGATCGCATGACGGAAGCCGTGTTTGCTTCGTTTGACGATGCAGCTAAGTTGTTTCAGCATTTTGCACCGAAACCGCTCAACGAGATTGATGTGCGGCATGGCGGTATCGAAGCGTTGCGGCAGGCGAATCAAGCCATGGGGCTGGCGTTATCAGCGGATGAAATTGAATATTTATTGCATCATTTTCAACGAGTGCAACGTGATCCGACGGATGTTGAATTGATGATGTTCGCCCAGGCCAATTCCGAACATTGCCGCCATAAAATATTTAATGCGGATTGGATTGTGGACGGTAAAGCGCAGGATAAATCGCTGTTTGCGATGATACGCAACACGCATCAAGCGCATCCGCAAGGCACGCTGGTGGCTTATGCGGATAACGCCAGTGTCATCGAAGGCGCGGAAATTGCGCGTTTTTACCCAGGCGATCGGCAGGTTTACGGCTATGCCCAGGAACAAACGCATATTTTGATGAAAGTCGAAACGCATAACCATCCGACCGCCATTTCGCCTTTTCCCGGTGCGGCCACCGGTGTTGGCGGGGAAATCCGCGATGAGGGTGCAACCGGCCGCGGTGCCAAGCCCAAAGCCGGATTATCCGGTTTTTCGGTATCCAATCTGAATATTCCCGGTTACACGCAACCGTGGGAATACGATCGTTCCCATTCTGCTGATGACCCATCAACTTACGGCAAACCGGCGCGTATTGCTTCGGCGTTGCAGATCATGCTGGAAGGGCCGATTGGCGGGGCAGCGTTTAATAATGAATTCGGGCGGCCTAATCTGGCGGGTTATTTCCGTACTTTCGAGGAGCGCGTTGCTGGAGAGATGCGCGGCTATCACAAACCGATCATGCTGGCGGGTGGCATTGGGCAGATTTCCGATCGGCACGTGCGCAAGGAAAAATTTCCACCGGGTGCATTGCTGATTCAACTGGGTGGCCCGGGCATGCTGATCGGTCTGGGTGGCGGCGCGGCTTCCAGTATGGATACCGGCAGCAATACCGAAGCGCTGGATTTTGACTCGGTGCAGCGCGGTAATCCGGAAATGGAGCGGCGCGCGCAGGAAGTGATTGACCGGTGTTGGCAGTTGCAAAGAACCGGCGCTGATAATCCGATTTTATTCATTCATGACGTCGGCGCGGGTGGTTTATCCAATGCATTTCCGGAATTGGTGCATGATTCCGGCAGAGGCGGGCGGTTCAATTTGCGTGATATTCCGTCTGAGGAAACCAGCATGTCGCCGATGCAAATCTGGAGTAACGAAGCACAGGAGCGGTATGTTTTGGCGATCAAACCGGAATCACTGGCGGTATTTCAAAGCATTTGTGAGCGCGAACGTTGTCCGTTTTCCGTTGTGGGCGAAGCCACTGCCGATGAACAGCTGATCGTGACTGATCCGCAATCGGCAACACCGCCGGTGGACATGCCGTTGCCGGTATTGCTCGGCAAACCACCGAAAATGACGCGCGATGTGATGCACAAGAGCAGCATATTACCCGCCATTGATTTATCCGGTGTGAATCTGACCGAAGCCGCCTACCGGGTATTGCGTTTGCCCGCGGTGGCCGACAAAACCTTTCTGATCGCCATTGGTGACCGCAGCGTCGGCGGCCTATCGGCGCGCGATCAGATGGTTGGTCCATGGCAGATTCCGGTTGCCGACGTCGCCGTGACCAGCATGGGTTATCAGACCTATCTGGGGGAAGCATTTGCCATTGGGGAACGTACACCATTGGCGTTGATTGATCCCCAGGCGGCGGCACGCATGGCAGTAGGAGAGGCCATCACCAATATCGCGGCGGCACCGATTGCGGAAATCAGCAAAATCAAACTGTCCGCTAACTGGATGGCGGCAGCCGGCCATCCGGGCGAAGATGCCGGTTTATATGACGCAGTGCATAGCGTCGGTATGGAATTGTGTCCGCAACTGGGCATCAGCATTCCAGTTGGGAAAGACTCGATGTCGATGAAGACAGTCTGGGAAGAAACAGACAAAAACACCCATGAAAAAATCCGCAAGGAAGTGACAGCGCCGTTGTCGTTGATCATTTCCGCATTTGCCAATGTCACCGATGTGCGCAAAACTTTGACGCCGCAATTGCGCACCGATTGCAGCGATACCGAATTGATCCTGATCGATCTGGGGCAAGGGCGGAATCGCTTGGGTGGCTCGGCGCTGGCGCAAGTGTATAAGCAAGTGGGCAATGTGGCACCCAACATCGACGGCAAAGCAGGTGCAGAAAGACTCAAGGCATTGTTTGCCGCGATCCAACAGCTGAATCAGGAAAATAAACTGTTGGCGTATCATGACCGCTCCGATGGCGGTCTGTTCGTGACATTGTGCGAAATGGCCTTTGCCGGACATACCGGATTAACGGTGAATCTGGATCAGCTGTGTTTTGACGCGCATAGCAACGATATCGACGGATCTGAATTGCAGCCTGAACAATTGGGCGGCAGATTTATGGAGCGTTTGTTTGCGGTGCTGTTCAATGAGGAATTGGGTGCCGTGTTGCAGATCGACACTGCACAGCATCATGACGTCATGCAGGTGCTAACCGAAGTCGGGTTGCGCGATGCCAGTTTTGTGATCGGACGGTTGAATGCCACTGATGAAATCCGCTTCATGCGCAATAACAAGCCGGTGTTGGCGGAAAAGCGCGTGGATTTGCAGCGTGCCTGGTCGGAAACTACCTATCACATGCAAAAACTGCGTGACAATCCGGTGTGTGCGCAGCAGGAATACGATCGTATTCTCGATGTCGCAGATCCCGGTCTTCAGGTTGCACTGCGTTTTGATGCGAATGAAGATATTGCCGCACCGTATATTCAAACCGGCGTGCGTCCCCGCATCGCGATTTTGCGTGAGCAGGGCGTCAATGGCCATGTGGAAATGGCGGCGGCGTTCGACCGGGCAGGTTTTGCCGCACTCGATGTGCACATGAGCGATATCATTGCAGGCCGTGTGTCATTACAGGATTTCAAGGGATTTGTCGCATGCGGCGGTTTTTCCTATGGCGATGTGCTCGGCGCTGGCGAAGGCTGGGCTAAATCGATTTTATTCAATGTGCGGGCACGTGATGAATTCGAGGCTTTTTTTCAGCGCGGCGACACGTTCGCATTGGGTGTTTGCAATGGCTGCCAGATGATGAGCAATTTGAATGACATCATTCCTGGTGCCGAATCGTGGCCGCGTTTCAAACGCAATGTGTCGGAACAATTTGAAGCGCGTTTCGCCATGGTGGAAATACAGCCGAGTCCATCGTTATTTTTTGACGGCATGACAGGTAGCCGGATGCCGATCACGGTAGCCCACGGCGAAGGCAAGGTTGAATTTTCTGCCGATCAACCTGACAATGCAGCTGCATTGGTGACGGTACGTTTTGTGGACAATCACGGACAGGTGACTGAGCAGTATCCCTATAATCCCAACGGATCGCGCCAGGGAATAACCGGGTTAACCACGCCGGATGGGCGTTTTAATGTGCTGATGCCGCATCCGGAGCGGGTGTTCCGGGCTACGCAGCATTCCTGGTATCCGGAACGTTTGAAATCCGCTGCAACGGAAGATGGACCTTGGATGCGCTTGTTCAGAAATGCCCGCAAATGGGTTGGATAGCCCGCGAATCAATTGACCCGTTAACAGGATAATCAAAAATGACAAATTTTAGTGTAACCCGACGCAACAGAATGTTGAGCATGACTATATTGCTACTGAGCCTATGCTGGAGTAGCGCCTGGGCCGCCGCCATTAAACCGGCGAAAAAACCGACGCTGAATCAGTGTGTGGCGTTAGGGGATTGGGTTGTGCCGGGTTCCGGTCGGACGACGCAACAGGACGTGATTGCGCGCGCAGCAAAAGCATCGGTGGTATTGCTGGGTGAAACGCACGTCAACGCAGATCATCACCGCTGGCAATTGCAAACACTGGTTGCTCTGCATGCGGTGCGCCCCAATATGGTCATCGGCTTTGAGATGTTTCCACGCCGCGTGCAAGCAGCGTTGGATCAATGGGTGGACGGCAAGCTGAGTGAAAAAGAGTTTCTGCGGGTTGCCGAGTGGGATCGGGTATGGAATACCGATGCCAATCTGTATCTGCCATTATTTCATTTCGCGCGCATGAATCGTATTCCGATGCGGGCATTGAATATTGAAACGAATCTGCGTCGCCAGGTAGCGGAAAAGGGTTTTTATGGCATTCCGGTGGAAGAGCGCGAAGGCTTGACGCACCCCGCGGAACCCAGCCAGGCGTATGTGGATTATTTGCTGCCGATTTATAAACAGCATGATCGCAAAGATAAGCAAAAGGGCGAAATCGCCCAGGATGATGCTGATTTCAGACGTTTCATCGGCGGTCAACAACTGTGGGATCGTGCCATGGCGCAAATATTGCAACAGGCGGTGACGGAATCCACAGGTGCGGAAAAACCGCTGGTCGTGGGTGTCATGGGCACGGGCCATGTGCTGCACGGTTTTGGTGTCGCGCATCAATTACATGACTTGGGCGTCAGGAATGTTGCTGCGTTATTGCCGTGGGACAGCGATAAATCCTGCAAAAACCTCGTGGCAGGCGTGGCGGATGCGGTATTCGGCGTGTTGCCGCATGTTTCCGAATCTTTCCGGCCACAGTTCCAACGCCTGGGAATTCGCTACGAAATGGGCCGAGGCGGTGCCGTGGTGCTGCAGGTGGAAAAAAACAGCATTGCCGAAGCCGCTAAATTACAGGATTCCGATGTGATTATTGAAATGGCCGGGCTGCCGCTCAAAGAGACCGAAGATGTGATCAATATCGTCAAACGTCAATCGCCGGGAACCTGGTTACCGCTAACTATCAAAAGAGACGAGCAGGAATTACAGATCATCGCCAAATTTCCTGCATTGAAACACTAACCCTTACCGCACGAAACTATGACGGGACGTACATTCATCAAACTCTGCTGGTTTTTTTTATTGAACTGCGCTATTGCGCAATTTGCGCTTGCTGCGCCAGCTCCTGAGCCTACCAAAGTTAACGAAATTGACTATGACATCACGGTGCGAATCGATCCGATTAACCGTACCTTCGAAGGAAAAAGCATCATTACCGTCAAACGACCCAAGGAGTTGCGCTTGCTGCTGGGCGCTTCCTTTGAAGTCACCCATGCATTTTTTAACGATGCGCCGCTGGGCATTGGCCGTGAACGGAGCAATCAACCGCATTCCTGGCACATACCCTTCAGTTTCAGCCAGGAGTATCAATTTGTGATTCATTGGCAGGGGAAATTGGCGCCACTGGATGATTCGCTCGATCATCAACAGGCGCTGGGCAGACCCATCGCTGTCAGCGGTGCAGTCGGCACGTTTCTGCCGGATGCATCCGGCTGGTATCCGCGCGTTGCAGACGCGTTGGCGCGCTATAAAGTCAAGCTGGAATTGCCTGTGGGGCAACGTGGTCTGGTGGCGGGTCGATTGATTGAGGAAAGTGAATCGGAACAAGGCTATCAAGCAACGTTTGAATTTTCTCATCCGGCAGAAGGCATCGATTTGATGGCCGGGCCGTATGTGGTTGAAACGCAGACACATCAGAGCATTAGCCAGCGTCCAATTCAGTTGCGTACTTATTTCCATCAGCAAATCAGTAGCTTGTCAAAGGATTATCTGGATGCCGTGAAACGCTATCTGAAAATGTATGAAGCGTGGATCGGCGAGTATCCGTACAGCGAATTCAGCGTAGTTTCCAGTCCGACTCCCACCGGCTTCGGCATGCCCACATTGACTTATCTTGGTATCAATGTGTTGCAACTGCCGTTTATCCGCGATACCTCGCTCGGCCATGAAGTGCTGCACAATTGGTGGGGCAACGGGGTGTATCCGGATTACAGAAGCGGCAATTGGTCGGAAGGCCTGACCACGTTCATGGCCGACTACACGTATAAAGAACAGGAAAGCAGCGAAGCCGCGCGGGAAATGCGCCTGGGCTGGTTGCGTGATTTCGCTGCATTGCAACCAGGGCAAGACGCACCGCTGACGGCATTTACTTCGCGTACCCACGGTGCATCGAAGATTGTCGGTTATAACAAAGCGGCGATGTTTTTCTTTATGCTGCGGGATCAATTGGGCGATGAGGTTTTTCAGCGCGCTTTGCAGGGATTGTGGGCGGTGCAGCGTTTTAAGGTCACTTCCTGGCAACAATTGCAGAAGATGTTTGAAATCATTTCAGGACACAGTCTGCAGCCTTTCTTCACGCAATGGCTGGATCGCAGCGGCGCACCCACGATTACGATCAGCGAGGCGAAAAGTATCACGGCTGACTCCGGTCATGGATTGACGATTACATTGAAACAGTCCGATCCGCTCTATCAATTACGGGTTCCGGTTGCCATCCAAAGCGAGCAGGGCACGCAAACTCACGTGCTCGATTTGCAACAGGAACAGCAGACTTTCACGCTGACACTGCCGGACAAACCCTTATTCGTTTCACTCGATCCGGATCTGCGCTTGTTCCGCCAATTAGCGCCCGGCGAAGCACCGCCGATTCTACGCGAAGTGATGGTTAACCCATCGACACAGACTGTTCTTTTATCAGGCAAAGCCGAAGTGCGGAAAATCGCTGAAACACTTGCCGGCAAATTGCAGGACCAGAAACCACAAATCATTGCATCCAACGCACCGCTATCCGCAGCACCAACGCTCGTCATCGGCCTGCAATCCGAAGTCGATGCCTGGCTTGCCGCCAAACAGCTGCCGGCCAAGCCGGGTGAAATCAACAACAAAGGTACCGCGCAAGCCTGGACATTGGCTCGCGCCGATGGTGCATCACTCGCGATCATTTCCGCAAAAGACGCCGCATCACTCGAAGCGCTGATACGTCCGCTACCGCATTACGGGCGGCAGAGCTATATTGCGTTTGCTGGCCGGGAGGCGGTTGAGAAAGGGATTTGGCCGATGCGGGTGCAGCAGGTGGTGGTTGAGTGATAGCCTGAGTGCATGATTGTGAAGGAATTGTGTTTTGGATAGTTCGTGATTCTGGACATCACACCGTTCTTGCGTCGATGAGATCATCCAGTTCGGCTGATTTATTACCGGTTCGAAAATAGTCGATCCAGACAGACAGACGTATCGACCAATACCCGCCATTACTGGCGCACCCGAATTTCATCAAGGTTAATATCCAATTCGATTTTTCCCTTGAATTTCTTAAGATCCGAAATTTTTGATTTCCGGATTAACTCCTCTAGTGCCAGCACGATAACAGCGGCTTTGGTTTCGGCGTGGGTTACTCGCATTGCTTCGTTTAACAAATTTTCGGGTAAATCTAGAGTGGTTCTCATGATACCTCCTTATATAATGCATATAAGTGTAGGCAATTATGCATAAAGGATCAAAGTTGGTGTTTGAATTAGACGGCCTGCACGAGATACTGCATGATTACTTCCTTTGTAAATTTCGAATGGGCTTTTTGTCGTTTTCTGAAGTGTACGTGCATTTTTAATTTATCGAGCCCCCTAATGCCGCAAGAACAATTATTCTTGGTTATAGACCTGGCCCCTTGATGGGCAATGGCGGGTGATGTTGCAAAGCCCGAATGGCTAACAACGGATTGGGTTTTGTCTTTGTTTGGAAAGCAAAGGAGAATTGCAATGGAGCGATATCGGCAATTTATCCTGGAAGGTGTGCAACATCAACCTGAAATCTGGTCGAATTTAAAGGGACAAATTTATTTAGGTGATACAGCTTTCGTCACTGAAATGCAGAAAAGAATCGGCGAGGAAAAAGACGATTTAAATATACCCCAGCAGCAAAAGCGGCCGGTTGCAAAACCTCTATCTGAGATTGCAGCGCAACACAAAGACCGCGATGCAGCGATCATTGCCGCTTACAAAACAGGTGCATACAGCCAACGGGAAATCGGGGAGTACTATCAATTGCACCCAACGACGGTTGGGGTTATTCTTCGTAAGAAGAAGGATTCTTGATTCTGGACCTGACACCGGCTTTTATGGCCGGCAGGCGATTGAGAAAGAGATTTTGCCGATGCGGGTGCAGAAAGTGGTGGTTGAATTGATGGGGATGGTGTGATGGTGTAAGCACACAATCTCACCGCACCTATCGGACAATCCGATGACCATGAGAACTTGCACAGTACTGTTCTTGTAGATACACTAACCGCGTGACAATTACCTATGATCCAGAAAAACGAGCGCAGGCTCTGGCAGAGAGTGGCTTGGATTTTGAAGATGCAAAGTACCTGCTTGAAGGCATCATCCTGGAAGTCGAAGACATACGAGACTACGGCGAAACGCGAATCATCTGCTATGGATTGCTTGAAGGTCGTATGGTTGTTGTCGGTTACACGCCGCGTGGCGCGGATCGCCACATCTTCAGCATGAGGAAAGCAAATGAGCGCGAACAAACCCGTATCGGCCCGGAAATTGGGCTCTGATCTCAAGCGCGTAGACGCACACGTCATCCAAACACAGGAATATGAAGATCTTCCTGAGCTTACTGATGAAATGCTCATCCGGGCAAAGGTCAATAAAGGTGGCAGGCCAAAGCTGGCGAATACCCGGAAACTAATTTCTTTACGTTTACCGGAAGAGGTTATTAATAAATGGCGTGCCACTGGGCCCGGGTGGCAAACGCGCATGGCAAAACACCTGGAGGATTTGCCGCAGTGAGATCTAAATAGTAGATAGATCATTACAGGTGCTAAGAAAAGATCTGTGTTGCCGCCACCGCCACGGTGTTAGAAACAGACTCAACATGCTCATTTATCACGCATAAACTGCGCTTTTTCGCGATTATCGTCCGCCGGAGGCTACAGAATATATTCCTAATGCACATGCAATATTAGGACTAACTCCTCCAGCCTCATTTTATTTTCTAAAATTCTTCAATCATGTCAGCACATAAAGGCTACGGACAAACGTGGTGGGGCGCGCAGTGGCTCAATTCGCTGTCGCAAATCGACTATGACAATCGGTTGCCGCGGGGACGAAGTTATGCCAATAAAGGTTCGGTGGCGAAAATTGAGATTCAGCAGGGAAACATTCATGCCAAGGTGAAAGGCTCCCGCCCGCAGCCTTACACGGTGAAAATCGAGGTTCCGGCCATGCCAAATCCACAGGCCAAG
>NZ_JAMWZS010000026.1 GCF_024282095.1 Nitrosomonas sp.
GGTATAGGAACCTCAATATTACGAGTTTGCCTCTTTCTATTAAATACTTATCTTCAATTGTCAACAGACCCTAGCATGCTTCACTTGTTCGATTGTTATCATTGCTCCAAATATATTGACCTTAGAAAATTCAAAAACCAATCATACATATTGTTTATATGCATGCTGAGACCGAAGGCCTGCTAAGTAAACTAGCAAAATACTTATTTTTGTCTAGGAATTTACTTAGTTGTGCATTGACACCCTGAATACATTACCCAGTTCTTCTGCCAAATTTAATAATCCAGGGCGCGCCCAATAATCAACCGCAACACCTAAGAGAGATTAAGGTGTTGGGATGGAAAAAAGAGAAGAACGGTACAAGCAGTTGAACGCAGAAATCGGCATCCATCGTGTTGGATAAGCGCCAGCTCGGCACTTTGCGGGAATGCCAATCCATCATGGCGAGAAGAATAACCAAAGCCTTTCTCCATCGGCACATAGGTAATATCAGTGGCCCAGACTTGATTGGGTCGATTGATTGCCTTACCTTTGAGCAGGTAAAGATATATTTTGTGTTGCTTGGCAGGAATACTGGCTCCCGGTTTGGGCGCGGTGCTGATTAATACCCGGAATCTTCAACATGGATGCCGCTTTCTTGCGACCAATCAGTATTCCCTGACGCAAAAATCACGTGGCGTAGCTGCGCGATCCATATTGCGGTGTTTTTAGGTATTGCTCGTCCATCTTTCGTAGCAAAACCAGGTCAACTTCACTTTCAGAACATAATGCACGGAAGCCGATATTGTGTTACGCGCCGACGCGCGCACATTGTCTGATTATTATTCCAGGAATCACCGCGCAGTACGCGAGTCTCGTCTCAGGGAATCTCACAGAACCGCAATCTGCCAACTTGCTGTGTGAGACGCAAAAAAACAAAAGCGCCGCTGCGCGGCGCTATCAATGAACAGCAAACCAGCGCATCAACGCTCAGCGGCGCCGGTGATCCGCTATTCGATGGGAGACTCACATAACACCCGGAAGCCGATATCGCCGTAACGATTGACCGGATGAGCGCCGTGGCGGGCGGCCGAGCGTACGCCGTCTGGAAAATTAACCCAAGAACCACCGCGCACCACGCGGGCCTCGTAACTGCTTATATCATCGGGGCAGTGCTGTACCTTTGTATCAGATGAGCTATTGAAAATCGAGCAAGTCCATTCCCAGACGTTGCCCGACATGTCGTGTAAGCCGAAGCGGTTGGCTGGGAAACTACCTGCCGGTGCAGTTTTTTCCCCATTCCATGCGCCGCCGCAATTTGTACAGTTGGCCAATCCCTTCCCTGCAATATCGTCGCTGCCGTCCGGCGCGGGCACGCCATATTCTTTTTTAGTACCACCGCGCGCAGCGTATCCCCACTCGGCTTCTGTGGGCAATCTGCATGATTGGCCTGTCATCGCGTTCAACCACTTGGCATAGGACCAGGCGTCAAACCAACTCACGTCGATGACTGGTTGGTCGCCACGGCCCCAGTCTCTATCATATGGGACATCGCGCCCGGTAGCCTGTTGGAATTTGTCGTACTGGGCAAAAGTGATCTCGGTGTTAGCAAGGTAGAAGGGCTGTGCGATCTTTATTGAATAGATCGGTTTATCGCTTCCGGACCCGCCAATCTCAAAGCTCCCAGCGGGTACTTTGACCAGTTTTGGCAGCGGTATCGCCTCGCCGAGTTTGAGCTTATACGCCCATCGCATGGTCAGGGCCTGCAGCGGATAGCTATGCTTGTTCGCCCAGTAAAGACCTTCAGCGAAGAAAGCGAGCAGCCCGATTGCAACGAACGCCAGCATGGCTAAAAAGAACGCTAGCCTGCGGCTTTTGCGCAGCCGCCTTTCCGCCTCCTGCGCAGCCTCCTGCGCCTGCTCGCGCGCTTCGCGTTCGCGCCGTTGATCGCGGCTGGCGCGCACCACATCGGTTAAGACATCATGAGTGAGCTCGAGACGCACGATGCCGCCGCGCTCCTCGCGGCGCACCAGTCGCTCGTCGATCAGCGTCTCGATCTGCGTATCGTCGACTCCGGCTTCGTGCGCGACTTCGAGCGCAACGCTGTCGCGCTGTCCGGAAGCCAGCAGTAGTTTGTCTTCGACGAAGCGGCGGGCGGTTGCGGAGACGCGGCCGATCGCTTTCTCGTAGAATTCGCCAAGGATGCCGGCGCGCACTTGCTCGGTCAGCATCGCGGCGCTGATCTGTGCGGCTCCGTCCTTGATGCGGCGCTTGTTCATCGCGCGGCAAAGCAGGCTGAGCAAAGCGGGATCGACCTCCTGCTCCGCCGCGGGGCGCAGTCGTTGCCTTGCGCCGACGACCGCGGTGACGATTTCCTCGGCCACAGCCTGTGTCACCAGGTCGCCGCCGGGCTTACGCACCACGGTCATGGCCTGAGTGCCGCTCAACGGGCGCAGGCGCATGCGGTTTCCCATGCCGGGCATCAGGCGGCGCAGATCCTCGAGGTAGGCCAGATAGTCTTCGCGCAGCGACAGCAGCACGTGGCAGGCTTGGCGGTTGAAGTCGAAGCTGCGCGAGGCCTCAGCCGGTGAACGGTCGAGCCGCGCTTTGACCGCGCTCGGTGCGCGCCCCTCGGCGAGGTCGGCGATGGCTTCGAGAAAAGCCTTTGACTCATCCGCACGGCGGAATGCCCCGAGGGTGAAAATCTCTTCAAATTGATCGAAAACCAGCACCGGCGTCAGCAACCGGTTGCGCTGGCTCCAGAAAGCATTGCCCTGGCGCTGGAAGTATTCCCACAGCGTTTCGCCGTCTTGACGCGCCGGTATCTTCGCGCGCGCGGCCTGCGCCGCCGCTTCAATCGCAGCAAACACCTGATCGACCAGTGCCACCGCCTCCGGCGCGAAGTTGAAGCGCACGTAAACCGGCAAACATTGATGCGTACGCAACATTGGGAACAAGCCCGCCTTAATCAGCGAGCTCTTACCCAGCCCCGATAGCCCATACAGCACGGTGAGCCGGTGTTGCAGCACCCGCTCCAGAAGCTCGTCGCGTTCGGACTCGCGTGCCGCGAAGTAGGCGGTATCTTCCTCGGCGTAGGACGCCAGGCCCGGCCAGGGCTCCTGCGCGCTCAGGGTCGAGGCTGAGGCGTGTGCCGGAACACTCGCGGATTCGGATTCCAGAGCGGGGATCTGATTCATGTCGCTGAATCGCGAGCGCGCAACTGGGCTTGCTGGAACGCTGCCGTGATAAATTTGCGGAAGGCTGGCGTCACTTTTCCTCCAGGCAATCGCTTCCAGTCTGGTTTCTTAAGTTCGAGCGGCAGCGCCGGGTTGTTGGGCTGGATATCGTCGATGGCCACCGGGATCAGGAACTTGGCGTTGGCTGCAAAGCCGATGCTGCGCTTGAATGCCTCGTGCCACTCGTGGCGGAAGAAGCGATCCTGCTGTGTCAGCGTGTGACGCGATAGGATCAGCACAAACAGCGAACAGGCGTTGACGTTGCGGATGATTTTGCTCTCCCAGTCGTCACCGCCGATGAGTTGCTGACGGTCGAACCAGCAGTCGATGCCGTTGTGATCCAGCGCCTGCTGGATACGCTCGACGATCGCCCGGTCCTCGCTGGCGTAACTGAGGAATAGCCCGCCCTCCAGGATGTCACGTGCAAGCACGCGCGGGGCGGTTGTGAAGGTCAGATCGCGCGGCAGTTTTTCGGCGAAACGCGCAATAAATTCGACCGGGCCCAGCGAAAAGTGCTTGGTACTGCGACCGAAGTGATCGAGGAAGACAGCGAATTCGGAAGCGCTGGAGGCGCGTTCGATGAACCAATCCGTCTTACCACCCGCGGCGCTCAGGCGGGTCGACACGCCCAGTCGAATGAAAAAGCGGGCGAGCCAATCAGCGAAGCCACACCCCACAATCAGCAGGTTCTTTTGCTGTAATAAACGAAATAGCTTCTCTGGCCTGCCCTCTTGAGACTGCAGCGCGTGCATGAACTCCAGCACGTCCTCTTCGGTGACCGCGTACTCGGGCATCGATGTCGCCCGGCCGAACAGGTGGAACACCACCGGGGGGCCGTCGCTCAATTGGGTACTGTCGAGATCGTCCTTACGCACGGGCGAGTACTCGATCTGACGGACTCTTCCAGCCCAGACCGGATGGCGCTGCTCAATGGCGCGCACAAGAAGATTGTCGAAAGTGGTGGTCACGAACAATTTGACCGGCAATGCGGCCAGATCGTTGAGCGCCTTGGGGATGGGAACGCTTTGCTCCAGCTCTTCGACAACCCCCTTAACCACCGGATACAGCTCTTCGGCCCGGTTACGCCGATTGGCCAGATAACTGCAGGCCACTTCGTTGAGTGCGCGTTCACCGGTGTGCTGCGGCGCATCGACTTCCAGCCGCAGGGCAAGTTCCTCGGCCACGAGGGTGTAGAAGTTCTTCGACCCGCTTGCTGCGCTGGGAATCTCGAGCAGCTCGGATCCGGTAATCGGAATGAGCGCGCCTTCGCGAACAAACCGGGTCAGTTCCGACCAGAGGCGGTCTTCTTGGGCAATGCTGAGAACGGCGTTCATGGTTTTGCGTATCTCCAATACTGGCGTCGTAACATCGTGGTTGACGGGTCTCCGGTACGATGATTCGGGAAGGGTCGGCAGGCTGTCAGCCTGTCAAACCGACCCACTTGAAACAATACTGCTTGATCAATTTAAAAAAACCAATCATTGTTTTCTAATTGGGTTTTGATAACACCTATTCGTTTTCAAAAACGAAAATCTTATTACCATTCCCCGCCTTAGCCTTTGCTCCGTTGAAATGTTCTAAATTCACAGGATTACCGTTCAAAATTGCCTCATAGAACTTTTCCAGATAAGGATTGCCATCTTGCCCGCCTTTCAGAAAATAACGATGATTGACGTCAATTTTACTAAAATCGACATAGTTAGCATTGTTTGCCAATAAAATATCTTTACCAAACATTGTTTCCAATTTCTGACCCAATCTTTTTTCTCTTTGTCGCTTGGCCGATAGACCTAAAATGTTGTCATTCTTGTTAACCGTGATATAAATATTATCCGAAAAGTCAATCTTCTTAACCCACTGATCATGGTCTTTGGCATCAGCATCGGCTGAATTTAAAATTACAGTATCAAACAGATTCTTCTCAAGACTTTGCAGTTGATAAGATTCCAGCATTCTTGAAAAGACGATATTTCCCATGCTGTGGACTAACAAGGTTGATTTTATTTTTGAAAATTTCTCAGGATGGTCTTTCTTAAATTTTTGAAATGAAGCCAATACATTCAGTAAATCCGGAGCAGCGGCCTTTGCTTCTTCATTCGGGTATCCTGCAGGCCCCTTGTAGGAAGGAAACCAGTGAAACATGATGACCTTGGCACTATATTCTTCTTCCAAATTCGGAATGACTTCATCCAGCGATTTTTTGGGTTCCTTCCCCCGGCCATGAACATAAAAAATAATGTTATCAGCGCCACGACCGCCAGCTTTCATATCCTTCTCAATCGCTTCTGCCATTTCTTTCACTTCATTGGAAAGGTTTTGGATATGGTACTGAGTACCATCACTGGTAAATAAGGATGCTCCAGCAAATGCATGAATGTTAAAAAAACAGAAACCAAAGACCCAAAAGACATTTATTAGCGTTTTCATAAACAACTCCCTTCGGTTGAATAGGGTTACAAATTATGCATGATATTTGCACTGCCTAGATGACATAAATCAACCCGCAAACAACTGGCATGATATGCTTATTTCTTAATTCTCTTACCTTTTTAGAAGGCACTGAGTTCACGTTTCTCAGTTGAACCGTTCACTCAGAAACTTTCTGCGCGGCGCTATCAGTGAACAGCAAACCAGCGCATCAGCGTTCAGCGCGCCGGTGATCCGCTATTCGATGGGGGACGAACATAACACCCGGAATCCGTAAGCGTAGAATCTATAGTCCGGAGGGGCGTAGTAGCGCGCCGCTACTCTCTCGTAGTCAGGATCATAGTACCAGGAACCACCGCGCAACACGCGGTCCTCGCTCGTACTCAATGAAGTATCGCTCGGCTGATCGTATAAATTCAGGCACCACTCCCAGACATTGCCCGCCATATCGTCTACCCCGAACGGGCTGCGACCCAACGGATACAAGCCTACCGCAACTGTACGTCCAATGCCTGCCCCAATGCTGTTTGTGCGCTGCCCGTTCCACTCACCTGGCCATGGGTAATCTTGCTGCGTACTTCCGGCGGCAGCCCATTGCCATTCCCATTCAGCGGGCAATCGGATCGGCAACTGCAGCCTTACGCTCAGCCAGCGGCAGTAGGCCAGCGCATCGTACCAAGAGACGTGGATTACCGGGTAATTGGCAAAAGACCAGAGCAGCGGACCGGATTTCTCCTCTCTCGGACTACCCTCCCACCAGGCTGAATTGCAGTAACCATCCTTAGCATTCACAAAAGCGCGGTATTGCGCCCAGGTGACCGGGTAGCGGGCCAGGCGAAAGGGGGGCACTGTAAAGCGTTCCCGGGATTCAGTTTCCAAGGTGACTTCACCTGCCGGAATGTTTATCCACGCAATATCGGGCAGACCATTGGCATTAAGTCCAACACCGCGCCGTGGATCACCCAACTGATTGAGCCGCAGGCCGATTTCTTCCCGGCGGTGATGCGGTATATTGTCAGTGTTCAGCTCGTCAATCAGCGCGAGCGGTTCTGGGTACAGAAAGTGACGCAGGGGCTCAGGCAATTGGGGTTCGAGTGTCCGCCAAGTCGCGATGCTCGAATCAGAAAAATCCGCATCGGGAACAGGCGATGCAAGGTGGTTCAGCTTGCGCAATGCTTCAATAGCGGGTGATTGCCGTTCCCAGCCCCACTTCAAGACAGACCGCTGCTGATCTCCGCTCCTATACCAATCCCGTGCTGCCTGCTCGGCTTGACGACGCAGCGCCAGATCCGCTGCATAGCGCGCGTACCAGTCCTTGAAACGTTTCCAATGACTGAACACCGCCTCATGTCCTACTTCATAAACAGCCGGTTGTTCATCACTGCCTTCCCTGCTGACTAAGATGCGCTTATCGACAAGTTGCTGAGCCAAGATCAAAGTAGCTTCAGGCAGATCACCCTTGACTGCACGGCGGCGCACCACAGCCAACGCATCACCCGCTTCATTATCGCGCTGCTCCACGCTGGCGATGGCTAGAAACAAATGTGAAATGGCCTCCTCATCCAATACTTTCGCATCTTGCGAAAGTGTTTTCTCAGCCTGTGCAACTGCTTGTTCAGCCAAACCGTTGATAGCGCCGGCAACACCACCCATGGCAGTGTAAGCTGTTTCGGTAAGCGCATCGCCATCCTTCTTGTCATATAACAGAGACAAAGCAAACTCAGCCAGCGCCAATGCGCCCGGACCGGACCCGGTGTCATCCAGAATGCGTTGCACCAAATGTTGTGAGATCGTCAGTCCCGCCGCTTGGGCTGGACCGGTGATCATTTTTTCCAACGCTGCTGGGCCCGGGACGGTCACCGGAAAATGTCCCGAGCGCAGTAACACGATGCAGGAATCATCTTGCGGCCATTGGTTGTAAAAATCAGAGCGCATGGCGATCACCACGCGCACTAACGGACACTCTACCGCAGCAATAAGCAACTTAAAAAAGTTGCTCCGTGCACCATCCTCCACTTTACTGGCAAATACTTCTTCAAATTGATCGACGAAAAGGAGAATCTGGACGGTTGTGCCAGCTTGCCCCAGCGCATCACTCGCCACAGTGGCAATATCGGCTGGATGCGTTCGTAGCCGCTGCGTCAAATCCGGCACACGCCAGTTTTGGTCTGGAAATGATTTGCTCAAGGCAGCCGCCAGGGGTTGAAACGGATCATCGCCCAATTCGCGCGGGGAAAAGCTGACTGGAATCCAGCGAACACCGCCTACGATAGGACTTTCCGTCAGGGTTGGAATCAGCCCTGCGTATACCAATGAGGATTTACCTGAGCCCGAAGGTCCGATCACAGCAAGAAAGCGTTCGCTGCGCGCAACGAAACGTTCAACCAATGCTTCGATTTCCGCATCACGACCGAAGAATCGATCTGACTCAGCGGTCAAAAAGGCGCGTAAGCCAGGGTATGGACGCCCTTCGATGCGTTTGGGTGGAATAATATTGCCCTGCCGTTGGGAATAATGCCAGAGAGCTTTCAGGACGTGTTCCTTGAGATCTTCTGAGGTTTTGAAGATTGCGGGACGCCCAGTCTTTTCAGTACCCTTATTGACGTGCTGCCGGAACGATTCGATCCGATCTGGTGAGTTCTCCTGAGTGACCGCGTCGTGAAATTGGCTCAAGATCGCGACATCGTCCTTGACGAAGATCAGTGTCGGTAGCTGATGTTCACGTGCCTGCTGGTATTCAAGCTCGGTAATAGAAAAGGGCTGACCTGGAGGGATGAATCCGTAACGGCGACCGATAATTCCGATATATAGATCGCATCCCGCCACGTCTGCCAGACAGCTCTCGCGGACACCGCGCTCGTCAGCCGTATAACTTTCAACAACCGTACAATCACCACCCAGTGCTTTACGGACTGCTTCCCGCTCAGGCCCCAGATCGTTCAATGTCGAGGAAAGATAGACTCTCATGGTCAAACAGAAAGGAGAGGGGTAATCGGGTCCTGGCCGAAAATCGCCCAAAAGTTTATCAAAATAGATGGTTGTGAAAAAATCATTTAGATTTAGATGTTGACGCTTGAGAAAATTATAGAAATAAACGTACTGTTGGTGGAATAACAGACTCAAATTTGATTTCTATGCAAAAAATATACGCTATACGTGTTTCGATGTCGATGATACGCAGCCCCATAGCTCAACATTGAACAAAGCGCGCACCAAGGTACCTCGCCTGTTATGTGACGCTGTTACCACAAAACCATATATTCAGATCCTCTTAGGCAAGTAACTAATCAGGTTTCTTTTTAAATAGCTGATCCAGTTTTGTATTGATTTCATCAATGGCAGTCATTGCACTTTGGGCCTTTGATTCCGCGACTTTTGCTGCATTCACTGCAGTCTTCGCTGCAGTAAGAATTGTGCTATCTGTTGCGCTACCTGGAGCTGCAGCAGTCGCGGATTGAGTGTTAGATACAGGCGGTGTTGATTGTGCCGCTGCACTTGTGGCAGGTTTTCCCGTTCCCTGGGTGGTTTGCCGAAGGTCGCGCTCCTCATCGTCTTTGTGCGCCAGTAGAGACCGCAATTGCAGCAACTTACCCAGGGCGCCGTACCAGAATGGCGCGCCTAGACTGAGAAGCAGGATTGAGAGGAGAACCCCGGCTGGATTTATATTTTTCCAGCTATCTGACCACTCACCTATTTTGGGTACCGTCAGAATGCCCTCATTTGCCAAGGATTTATAAAGATCATTTACTACGGATACCGGTACAGTTGCAGCAGGTTGATCCGATGGATTTTCCGTGGGCTTATTATTATCCTTACGCTGTACCTCAATGGCTGCGTGCACAATTGCCGATCGCGTAGATTCATCCATGGCTAAGCGGTTGACCAGCGTAATCGTATCAAGCTGCAACGCCACAGCAACCAAGGTGGCACTTAAAAAAGTCAAAATACGGGCATTGAAGGTGAATCGCTCACTGACACGATCGATGATCGAATCAAAGCGGCTATTAATTTTAGCCAGGAATTGGCTGGAGGCATGTCGCATTAACGCTATGTTGTGGCGAACATTGCTTGCCATTTCAGGGCTGGATTTCTCCAATTGGAGCGCAAATAGTCGCACATTATCCAGGGTTTGCTCAGGATTGGTGATTCCGTTGGCTGCCATGGTGTTTTTAAGGGCTTTCAATGCTTGCTGCTGGATCTTGGTCATTGCTTGATCCGGTGTTTCTGCTTTGGAAGCCAGTTCCAGAAGTATCTTGGTCAATTCTTCGCGGTGAATCACGTCACCGTATCGAACAATGCCAAATGAAGCGCCACCGTTGACAGCTTGGTGCGTCAGGATCATTTTTACAATTTCCTGCGCATGTCTTTTTGAAAATCCAGGATCAAGCTGTTCAATCATGCCAGCAAGTCCCGCCAGCAGATTCCGCCCCCGGCTTCCGGTTGCAGCAATGATTGCTTGCGTAATCATCGTCACAGCCATACTGGCAACCAGCATAATAACGGATAGCCCAATAAGAATATCGACTGATTTAAACATCATTATCTCTCCTTACCGAAAGTTGACGCCCTCGACTGTTTGGCTTCGGTACATCGCCAGACTTTTCCCGTTGCCTTCCTCTTTTTCTTCAAGAATATCATAGTCAAAAGAAAATTAGCCGATCAGTGACCAATCATGCATTTTTCCCGTGAAATACCAGAAACTCGAGCACGTCTTGATATAGTAAGCAATTCTTCTCCAAATCGGAACTCGCAAAGCTTGCGAACCACTTCGAATACCTGAAATTCATTGATTATGTTACGGAAAAACACTTTGGTGCGATTTAAGCCGTATCGCGCAGTGGCAAAGATATGACAAACTGAAGAGCAATTACGAAAGTATGGTTACTATGGCTTGTGGATATCTGGGTTGCCTTTGTGAAATTTCAGAAGACCCTAGCGCTATTTTAGTGAGTTGTTGCGCTGATGGGGAAAGTTGTGTCGGAGTCTTTACAGTGGCTTGCCGGTATCTTGCGCAGGGCTGGTAAAGGCAGATAATTATAGTAAGCTGACCCGTGTCATGCCGCAGCCGCCGGAAATAAAACTTCCCGAAGCGCTAATTCCGGAACGACTGTGCCGGAATATATTCAGCAAGAGATTGCTGCCGGGCGCCGTGAACAAGTCGCGCAAGAATTTCTCGGTCACCCGGCATGTGAATCAGTGGAACAGGATCCAACGGTATACGGTTTTACGTGATTTTATGGCTTGATTACATCTTAGCCAAAACTTCCGCAACGGTTTGTCCCATCAGCGATGGCGTCGGACAAATCGTAACACCCAGTTCTTTCAATATCGCTACCTTTTCTGCTGCGCTTTCTCCGGCGGATGAAATGATCGCACCCGCATGTCCCATGCGCCGTCCTTCCGGTGCGGTCAGGCCGGCAATATAGGCAACCAGCGGTTTGGTCATGTGTTCTTTGGCGAATTTACCGGCTTCCACTTCCTGCGGGCCGCCAATCTCACCAATCATCAGTGCCACTTTGGTTTCAGGATCCTGCTCCAATCTTTCCAGAATATCCCGGTGTGAGCTGCCGGGAATCGGGTCACCGCCGATGCCGACAGAAGTCGAAATACCGATGCCTAATAGCCGCATTTGATCAGCGGCTTCATAACCCAGCGTGCCGGAGCGACCGACTACGCCGACATTGCCGCGGATATAGATGTGTCCGGGCATGATCCCCAGCATCGCGCGGCCTGGACTGATGGTACCAGCACAGTTGGGGCCGGTCAGCAGCATGCGTTCTTCCTTGTGGAAGCGACGCAGGAAATTCTTCACTGTCATCATGTCTTGCGTCGGTATACCATCGGTGATGGAGACGCAATATTTGATGCCGGCATCAGCAGCTTCCATGATGGAATCCGCAGCAAATGCAGGTGGTACGAAAACAATGCTGGCTTCCGCGCCAACCTGCTTAACCGCTTCTTTGACGGTATTGAATACCGGCAATCCCAAGTGCGTTTGTCCACCTTTGCCTGGCGTTACGCCGCCGACCACATTGGAGCCGTAGTCGATCATTTCCTGCGCATGAAAGGTGCCAATTCTTCCGGTAAACCCTTGAACAATAATTCGTGTTTTTTCGTTGATTAATATCGCCACTTTGTACTCCTAGGCTTTTTGTACGACGACTTCGTTACGTGCGCGAACCACTTTCTCCGCGGCATCCGCTAGCGTATCGGCTGTGATAATCGGTAGACCGCTGTTCGCGATAATGCGCCGGCCTTCTTCTACGTTGGTACCCGACAAACGCACTACCAATGGCAGTTTCATATCGATGTTCCTGACGGCTTGTACAACGCCTTCCGCAATCCAGTCGCAGCGGTTGATACCGGCGAAGATATTGACCAGCATCGCTTTCACATTGGCATCGGCCAACACCAGGCGAAAAGCCTTTTCGGTACGTTCGGCTGAAGCGCCGCCGCCGACATCAAGAAAGTTGGCAGGCTCGCCACCGGCCAGTTTAATCATGTCCATCGTCGCCATCGCCAGGCCGGCGCCATTAATCATGCAGCCGATATCGCCATCCAGTCCGACATAACTTAAGCCCGCTTCTGCGGCGGCGACTTCACGGCTATCCACCTGTGTATTGTCGCGCAGTTCCGCGACTTTATGGCGGCGGAACAGCGCATTCTCGTCAAATACCATTTTGGCGTCGAGCGCCATGATTTCGTTGTTGGTGGTCAGAACCAGCGGATTGATTTCCAGGATGTTGGCATCCAGATCGCGCAATGCACGGTAACAACCTTTAATGGTTTTAACCGCATGATTCAGTTGTGCGGGGTCGATATTCAACGCAAACGCCATTTTTCTCGCCTGAAAATCCTGCAATCCCACCGCCGGTTCGATATAAATCTTGATAATGGCTTCCGGATTGGTCACAGCCAGCTTCTCGATTTCCATGCCGCCCTGCGCGGAACCGATCATGATGACTCGCTCGCTGCTGCGATCGAGCATGAATGACAGATACATTTCCTTGGCGATACTGGTGCCGGCCTCAATGTATAACCTGGAACAGATTTTTCCGGCAGGTCCGGTTTGATGCGTCACCAGTTTTTTGCCGAGCAGCTCTTCAGCCGCCTTTTCCACTTCAGCATGCGTTCTGCATACTTTGATGCCACCCGCTTTACCGCGTGCACCGGAATGGATTTGCGCTTTCACCACCCATACATCGCCATCAATCTCCCTGGCACGTTGCACGGCTTCCACCACGCTGTAGGCCAAGCCGCCATCAGCAATTTTTACGCCGTATCCCGCCAGGATTTCTTTTGCTTGATATTCGTGAATATTCAATTCAATTTCCTCAACAATTGCATTAAATTCAATTCGATAGTTTTATAATTTCAACTTAAACAACGATAAAGATAAAGGCCGCTTAGCGCGGCCTTATCTGTTGACTAGTTTTTTGCTGCAATAGCTTCAGCTACTTTTACCACATTATTAGCCATTCTTTCAGAAGCCGCATCGATTAAACGGCCATCCAGCGCAGCGGCACCTTTACCTTGCGCCGCAGCGTCTTTGAGTGCCGCCAGAATACGTTTTGCTTTCTCAATTTCACGCGCAGGCGGTGTGAATACATCATTGGCCAGTTCTATTTGCGTTGGGTGAATCGCCCATTTTCCTTCACATCCCAACGCGGCGGCGCGTTTAGCCGCCAGTACGTAACCGTCGGGATCCTTGATATCGCCAAAAGGACCGTCGATCGGACGCAACCCGTACGCACGACAAGCCACGATCATGCGGCTGATGGCAAAATGCCATTGATCGCCGGGATAATCCGGGTTCAGGCCGCCGATATTGGTGGTTCTGGCGCGATTGCTGGCGGCATAATCGGCAACACCGAAATGCAAGGCTTCCAGCCGTCCTGATGCGCCATTGCGCGCGATATCCTCCACATTGGCCATGCCCAGCGCGGTTTCGATCAGCGCTTCCAGACCGATGCGGTTTTTCAGACCTTGCTGCATTTCGAGCTGGGTCACCATCGCTTGCACCATGTAAATATCCGCATACACGCCCGCTTTCGGAATCAGCAGTGTATCGATCTTGTGTCCGGCCTGTTCTACCAGATCAACCACATCGCGCACCATATATTGGGTATCGAGACCGTTGATGCGCACCGAAACCGTGATGCCGTGGCCTTTCCAGTCCAGATCGTTGAGTGCTTGGATGACATTTTTACGTGCCTGAATTTTGTCATCAGGCGCGACTGCGTCTTCCAGATCGAGAAAAACAAAATCTACGCCGCTATTCAATGCTTTCTCAAACATTCCCGGATTAGAACCTGGAACTGCCAATTCGCAACGTTGTACCCGCTGAATAGTGGTTTCATATAGCGTGTGACTCATGTTTCCTCCAGAATTAATAAATTTTTTAAGTGATCAATAGGGCTAATAGACGAACATGCCGGATGAGTGGTTTGTTTTTTTAATATCATTTCACCTGATCTGCACTCAGTAGCAGGCATGGAATTAAGGCATTCTGTGTATCGTGGACTAGCAACGCAGGTAATCTTGATGAGGTGAATGGTTAGAATGAATGGTTTTCTGCTGGTTGTTTTAAAGACTAATTATTCAGCGGATTATATCCATTCTGCGGGAATTTATCTACTGACAAGCATTACCACTGTGGCGAACAAATAAACTGTCTGAGTTTGCAGCAAACGATCTGTCTGGGTTTTTTGGAATCCGTGCAGGATTCCAAAAAAATCGCAAGCGCCGCTGCGCGGCGCTATCAATGCACAGCAAATCAGCGCTTCAGCGTTCAGCGCGCCGGTTATCTGCTATTCGATGGGGACTCACATAACACCCGGAAGCCGATACTGCCGCTGCGATAGTTCGGAAGGTACCCGCGGTAGCGTGTCAACGAGTGCGCGAAGTGCGGACTTTCGCCCCAGCAACCACCGCGCAACACGCGGGCCCTGCCATCTATATTTATAGCAATATCTTGAAGTAGCTCATAATGATTCAAACACCATTCCCAAGAGTTGCCAGCCATATCGTCAACACCGAAATGGCTGCGGCCCAATGGGTACATGCCTACCGCAACGGTACGCCCAATCCCGGCTTCTTGTTGATTGGCCCGTGCGGGATTCCATTCACCCCCCGGCCACGGATAATCCTGCTGCGTGGCAGCAACGGCTGCCCATTGCCATTCCCATTCGGCGGGTAATCGAATATCCAGCTTGGATTTTGCGCTGAGCCAGCGGCAAAATACTACCGCATCGTACCAGGAAACGTTGACCACCGGATAATCAGCAAAAGACCACAGCAATGGACCAGGTTTTTTTTCCTTTTGCAAATCCCGCCACCATGCCTCGTTGCGATAACCATCCTCGGCATCGGCAAAAGCGCGATATTGAATCCAGGTGATTGGGTAGCAGGCGATACGAAAACGGGGCATCTGGAAATGATCTCCTGTTTCCAGCGTGACTTCCCCGGCCGGTATATCAATCCAAGCGATGTCCGGTAAACCGTGTTGATCCAAACCGACGCCGTGGCGTGGGTCGCCAAATTGGTTGAGGCGCAAGCCGTTTTCTTCGCGCCGCTGGTGCGGCGTCTCATCGGTGTTGAGTTCTTCTAGCAGCGCCAGCGGTTCCGGGTGCAGAAATTGGCGCAGCGGTTCTTCCAATTGCATTTCGAGCTGTTGCCACAGCGTAATCATCGGATCGCTGAAATCGGGGCCGCATGCCGGTACAGCCATTTGATTCAGTTTGGCCAGCGCTGCAATGACCGGTCTTTGCCGCTCCCATCCCCATTTCAGCACCGACTGGCGTTGCTGCCGCGACCAGTCGCGCGCCGCCTGCTCGGCCTGGCGGCGCAATGCAAGATCGTTGGCATAACGGGCATACCATTCCTGAAAACGTTTCCAATGGCTGAATACCGCTTCGTGCCCGACCTCGTAGATCACCGGCGAATCGCTGCTATCTTGCCTGCTGACCAGAATGCGCTGATCGACTAAATATTTGGCCAACAGCAATGCGGGCTCAGACAGTTCGTGCTGTGCGGCACGGCGGCGCACGACCGTCAGCGCTTCGTTCTTATCGCTGCTTTGCTGTTCCACGCTGGCGATGTTCAGAAATAAGCCTGAAAAAACCTTGTCGTCCAATGGGATGATTTCTTGTGCACGGGCCACCGCCTTTTCAGCCAAGCCTTCGATGGCACCAGCAACACCGCCGATGGCGGTGTAGGCGTCTTCGGTGAGTTCGTTGCCGCGCCTTTGCTGATACAACTGCGCCAGCGTGAATTCCGCCAACGCCAATGCGCCGGGTGCGGTGCCGGTGTCATCCAAAATGCGTTGCACCAAGTGCCGTGCAATCGTGAGACCGGCTGCTTTGGCAGGCTCGACGATCATTTTCTCCAATGCTGCTTGGCCCGGAATACCCAGCGGAAAATGCCCGTTGCGTAGCAGTGTAATACTGTCTTCATCTTGCGGCCATTGGTTGTAGAAATCGGAACGCATGGCAATGACTACGCGCACTAATGGACTCCTTACGGCGGCTTGGAGCAATGCAAAAAATGCGCTACGCGTAGCCGCATCGACTTTTGCTGCAAACAATTCCTCGAACTGATCGGCAAACAACAGTAATTGCGCATTCGCACCCTGCGTTCTCAGCGCGTTTTCGGCCAGGACAGCCATGTCAGCCGGGCGGTTGCGTAACTTCCCTGCAAGCTCCTGAACATGCCAACCTTGTGTTGGAAACGCCCTATCCAATGCATCCGCCAGCTGACAGAATGGATCGTCACTCGTCCGGCGCGGGCTAAAGCTGACCGGAAACCAGCGCACACCGCCGCTAACGGCGGTGGTGGTGAGAACAGGAATCAAACCTGCATAAACCAACGACGACTTGCCTGAACCGGAAGACCCAATCACGGCAAGAAAGCGCTCGCTGCGGACCAACAGGCGCTCAATCAGCGCTTCGATCTCGGCATCACGCCCGAAGAATCGATCCGCTTCGCTCGTCAGAAAAGCACGCAATCCCGGATAGGGATCGCCCACGATGCGCTTCGGCGAGGGCTGAGTCTGTCGCTGGGAGTAGTGTAGATACGCTTTCAGAACATGCGCCTTTAAATCTTCCGGTGTTTTGAAAACGGCTGCACGGCTGGCAATGCGCTGTCTGAAAGCAACGATCAATTCCGGCGGATTTTCATTGGTGACCGCATCGTAAAATGTGCCTTTGATTTCATGATCGTCCTTGATGAAAATCAAAGTCGGTAATGCACACTCTTCTGCACGACGGAATTCTTGCTCAGTGATGGATAGAGAATCTCCTTGGGGAATATGGCCATAGCGCCGTCCGATGATGCCAATATACAAATCACACTCAGCCACATCACTCAAGCAACTCTCTCGCACACTGCGTTCGTCGGCGGTGTAACTTTCAACCACGATGCATTCGCCACCCAATGCGTCTTTGACAGCTTGCCGTTCTGGTAAAAGGTCACTCAAGGTTGACGAAAGATAGACTTTCATGGCGAACTCATCGGTAGAAAATTAAGGTGCTGACTTAATCAAAGCCTCACTAGGCTATTCGCAACGTGGGACAAATTCCGCAGTCGCGCCATCCATTCCAGCGGTATCGAATTGGAACTACTGCATTGCGAAGTATGCGCGGCCATGATGGCGCCAAGCATGATGGCACGGCCGCAACTATCACCGCCGATGCGGATATTTTCTTCGATCGCGGTGCGATAATCGGGTGCGTGCTGTGCGATATGCACGATGATCGGCAGGCCTTCCAGCACGTGGCAGGCTGAACCGAAGCGTTTAGCAATTGCGGCGCTGTCGAGCGTAGAGGATTGCATGGCTTCTTCCACCAGCGGTTTTAATTTTTCGTCCGCGTGCGGGAGTGCAGCAGTGAGCGCTTGGATAATGGATTTTCCGTTCAACACTTTAAACAAAACACAACCTGCATACTGCGCCGCTGCAACTGCGGTGTCATTATTGTTGGTGATACGCACAATGCGTTCGATTTCGGTCTTCAGCGCGTCTTGCGGCCCGGCATGCGCCGCTACCACAGCCGGCAGCGTTGCCAGCGCGGCAAACTGATCGTCATCAGCACCCGAGTTTTCCGGAAATTCCTCCGGTTTGAGCGGTAGCAGTGTCTGTAATGTTAGTCGGGTAGGCGAGTCGACATAACCGATGTAAGCGCCGCCTGGGCCGAAATGACTGCGGTATTCCGTCTGGTACGCGACGCGATCAAATTGGCCATGCTGCACCAAATGCCGCAACATCAGCAAGCATAACTCGCCATATCCCGATGAATCGCCCGCTGTTTTGCTGCCATGCGCAAAATAGCCTTTGGTTGCTGCATAATCATGGGCATCCGGTGGTAGAAAAACCAGCCCTTTGGTTGTCTCGATCTGTGCAATGCGTGCGGGGTCATACAGCCAGTGCAGTCCCAATGCAGCGGAATCCGCGATCAGTGCGCCTAAAACAGCCACCACTCGGGGTTCTAATTGAATACCTGAATTCATCGTGTTTTCGGTGTTATTTAATTTCAACGGCATCGGGTATTCTGCGCGCTTCTTCTGCAAGCATGACGGGAATACCGTCTTTGATCGTAAAAGCCAGTCGATCCGGCTTGCAGATCAATTCCTTGTCGTCTTTTTTGTAAATGAGGGGCCCTTTACACAAGGGGCAAACCAGAATATCCAACAATCGTGCATCCATAAAATTTTCCTTGTTCAATCCAATTAACGTTGATGAGCCATAGCAGCCTATCTACAGCTTGCCGAGAATATCATCCAACTGATCCAGACTGGTATAGTGAATCACAATATTACCCTGGCCGTTTTTCTTCGGCTTGATGGCAACCTGTGCGCCGAGCCGCTCCGACACATCTTCCTGTAATCGCATTAAATCTCTGTCGGGTTTTTTTACCTTTTTGGGCACTGGGTGTTCGATCTGGTTGACGAGTTTTTCCGTCTCGCGTACCGAAAGCTGCCTTTGCACGATCACGTTGGCAATTTTAATTTGCTGTGCAGGCACCAGTGACAGCAGGGCACGGCCATGTCCCATATCAATTTTACCTTGCATCATCAAATCCTGCACCGGCGCAGACAAATTGAGCAGGCGCAGCAAATTGGAAATGGTGCTGCGCGAATTGCCCAGCGCTTCTCCTGCGGTTTGGTGCGTCATGCCAAATTCATTGATCAGACGCTGAATGCCCATGGCTTCTTCGAGCGGATTCAGATTTTCACGCTGGATATTTTCAATCAGCGACATGGCGAGCGCCGATTCATCGGCGACTTTGCGTATCAGCGCCGGTACTTCGGCAAGTCCAGCCAGTTGGGCCGCGCGCCATCTGCGTTCACCGGCGATGATTTCGTACTGATCCGCATTGATGGGTCGCACCAGAATCGGTTGCATGACGCCTTGCGCTTTGATGGATTCCGCCAGCTCCGCTAACGCTACCTGATCCATATTGGTTCTGGGCTGGTATTTACCGGGCTGCAACCTGGAGATTTCAAGGTTTTGCAACGACTCTTCCGCAATAGCGGCGCTGTCATCGCCCGACAATAACGCATCCAAGCCTCTTCCCAGTCCTTTTTGTTTTACCATCGTGTCGGTTCCTTAATTTTACGTATCCAGGCCATTGATAAATCAGGCATTCAGTATTTCTCTGGCAAGCTCAAGATAAGCTTGCGCGCCTTTTGATTGCTCATCATGATACAGAACCGGCAGGCCGAAGCCGGGCGCCTCCGCCAGGCGTACATTGCGTGGAATCACGGTGCGATAGACTTTGTCGCCAAAGTGTTTCTGCAATTGCTCAGAAACCTGCTGCGCCAGGATGCTGCGCGGATCAAACATGGTGCGCAGCAAGCCTTCAATCCTCAGCACAGGATTAAAATTAGTACGCACGCGCTTAATGGTGTTGACCAGATCGCTCAAGCCCTCCAGTGCATAATATTCGCATTGCATCGGGATCATCACTGCATGCGCTGCGCATAAGCCGTTGAGTGTCAAGAGATTTAATGCGGGCGGACAATCGATCAGAATATAATCGTAGTCGTGCTCGATTGCTTCGAGTGCGGATTTCAGGCGCGTTTCCCGCTGCGAAAAATCAACCATTTCCACTTCGGCACCGGCCAGATCCCGGTTGGCAGGAATCAAATCATACTTGCCCTGTGTGCTGGTTACGCGCGTTGCCTGGATCGCCGCATCGCCCAGCAAAACATGATACACCGTGGTTTTAACGGTTTGTTTGTTGGTGCCGCTGCCCATCGTGGCGTTGGCTTGCGGATCAAGATCGACCAATAACACGCGTTTTCCAGATACCGCCAAGCTTGCGGCCAAGTTGACGCTGGTTGTGGTTTTACCAACCCCGCCTTTTTGATTGGTGATGGCTAGAATTTTGGTCACGTTAGCTACTCCTAAATTCGTTGAGTCGAATCTAAGGAAACTTTGAATAATTCACATTTGTCATCCCGAACGTAGTGAGGAATCTTTATAAATGGCAGCATAGATTTCTCGCTGTGCTCAAAATGACAGTTATTCATAGGCTTCCCGAGCCGGTTTTAATAATAATCAATTGCCTGGCCGCATCAAGTCCAGGCACATTCAGGTTTACGATCTTTTCAATTACAAAGGGATCACGCACCTGTTTTAGCTCTTTCTCCGAACAATCCGCTTTCATCGCAACCCAGCGGCAATCGGTATTTTCTTTCGTACCCCACTGCCGGGTTAGCGCCATGAATTCACCCAACTCGGAAAAGGCGCGCGTAATAACGGTATCCACTGTTTTATCCACGCGGATATCCTCAATACGCTGCGCCATGACATCAACGTTGTGCAGCGCCAATTCAATTTTGACCTGCTGTAAAAACGCCGCTTTTTTCTGATTGCTTTCAACCAACGACACTTGCCAATCCGGCCTTGCCAACGCAATCGGAATACCCGGCAACCCCGCGCCACTGCCGACATCGATGATGTGCGAACCGTCAATATGAGGCAGCACGGCCAGACTGTCCATGACATGCTGATAGAGCATGTCGCGTGGATTGCGGATGGCGGTTAAGTTATGGATTTTGTTCCATTTCTGGATGAGCAATACATAGCGCTCAATCAATCCGGGAAGCAGTTTTTCCTGCGCGCCAAAATCATAATCCAGCGCTTTTAAGCCTTGCGTAATCTCTTGTAGCAGACTCATGCGCGCTGTTGATTGTCATTCACCCCAAACCCGCGCTTCAAATGCACCAGCAATAGTGAAATGGCAGCCGGCGTCACGCCGGAAATCCTGGATGCCTGACCGATGGTTTCCGGTTTGTGCTGATTGAGTTTTTGCTGCACTTCATTGGATAACCCTTTCACCACGCCATAATCGATATCCTTAGGCAACAAGGTATTTTCATATTGCGACTGGCGCGACACTTCTTCCTGCTGGCGTTGAATGTAGCCGTGATACTTCGCCTGTATTTCAACTTGTTCAGCCACTTGCACATGGGCTACCGGTGTGCCTGCGCCGGGTAATGTCATCAGTGTGGCATACGTGACATCAGGGCGACGCAGCAACTCGGTTAGCGTATATTCCCGCTCGATGCCTTTACCCAACACGCGAACGGCTTCATTTTCCGGCAAAGTGTTCGGAAACAATCGCACTGAATCGAGTCGTCGCTGTTCTTTCTCGATGGCTTCCTGCTTCGCGGTGAAAGCAGCCCAGCGTTGATCATCGATCAAACCAAGCCTTCTGCCGATTGCGGTCAAGCGCAAATCGGCGTTGTCTTCACGCAATTGCAAGCGATATTCCGCGCGGCTTGTAAACATGCGGTACGGTTCGGTCACCCCGGAAGTTACCAGATCATCGACGAGGACGCCCAAATAGGCTTCATTTCTTTGCGGCAACCACGCCTCTTTTTCCTGAATTTTCAGTGCGGCATTGATGCCTGCCAATAAACCTTGTGCGGCGGCTTCTTCGTAACCGGTGGTGCCGTTGATTTGTCCGGCAAAGAACAGATTTTCGACGGTCTTGGTTTCCAGCGAGCGCTTCAAATTGCGCGGATCAAAATAATCATATTCGATGGCGTAGCCGGGCCGTGTGATATGGGCATGCTCAAGACCGGCGATGGAATGGATCAATTTGACCTGCACTTCAAACGACAAGCTGGTCGATATGCCGTTGGGATAGATTTCATGCGTGCCGAGTCCCTCCGGTTCGAGGAAAATCTGATGCGATTCCCGCGCGGAAAAACGCACCACTTTGTCTTCGATCGAAGGACAGTAGCGAGGGCCAACACCTTCAATTTTTCCGGTGTACAACGGTGAATCGACCAAACCATCACGAATAATGTCATGCGTTAACTCGTTGGTGCTGGTAATCCAGCACGAGATTTGCGCAGGATGCGGAACGCCTTCGCCGACGAATGAAAACACCGGAATCGGTTGATCGCCGGGCTGTTCCTGCAATTTGGCGTAATTCATGCTGCGACCGTCGATGCGCGGTGGTGTGCCGGTTTTTAACCGCCCCGCCGGAAATTCCATGTCGCGCAGTCGTTGCGCCAGCGTTATAGATGGCGGATCGCCGGCCCTGCCGGCTTTGAAATTGGTTTTGCCGATATGCGCCAATCCTGCCAGGAAAGTGCCGACGGTCAGTATCACTGCACGTGCGTAGATTCTGATGTTGAGCTGCGTAATGACGCCAACCACCCGATCATTTTCAATAATCAGATCGTCCACACCTTGCTGCATCACCTGTAGATTCGGCTGGTTTTCGATGCGCTTGCGGATGGCTTGCCGATACAGCACCCGATCCGCTTGTGCGCGCGTTGCCCTGACGGCGGGGCCTTTACTGGAATTGAGAACGCGAAACTGAATGCCGGCCTCATCGGTGGCCAATCCCATCGCACCGCCCAATGCATCGATTTCCTTGACCAGATGGCTTTTTCCAATGCCGCCGATCGACGGATTGCACGACATCTGTCCAATCGTTTCGATATTGTGCGTCAACAACAGCGCCTTATGTCCCATACGTGCAGCGGCCAGCGCTGCTTCAGTACCGGCATGCCCGCCACCAACAACAATGATTTCGAATTCTGTATGACTGCCCATAGTGCTTAAGCCTCTGATGTTACTGGAATAACTAAATTTCTTGATGGCAGAGAGGATTCTTGCCAGAGATGTTTCACGTGAAACCTTTTTGCTATCTATATTCGCCAAAAGGTGCAATTGCTAGGTTGCAATTATAGGTGGAGTGGAATAATTAGTGCAAGTTTATGCATTATAACCTTGAATAGCTGTCACTGACTGATGTTTCTAGTACTCCAAATACCAAATGGGGAAAACCAATATACAGCATAGATTCGGTAATGCTGCTTCATTTAGCGCCAAAATTCAAGAATTGGAACTGTCTAAATTAGATAGTTTATAAGTACCTTACGTCACATTTGTTGGTGGTAGAAGATCACCCCTCCAATCTCGATATTCTTGACCTTTTGGTGTAACAGTAATCATATTGGTTGATGCATCACATGTTATTAAGTGATGCATTTGTAATGCATTAATTATTGCTTGACGTTCGTTAGAAGATGGAATTAATGGCAACCAAAATGAATCATAATGAGCCAATGTTGTAGGTTGAGGGAGTCCGATCAGCCAATCTAAAACAACCTGAGTAGTACGCACCAAGAAGTAGTTTAAGTACCATATTCCCAGAGATATGCAGTGGCTATGTGTGCCCTTATTAGCTGTTCAATCGTTTGTTTTTGCTCGGGTGTTAAAGTTGGGGGAATCCCTTGAACTGAAATTTCAGTTTTCTCAGGCAGAGCTTTTTTCTCTTCTTCTGCGATTCTGCTACGTTGCGTAGTAATAACTTCAGTTCCGCCCGGAAGTTTAATTTTTGCTACTCGTAATAAAAGAGCCTTTATGTCTTCAGTAAATCTACAAATAAAAAAGATCGCAATTACAGAGAATAAAGCTGGGGAACTCAGTAGAACTTTGAGATACTCGAGTATCAATTTTGCTATTTCCAAATTCTCTCCGTTGCTCATTGTTAATTAGATTTTTGGGCTGTAGTAGACTAGCTTTGCTGCTAAGCTAATAGCCCTCTAAATTACTTCAGCAAAAACTCCGCCCGATTCCCTTTCTTCTGCTCGTCTTCTTTGGTTTCGTGCGCACCTACTACAAAAACCCGTTCGTCGGGAATCTTGCCGTTTTCGACCAGCCAATTGCGGGCGGCGTTGGCGCGGCGTTCTGCCAGTGCCGCCAGATCATTGTCGTTGACTTGCGTATTGGTCAGTATGAGTTGCTCCATGTCGGCGCTCGGTAGGCTTTTAGCCAAACCTATCGCGTTTTTGGGCTTTTCGAAGGTTTCTTTTTTGTAGGCGACCTCAAGATATTTGCTGTATTCTTCCGGAGTGAGTGTCACGTCCGCTAAGGCGCCGCTGGCGATGCCTTTTTTGGTTTGTTCGGCAAGCTTTTGCGCTTTGACTTTATCCTGCAGCATAGCCACCTTGAGTCCTTCATAATCCTGCGCGGGGTCGATATGGCCGGAAATTTCCAGTTCGAGTGACGGGCGGTCGTTTAATATTTCCGCCAAGGCTTCCAGGCGCTTCGTTGCTTCTGCGTCGATTTCCGCAAAACCGGGCGCAAAAGTAATCTCCGATAATTCTTCCCCTCCTTCTAACACAGAACCCAATAATGCGAACGGCGAAGTGATGGCCTTGGTGATCAGGTTCGTCAGCGCGGTGAAAATGATATCCGACAGACTGAATTGAGGGTCATCAAGCGAGCCTTTGATCGGCAAGTGAATATCAATTTCTCCGCGCCGATTCTTGAGGATTGAAATCGCCAGGCTGAGCGGCAGCGATACTGTATCTTCGCTCTCTATTTTCTCACCCAGCGTAAATTGATCCAAAAATATTTTATTGTTGCCGGATAAAACACCTTTATCGATCTGATAGTTCACATCCGCAGATAATTTTCCTTTCTCTATTTCATAACCGATATATTTCACCGAGTAAGGACTGAATGGCGGCAGGTCAATATTCTTAACCTTTGCAACAAGATCAAGCGAGAGCTCTGAACTGAATGGATCGGTCGTGCCACGGATTTCTAACGGCGCTGTTTTGGCAACCATGCCATGGATATCGATTTTCCCTGGTTTGCCGGGATAAAGCGGACCGATCTGCCCGGCAAGTCCTGTCAAATTGGCGCGATAATTCGGTTTGATGAATTGGTCGCTGAAATTGATGTTGCCTTGCTGCAGGATGATTTTATCGATATGAACAGGCGTATCTTTTTTTGCCTGCGTGGGTTGTTGCGTTGTTGCAGGTGTGGCGCTGGCAACAGTAGCCTGGGGTTCCAAGGGAACATCTTGCCGAACGATTTGCTTGAGATTGAAGCTGCCATCCGGCAGTATCATCATGCGTGCAAAGAAATCGCTCAGACTGACGGTTTTGATAACAACGCGCAGCGGTTCATTGACAAAGTTCAGGTCGCTGATATCCAGTTTTTTCCAGCGCAGCAGATCCTGCGTGCTTTTTGGATCGAATACATTAAAGTTTCCCAGCTTTCCACTGCCATTCACGGCAATTTTCAACGGCTCGCCATGCGCTTTGATCTTGCCATCAAAGGAAATATCACCGCTGGTCAGCAGCGCAGCCAGCTTATCGCCGGCCCAGCCTTGCAACGACACCACATCGACCGAGTCGAGATTCAGCGTTAAATCCGTTGCAAAGGGTGCCCATGCCAACGAACCATCGACTTTGAATTTGCCGCGTTGATTCACTTGCGCTTGTAGCGCCAGATTCAACGGCTTGACGCCGCTGAGGTCAATGCTATCCACGGTCAGATCCAACGGATCGACCACCATCGGCGCAATCTTCGTCAGCGTCAGATCTTCATAGTGCAGCTTAGCTGCTTTGAGTTTTATGCGTTTGATCTGCGTAGTCCAAGGTGCATCCGAGTTGGATGATTTTTCCTTGCTCACGCGTTCGGGTTCGCGCGATTCCGTTGGTTCCGTTTGTTTTTCAGCTGTCTTGATTTCGGCGGCGGAATAGACAGGTTTTCTGGTTGGGAGTGGAATGCGCGCCTGGATTTTAGGCTGGGCTTTAGTTTTGGTCTGGGCTTGGGCTTGGGCTTGCGGTTTAGGTTCAGCGTGTTCACCTGAGGAATTGAACAATCGGGTTAAATCGATTGCGCCGCTGGCATCCCGGCGCAAAGTGGTTTTCAATCGATCCAGTGTAATTTCTCCCAATGCAATCTGCCGGGCTGTCGCATTCACCGCGATCGAGTCGATGTCCAGTTGGGCGAGCGACAAGACAGGTTCTTTTTCACCTGCGCGCGTTAATGCAATTTGATCGATCGCCAGTTTGATTTGTGATGGTTTTTTGCCGGTCAAGTCAACTTGCGTCAGAGCAATCGCTAATTGCTTCAGATGGGCTTGGTATGGTACCTCTACGGCACTGTTTTTGATTGCCAATTGCCGCAATGTGGTGGTGCCGGTCAGGGTAATGTCGGGCGCTTTATCAGGTGCTTGTGTAAAGGTGACCAGCAACTCGCTGTCGTAAAGACCGGATAGCAGCTGAAGACCTTTAGGTAAAGCGGCATACTGATCGATTTCGGTTAAATCAAATTCACTCAGTTTTAATGTCAATGTCGCTTCCTGGCTCTCGGTAAAAGCACGCAGTTTGCCATCCAGTGACAAGGGTGATCCGTTAATTTTTGCGCTGAAGTGCGGCTCTATCCAATTGGTGAGCGCACTATCGAAATTGGCGACAATCGGAATACCCAGATTGATTTCGGTGATTTGATGATCGGCTTTCATATAGCGATCATCAAATTCAAAATGACCACCTTGGATCGTGATATTACTGATGGAGAATTGCGCGCCACCACGATCTGCGTCCTTTTCATCTGCGGGTTGGCTGAATTGCTCTATCAGATCGGAAATATTGAATTGGTTTTCCGCCTCTCGTACCAAGCGTATTTTGGGTTCCACCAAGGAAATTGATGTGATCACCGGTGCACGGTGCTTGAGCGATTCAATGCTGAGATCGACATGCAGTTTGCTAAATGATAAAAGCGTTGTGCTTTTTTCACCAGCGTCAGCTTTTTCATCGATCCGAAACCCCTGTACGATCAGTTCAAGCGTATGCGGTTTGATTTCAATGGACGTCACACTGACAGGGCGCTGCAGCAGCTCCGACAGGCGCATCTCAAGCTGAGATTTTGCATAACCAGGTAGCCAGAAGTAGCTGAGAGCCCCCAACAGGGCAATCAGAGCGACTACTATGCCAAGACTGATACTCAGTCGTTTATATCGGGTAACACGTGGCTGTACGGTCGAAGTCATAGTAGCGCCCTTTTAGTGTCTACAGCAGGTTAGCGGGATGCTAAAACATTTTAATCATATGATACTGGGTAATTAGCCTTGCGACAGGCAGATCGCGCTATTCAGGAGCCACAAAAAGCAATCCACTTAACGGCCTGTTAATAGTGCGAGCCTGCTTTGAGGCCGACCAATTCAACATCAAAAATCAAAGTTGCATTCGGCGGAATAATATTGCCCGCGCCGCGTGCGCCATACGCCATGGAGGGTGGAATGATCAGCGTGCGTTGCCCGCCCACTTTCATGCCAGTGACGCCTTGATCCCAGCCTTTGATCACGCGCCCTGCGCCCAGCATGAATGAGAAATGCTCTTTACGATCAAATGAACTGTCAAATTTCTTGCCTTTTTTATCCGGCGCGTTTTCGTCGTACAGCCAGCCGGTGTAGTGAACATTCACGGTTTTTCCTACCTCGGCCTCTTCTCCGTTGCCTACCTTGGTATCAATTTTTTGAAACTGCGGGCCATCAGCCGCTGCATGTTCTTTGTAGGCGAATGCTGCCTGGGGCAACATGACTAAAGCTAATAAAATGATACTGAAATGAAACAGGTTCTTTATGTTAGACATAGCATCCTCTAGAGAAAAAATTAAAGTCGGTTCATTCTAACAGGCTGCTGAAAAACTATCTGCGTTGCGCCATGGTTTAAAAACAGACTCAAGCGTTTTTCAACGGCCTGTTGCAATCAACTCCAGGATATTATAACCGCTAAGCGCGATTCGTCATCAGTACAATCGGGGCAATGTTTTTCATGAACAGATTGATCGGGAACGCTTAACTATCGATACTGGGCGCGCTCAATCATCAACCGCAACACCTAAGGGAGGTTAAGGTGTTGGGATGGAGCTTTGAAAAACTTAACTGATTCCTTCCGAAATTCCTGACTATATTGTGTGCGGGGTAATTCCATCTTCATCCTCCATTTCGTCTCTTCATGTTATGAAACTTCGAACTCCATGAAAATCAGCATACCTCACACTATTACTCCGCGATTGCCACGTAATTTAGTGCGCCTCAGCGGTACATTCTTACTCCGCTATTTAGAGATGCCATTCAGTGACAGAAAATCCTTACTCACAGGATAATATCCTAGGAGAACCAGGATGAAATTAACCATACGATTACATTGTCTTAATGGTTATCATAGTGAGTAATCACATTTCAAATAGGGAGAAACCATGAGTACTATTTCAGTAGATGATGTTTATGTTGATGAAACTAATGCATCTGCAATTTTTACCGTGCGGTTGGATGTCGCTGATGCCGCGCCGGTGACGGTCAATTACGCCACTTCAGCCAATACCGCCGCGTTTAATTCAGATTACTTGCATACCACAGGCACTTTGACCTTCGCTCCCGGTGAGTTATCTAAAACCGTCAGCGTTTCTATCATCAACAATGCAATAGCCGAGGTAACCGAAAATTTCTTCCTGGTGTTGTCGTCACCCAGTGCCAATGCCACCATCGCCGACAGTTTCGGGCTTGCCACCATTATCGACAATGATGCACCTTCGGGCATACCGGTGGTTTCGATCAATGACTTCGTCGTCGATGAAGCGAGCAAGGAAGCCGCATTTGTCATTACGCTGGATCGGCCTTCCACCAGCGCGGTTACCATGAACTACGCCACGCAGAACGGCACGGCAATTGCCGGTGCGGATTTTGTCGCCAAAACCGGTTCGCTCAGCTTCGCGCCCGGTGAGACCGCCAAAACCGTCAAAGTCACCGTCACCAACGACGCCGCATTTGAAAACGCCGAGGCCTTCAACCTGGCATTGTCCGCCCTTGTCAACGCTACCACGCTCGACGGTGTGGGCACCGCCACTATTTTTGAAAACGATGCGGCACCCGTGGGTAATTCCAGGATTTCCGTCGACGATGTGGTGGTCGATGAATCGCAAACTTACGCCGATTTTCTGGTGCGCCTGGATGCGCCCAATACCGCTGCGGTGACTGTCAATTACGCCACCTCGGCCAATACCGCGGCATTTAATTCGGATTATCTGCATCTCACCGGCAGCCTGATGTTTGCGCCCGGCGAGATGGTTAAAACCGTGCGTGTCAGTTTGCTCGGCGGCACAACCGCTGAGGTTGCTGAGAATCTTTTCCTGGTGTTGTCGTCACCCAGTGCCAATGCCACCATCGCCGACAGTTTCGGGCTTGCCACCATTATCGACAATGATGCACCTTCGGGCATACCGGTGGTTTCGATCAATGACTTCGTCGTCGATGAAGCGAGCAAGGAAGCCGCATTTGTCATTACGCTGGATCGGCCTTCCACCAGCGCGGTTACCATGAACTACGCCACGCAGAACGGCACGGCAATTGCCGGTGCGGATTTTGTCGCCAAAACCGGTTCGCTCAGCTTCGCGCCCGGTGAGACCGCCAAAACCGTCAAAGTCACCGTCACCAACGACGCCGCATTTGAAAACGCCGAGGCCTTCAACTTGGCATTGTCCGCCCTTACCAACGCCACCACGCTCGACGGTGTGGGCACCGCCACTATTTTTGAAAACGATGCGGCACCATGGGTAATTCCCAGGATTTCCGTCAACGATGTGGTGGTCGATGAATCGCCGCAAACTTACGCCGATTTTCTGGTGCGCCTGGATGCGCCCAATACCGCTGCGGTGACTGTCAATTACGCCACCTCGGCCAATACCGCGGCATTTAATTCGGATTATCTGCATCTCACGGCAGCCTGATGTTTGCGCCGGGCGAAGAATGGTTAAAACCATCTGTCAGTTTACTCGGCGGCACAACCGCTGAGGTTGCTGAGAATCTTTCCTGGTGTTGTCGTCACCCAGTGCCAATGCCACCATCGCCGACAGTTTCGGGCTTGCCACCATTATCGACAATGATGCACCTTCGGGCACGCCGGTGGTTTCGATCAATGACTTCGTCGTCGATGAAGCGAGCAAGGAAGCCGCATTTGTCATTACGCTGGATCGGCCTTCCACCAGCGCGGTTACCATGAACTACGCCACGCAGAACGGCACGGCAATTGCCGGTGCGGATTTTGTCGCCAAAACCGGTTCGCTCAGCTTCGCGCCCGGTGAGACCGCCAAAACCGTCAAAGTCACCGTCACCAACGACGCCGCATTTGAAAACGCCGAGGCCTTTAACTTGGCATTGTCCGCCCTTACCAACGCTACCACGCTTGATGGCGTGGGCACCGCCACTATTTTTGAAAACGATGCGGCACCCGTGGGTAATTCCAGGATTTCCGTCGACGACGTGGTGGTCGATGAATCGCAAACTTACGCCGATTTTCTGGTGCGCCTGGATGCGCCCAATACCGCTGCGGTGACTGTCAATTACGCCACCTCGGCCAATACCGCGGCATTTAATCCAGATTATCCGCATTTCACCGGCAGCCTGATGTTTGCGCCCGGCGAGATGGTTAAAACCGTGCGTGTCAGTTTGCTGGGCGGCACAACCGCTGAGGTTGCTGAGAATCTTTTCTGGTGTTGTCGTCACCCAGTGCCAATGCCACCATCGCCGACAGTTTCGGGCTTGCCACCATTATCGACAATGATGCACCTTCGGGCACGCCGGTGGTTTCGATCAATGACTTCGCCGTCGATGAAGCGAGCAAGGAAGCCGCATTTGTCATTACGCTGGATCGGCCTTCCACCAGCGCAGTTACCATGAACTACGCCACGCAGAACGGCACGGCAATTGCCGGTGCGGATTTTGTCGCCAAAACCGGTTCGCTCAGCTTCGCGCCCGGTGAGACCGCCAAAACCGTCAAAGTCACCATCACCAACGACGCCGCATTTGAAAACGCCGAGGCCTTTAACTTGGCATTGTCCGCCCTTACCAACGCTACCACGCTTGATGGCGTGGGCACCGTACTATTTTTGAAAACGATGCGGCACCCGTGGGTAATTCCAGGATTTCCGTCGACGATGTGGTGGTCGATGAATCGCAAACTTACGCCGATTTTCTGGTGCGCCTGGATGCGCCCAATACCGCTGCGGTGACTGTCAATTACGCCACTTCGGCCAATACCGCGGCATTTATTCGGATTATCTGCATCTCACCGGCAGCCTGATGTTTGCGCCCGGCGAGATGGTTAAAACCGTGCGTGTCAGTTTGCTGGGCGGCACAACCGCTGAGGTTGCTGAGAATCTTTTCCTGGTGTTGTCGTCACCCAGTGCCAATGCCACCATCGCCGACAGTTTCGGGCTTGCCACCATTATCGACAATGATGCACCTTCGGGCACGCCGGTGGTTTCGATCAATGACTTCGTCGTCGATGAAGCGAGCAAGGAAGCCGCATTTGTCATTACGCTGGATCGGCCTTCCACCAGCGCGGTTACCATGAACTACGCCACGCAGAACGGCACGGCAATTGCCGGTGCGGATTTTTGTCGCCAAAACCGGTTCGCTGAGCTTCGCGCCCGGTGAGACCGCCAAAACCGTCAAACCCGCCGTCACCAACGATGCCGCATTTGAAAACGCCGAGGCCTTCAACCTGGCATTGTCCGCCCTTACCAACGCCACCACGCTTGATGGCGTGGGCACCGCCACTATTTTTGAAAACGATGCGGCACCCGTGGGTAATTCCAGGATTTCCGTCGACGACGTGGTGGTCGATGAATCGCAAACTTACGCCGATTTTCTGGTGCGCCTGGATGCGCCCAATACCGCTGCGGTGACTGTCAATTACGCCACCTCGGCCAATACCGCGGCATTTAATTCGGATTATCTGCATCTCACCGGCAGCCTGATGTTTGCGCCCGGCGAGATGGTTAAAACCGTGCGTGTCAGTTTGCTCGGCGGCACAACCGCTGAGACCGCTGAGAGTTTTCAGCTTGTCTTGTCCTCACCCAGCGCCAACGCCACGATTGCAGATGGCTCTGCGCTTGCCACTATCATCGATAACGACGCGCCTTCCGGTACGCCGGTGGCATCTATTACAGACGCCATTGTAGACGAGGTTGACCAAACTGCCACCGTCACAGTGATTCTTAACAAACCCAGCACCAGCGGTGTTACGTTTGATGTGGCCGGGCAAAATGTCACAGCTGGCAATAACAGCGATTTCCGCAATTTGCAAATTGGTAAAATTGCATTTGCTCCGGGTGAAACTGCGAAAACAGTCATATTTGGATTACTGAACGATACCCGAGCCGAAGAAGCAGAACTGTTTGATGTGGCATTAACCAATCCTGTCGGGGCTACTTTGGGAGATGCGCGTGCGCATGCCATCATCGCCGGTAACGATAATGCTGCCGTTGCTTCGCCGGTATTGCATGTGGCCAATGTCGCAGCATCGGAAGACAAAGGATACATTGACTTTTTAGTGACGCTGACAGCACCGAGTATCAGTGGCACCAGCATAAACTACAGCACCTCCGCAGGTACTGCTGTCTTTAATTCGGATTATATCCACACCACCGGAACGTTGGCTTTCATTCCCGGTGAAGTATCCAAAACAATCCGGGTTACTTTGATCGATGATGCCGGCGCAGAAGCCTCGCTCGAGAACTTTACCCTCAATTTAAGCGGCGCCGTCAATGCCACCATCGGCACAGCGTCGGCAACTGCGACCATCATTGATAATGAAAGCGCAGCACCAGTGGCACCGATTGCAATCACAGGCACTCCTGGAAACGATATTTTGCAAGGCACTCAGTTCGCTGATGCCATGACAGGCGCTGCTGGCAACGACACTTTTAACGGCGGTGAAGGCAACGACAGCATGGGCGGTGGCGGTGGAAACGATATTTACGTTGTTGAAAATGCTGGCGATACTTATACGGAAGGAGCCGGTGGCGGTAACGATCTGGTGATCAGCTACTTAGCAACGCATACGTTGGGTGCCAATGTTGAAAGGCTGCAACTGGCAGGTACGGCAACCACGGGAATCGGAAATACGTTAAATAATACGGTGATTGGAAATGCCAGAGATAACACCCTCAATGGCGGTTCGGGCAACGATACGCTGGATGGGGTTGCAGGTTCCGATAGTATTTCCGGCGGTACCGGTGCTGATTTCTTCGCATTTAGTACCGCCCTGAATGCGGCTACCAATGTCGATATCGTGACTGACTTCAACGTCACTGATGATACTATCCAATTGGAAAATGCCATTTTTACCCAATTTATAGCAACAGGCGCTATCCCGGCGGACACGTTTGTTTCCGGTGCAGGTGCGGTCGCCCTGGATAGTAATGATTTCCTGATCTACAACACGGTGAATGGTAATCTCTCGTACGATGCCGATGGCAATGGCGCCGGCGCTCAGGTAGTATTTGCAACCCTGACGGGAATACCGGTTCTGACTGCAGCAGATTTTGTAGTTATTTAACTTTACGCCCGTATCCCCGTAACAATTTTGCGGGGATACGGTATGATTGCTGCATCTGCTTAACAGGCTGCTAAAGGGTATCTTCGGGTACCCTTAATTTTTTTAAACGCTTAGCATAAAATACTGCATCTTTAACCTTTAACCGGATGGCTTTTGTAACGAATACTAATGATATGGAAAATAAAGAACCTTCAAACAATAATTCTGCAAAGCGAATTCCTCCCGTAGCGCGCTTTCTTTTTCTCACACGCTGGTTACAGTTGCCTTTATATCTGGGACTGGTGCTGGCGCAATGTGTTTATGTGTTTCATTTCTGGGTTGAATTATCTGATTTGATCGGTGCGGTCATGGGCAATCAAACCGCATTACAGCATATCCTCGATATCGTTACGATTGAAGGCGCAACCAGACCGGCCAAGTTGACTGAAACAACCATTATGCTGGTCGTCCTTGGCTTGATCGATGTGGTGATGATCTCCAATCTGCTGATCATGGTGATTATCGGCGGCTACGAAACTTTCGTTTCACGCATGAATCTGGAGGGACATCCCGATCAACCGGAATGGTTATCGCATGTCAATGCTTCCGTATTGAAAGTGAAACTGGCAACGGCCATTATCGGAATCTCATCCATACATTTGCTGAAAACCTTTATCAACGCCACTGCTTACGACGAAAAAACGCTCATCGCACAAACCGGCATTCACATGGCGTTCTTATTTTCAGCCATTGCCATTGCTTACTGCGACCGCATTATTACCCAGACCAGCCAACAGTCGGGTGAACACTGACCAATATTCGCTTGATCTCAGGCTACAGCCGTTGCATCACTCAATAAGTGCAGTATCCCCTGCAACGCTGTAGCCACCGACAGGCGCCTGATAGTTTCACGATCGCCTTGAAAGCATTGGATCTCCTGCCGCACTGCGCCATCTTTAAGCGCCCAGGCAAAACAAACCATTCCCACGGGTTTTAGCGCAGTACCGCCATCAGGGCCTGCAATACCCGTAATCGACACGCCAATCTGCGCATGGCTCCTGTTAAGCGCTCCGATAACCATTTCCTGTGCGGTTTGTGCCGATACTGCACCATATCGATCCAGTGTAGTTTGCTGAACACCCAGCATTTCACATTTGGACGCGTTGCTATAGGTGATAAAGCCGCGTTCGTACCAAGCCGAGCTGCCTGCCACGGCAGTCACTGCCTGGCCTAGCCAGCCACCTGTGCAGGATTCGGCAGTCACAAGCTTCAACCCACACTGAGCAAGCCGCACTCCCACCTTTGCTGCCAAATCGAAAGAATTTTGATTGATATCAGAAATTTTGTGACTCCAATATTGCGATAATGTCAAAATGACTAAAATAGTATTTTGATTTATTGCTATGCTAATGCTGCGCTAATCTTTAAAAAATGCTTCTTGTATAATTATATTTGAAACCGTCTTTACTTTCTGACGACAGGGATATGCAAGCCGATCATCCAGCAAGAATGCCTTTTATTGATGCATTAAAAGCTGTCTGCTGCTTACTGATAGTCACGCATCATTTAGCAATTTACGGCCCCATGTCGGATATCGCCTATCCACTGATCCCTACTTTAATTGATTGGCTTCGTGAATACGGAAGAATGGCGGTACAAATGTTTTTTGTCATCGCCGGTTTTCTCGTTGCTGCAAAGTTTGCGCCGCAGGGCTTATCACTAGTGGCAACACCAATCAGGCTAATCCATCAGCGTTATCTGAGATTGATCATGCCGTATCTTGCCGCGCTCACATTAGCGATTGGATGTGCCGCGCTGGCCAGAATGTGGATATACCATGAATCGATTCCTGCCGCACCCACTGTATCTCAACTACTGACACATATTTTTTTACTGCACGATCTGTTGAATCAGGACGTTCTATCGGCAGGCATCTGGTACGTTGCGATTGATTTTCAATTATTTGTACTGACGATTTTGTTGCTATGGATTTCCAATCAAGTTCAGCATCAATACCCAAGTCTATACATGCTAAGTCTGATTTTAATCATCAGTCTGACAGCGGCTTCTTTATTCTTTTTTAATCGAGATAGTTACTGGGATGAGACGGCTTTATATTTTTTCGGCGCTTATGGTCTTGGTATTCTGATTTATTGGGCTTCTGTCAGTAAACATCAGGTTCTCTGGTTTACTGTGCTGATCGCATTGATTCTTGCAGCACTAGCCATAGATTTCCGCTCCCGCATCGCCGTAGCGGGCAGTGTCATGGTGATACTGGGATTGGCGCGATATTATGGGATCTTGGGAAGCAACTATATACCAGGTTATCTGACTTATGTCGGACGCGCATCCTATTCCATATTCCTGGTGCATTTTCCCATATCGCTGGTTGTCAACGCTGCATTCTTCAAATTTTTACCACACCAACCAGTCATCCAGCTATTCGGTCTGCTTGTGGCAATCGGTGCCAGTATTGCTGCCGGTATTCTGCTATTCAATTGGCTTGAAGCTCGTCCGGTAACCAATCGCACACGCATGCTACTGCCCACAGGATTTATCGCATGTGGCCTATTGATCATGCTTGGAAATAATTAGAAGCAATAGTTTATTGAACAAAATTCGGTGTCACTTAGCTTCAGCAACAATATATTCATGCCGTTTGAAAGATTTCATTACCATCCAACAAGGAATTATCCTATGAAATACTTTTTACTGGCAGCATTAATTTCATTCGCTGCAACACCCGCATTAGCCAATGATCTGGGAATTTCAATCAATATTGGTCAGCCTGGTTTTTATGGTCAGATTAACTTGGGTAATCAATATCCCCGACCGCAATTGATTTATCCCAACCCTGTCCTGGCCATGTCGCCCGCTGTCGCCGTTCAGCAGCAGCCGATTTACCTCTATGTACCACCAGGTCATGCCAAGAAATGGAGTAAGCACTGTCATCGCTATAACGCTTGCAACCAGCCTGTCTACTTTATCCAGGAGAATTGGTACAACGATGTCTATGTACCGCAATACCGCAGTCAGAGCAATTACTCCGGCGATCATTATGATTCGGGGCGGCGGCACGATGGCGATGATGATTCACGCAATCATTCGCAACGATATGGAGAATCGCGTCGGGATTCCCATGAAAACCATCAAGGCAGACGCGACGACCGCGACAACCAAGGGCGTGGCAATGACAAGCACCGAGGTAAGCGTGATCACGGAGATAATGACAGAAAAGAACAGGATCGGGGTAATCGAAGAGATTAATGCAGCGATGCTAAAATAATCAGTCTAAGTGGTAAAGCGGGTATGTTGGCAGGCTATACGCCGTCCCGCAATCAAGCTTTACCACACGACAGGCATTCTCAACAAACAATGATCATCTCACGATATTGAGCAATTCAATGACTTGTAGCTTAGCCACGGTAATTACCGACTCAATCAATTCCGGTGATAAGCTGAGCAGATTCCATGCCTCGAACGCGTGTGCAGGTATCGCTTTTTCAGAGTTAATTTTTTGATTTGTGCATGGCTGGATAAAGTTGGCGATATTGACGGCTGCACAAAGCGTACTGGCATCATATTTATGTGTTTCATCCTTCATCGGAGTAAATTGAAGTTCAACCATTTTCCAAATATTGAGAGGTAATCGCCATTGCCTCAAAAGCTCGGCGCCTAATTGGGCATGTGTAAAACCAAAAACCTTACGCTCCGCATCAATTACTGCGTCCACACCTTGATTCACACAACCTAATACTTTTGCGGATTCTTTCGGGAATTGACTGAAAAGTATCAATCTGCCGACACCATGCAACAATCCAGCGATAAAAAAGCGTTCCCTGCTATCAACGCTAGAAGCTAATAAACGAGCGGTAACGCCACAGGTAACGCTGTGATACCAAAACGTATCCATGTTTACCAAATCGGAAGGAATACCTTTAAACGTTGCGGTGACTGACGATGCAATGACCATATTCCGTAACTCTTTATGTCCGATAATGGAAATGGCTCTTAAAACAGTTTCTACTTTCCCGGAAAGACCAAAATATGAGCTGTTCGCAAATCTCAATAATTTTGCTGTCAATGCAGGATCATTTAGAATTACCCGCTCCAACTCAGTATTGGTTGCTTCTCCTGAATCAATTAACTCATTGATACGGATCACCACATCAGGTAAGGAAAAAATTGAGCGAACATCAGTCACTATCGCACATGGATCCATTTAAGCCTCACACAGTTAAGAAAATAAAATTCAACACTAACGCTAACTTTTACTCATACACCAAAGCTTCTTCTGAAATAGCATGACAATCTTCAACAGATGAATGAATAACCCGGATTGTATTCAGAATTGAAAAAATCAGTGATGCATAAAATTCAGAAACTTGTTTACGGCACCATAATGATCAAATTCAATCCCTCTAACATCATTTTCATTATTGTCATATCAATATCGGCTGTTATTCTCTGAATTTAAGGAATAAGATGCAGCTTAAGAAGAATTACCAGGATAACGTGATGGTAAAAGCTGCACATGAACTACTGAGTAGTTGTTGAATAAAATTTTCTTTTACATTTCCCTGATCATCGTTTATTTGTTAAGCCTCTTCTAATTGTGGCAAACTTCGGGGATAAATTTATTACGGGTGTATAAATTCGTGTCTCCATATGAGCTTTTCATCGGTTTGCGCTACACGCGTGCCAAAAAACGCAATCATTTCATCTCGTTTATTTCATTAATCTCCCTGATGGGGATTACATTAGGGATGACCGCACTAATTACTGTCATGTCGGTTATGAACGGTTTTCAGAAAGAAGTGCGTACCCGCATTCTGGGCGTCGCTTCGCATGTTCAGATCGGTAGTCTGCATGGCAATCTGCGTCATTGGCAGCAAACTGCAGAAGAAGCAGCCAAGCATCCGGCCGTGGAAGCTGCTGCGCCTTATGTCAACGCACAGGGCATGCTGTCGCACAATCAAGTAGTGCAAGGCGTTGTTGTGCGTGGCATTTTACCGACGATGGAAGATAAGGTAGCCGATTTTACAAAAACAATGGTGAGTGGTGAGCTGGATCGTCTGGTGCCGGGTGAATTCGGTATCGTCATCGGCATGGAATTAGCACGCACCATGGGTACTTTCCTCGGTGACAAGATTGTATTGATCTCACCGCAAGGGCAAGTTACGCCCGCAGGTATATTGCCACGACTGAAGCAGTTTACCGTGGTAGGCATCTTTGAAGTAGGGCATTTTGAATATGACTCCGGCCTGGTGCTGATTCACATGTTCGATGCACAAAAGCTGTATCGCATGGAAAATGATGATGTGTCGGGTGTGCGCTTGAAGCTCAAGGATTTATTTCAGGCACCCCAGGTGGTGCAAGAGTTACCTGCACTATTGACGATCGACAGTTATATCAGTGACTGGACCAAGCAGCATGCCAATTATTTTCGTGCCATCCAGATCGAGAAACGCATGCTGTCACTGATTCTGGCATTGATCATCGCGGTTGCGGCATTCAATATTGTATCCACCTTGGTGATGGCGGTGACTGACAAGCAGGCGGATATTGCGATTCTACGTACGCTGGGTGCCAGTCCGCGCAGTATCATGAAGATATTCATTGTGCAGGGCACGTTTATTGGCGTCTTCGGTACGGTTCTCGGCGTCGTGGGTGGTATGCTGTTAGCCTACAACGTCGGTGAAGTGGTTGCCTTTATTGAAAGTTTGTTCAATGTGCAGTTTTTGTCGCGTGAAGTGTATTACATCAGCAAGATTCCTACGGACCCGCAAATGACGGATATCACAACGGTTGCTATCACTTCGTTTATTCTGACTTTATTGGCAACGATTTATCCCAGCTATCGTGCATCCAAGGTGAATCCTGCGGAGGCGTTGCGCTATGAATGATGTTGTGATTTCCTGCCGCGATCTGTTCAAGGAATTTTCTCAAGGCGATGTCGCGGTGTCGGTATTAAAGGGCGTAAATCTGACACTGAACAAAGGTGAAATGGTATCAATCGTCGGCGCATCCGGCTCGGGCAAAAGCACGTTACTGCACGTACTCGGCGGACTCGACGCACCCAGCAGCGGAGAAATCAAAATTCTCGGGCAGGATATCGCGAATATCAATGAAGAAGCACGGTGCCGTTTACGCAATGGTTCTCTGGGCTTCATTTACCAATTTCACCATTTGTTACCGGAATTCAGCGCGCTGGAAAATGTCGCCATGCCGCTGCTGATCCGCCGTTTGCCGAACCAGGAAGCGTATGACCGGGCGGCTGATATTTTGAAGCAAGTGGGTTTGAGTCACCGCCTGACACATACGCCCGGTGAATTATCCGGCGGTGAACGCCAACGCGCTGCCGTTGCCCGTGCTTTGGTAACACAACCCGCGTGCATTCTGGCGGATGAGCCCACGGGAAATCTTGATCGCCATACCGCTGAAGCGGTATTCGATTTAATGCTGGAGTTGAATCACAAAGTCAACGCCAGCCTGATCATCGTAACGCACGATGCGCGACTGGCTAATCGCGCGCAACAGGTCAAGCAACTGATCGACGGCGTTTTATGTGATATTACGAATGTACCGTGAATATAAAACCATCAAAATGATATTTGTGATGCTGATGGAAACTCAACGTCTCAAATAATGATGTTACAACAATCCTAAAAAGGATAAAAATGATGAACATTACGACTATACTGGGAAATGAAAGCGACTTTCTGCTCAATCATGTCTGCAACACCATACCCAAGAGCAGCTTGCAGGTACCCGGAACTGATTTTGTCGATCGCGTGATGGCCTTGAGCGATCGCAAACCCAGCGTATTACGCAATTTACAGATGCTGTATAACCACGGACGTTTGGCAGGCACAGGCTATTTATCACTGTTGCCCGTCGATCAAGGCGTTGAGCATTCAGCAGGCGCATCATTTGCGCCCAACCCGATGTTTTTTGACCCGCGGCACATTGTTGAGCTCGCGATTGCAGGGGGGTGCAATGGCGTGGCTTCCACACTGGGCGTGCTCGCCATCGTGGCACGACGCTATGCACATAAGATTCCGATGATTCTTAAAATTAATCATAATGAATTGCTAACCTATCCCAATCAATTCGACCAAACGCTTTTTGCCAGCGTCGATCAGGCTTTTGACATGGGTGCCTGTGCTGTCGGCGCGACGGTTTTTTTCGGCTCTGAAGAATCGCGCCGCCAAATTCAGGAAGTTTCTCAGGCATTCGAACATGCGCATAGTCTGGGCATGGTCACCATATTGTGGGCTTATACACGTAATAGCGCGTTTAAAACGGCTGATCAGGATTACCATGTGAGTGCCGACCTGACTGGTCAGGCCAATCACTTGGCAGTCACTATCGGCGCGGATATCGTCAAACAAAAAATGGCTACCAACAATGGCGGTTATAACGCCATTAAATTCGGCAAAACGCATCCAAAAGTCTATAGCGAATTGACGACTGATCATCCGATCGATCTGGTGCGCTATCAGATCGCCAATTGTTATATGGGACGAATAGGGATGATTAATTCGGGTGGCGAATCTGGCAGCGACGATCTGCACCAGGCAATCCGGACTGCGGTCATTAACAAGCGTGCAGGTGGCATGGGACTCATTTCCGGACGCAAAGCATTTCAGAAACCATTTGCGGAAGGTGTCAAGCTCCTGAATGCAATTCAGGATGTTTATCTATCTGAAGCCGTAACGATTGCCTAAGTAATCCGGGCAACCTGTACCATGAACCCGAATTTATTTTCATCAACAACTCACTGATAGCTCATCGATTTTTCTAACTCGCCTATGCGTACTTTATTTACGTACATTATGGTCTTTCCCCGGCGCAGTGCATTCGTTCTGATTGCATTGCTCATCGCCGGCATCGCTGAAGGACTGAGTTTAACTGCGTTACTGCCTTTATTATCGATCGCTGTGGGCGAATCCGGTGGCGCAAATGATTCCGGTATCGGTAAATTCATGGAAAAAGCGCTGCAAGATATCGGTATTGAACCCACACTGGACACAATCCTGCTGATTATCGTCGGCGGAATGTTTTTCAAAGGGCTGGTGCTGCTGCTGGCCAACCGCCAAGTGGGTTACACCGTCGCGCATGTCGCGACAGCACTGCGCCTGGATCTCATTGAAGCTTTATTGGCCAGTCGCTGGCAATATTATTTACGGCAACCCGCCGGTTCCCTGGCTAACTCGGTTGCGACGGAAGCCTATCGCGCGGCCAACGGTTTCGAGCACAGCGTGAATGTACTGGCGCTTGCCATTCAAGTGCTGGTGTATTCCATCGTGGCATTATTCATTTCATGGGAAGCGACACTGGCTTCATTAGTCATCGGCTTATTCTTATTGCTTGTATTGAATCGCTTAGTCAGCGCCACCCGCCGTGCAGGCACCAAACAAACCCATTTGCTGCGCGATTTATTGACCTACTTATCCGATGTACTGAGTTCGGTCAAATCACTGAAAGCGATGGCACGCGATAACGTTGCCGATGCCATTCTGCATGAACAAACCCAGCACCTGGAAAAAGCCACGCGTCGGGAAGTCATGAACAGAGCGGCATTGACTGCACTACAGGAGCCCATTCTCGCTGCTTTGACAGCCAGCGGTTTATATCTTGCGCTGGTGGTTTGGGAATTATCCTTGCCGGAAGTCATGCTGATGGTTTTTTTGCTCACGCGCATTCTGGGATTACTGAATAAAACACAGCGCCGACACCAGCAACTTGCCGCACAAGAAAGCGCTTACTGGGCTTTACGCAAAGCTGCCGATGATGCACGCGCGGCAGCGGAGAGAGCGACTGGAACGCTGCAACCCACACTGCAAAAAGGCATCACCTTGCAACATGTCAAATTTGATTATGATCAGAAAATCATTTTCAAGAACCTGAACATCGAAATACCGATCAACACATTTACCGCAGTCATGGGACCCTCCGGCGTCGGTAAAAGTACTTTGCTGGACTTACTCTGCGGACTGACCGAACCAAAGTCCGGCGAAGTGCAGATCGACGGCATATCCTTACACGACATCAATCTGCGCCAGTGGCGCCACATGATTGGTTATGTTTCGCAAGACACCGTGCTGCTGCATGACACCGTGATGAACAATATCCTGGTCGGAGAACCCGCATTAACCGCGGCCGATGCAGAACGGGCGCTACGCCAAGCCGGCGCGTGGGATTTCGTCAGCACCTTGCCGGAAGGGCTGCAAACCGTTGTAGGTGAGCGCGGTGGACTGCTTTCCGGCGGGCAGCGCCAGCGTATCGCTATCGCGCGTGCTCTGGCACACAGCCCGTCATTCCTGATTCTGGATGAACCCACCAGCGCACTGGATCCGGAAAGCGAGCAAACCATCTGCGAAACGCTACAGAAACTCGCCAAGGATTTGACAATTATTGCTGTTTCGCATCAACCAGCCGTCATCAACGCGGCGGATCGTGTCTTTATCCTTTCCAATGGCGTGGCGGAACTATTGTCGTCGCAAGGACCTGATCATCAGCACTGACAAATTCATATTTGTCCTACGTTTTCAAAAGCATCTCACGCGACTTCTGTGATCAGCTTTTCGTAATAATTACCTTGTACCCAATCAAATCCCGCAGAAACAGCAATATTCACTTGTTCTTTTTGTTCGATTTGTTGCAATATCGTTTGTCCTCCGGCCAATTTTTGTAATTCCATTAATTTTTTTAAATCCGCTGGCCAGATGGCATTCGAATGTCGGATGGTTTCAATATTGGGCGTATTGATACGCAAATAATTCGCCGACATTTTAACAATCAGATCCCAAAGCCCGGTCGCAGTGTACAACGAGCCGATATTGAGTGCGATTTGATAGCCGCGGCGGCGATAATTGTATAAACCGTCCAGCAGTTCTTTGTGATTTAAAGCATGAGAGCTGTTGATTGCCGTTGAAATGACCACATTCTTGGTCGTCAATCCGCATTTGAAAATAATTTTCTCAAAATAAGCACCATGTTCTTGCTGAACACTCAGTATATGTCTTGGATCAACATCCAGAAAAACGACGCCATCGTTATGCGGATGATTCAGATAATTCAGCATATGAACTGTTCTGCATAGGCGATCCAAGCTGATAATCGATTGAAAATTGGCAGGCTGCGTAACCGTATCGCTAATCAAATTGCCTATTTCTGCAGTCTGCTCGCTATGCACGTTACTATCATAGGGTGTAACGGATAGTTGCGCGATATGACCGACAAGTCTTTCGTTATTATCCGCCTGTCGTACCGGCAAAAAAACACTGCTCACCCGAATGGGTCCAAAAATACCGCTGACCACACCCCTGTCCAGAATAAATGGACGAAAACTGGAATGATGTTCGTGCTCAAAACGATCGTTAAAATAATCGACTAATTGCTGTAAAGGTATTACTTGTTGTATAGGCATAGTGACTCCATAGTTTAAGC
>NZ_JAMWZS010000027.1 GCF_024282095.1 Nitrosomonas sp.
AACTCAATCATATGATTTGGAACAGAATTATATCATTCTGCTCGTTCATAGCGGCTTTTAACCGTGCAATGGTCTCTAAGATTGAATGCGTGTTTCAGATACGGCAGCGATGCCATCAAACGAATGGGCAATCGGGGCCGACCCGCAGCACTCACTCCTGTGCCGACAGTCGCTAACGCCGTGCCGAAAAGATCACTGACCTCTACCACTTGGCCTTGACGGTTCTTGCGCTCGAAAGCTGATGCAAGTGCTGCTTCAATATCAAACTACGGCAGTCGATTTGCCAACACCGCCAAGGGGTGGTGCAGATCGATCATCTGGTCTAGACGAGCGTGGAAAAGGTCATCGGTCGGCATTTAAATTCCCCTCTAATTCCCTCAGGTTTTGATGCCTATATTATATTCTCAGGGTTTTCAGCGCTGGATAATTTGGTATGAGTCCCAGCATTCATAGGAGGTAGAGTGTTTTTGCAGGGGAGACTAAGTAGAAGTAGAATTAAACTAGACGAACACGTGCCGCTGGCCGAAGCCCGCCGCAAGATCTGGCAAAAAGTGGACCAGTTGATCGCCGACTTCTCTACTGCGAAAACACGCTGCAGTGCAGGCAATAACCCCTCCGCGAAAGCAAAACTGAGCGAAATACGCGCAAGGATTCGTGAATTGATCCACCCTAATGCAGAACTCTCGGCCGTGGCTCGATGGTGTATTTTAGTTAGAAATGATAGCCAACTCTCAAAGCTGATCGGATAAATTGGGAAAATATGGTTAGATAGACGAAAGCTCATTTCCGACAACTCACTATTCGCATTCTGCAACAATTTAACAGCTGTGCTGCCTGATTAGCCTTACCAGTTAAACATTAAACCGGAAGTGCATCACATCGCCATCCTTAACGATATATTCTTTACCTTCCAAACGCATCTTGCCGGCTTCCTTGGCGCCTTGTTCACCGTTACAGGTAATAAAATCCTCATAACTGATCACTTCAGCGCGAATAAAGCCTTTCTCAAAATCAGTATGAATGACGGCAGCGGCTTGCGGTGCGGTATCGCCTTTGTGAATCGTCCATGCTCTGACTTCTTTGACACCGGCGGTGAAGTAGGTTTGCAGTCCGAGTAATTCATAACCGGCGCGCACCAGTCGATTGAGCCCAGGTTCTTCCAGGTTAAGATCGGCTAAGAAGATTTGCTTATCTTCATCAGGCAGTTCTGCGATTTCTGACTCAAGTGCTGCACATATGGCGACTACGGGCGCATTTTCGCTTGCTGCGTATTCCTGGACACGTGTTAACAATGGATTGTTTTCAAAGCCATGATCGTCCACATTGGCTACGTAAATAGCCGGTTTAGCGGTTAGCAAACAAAGCGGTTGCAGCAATTGTTGCTGCTCCTTATCCAATCCGAGTGTTCTGGCTGGTTTGCCGCGGTCAAGATGCGCTTGTACCATTTCCAGTAAGGCGCACAATTTGATGGCTTCCTTATTGCCCGACTTGGCCACTTTGGATTCGCGTTGCAGTGCTTTTTCTATCGTGGCGAGATCAGCCAAAGAGAGTTCGGTTTGGATGACTTCAATATCCGATATCGGGTCCACTTTACCTGCGACATGAACGACATTGTCATCAGCGAAGCAGCGCACCATGTTGACGATGCCATCCGTTTCACGGATATTGGCAAGGAATTTGTTACCGAGGCCTTCCCCTTTGGATGCGCCAGCCACCAGTCCGGCGATATCAACAAATTCGACGATAGCCGGTTGCACTTTCTGCGGTTTGACGATTTCACTGAGTTTTTGCAAGCGGGGATCCGGCACTTCAACGATGCCGATATTGGGATCTATCGTACAAAAAGGATAATTTTCTGCAGCGATCCCTGCTTTGGTGAGTGCATTAAACAATGTGGATTTGCCTACATTGGGTAGACCCACGATTCCGCATTTCAGACTCATGACCTGATTCTCATTAAAATTTGTTTGAACAATGGCATGAAGTTTTGCAAACGAATAGCATACAGTTTCTATGTGCACTTATATTTTGGTATGCAATTTTAACATGGCTGCTTCACAAGCGCCTTGGGCAAGGAGTGGCCACACTTCCAGACTTCTCTCAATTGCTTCAGCAATTAATTGTGCTTCTTCTTTTTTGGGTGGATGTAATACATAACCGACCACTGCGCTACGATCACCCGGATGACCTATACCTATTCTCAATCGCCAGAAATCCTGCGTACCCAATTTTGCCGCAATGTCTTTGAGTCCATTATGGCCGCCCAAACCGCCGCCTTTCTTTAACTTGACGATACCTGGCGGTAAATCGAGCTCGTCATGAATGACGATCATTTCTTCAACCTGGATTTTATAGAATTGACATAGTGCAACCACCGCGCGCCCACTGACGTTCATGTAAGTTTGCGGTTGTAGTAGCCATAGATCAGTATCTTTCTGACTGACATGTGCACATAATCCATGAAACCGTATTTCCGGTTTAAGTGTGACATGTAACATTTCAGCAAATCGGTTGATCCACTCAAAGCCGGCATTGTGGCGTGTGCCAACATACTCTTTGCCTGGATTGCCTAGTCCAACGATAAGCTTCATGAAGTGCGATAAGACAGTTGATGGATAAATCTGCCGGTATTTGTTCTATTCCAGCAGATTTATCGAATTTTGAGTGCGATTGATTAGCTCTTTTTTTATCAGGCAGGCTTTTTCTCTGCGTCGGCTTCCGCAGCGGAAGCTTCGTCAGAGAGTGCGGAGCGTGGAATAACAATCGCCGCAACCGCTGAATTGTCACCTTTTGACAGAGCAACAATTTCAACCCCTTTGGGCAATACCATATCACTTAAGTGAAGTGTATGTCCGGCTGTGAGTTCGGCTAAATCGACTGAAATGAATTCAGGCAAGTCTGCCGGCAAACAACTGACATCCACTTCGGTCAAGATATGCGTAACAACACCACCGGATGTTTTTACACCGGGAGAAATTTCCGCATTGATAAAGTGCAACGGAACTTTCATGTGTATTTTCTTGTTCTTATCAACTCTTTGAAAATCCACATGCAACACTTGCTGCTTGAAAGGATGCATTTGTATATCGCGTAGCAGCACTTGTTCTGTTTTTCCTGCAACACTGAGCGACAAAATAGATGCATGAAAAGCTTCCAGTTTGAGCTTGTGAAATAAATCATTATGATTCATTTCAATCGATTGCGCTTCTTGATCACCGCCATAAATGATTGCTGGTACTTTACCAGAACCACGCAGGCGGCGGCTCGCACCCTTTCCCTGCAGTGTGCGCTTGTCGGCACTGATTTCAATTTTCATTGCTATACTCCATAATTGTGATTTGTTCGCGACCAAACAAACCGGTTAAAAAAACGGTTCAATTTATTCCATGAATAGTGAACTTAATGAACTTTCATTGCTGATGCGCAACATGGTTTCCGCCAGCAGATTTGCGATGCTTAACTGGCAAATGCGATCACAAGCCATCGCATCTTCGCGCAAAGGTATCGTATCGGTGACCACCAACTTATCCAGCGCCGAGTTTTGAATACGTTCCACTGCATTGCCTGATAATACCGCGTGCGTGGAGTAAGCCAGCACTGATTTTGCACCGCGTTGCTTTAATGCGTTGGCTGCTTCACACAATGTGTTGGCGGTATCCACTAAGTCATCAATGATCACACATGTACGATCCTTAACTTCACCAATGATGTTCATGACTTTTGCTTCATTGGGTTTGGGGCGCCGTTTGTCGATAATGGCCAGATCGCATTCCAAACGCTTGGCCAAATGCCGGGCGCGTACCACACCGCCAACATCAGGCGATACAACCATCAGATTCTGATAATTATGCTTCCAGATATCTCCCAGCAGGATGGGCATGCCATAAATATTATCAACAGGAATATCAAAAAAACCCTGAATTTGGTCTGAGTGCAAATCCATCGTTAACAATCGGTCAATGCCGACGGTCGTCAGCATATTGGCAACTACTTTGGCGGTGATTGGCACGCGCACTGAGCGCGGCCTTCTGTCCTGGCGGGCATATCCAAAATAGGGAATTGCCGCAGTGATGCGACCGGCGGAAGCACGTTTCAGCGCGTCCACCATGACCAATATCTCCATCAGGCTGTCATTGGTCGGTGCGCAGGTGGATTGCAATACAAAAACATCTTTTCCTCGCACATTCTCAAGGATTTCCACCATGATCTCGCCATCGCTGAAACGCCCGACAGTTGCACGCCCCAAATGGATATTCAGATGCTTCACAGCATCCTGGGCCAATTTGGGATTGGCAGTACCGGTAAAAACCATCAAACTGTCATAAGACATGCTGTTTCTTTGAGATAGATTAGCGGGAAAAGACGATTACAGGTTTTTCTTGTCAATATGAATCGTTACAGAGACTTAGAACATGACTTGATTGCCATTCATCTATTGTGTTCATGAAATAAATTTGCCAATTATTCGAATGAAATTTCTTGCTAAACGAAAACTGGCTGGGGAGGTAGGGATCGAACCTACGAATGCCGGAATCAAAATCCGGTGCCTTACCACTTGGCGACTCCCCAAAAACCGTTACTCCATCAGCCCGTGCAGCGGATGAAAATCTAATCCTTTTGCAACAAAACCTTTCATATCGTCAGGAATTTTTTCAAAAGCGGTTTGTGCCGCTAACTCTGTTACAAACTCAGCAAACACACAAGCGCCTGAACCACTCATTGCCGCTATTGTAGTATTTTCTAGCCGCTTTAGCCACTCCAAACATCTGACTACTTCAGGATATGCTTGGCAAACGACTAATTCCAAGTCGTTATGTCCTTGCCACACAGAAAAGGGCGGTATTTTGATCGGTAATGTGTTGCGTGTCAATTCCTTACTTGCAAAAACTTCCGCGGTCGATACCTGCACGGAGGGCACAAGCACTAAGTACCAAGCTGGCGGTAGATCGATAGCCGTTAGCTTTTCGCCAACGCCCTCTGCAAACGCATTTTGCCCAAAAATAAATATAGGGACATCGGCACCGAGTTGTAGCCCTAATTCGAGCAAATGATCTTTGCTCAGATTCAGCTCCCACAAATAATTGAGTGCCAGCAGAGTGGTTGCTGCATCAGAGCTTCCGCCTCCCAAACCGCCGCCCATCGGAATTCGTTTTTGTAGAAAAATGTCGACACCATGTTGGGTATTGGTTGTTTGTTTGAGCAGTGCGGCGGCACGGACGCATAAATCCTTATCCTCTGGCACACCTGCAATGGGATTGTGCAGTTTGATGATGCCATCGGTACGCAACTTAAAACTTAGTTGATCAGAGAAGTCTATCAAACGAAAAACAGTTTGCAGTAAGTGATAACCATCCGGCCTGCGGCCTACGACGTGTAAAAAAAGATTCAGCTTGGCAGGGGCTGGAAATGTATGCATGGATAAATAATGATTTTTGTTTTTAGTGAAAGAATAATTTATTCAGCTTTCCAGTTATCAACTACCAATTTGATCTTCAAATTTTCATACGTTAGGTATAAAACTCTCGGAAGAGGAGGTTGATTGGGCTGAGCAGGCGTGTAATTACTATAATAAATTTTCCAGCCATCCTGCCGGATAGCTACCACTTGCTCTTTGTTATCCAAATCTTTTTCCGCGACGGTAGCGGGTGAGTGCATACCTTGTATCCAGTATCGCAGGCCATCGAGTGGCAAGCGCCACCCTAGAATTTCTTCTGTCAGACTTTCCACATCATTGGCATAGAAAGCTTCCAGTTTTGACGTGATTAAACGTACACCTTCTTGATCTTTGGTTATTTCCGCCACTGCTTGACCGAGTGGTGTAAATAACAAGATTTCATCACTGTTTGCTAAATGCTGCCAGCGAAAGCTACCGGAAGAATTTTGGTTCTGGCTTTGAATGGATATTCTACCGAGTAGATTAAAATCAGTGGCTGGGGCGATTTGAGCATCTGCAGCAGGCTCAATGAGGATGGTTTTGACAGTGGTATCAGCCGTCGTTTGATGAGCCGGGGTAACACAACCGGAAATCCATGGAAAAGCACTACATATCAGGATTCCCGCATAGATAATCTGCTGATTGACGCTAAACCAGAGAGATAGTAATTTAAGATTTCTCACTTATCTATTAGAACTATCCGATATTGATTCATAAATAATCAGCGACTTCTAGTGAAGTTATACATTCTCTAATTATTGAGTCCCTTATCGGAATGCTGATAATCAGGCAGCACAATGTTCAGCTCTAATGTTTCCTGATTCTCATCTTGCTCAAAATTAACTGATATTGCATCCTGATTCACGTTGACGTACTTACGGATAACTTCCAGCAGTTCTTTTTGCAATTGCGGCAAATAGGAGGGCTGATTGCGATAACTGCGCTCGTGTGCTACAAGAATTTGTAATCGCTCTTTGGCAACCGATGCGGTTTTAGGTTTAGATGATCTAAAATAATCCAGTAAGCTCATTTTCTTCCTCCGAAAAGCCGCCTGAAAAACCCTTGTTTGCCATCAATGAATCGATGTGGCCGCTCTTCTCCTAAATATCGCGCGACGACATCGGCATAGGCTTGGCCTGCTTCACTTTTTTCATCGAGAATGACCGGTATGCCGGCATTAGACGCAGACAACACTGATTTTGATTCAGGGATGATACCTAACAAGTGCAACGATAGGATTTCTTGAACATCCTCGAGACTCAGCATTTCACCCAACTTGACTCGATCAGCATCATATCGGGTGAGTAACAAATATTCCTTGATCGGCTCTTCATTTCTCTCTGCTCGACGTGATTTGCTGGATAAAATACCCAACATGCGATCCGAGTCCCGCACTGAAGAAATTTCAGGATTGGTGACGACAAAAGCATCATCGGCAAAATACAGTGCCAAATTGGCACCTTTCTCAATACCCGCAGGAGAATCGCAAACAATATATTGAAATTCCTTGGACAATTCATCCAAGACTTTACCGACCCCTTCTTGTGTCAGTGCATCCTTATCACGTGTCTGAGAGGCTGGAAGAATGTACAGCAAGTTACAATTCTTATCACGAATGAGTGCCTGATTGAGACTGGCTTCCCCGTTAATGACATTGATAAAATCATAGACAACCCGGCGCTCGCAACCCAAAATCAAATCCAGATTGCGTAACCCCACATCAAAATCAATCACAGCAGTCTTGTGGCCAGCTTTTGCCAACCCCATGGCGATTGCTGCGCTTGTTGTTGTTTTACCAACGCCGCCTTTGCCTGATGTCACGACGATAATTCTTGCCAATTGAGCCTCCTTTGCCGTATTTGGTCTTAAGCAATCTCTTTAATAATTAATGCATGGTTTTGCAAATATATCTGTACCGGACTTGTGTAGGTTTGCTTGTTCAAATCTTCGCTGGTTTTATAATCCCCCGCAATGGAAATAAGCTCAGCCTGTAAATCAAAACAAAATATCCTGGCAGCCGTGTTGCCATGCACGCCTGCTAAGGCGCGGCCTCTCAGCGTATTATAGACATGTATGTTGCCTTCAGCCATTATTTCAGCACCAGCGCTGACCTGAGATAGAATGATCAAATCACCGGATGCATAAATACGTTGTCCTGATCGAATCGGCTGTGTAACGAGTGTTGCTGCAGCAGAAGCTGGTGGAGCAGGAATAGGATTTGCAGATTGCTTGGCAACGGGTACTTCCGGTTGTGGGGAAGGTTGTGGCGCGGTTTCCTGTTTTTGTGTTTCGCCGATGCTGATAGAACTGCTTTGCTCGCGTACAGTGTCAAGCGGAATGGATAATGTACGCGCTTGTTTATTTTGCTGTTCGTTACCGCCGCGAATACCGACTGGGAAGAAGCCAACTCTGCGCAATATCTGCACTATCTGAGTAAAATCCAGATCCTGGTTTTGTTTGTTGAGTTCGCGCAAATCGACAATCAACGGAGAATCTTTAAAAAACTCCGGCGCCAAGCTTATTTTGTCCTGCAGTGCCTCTTCAATTGCGGCCATGTCATTGTTGAAAAGAATCAAAATAGGTGCAAAGAAGGTACTGCTTTTAAATTCAAGTACGGGTGAAGTGTTAAGCATGTCTGAGGATTCTATCGATACCCATAGAAAGTTGATTGATGATATTGATAGCGCTGGTCAATTGTACTGTCACGCCTATTATAGCTTGACTTGTTAACTATGATTGTTCTCATGGCGTTATTTTGCTTGGTTTAATCTCAAAGCCGTTAATCCACCACTTTCTTTTTAATAAAACGTTGTAGAGTTTCAATCAATACTTCGTTATCCGGATCTTTCTCCAAGGCAAAGCGCCAGATATTTTTGGCATCTTCTTTGGCGCCCTGCATCCACAGCACTTCTCCCAGATGCGCTGCAATTTCCGGATCAGGGCGGGCTGCGAAAGCCAGGTTCAAGTAATTCAACCCCTCAGTAAAATTACCCATGCGATAGTATACCCAACCCAAGCTATCCATAATATAGGGATCTTCCGGGGACAATTCGACTGCTTTGCGAATTAATTTCAAAGCTTCCGGCAATTGATTGCCGCGTTCAGCGAGACTATAACCCAGCGCATTGTAAGCATGGGCATTGTCCGGTTTGAGCTGTATCAGCTTGCGCAGATCTTGTTCAAGAACAGTGAACTTGCCCAGTTTGTCTGCCGCTAACGCCCGGTCATAAAGCAACTCAGGATAATCGGGCAGCTTCTTTAAGCCATCATTCAATAAATTGAATACTTCCTGATGCGCTCTGGTTCTTCGCAGAATTTGCGCTTCTGCCAGTATCAGATGAGCTGCTTGCTGATCGTTGGCGGCTGGAAGTTTCTGCAGATGTTCGCGCGCTTCGTTCAAATAGCCTTTCGAAGCCAGTAAATCCGCGTAACGTATTTGTGCAGGTAAATAGCGTGGACCGCTTTTTACCATTTGATACGATTCCATCGCGATATCGGGGCGCTTGGTTTCCTCGTAGATCTGACCCAGATGAAAATGGATAGCGTTTGGATCTTTATATCCCAAGCTCAGCGCTTTCTTAAAGCTTGTTTCTGTGATATCAAAATCGCCCATTTCGGTAGCGAGCAATCCAATGGCCAGCATGACTTCAGGATCTTCCGGGTTCTTATCCAGCAGCAATTGCAACTGCTCCCGAGCTAAATCAGTGCGATCGTCGTTGATTAACACCCGGGTATACGCAATCCTCACCTCGTTGGCTGCAGGATATTTTTTTAAGTAATCATGATAAAACGCGCTCGCATCACTATTGGAGGTGCGCTGTAGTATTCGTCCATTGTGAACTGCGGCGATTTCCCACCCGGGACGTAAAGCCAGTGCTCGTTGCATTTCTTCCAATGCCAACTGATGCTGGTTGGCAAACCACGCTGCTTGGGAAATTGAGAAATGGATTTCCGGTAAATCTTTATAAGGTTGAGCGAGTTGTTGTATTAACTGTAATGTGGCTGCTTTATTGGGGTTGCGTGACAACAGTTGATTAAGTTGCATGAATGCATTGCCTACCCCATCTTTTTCTGAAGCCAGTAATTTTTCCAGATGCGGCCGTGCTGCATCCAGTTTGCCCAGATTTACCAATAGTGCTGCAATGGTTTGGCGTGCATCCACTGAATCGGGCTCAAGTTCAACCCACATGGTGGTCGCTTGTTCCGCTGCATACGGGTTTCCTGCGTGCAAAGCAATTTCACTGGCGCGTTTTGCGATCCGTGGATCGCGCGTTGTCTTGGCCAACTTGATATAGCGATTAACGGCAATATCCAGATTGCCTCGCTGTAAGGCGGTTTCACCGACTAAAAAATCAAATAAGATAGGTGCGGTCAGTTCCTGCTTAGGTAAATTAAGCTGACTGATTTCTTCTTGTTCAGTGGATTCTCCTGTTTCTTCTACTCCCTCTTTGTTGGGAATCTGCGCGCAGGCAGTCAATCCAAACAGCAGTAACACGCATAGAATTCTAAATTTCATGAAAAATCCAATTGGTTTCCAAATATAAGATAAAAGATACAACTATTCCGCGACACTTGAAAGATCTATGAAATTAAATCATTTAATATCATTCTTCCACCCCTCGATCTTTGCACTCGTAGGTAGATTCTTACCATCATCAATGCGTATATTCTACGTTTATACCGACAATAAAGTGAATAAATAATTATTTAACAGGCCGTTGAAAAACTATCTGTGTTGCCGCTACGGTGTTAAAAACAGGCTCAAAATGCTCATTTATTACGCATAAATTGCGCTTTTTCGTCTGTTTTTGCCTGGTATCGGTTGCCTCGAAAACATTTTTCAACGGCCTGTTAACGCTTGTAGTATTTTATGTCACCACGCCAAGCAATGTTAGAATTGCGCGCAAAGCAGTCATTAATTAATTTATGATAAGAAAGGATGAGAACAGCATCAGATCATGAAAGTTCACATAATCTCATACTGTGCATTGCGCTGATTATTGTAGGCTGGTCTGTCTCTCGTTCATTCATTTTGTCCATTAAGCCATCTCGTGGGTTCGATTGAAAAATCTGTATAGTATTCAGCTGATTATTATTTTCTTACTGGGCATGCTGACTGTGCTCGGTTTTGCGCCATTCTATCTGTTTCCGGTACCCGTCATCACGCTGGCCGTGTTGTTGGGATTTTGCCATAAAAGCCGGTCCCCTATGCGTGCAACCTTGCTTGGGTTTTGTTTTGGCATGGGATTATTCTGTGCAGGAGTAACCTGGATCTATGTCAGCCTGCATGATTTTGGTGCCATGCCCATGCCCATCGCGGTGATTGCGTTGATCATACTATGTGCTTATCTATCGTTATTTCCGGCTTTGAGCGTTTGGATATTAGCCAAGCTGCGGCTCACATCACCGCTGATCTGGGCAGCGGTCGCCGCTGCACTCTGGATGTTGTTTGAATGGCTGCGCGGTTATCTGTTTACCGGCTTCCCATGGCTGGCGCTGGGCTATTCACAGGCGCCATTTAGCCCATTGGCAGGTTTTGCGCCCATCATCGGTGTGTATGGTATTTCGCTGCTGTTGATATTTAGCGCCGCATTGCTTTTTCTTTGGGCGGAAACAGGTTTCAGAAAATGGCGTTATGGCGTGCCATTTGTTTTGATTTGGCTCGGTGGTTTCGGCTTGCAGGCAATTGAGTGGGTAAAGCCGGAGGGAGAGCCGGTCACGGTAAGCCTGCTGCAAGGCAATATCGCGCAAGATCTGAAATGGCGTGAAGATCATCTCGAGAATACCATGGAAACGTATGCCAAGTTGATTCTGGAAAGTGATAGTCGTCTCATTGTGACACCGGAAATTTCCATCCCGCTTTTCAGCGACGTCATGCCGCAATCCTATTTGTCCCATCTTGCCGCACATGCTAGAAACAATGATGGCGACGTATTAATCGGTTTGGCTGAGCGCACTGTCGACGGCAGTGACGATTATTACAACACCATGTTCAGTTATGGTTCCGCGCCGCAGCAGCGCTACCGCAAACACCATTTGGTGCCTTTTGGCGAATTTATTCCATTGAAACCCATCTTTGGCTGGGTGATTCAGGTGCTGCAAATTCCGTTATCCGATTTTTCGCGCGGCAGCCTGGATCAGCAGCCGATGGATTTAGCCGGACAACGGGTTGCCATTAACATCTGTTACGAAGACGTATTTGGCGAAGAGATTATTTATCAATTGCCGCAAGCAACGATGCTGGTGAATGTCAGCAATGATGCCTGGTTCGGACGCTCGATCGGACCGCAGCAACATCTGCAGATTTCGCAAATGCGCGCATTGGAAACCGGACGCTATATGCTGCGCGCCACCAATACCGGTGTGACGGCGATTATCGACGAGCGCGGCAGGGTGCTGCAAACCATCGAAATTTTTACCACCGCAGCGCTGCACGGATTGGCGCAAGGCTTCAGCGGCGCTACACCGTATGTGCGCGCTGGCAATTACCCGGTGCTTGGATTGGCCGGTTTGCTGGTGTGCATCGGATTGATGTCCGCGCTTACGCGCCGTACAAAAAACCCTGTAAAATCCAGTTAATGTTCATTTTAATGGTGGTTTAATCCAGATTCTTCATGCCGACACTGACTTTCCAGGAAATTATTCTTAAACTACAACAGTATTGGGTCAAGCAGGGCTGCGCAATTCTGCAGCCTTACGATATGGAAGTGGGCGCGGGAACGAGTCATACCGCCACTTTTTTGCGCGCCATCGGCCCCGAGCCGTGGAAAGCGGCGTACGTGCAACCATCGCGTAGACCTAAAGACGGCCGCTATGGCGATAACCCCAATCGCTTGCAGCATTATTATCAGTTCCAAGTAGTGCTCAAACCGGCACCGAAAAATATTCTGGATTTGTATTTTGAATCGTTGCGCGAATTGGGGTTTGATTTAACGCAGAATGACGTGCGCCTGGTCGAGGATGATTGGGAGAATCCCACGCTGGGCGCTTGGGGCTTAGGTTGGGAAACCTGGCTCAATGGCATGGAAGTCACGCAATTCACTTATTTCCAACAAGTCGGCGGTATTGATTGTAAACCGATCACTGGAGAAATCACGTATGGACTGGAGCGCTTGGCGATGTATTTGCAAGGCGTGGAAAGCGTGTTTGATCTGGTTTGGACCAAAGGACTGACTTATCACGATGTGTACCATCAAAACGAAGTCGAGCAATCGAAATATAACTTTGAACAGAGTGACACCGAATTTCTGTTTTTGGCCTTCGGCAAGCACGAGGCGCAGGCGAATCATTTAATCGCGCAGCAATTAGCGTTGCCAGCCTATGAGCAAGTATTGAAAGCGGCGCATACGTTTAATCTGCTGGATGCGCGCGGCGCCATTTCAGTCACTGAACGTGCTGCCTATATCGGTCGCATCCGCAATCTGTCGCGGCAGGTTGCCAAAGCGTATTACGACAGCCGCAAAAAGCTGAATTTTCCCATGGCGCCTCCTGAATGGGTTGCGCAAATGCCGGATGTCGCGGAATCCGCATCATGACCAAAAATCTACTCGTTGAATTGTTGGTCGAGGAGTTGCCGCCCAAGTCGCTGAAGCAGCTTGGCAACAGCTTTGCGGAATTATTGGCTGCCGGCTTGAAAGCGCAAGATCTTTTGGCGACGGATGCGCAGATCACCGCGTATGCCTCACCACGGCGTCTGGCGGTGCATATTACCCATGTGTCAGCACAAGCAGTCGATAAAGCGGTCGCGCAGAAACTGATGCCGGCAGCCGTCGGTCTGGATGCGCAAGGTCAGGCAACGCCGCCGTTATTGAAAAAACTGGCGAGCCTGGGAGCGGATGTCTCAGTGGTGCCGCACCTCAAGCGCGTGATGGAAGGTAAAACGGAAACATTATTTTGGGATAGTACGGTTAAAGGCACACCATTGACCGATGGTCTGCAAAAAGCCTTACAGGAAGCAATCGGCCAACTGCCGATTCCCAAAGTCATGACGTACCAGTTGGCAGACGGCTGGAGCAGCGTCAATTTTGTACGTCCGGCGCATGCATTGATCGCGCTGCATGGCGCAGATATCGTTCCGGTCAATATTCTGGGTCTACAAGCCGGACGCGAAACGCAAGGGCATCGTTTTGAGGCGACAGTTAATCCCATCGTGTTGCACAATGCGGATAGCTATGCACAACAACTGCTGACGGAAGGTGCCGTGATCGCCGGTTTTACCGAGCGCCGCGCGGAAATCGCGCGCCAGCTTGCTGTCGCCGCCACGAAGGAAAATCTCACTCCGATTGACGATGACGCATTGTTGGACGAAGTCACCGCATTGGTCGAACATCCCAACGTGTTGGTCGGCACGTTCGACGCAGAGTTTCTGAAAGTACCGCAGGAATGTCTGATTCTGACCATGAAAGCGAATCAGAAATATTTTCCGCTGCTGGATGCACAAGGAAAACTGGCCAACAAGTTCTTGCTGGTTTCCAATATTCGGCCGGCCGATCCCGGTTTGGTGATTGCCGGAAACGAGCGCGTGGTGCGTTCACGTCTGGCCGATGCCAAGTTTTTCTTTGATCAGGATCGCAAGAAAACGTTGGTATTGCGCGTGCCGGAATTGGATAAGGTGGTTTATCACAATAAACTGGGTACACAGGGTTTACGCATGCACTATGTCCGAGCGATCGCAAGCATGATTGGGCAGCAATTGGACGGCGATGCACTGGCTGCTCAGGCTTATGAAGCCGCTACGCTGGCGAAAGCAGATTTGCTCACAGATATGGTAGGTGAATTCCCAGAGCTGCAAGGCATTATGGGGCGCTATTATGCGCAGCACGAGGGTTTAAGCGACGACATCGCCTTTGCCATTGAAGATCATTACAAACCACGCTTTGCCGGTGATGCATTGCCGCGTAACCCAGTTGGCGTTTGTGTGGCGCTGGCGGATAAGCTGGAAACATTGGTGAATATGTTCGGCATCGGTGAAATTCCGACCGGCGACAAGGATCCGTTTGCATTGCGCCGCCATGCCTTGGGTGTTATTCGTATATTAATTGAAAACAATTTATCACTTAAGTTGGACATATTGATTCAGAGCGTTACTAAAATAGTCAGAGATGAAAAAATTACCGAGCAATGGGCTAAACCACACTTTGATAGAATAAAAAAAACAGGGGGAATTGCTTCACTAACTCAGTTCAACTTTGAAAGCTTTGTAAGTAGTCTTCGTCAAGCACCAAAAGAATCAACTGAACAGTTGCTGACTTTTATCCATGAACGTCTCGCTGGAACTTTACGTGAACAAGGGTACACCGCTCAGGAAGTCGATGCCGTGCTCAGTTTGAATCCGCAAAATTTGAGTGATATTCCGAAACGTCTTGCCGCTGTGCGCGCTTTTGCGGCGTTGCCAGAAGCGGTCAGTCTGGCGGCAGCCAACAAACGAGTGGGCAATATCCTAAAAAAATCGGAAGGTGGTATCAGCTCCGAGGTGAATACCAGTTTGCTGCAGGAACCTGCCGAGCAGGCGCTCTATCAGGCATTAACCAGCCTTTCTTTCAAAACTAAAGAGGCTTTTGACACCGGAGATTACACCACTTCGCTGCAAATACTCGCCGCGCTGAAATCGCCGGTCGATACCTTTTTCGATCATGTGATGGTGAATGTTGACGATGAAGCGTTGCGCAATAACCGCCTTGCCTTGTTGGCGCAGCTCCATCAGATCATGAACCGGATAGCCGATCTTTCAAAGCTGGCAAATTGATATGAAACTGATCATTCTCGACCAAACCGGTGTGATTAATCAGGGCAGTGATACATTCATCAAAACGCCGGATGAGTGGATTCCCATCCCGGGCAGTCTGGATGCGATCGCCCAGCTGACGCATGCCGGTTATCGCGTGATCATCGCCACCAATCAGTCGGGTATCGGCCGCGGGTTAATCGACATGGCGACCTATAATGCGATCAACGACAAAATGTATAAAGCAGTTCATCATGCCGGCGGGCGCATCGACACCATATTTTTCTGCCCGCACACTAACGCGGATAAATGCCTGTGCCGTAAACCCGCGACCGGTATGCTGGATGAAATCATGCAGCGGTATGGTGTTAATTTGAAGCATGTGCCGGTGGTGGGTGATTCATTAAAGGATCTGCAGGTTGCCGCCGCAGTCGGCGCGCTACCGATGTTGGTGCTGACCGGCAATGGACAGATAACCCGTGCTGCGGATGAGATTCCCGCCAACACGCAGATTTTCGAGAATTTGGCGGCGGTGGCCGATGCGCTGGTTGGAGGGGCATGATGCAGGCAATGTTACGTTCAGCACTGTATATGTTGCTGCAAATCATCATTACGCCGCCGTATGCACTGCTGACACTGGCTTGTTTTCCCTTATCACCGCATAACCGCTATCGCGTCACTTCCAGTTGGACCATGATCATGCTGTTTCTGCTGCGACATCTGTGTGGTATTCGCTATCAGATTATCGGTGCGGAGCATATCCCTAAAACCCCGAGCATCGTGCTTTCCAAGCATCAATCGGCATGGGAAACGCTGGCTTTCCAGAAAATCTTTCCGCCGCAGGTGTGGGTGCTTAAAAAGGAATTGCTGCGCATTCCATTTTTTGGTTGGGGATTGGCGATGACCAGCCCGATCGCCATCGACCGGAGTGCCAAGAAGAAAGCGCTGGAACAAATTGTCGAGCAAGGTAAAGACCGGCTGCAACAAGGATTCTGGATCGTGATTTTTCCGGAAGGTACGCGCATTCCACCGGGGCAGCGCGGCAAATACCGCATCGGCGGTGCCTGGCTGGCGACGCACACCAACGTACCTGTGGTACCGGTAGCGCATAATGCCGGCGAGTTGTGGGGGAGAAATTCTTTTGTCAAACACCCCGGCACCATCACCGTCAGTATCGGCGAACCCATCGACCCCACCGGCATGGAAGCGGGCGAATTGAATGCGAAAGTGGAAGCCTGGATTGAAGCTGAAATGCTGCGCATCAGTCAACAAAACCAGCAAAAAATATAGCAGTGCTCGCACAAACCATTCTAAATGGCGAAGAAATAACGTATATGCTCAAACGTTGTAAGCGCAAATCCATTGGTTTAAGAATTGATAGTCATGGATTGAGTATCAGCGTGCCATTACAAACCGCGCTGCCTCATGTTGAAACCATTCTGCAGGAAAAAGCAAACTGGATTACGGAAAAGCTTCAGCATTGGCAGAGTAAAAAAAGTCTTGCGCCGACATGGGCGCATGATGCTACATACCCATTATTGGGCGAGCCGTGGCGTATTGCGCTGAAACCCTCGGGTGAGATACAAATGGCATGCCAATCCGCCAATGAAGCAGTAGATTCGGCATTTGTAGAACAATTCACGGCGCAACTCAATCCGCGCCAAATCGAGAAATTCGTGATGGCCTGGTATGACCAGCAAGCCATCGTCTGTTTCAGACAACGCATCGCGATTTATGCGCAAGCCTTGAATGTGTCCGCACCCCCATTCCGCCTGTCGCGCGCCAAAACCCGCTGGGGCAGCTGCAACAGCCGCGGCATCATCCACCTGAACTGGCGTTTGATCCAGATGCCACTGCATCTAATCGATTACGTCGTGGTTCATGAACTGTCGCATTTGATCGAGATGAATCACTCGCCTGCGTTCTGGAAACGGGTGGAAAGCGTTTATCCGGATTATCTGGTAGCTCGTAAGGAGCTTAGGGCGTATGGTTGATATCTTTTGTTTAAATACACGTAGAATGTAATTTGGAACGTCCTTTACGTATTAAATTCGCTGAGGTGCTGTATCGCCTCACAATGAGGGGGATGGGAAAAGGAAGCGAGAATGTCAAATGCAAGGCTTAACTCCATGATCTCTTGGAGCTCTAGCAAAAAATGTGAATGTTATTCCTATATGCGATAAATACTAATCAGATTCTATGTAACCCTTGGCTTTTTAAAGCGATTACATTTAACACCAGGAGTGAAAATGATGAAGAAAATTGTAAAATATTGCTTGCTTGTTGTAGCTGTGAGCACAAATTTCCTGCCTAACGAGGGGCGAGCTAATTCAGTCGATGAGTTGATAAATAATATAGCTAAGGGGTGCCGGTTCAATATTCAAACAAAATCAAAGAATGAATATGTATCCGTTGGGGATGACGGCAATATTCTTAGGTGGGAAAAAACAGGTAAAAACGCACAAAAATGGATCGTCTATCCGGTTGATCCGAGTATGCCATCTGATAAGTCGGAAGTAACGGAGTCTTTGAAGTATCGAATCATGACTGTCTCCAATGGTGAATTCATGTCGGTTGGAAGCAACGGAAGCATCCTCAGATGGACGAAGGCCGGTGATGATACTCAAACATTCAGGTTCGTGGATCCGAACGGTGATTATCTGAAGATCAAGGAACCGACGAAGAGTGAATTTGTTTCCGTCGGGTGGACTGGTTCTATCCAGCGCTGGAGCAATACCAATGACGATTATCAACTCTTTAAATTCGAACCAATTGAATGTATTGGGAGTACAACTCCTAATTTTCTGGCTGATAAAGTAGCCGAAATTGAAAAAATAGGACCACCACCAATCACCAACATAAATGGTCCGGGACCTGTTGGAACTGAGTCTGAGAGAATTAAGATTGGCTGGGAGAGAATATCCTACTTGCTGGTCGATGACCCTCTCTACACCAACAAAATAAGTCAAGGTAAGAATGAGGAGTGGTATACGCTTGAACGATGGAGATATTGGAAGGCGGACAATATCATACCGATCGGTCTTAGCGAAAAAACGGTGGAAATTACCTACTATATTGGAATGTCACAATCTTCGTTGGACGAGCTGAAAAAGACAGTGTCCCAAGGTTTCACAGGCAAGCTTGAGGTTGAGGGCAAGGATAAGGTGGCATCCGCAAAAGGCAGCCTGGAATACGCTTATAAGCAAGAAAACATCGAGAGAACCGAATCTAAGCAGGATCAACAGGAATGGCGTACGCGCAAAGTAACTGAAAAATTCCCTAAAACTGACAAACAAGCTGTCATAGTTACTTGGGTTCTGTATGACGAATATAGTTTGCTTGGGTACAACGGAAAAAAGAAAGTCTGGCAAAATCCTGTACTAGCCGTTGTCGCGAACGTGGCACCGCAAGTGGTGATCTATCCGCCCCTTCAAGAATTTAACGCACCCTTACAAAATATGATAAATCAGATGAGCAATCAGACTAAACCGATGCCCTAGTACTAATAGCTGGGTTTCACAATAAAAGCGCAACCCAGCATTAAAACGTATCGATCCCGGATTTCAACAGTTTTATTCCTTATGATCGACTTTGACTCGGGAGCAAGCTCCCGAGATTTCTTCCGTTCAATGATGGCAGTTGCCTTCGGTTGCGACCGGAACATCGCAATCATGTTTGGAGCTATGACTTTGTTTTGATCCTGGGTGCATATAGTCGCAAGCATTCGTATGCTTACCATGATCGACGAATTCAGTCGAACCTGTTTGGATATTCATTGCGCCAGACACATAAACGCTGATGAAGTGATCACTCAATTGGTCAATGCGATGATTGTTCATGTCATTTATGCAATGACATATGATGCAAATGCTCTCTCAACCATTGGTGCAAATCTACAGCAGTTCACTGATCATCAGCGTGTTTGACAGCCAATACGACTTTCCGTACATTATTCATATCTTCTATGAAAAAGGTGTCCACCTTATATACCGGGAGAAACCGGATCATGATGTCCACTGCCTGCTTTAGATTAGCACTCCGATTCTTTTTCCTCTGCTTATTGTCACTATCGCTGACATCTTGCAGTAAAGATGAACCAATCGATTCCGGCTTCTCGCTCGTGCGCTTGACTCCAGAACAAAGGCAAGCCGACCTCGATGCGATGCTGGAAGAAGCTGTATTGCGAGAAACGGAACTAGGTGAGTTTTTCGAAGTCACGACTGAGATTGGCGGCGGTGCACCTGCGGCTTGCCGGCCTGAATTTGTTGCACAGCGATGGAATTCTGACCAGTATCAGGCAAACCAGTTTTTCCCCTCGACAGAGGAATGCGGGCGCAATCAACCCCCCGACAATCTCAAACAACGGGAATCGGTTCCAATCTTTTGGCTGAATTTGAGCACAAGGCGAAACGATGCAGCGGGCAACGCGATCGGTTGGAGCGACGATATCGCGCGTGACAAAATGCAGGAAGCCATTGGTTGGTTTGCTGCCTATTGCATTGACCTCGATGTAAAGAAAGTAGCGGTAGCGGCAAACCGGTTAGACAAGATGCGCGCGGCAATGACGGCCGCCATCGAAGGTAGGCCCTTTCAGGGAGATGCGGTGACTGTGGAAAGCGTGTCGGATTCTCTCAATCACCAACTTTACGAGCGGGAGCTGCGCAAACCACGCAAATATTTGCTGATACTATTTACCGATGCTTTTCAGAATGTTCGCTTCGGTGGTCAAGATTCGCGCATCAATCGTGTTGCAGGGAACTTTGAAGGTATCCCGGTGATACTGGTTCCCGATCCACCGGATTCAGCTTCGACAAACATCGTCACGCACGAACTGATTCATGGTTTTGGCAAGGTGTTGGCGGGTCAGCATAGTTTTGCTTATCTGCAAGACTCGCCACAGCTCGGCAACCCGACTCCCGAAAAAATTTCGATGAATCGGAAAGCAACATGGGATGAAGGTGGTTGTTCGTTCGATATGGGAAATGCGGGGCGCAGCGATCAAGATTCTCCAATGCGTAAACCTGATACCGATAAAATGGATTGGGCCAGTTTTTGGCAGTTTGATTTCAACGGTAACACGAAGCCAAAATAGTATTGTGAAGTTATTCCCTCCAAACGGCCGAATAAGAAATACCCAATTGTACAGTTCGTTTAGCAGGTCGTTGAAAAACGTTTTCGAGGCAGCCGATACCAGGCAAAAACAGGCGAGAAAGCGCAGTTTATGCGTGATCAATGAACATTTTGAACCTGTTTTTAACACCGCAACGGTAGCGCAGATAGTTTTTCAACCGCCTGTTAGGGGTGAATATTGTGCCAAGAATGGTATGATCTGGTTATAAAACGAACAGTTGGAGGAATCATGCGCAGTTCAGAATCTGAATCAGGCTTGAATTTTAACCTGATCATGCCGGCGGCGTTATTGCTGGTTTTATTAGTCGTACCCTTCTCGGTCAATTCCTTTATGCATATGCTGTCGGCTAAAAAGCATTTTAATACGCTGATGATGAAAATTCCGATTGATAGTAATGCAATCACGATTCCATCAGCAGCCAAACAATATGAACCTTTCGACGTGACTTTACAGCTGGAAACGAAGCAGCTTTCTAAGTTTCTGAACGAAATTGTTTCGACAGCATCCGAAGGCACCGCAATACAAGGGATTGTGGGGGTAGTGTCGCCGAACATGAAGGCGGAGGTTGCAGGTGAGGATTTTGCGATTGACAAGCAGGGGCCGCAAGAACAGCTGTCTGCCTATGGCGGCAGGGCAGACTGGCGCTGGCGTGTTACACCGGAATCATCAGGGTCACATGGTTTGAAATTTCAGCTGCACCTAGTAACGCAACATAACGGTCAGCAGAGCACCAAAGTTCTTGATCTTGCCGAAGCGAGTTTTTCTGTTCAGGCAAATCCATCGGAATGGTTTAAGCGTAATGGGTTATGGATTGCTTTATTACTGTTGGTGCCTGCTGCGATAATTTTCGGGTTGCGGCATCGTTATGCGCGATAGAACCAATTTTCACAATCGTTATCGATAATTGCCTATTAAACCGTTTATCAGGCTGCTTGAAAAAAAACGAATGATCCTTATATCCGTTACTGAAGTTGTATTGTTGTAACTGTAAAAACGCCGCATTGAAAGTTTAGCGATTACAAATTGAATGAGGCGTTGATGTTGTTGATACGCAATGTACTTTTTTAATCGATAAGGAGAAATGTATTATGGCCATTACACGTTATGAACCCTGGGGTTTATTGAGTCAGTTGCAAAGAGAATTGGAACGCAACGTTGCTGAAGGTTCAACAGCAACTGCGGAGTGGGCGCCTGCTGTTGATATCAAGGAAGAAGCCGATAAATTTGTTATCCATGCCGATATCCCTGGTGTTAAACCTGAAGAGATAGATATCAGCATGGAAGATGGTGTACTCACGATCAAAGGCGAGAAGAAATCGGAAAGCAAAACTGAGAAAGAAGGTTATAAACGTGTTGAGCGCACGTACGGTTCTTTCTACAGACGTTTCAGTTTGCCTGATACGGCAAATGCTGAGGCAATCTCGGCATCATCGAAACATGGCGTGCTGGAAGTTGTGATACCGAAGCGTGAAGCTGTGCAACCGAAGAAAATCAGTGTGACAGCGGCGGAGTGATTCATTGTAGATTTCGCCTGTTTTAAGAGTAATCAGACAAAATGGAGCCTGCGGGCTCCATTTTTATTCATACTTGTCTTTGCCAAGCGTGATAAAGCATGACAGAATAGCCGCTTGTTTTCTTGAAAATTCTGATGAGTTCCAACGACTGCCCGTTTTAAACTTCCCTGATGCCGCTTATTACACTGGAAAATGCCTGTTTGGCTTTTGGCCATCATGCCTTGCTGGATCATGCAAGCTTACAGCTTGATCCGGGTGAGCGTGTTGGTTTGATCGGCAGAAATGGCGGGGGTAAATCAAGTTTGCTGCGCGCCTTATCAAGTGAAATAAAACTGGACGATGGCATACTTTGGCTTGCTCCCAACTTGAAGTTGGCTTATGTGCCACAGGAACCCATACTGAATCCCACTAATACGGTCTATCAAGAAGTTGCAACGGGTTTGGGTAACATCAGTCAGATACTGCTGGATTATCACGCGGTCTCTCATGCCTTAAGTGAAGCGACAGATGATACGCAGGCACTACTGATTCGATTACAAGATTTGCAAGGCGCTCTAGAAGCTCAGGAAGGTTGGAATCTGCAAGCCAAAATAGAGACAGTCATCGACAAACTCAATTTGCCTACGGATACTTTGATTGCGCATCTTTCCGGCGGCTTAAAAAAGAGAGTGGCGCTGGCGCGTGCGTTGGTGGTGTCGCCTGATGTGTTGTTACTCGATGAGCCCACCAATCATCTTGATTTTTCATCCATTGAATGGTTGGAAGGGCTGCTGCAAGATTTCTTGGGCAGTGTCTTATTTATTACGCATGATCGGCGCTTTCTGGATAATGTGGCGACGAGGATTATCGAGCTGGATCGCGGAAAGTTGGAATCTTTTTCCGGGAAATTTACCGATTATCAACGCAAAAAAGCAGAAATGCTGGAAGTTGAAGCGGTTCATAATCAGAAATTTGATAAAGTCTTGGCGCAGGAAGAAGTCTGGATACGGAAAGGAATTGAAGCACGACGCACCCGTAATGAAGGCAGGGTTAGAAAATTAGAAGCATTACGCTTGGAGCGCGTAGCGCGGCGAGAGAAAGTGGGTAAAGCCAATATCAGTGTGGATGTAGGCGAACGCTCAGGTAAACTGGTTGCTGAACTGGAACATGTCAGTAAAAGCTACGGTGATAAAGTTATTATCGAAGATTTTTCCTGTCGCGTTATGCGGGGTGACCGGGTAGGATTATTGGGGCCCAATGGCGCTGGAAAGTCGACCTTATTAAAATTAATCCTCGGTGAATTACAACCTGATTCCGGTAAAATTCAACAAGGCACTAAGCTAGCGGTTGCTTATTTTGATCAAATGCGTGAGCAACTCAATGAAGAAATGATTCTGACGGATACCATCAGTCAGGGTTCTGAATTTGTGGAGATTAACGGTAAGCGCAAACATGTCATCAGCTATTTGGAGGATTTCCTGTTTGCACCGGAGCGTGCCCGCTCTCCAGTCAAATCCCTGTCAGGGGGTGAAAGAAATCGTTTGTTGCTGGCACGTTTATTTACCCGACCCGCTAATGTCCTGGTGCTCGATGAGCCGACCAATGATCTGGATATTGAAACACTCGAGCTACTGGAAGCTTTGTTGCAGGACTATACCGGTACATTATTTTTGGTCAGTCACGACCGTGAATTTCTTGATAATGTGGTAACACAAGTAATTGCATTTGAAGGAAATGGAAAATTATGTGAATATATTGGCGGTTATGAAGATTGGGTACGTGCAAAACAGTTTGAAGATAATATCAGTCGGCAGAAAATATTATCGAAGCAGTCAGAAGCTTCACCAGCCAGTATTCCTAGATCACCCGGGCTTGCTCGAGCTAAAAAACTGAGTTACCAGGAAGCGCGTGAGCTTGAAGCATTACCTGGTAAAATTGATATCTTGGAACAAGAGCAAGCGAATATTACTTTGCGTTTGAATGATCCAATTATTTATCGTGATTGCCCGGACGAAGCAAAAGCACTGCAAGCACGCTTTGCTATGATTGAAAAAGAACTGATAGACTGTCTTGCAAGATGGGAAGAATTAGAGTCAAAATCTACCGCGAAAACGTAGCGCTTGTGACAAATTTCCCCATAAACAACATGGACATGCTTGCACTTATACATTGACCAAATCGGGCGCATCGTTTAAAGTTCAACTTTTGAGAGAAGGAGGCTTACATGAAACAAAAATCGATTATGAATTTATTACTTGCCTTAGGCATGTTTTTGGCATTTTCTGGGGTGACCCAGGCGGCTGGAGATGTAGCAGCAGCAAAGGAAAAAACTTCAATGTGTGAAGGGTGTCACGGAATTCCCGGCTACAAGACAGCTTTCCCTACTGCTTATCATGTGCCTAAACTGGGCGGACAGCATGCAGAGTACATCATAAAAGCATTGGAAGGTTACAAAAATGGCACACGCAGTCATCCTACTATGACAGGCCTTGCTAAAACATTATCTCAGCAGGATATTGAGGATTTTGCTGCTTATTATGCCAAAAATTAATTAAGTCATTAACGCAAGGAACGAATTATGAAGAATTATGTGATAGCCGCTTTGAGCGGTGCAGCCTTGATACTCTCCAGTCAAGTAATGGCTGCTGATATTGAAGCAGGTAAAAGTAAAGCAGCTGAAGTTTGTGCTTCATGTCATGGTGCGGATGGTAATAGCCCAGCGCCTGCTTTTCCAAAGATTGGCGGACAATACAGAACATACTTAGTAAAAGCACTGAACGATTATAAATCCGGTAGCCGGAAAGATCCAATTATGGCTGGAATGGCCGCCAGCTTGAGTCCAGCAGACATTGAAAATTTGGCCTTCTATTATTCAAGCCTACCAGGCAACCTGAATTCGCACAAATAGAACTCAAGACAGAACACCAATAAAAATAATTTATTTGGTTTTCAAATTTAAAAACGGGATAAAACTACTGATTGGTTTTATCCCGTTTTTTTATTGACTTATTGAATTGAGCCGTCTATCCAGGCATTCAAAATAAATCGTTGCATCCGGTGCAGATTGCGTACGTTGCGCTTGCCAAATCATTTCCGCCAAACATTCCATCATTTGATGTGCCGCTGCGTGTTCATCTCCAGAATTTTTCTGCAAGCGTGCAAAGCGTTCACAAATACCGATTGGCTGGTTGATCGATAATTGTTCTTTGATCGCCACATGCATGCTCATATGTAAAAATGGATTGATATCACCCATCTCAGGTAAATAATCCTTATCAAGATAGCGCTCGGCATCATCCAGAATGTGATGATATTCCGGGTGCAGCAATATCACTTCCAGTGCAATCGTCTCAATACCGGATAATATTTCCCGCTGGCGGTATTTGCGCCAGGTATCAAAGAATAATTGGCGTGCCTGTTCTCTGGATGGTTTAAACATAGTGTGATCTGGGTCAAATAGTTTTGTTTTTATATTCGCAGAGATGATTAATTTTACATACTGCACATTCCGGTTTTCTGGCTTTACACACATACCGGCCGTGAAGAATCAGCCAATGGTGCGCATCCAGGCGAAACTCTTTGGGCACTACTTTGAGTAGCTTTAATTCTACCTCTAGAACATTCTTGCCGGGCGCAATACCGGTACGGTTGGCAATCCGGAAAATATGCGTATCGACTGCGATGGTGGGTTCTCCAAATGCTGTGTTCAAAATCACATTAGCCGTTTTACGCCCGACGCCGGGCAATTTCTCCAACTGCTCCCGTGTGCGGGGCACTTCGCTGTGGTGCTGCTGTATCAATAACTGACAAGTTGCGAGAATATTCTTGGCCTTGGTTTTATATAATCCGATACTTTTTATAAATTCAGTTAAGCCCGGCTCGCCCAAGGCAAGAATTTTTTCGGGAGTATTGGCCTGTGGAAATAATTTTCTCGTTGCCAGATTTACGCTTTTGTCGGTCGCTTGCGCGGAGAGAATGACAGCGATCAACAGTTCAAACGGTGAACGGTATTCCAATTCAGTGGTGGGGTGCGGGTTTGCTGATTTCAGGCAAGCAAAAATTTCATAACGCTTAGCTGAGTTCATGGGGTTTTGTCGGTGAATTGTTTGGGGCTGCTTGAGTTCGGGCAGCTATTGCACGCTTTATCGCCGCCTGAACAATAGCCTGCTTGCGTTCTTCCGCGGATGTTGGGGTTATCGCGGATTGCACGGTGCTCTTGTGTTTGAGTGATTTGTTATGGGCTTGTTTTTCTCGTTCACGCCGTTGTTGCCTGAATTGATAGCGTGAACGTGCAATATCAGCAACCTGCTTCTTAATCACATCCACAGGCAAATTTAATGGGTTATGAATATTCTTATCGACCGGGACCAGGCTGATACAATTCATCGGGCAGGGGGCAATGCATAACTCACATCCTGTACATTCTGCAGCAATCACGGTGTGCATTTGCTTAGCCGCGCCGACAATGGCATCGACAGGACAGGATTGGATGCAAAACGTACAGCCGATGCACATATGCTCATCAATCCAGGCGACAGCTTGGGGTTTGGGAAAACCATGGGATGTATTCAGCGGTTTAGGTTGCACACCCAGCAATTCCGCCAATTTGTAAATGCCCTCGACATCTCCGGGCGGGCACTGATTAATATCCGCACGCCCTGTCGCGATGGCTTCCGCATAGGGTCTGCATCCGGAGAAGCCGCATTGTCCACATTGGGTTTGCGGCAAAATGGCATCTATTTTTTCTATCAGCTGCTGATCCATCTTAATCAAAATTCTGTTTTGCTGTAGCGGCACAAACAGCCTGTGCAATTTCTCTGACCAAATCAGGGCCACGATAAATCAAGCCGGTATATAACTGTATCAAGCTGGCGCCGGCTTTGAGTTTATCCTGCGCATCGTGTGCCGACATAATACCGCCGACACCAATGATAGGAATGGCATCTTGTAAACAGTGATGCAGTTGATGAATAACCGCGGTGGCACGTTGCGTCAGCGGAGCACCGCTTAATCCGCCGCTTTCCTGTGCTATTGGCAGATGCTCGATTCCAGTGCGCGAGATGGTTGTGTTGGTCGCAATCACGCCATCCATTTGATGTTTCATCAGTAACGCAGCAATTGACTCAATTTGCGCCACTTCAAGATCGGGTGCGATTTTTACCGCCATCGGCACATATTTTCCATGCGTTTGTGCCAGTTTCATCTGCTCGGATTTTAGTTGGCTCAACAGCTGATCGAGCGCATCGGTCGCTTGTAATTGCCGCAAATTCTGTGTATTCGGCGATGAAATATTGACAGTGACATAGCTGGCATAGCGATAAACTTTCCGTAAGCCAATCAGATAATCATCCGCTGCCTTCTCCAGCGGCGTATCAAAATTCTTGCCGATGTTAATACCCAGTACGCCTTGATAATCCGAACGTTCGACATTTTCTATCAAGCGATCCACACCATGATTATTAAAGCCCAATCGATTAATCACGGCATTTGCTTCAGGAACACGGAAAATACGTGGGGTCGGATTACCCGGCTGAGGTCGTGGCGTCACCGTGCCAATTTCAATAAAACCAAATCCCAGTGCAGCGAGTGCATCCAAGTGTTCGCCATTTTTGTCCAATCCGGCGGCAAGTCCGACAGGATTGGGGAAATCCAAGCCCATGATGGTGCGTGGCTGACAGACAACCGGCGTGCTTTTCAGTAATCCGAGTTTTCTGGCATTTTCAATTGCGCTGAAAGTAATGCAATGCGCGGATTCCGGGTCAAGTTTGAAAAGCAGTGGGCGAAGGAGTGTATAGAGCATGCGGAATTTTATCCTGAACGACTGCCGGTTTAAATAAGTTTCAAGAAAGACTGTCGCTATCCAGCAATCGCCATTGACCGTTCATTAGGATTTCCAATGGTTGATAATTGATTTTATAGCGCATCTTGCGGTTCTCTTTGATCCAATAACCTAGATAAAGATAAGGCAAACCAAGTTTCCGGCATTGTTCAATTTGCCATAAGATATTATAGGTACCAAAACTTGCATGGGTGATATCTGCATCATAAAAAGTATAAACCGATGAAAGTCCGTCGGGCAGCACATCAATAATACTGATCATGCGTAACGTTTCACCTTCATGGAATTCGACCAGTTTGGAATTCACGTGACTTTGTAATAAGAAATTCTGATACTGCTCAAGGCAATCATTGTCCATACCACTGCCAGCATGGCGCTGTGCCTGATAACGTTGATAGAGTGCGTAATGATCCGCTTTGTAATGAAGTGGGTGTTGTGTGGCTGTCAGATGTTGATGATGCTTCCATGCGCGGCGTTGCGCGCGCTTGTAAACAAACGCATTGGCATTGACGCGTACCGATAGGCAAGCATGACAATGTGCACAATTGGGTCGATAAATATAATGACCGCTACGACGAAACCCGGCCTGCAGCAATTTCCCATACGTTTGCGTATCAATCGGATAATCCGGTGTAACCACTTCAGAGCATGCCAGCCTGTCCGGTAGATAACTGCAGGAATAAGGGTGGGTAGTGTGAAATTTAAGCACGGGTATCGCTCATTGTACGATCGAAGTTCCATCGACTGCCTGGTTCTAATTGGGTTATCAGCGTCTCTAACTTTTGACTGAATTCCCGTCTGGAAATTTCCCGTGCGCCCAAAGATGCCAGATGGCCGGTTCTAACCTGGCAATCAATCAAGCCAAACTCCCAATGTTGTAATTGCTTTACCAAATGCACGAAGGCGATTTTTGATGCATCCGGTACACGCGAGAACATGGATTCGCCGAAAAATACCTTGCCTAACGAAACGCCATACAGTCCGCCGACAAGTACGCCATCCATCCACGTTTCCACGCAATGCGCCAATCCCATTTCATGCAACGCAGTATAAGCGGCAATCATTTCCGGATGTATCCAGGTGCCGGCTTGTCCCTTACGCGGTGCAGCGCATGCGTGCATAACCTGACTGAAACTGCAATCGGTGCGAATTTGGTAGTGATCCTTGTTAAGTGTCTTGCGCAACGAACGAGAAATCTTTAATTCACTGGGAAACAGCACCATGCGCGGATCGGGACTCCACCAAAGTATCGGTTCGTCTTCGTTAAACCAGGGAAAAATACCTTTGCGGTAAGCCTCAAGCAAACGCCGTGGCGAAAGATCCCCGCCGGCGGCCAATAAACCATTGGGTTCTCTGAGTGCGCTCTCCACCGATGGAAAAGAAGAACAAGATCTAACGCTGGAACTCATAAAATTTTTCAAAAATAAATACTGATTGATAATAACTTGATACAGATCAAAGTTCCTATTTTAACGTTTATCTATTATCGGGTTTCGATTTAGAACCTAAGAATAAATAAAATATATAAAAGGAGACTCAAGTGAAAAATCTTTTTGACAGAGTGCGGCTGGCTTCACGCATTACTGCGAGTTTATTTGTTGTAGTCAGTGCAATGGCTGCGCCTCATGCGCTGGCGCATGATAAGGCAGCAGAACGCATCAAGCAATTGGAACAAAGCTTGCAGGCCATCCAGGCTGAATTGCAAAAAATGAAATCTGAATCTGCTCAGGCTGCGCAAAAGGTTAGGAATATAGAACAAACAACTAGTCAGACAGAACAGAAATTAAATAGTCTTGAAGAGAGGAAGGTTGTATTGACAGAGAGGGTAGATCCATTAACGCAACGCATCGGTTCAGATATAACAGAAAAAACTCGTTTGCTGCACTTCCGCGGCGGCTTTACACACATGATGAATCATCGCAATGGCGTATCCATACAAAGTCAAGTATCACCGGTTGGAGCTCAGGATCAATCTGATAAACAAGGCTGGTATGTGGGGGCAGGTATTGATTGGGGGCTGACCAGAGATATGTGGGGGCTTTTACCCAAAACGACTGTTTTTGCAGAACTGATGTTTGAGTATAAGCAATTTGGCGCGCATGTTCTGGGCAATGGTGCAGTAGGTAATGCTCCCAGTATGTTAGCTGGCGGCGCAGTAAATCCGGTTAATGTAACGGTTAGCCAGTTTACGGTATCCGCATCGCCTAAAATCAAATTTTTTGAAGGGTCAAAAGTTAGACCCTGGATTATTCCTGCAGGTTTGGCAGTTCACGTCATGAGCCCACCATCCGAGTCTATTACAGTTTTGGCACCTGGAGTTCAATTTGGCGCGGGTGTTGATTACAACATCTGGAAGGACTTTTTTGTCGGCATCGAGGGTCGCTATCACTTGACAGCCGGCAGGACAGATAACGTTAATTTGAGTGGTATGACGGCTGGTGGTTATGTTGGAATTGGTTTCTAAAGATTCAGATGCTGAGGAAAGACGAAAGAGAAAGCGATGAATTAGCAGTACATTGGCTTACGCAAAAAATTAAAAGTCTGTCCTTGTTCTTATAGCATTGTATTTTTGTTTCGTGGCAATAGAAGGGTATGAGTGCTTACGAAGCCTTTACACCTCACTTTTTTTGTGAGGTGTTTTTTTTGTTATGCTGCCTGGGAAAAGGAATAATTTTTGTCACCTGCGCAGCGTTTTTAAATAGATAAAACCAAGCGTGCAAGGTGGATTCATATTAAAATCCCGCTTCTGTTTAATTTTGAATCAAAAACATGCATCCAATGCTAACCATCGCGGTGAAAGCCGCGCGCCGTGCTGGCAGTATTATTAATAAGGCATCACAGAATCTGGATTTGCTCAATGTGTCGAAGAAATCGCACAGTGACTACGTGAGCGAAGTCGATGGCGCGGCGGAAGACGCCATTATCAAGATTTTGTTAACGGCTTATCCCGATCACGCGATTTTGGCGGAAGAAAGCGGTCGCCAGGGCGATCATAAAAAATCCGAGTTTCAATGGATTGTTGATCCGCTCGATGGTACAACCAACTTTTTGCATGGTTTTCCCAAGTATTCCGTTTCCATTGCGGTGAAGCATAAAGGCGTGCTGAGCCATGCGGTGGTTTATGATCCGACCAATAATGAGTTGTTTACCGCCAGTCGTGGAGGGGGCGCTTATTTGAACGATCACCGTATTCGTGTCAGTAAACGCACTCGATTTGAGGATTGTTTGATTGGCACAGGGCTTCCGTTTCGTGATTTGACGCATATCGATGCTTACTTCGCCATGCTCAAGGACATTGTTCCACGCATAGCGGGGATTCGGCGGCCGGGGTCTGCTGCGTTGGATCTGGCCTATGTCGCGGCGGGGCGCTATGACGGTTTCTGGGAAATTGGTCTGGCGCCGTGGGATATGGCGGCCGGTTGCTTGCTGATTACCGAAGCGGGCGGATTGGTTGGTGATTTGGAAGGCAATGGAACACAGTTGGAGAGCGGACAAATTATTGCGGGAAATCCGAAAGTATTCGGACAGTTGCTGCAGGTGATTGCGCCGCATCTGACACCGGAGTTGATTGAAATACAGCGGACTGCCAAGTCTCTCTAGTCGAATTGCCGGGAAAGTTAACGATCTGACGCTTCAGGTGCTGCAAACGGTAATTCTTGATGGTTATCGTTGGATTCGATCAGCGATCTCATCTCTTCGAGTGGCGGAAGTTCTTCCAAAGTACGTAAGTTCAAATCATCCAGAAACTGTGATGTCGTAGCAAACAACGCCGGTTTTCCGGGTACGTTACGATGTCCGATCGCTTCAATCCAGCCGCGCGCAGTGAGTGTTTTGAGCACCGAGCTGGATACGCTGACACCACGGATTTCTTCAATATCACCCCGCGTCACGGGTTGACGATAGGCAATAATCGCGAGTGTTTCCATAATGGCACGTGAATACCGGGGCGTCTTTTGTGGGGTCAGCCGATCCAGATACGGTTGTATCTCAGCTTTGGTCTGAAAGCGCCAACCGCTCGCCACTGTCACGAGTTCAACACCGCTATCGCGCCATTTCTCGCGAATTTCTTCCAGTAATTTGGCCAGCAACGCGGCGCTCAATTCATGATTGAATAATTTTCTCAGTTCGTTAACAGGCAAAGGCTCCTGCGTTGTCAGCAATGCCGCTTCGAGAATTTTTCTGGTTTTCTCAGGCGTGAGTGAATCCAATGCGTCAGACTGATTCGGCGGCGTCGATTGAGCGGACATAAATGATTCCAAAATCTTGGGATTGAGCAATTTCCAGTAGCAGTTCCTTCGCCAGTTCCAGAATTGCCAGGAAGGTAACCACAACTTCAGCGACTGTCGCTGTGGGGCTAAACAAGTCGTAGAATTCCACTTGTTTCTGCCCGCGCAGATCACGTAAAACCTGGCTCATATAAGCCCGTACGGAAAGAATCTCACGTTTGACTTGATGGTGGCGGTTGACTTTGGCACGCGTCAGGATGGTGGCCCAGGCATGCCGCAAATCATCCAGGTTGATATTGGGTAATTGTTCAGTAGCATTTTGTTCGATCCATACCTGAATGACGGTGAAGTCGCGCTCAGCTTGCGGCAATTCATTCAGGCGTGATGCGGCTTTTTTCATTTGCTCGTATTCGAGTAAACGCCGCACCAGTTCAGCGCGCGGATCGTGTTCTTCTTCCATTTCCGTTTTTGGAGTGGGCAGCAACATGCGCGATTTGATCTCGATCAGCAACGCAGTCATCAGCAGATATTCGGCAGCCAGTTCCAGTTGATCAACGCGCATCATGTCGACATAGGTCATATATTGCAGCGTGAGTTCTGCCATCGGAATATCCAGGATATTCAGATTATGCTTGCGGATCAGATAGAGCAGTAAATCCAACGGTCCCTGAAAGGTATCCAGGAAAACTTCGAGCGCGTCCGGTGGAATATACAGATCCTGCGGAATTTCCAGCAAAGGCTCGCCGCAGATTTTGGCTATGGGAGATACGTCAACAGAATCAATCACTGAATTCACTGCGGGATACCACTGATTTGGTTCAATTAGCCCATTGCGAATGCATCAGGAGTAACTGAGTCCCATCGCTTCACGAATGTCGCGCATGGTTTCTTCCGCCAGTTTGTTGGCTTTCTCACAACCGTCTGCAATGATATTGCGTACCAACGTTGGGTCCTCTTCATACTGTTTGATGCGCTCAACCATTGGCGCTTGTTCAGCCAGGATTGCGTCAATGACGGGTGATTTGCAATCCAGGCAGCCGATTTCCGCGTTCCGGCAACCGTGCTGTACCCATTTTTGCGTATTGTCATCGGAATAGACCAAATGGAATTGCCATACCGGGCATTTGGCTGGATCGCCTGGGTCGCTGCGCCGCACGCGCGCCGGGTCGGTAGGCATGGTGCGGATTTTTTTGCGGATGGTTTCGGGATCTTCCCGTAGGCTGATGGTGTTGCCATAGGACTTGGACATTTTCTGGCCATCCAGCCCAGGCATTTTGGAGGCTGCGGTGAGCAGCGTTTCAGGTTCGGTCAAAATCATTTTGCCGCCGCCTTCCAGATAACCAAATAAGCGTTCGCGGTCGCCCAGACTGAGATTCTGTTGTTCATTCAGTAATGATTTGGCTTCTTCCAGCGCGTTTTCATCGCCTTTTTCTTGATACAGCGTGCGCAGCTCAGTATACAGTTTTGATTTTTTTGAACCCAGTTTCTTGATGGCTAATTCAGCTTTTTCTTCAAAACCGACTTCTTTGCCATAGATATGATTGAAACGGCGAGAGATTTCACGCGTAAATTCCAAGTGCGGCGCTTGATCCTCACCGACCGGCACCCGATTGGCGCGGTAAATCAGAATATCCGCGCTTTGCAGCAAAGGGTAGCCGAGAAAACCATAGGTGCTGAGGTCTTTCTCGGACAGTTTTTCCTGTTGATCTTTGTAAGTGGGCACGCGTTCCAACCAACCGAGCGGTGTCATCATCGACAGCAGTAGATACAGTTCTGCGTGCGCCGGAACCTTGGATTGAATGAACAGAATCGCCTGCGATGGATCAACGCCAGCAGCCAGCCAGTCAATGACCATATCCCAGACATTTTGCTCGATAATTTCCGGCGTATCGTAATGGGTCGTCAAGGCATGCCAGTCGGCGACAAAAAACAGGCATTCATACTGTTGCTGCAACTTTACCCAGTTTTTTAATACGCCATGATAATGTCCTAAATGCAGGCTGCCGGTGGGGCGCATGCCTGATAAAACGCGATCAGCAAACATGTTGATTTCCTAAATTTAAAACGTTGTTAAATATATAGTCCAAAAACTGACACAATCATTATTTTGGCCCAGGTGATTGCAGGCCCGATCACGGCACCCAGTACACCGCTGAATAACAATGCCAGTAATATCATAAAACCGTAAGGTTCGATGCGGGAGAATTGATAAGCCAAGCGGTGCGGCAGCAAACTGACCGCCATGCGGCCGCCATCCAGCGGGGGCAGCGGCAACAGGTTGAGCACCATCAGCACAACATTGATTTCAATACCCGCGATTCCCATGAGGGCCAATGGTTTTGCAAAACTGCTCTCGGGCATGAAAATAGCCAGTTTGATCATCAGCGCCCAAAAAAACGCCATCAGCAGATTGGCACCCGGCCCGGCAGCGGCAACCCAGAGCATGTCGCGTTTGGGGTGGCGCAAGTTGGAAAAATTAACCGGCACCGGTTTGGCCCAACCAAATAAGAATCCTGCGCCGACGGTCACCTTGCTGAGAACAAACAATGATAGCGGTACCAGGATCGTGCCGACGAGATCGATGTGTCGCACCGGATTGAGACTGATGCGTCCTTCGTTAAAGGCTGTGAAGTCACCGAACTGTTTGGCGATATAACCATGCGCCGCCTCATGCATGGTGATGGCAAAAATAACCGGTAAGGCATAAATGGCGATGCCTTGGATGATACTATCCATGACTGATTCCAAAGGGTTCGATGCTGCCTTTACCTTGCCGGATCAATTCGGGCACGTCGCTGGTCAAATCAATCACGGTGGTCATGTCGATGCCGCAGGAGCCGGCATCCATCACCAATTCCACTTGATGCTCCAGGCGTTCGCGGATTTCCTCCGCATCATTCATCGGTAACTCATCCCCGGGCAATATCAGTGTGGAGCTGAGCAAGGGCTCGTCGAGTTCTGCCAGTAGCGCCAGCACAACCGGATGATCGGGAATGCGCAGGCCGATGGTGTTGCGCTTGGGATGTTGCATGCGGCGCGGCACTTCCCGCGTTGCCTGTAAAATAAACGTATAACTGCCGGGCGTTGTCGCTTTGAGTAATCGATACTGGCTGTTATCCACTTTGGCGTAGGTGGAGATTTCCGCCAGATTCCGGCACACCAGTGTGAAATGATGATGATCATCCACTTGCCGGATGGTGCGGATGCGCGACATCGCGTCTTTGTCGCCGAGATGACAGCCCAGGGCATAACAGGAGTCCGTGGGATAAACGATGATTCCGCCGCTGCGTACTATTGCAACAGCCTGTCTGATCAGGCGCAAATGCGGTGTGTCGGTGTGAATTGAGAAGAATTGGGCCACAGTAAAGAAGATGTCTGGATTAAATAATGATTAGGGTAGCATATCGTGAAAGTTATTCGATTGCTGCAAGGCTTTTCCAGTCATGCCAGACCGGTTTGCATCCCAGCGGAAGTTCGGGCAATTGGCCTAGATCGTAATAGCTCTCGCCAGGACCATGAAAATCCGAGCCGCAAGAAGCCATCAAACCCATGTCTTGCGCGTGTTTTGCAAAATCTTTGACCTGCTCGGGCGTGTGACTTGATGTGACCACTTCGATGGCTGCTCCGCCTAATGCACAAAATTCATCGAATAGATCATTGAGTACATTTTTACCCAAATGATAGCGTCCCGGATGCGCAATGACTGCCCGGCCTCCGCTGCCGTGAATCCAGCCGATCGCATCGCTGAGTGCTGCCCATTCGTGCGGGGTATACCCCGGCTTGCCTTTGATCAGATATTTTTTAAACACGGATTTGACATCTTTGGCATAGCCTTGCTCGACCAGAAAACGCGCAAAGTGTGTGCGTCCAATTAAGCGTTGCTCGCCCACATACGCATAAGCGCCTTCCAGACTGTCATGAATACCGATTTTGGCGAGTTCTGCGGCGATATTCTCGGCGCGTTGCGTGCGGCCTGCACGGACAGCGGCCAAGCCTTCAATGAGTGGCGTATACTGCGGATCAATGTCCAGCCCGACAATGTGTAGTGTGCGGCCACGCCAACTGACGGAGATTTCCACGCCGTTTATAAATGTGATATTTTTCGTTTCGGCTATTTGGCGCGCCTCTGCAAGCCCGGCGATGTCGTCGTGATCGGTTAAGGCCAACGTTTCAACACCGCGTATAGCTGCCCGTTCGACTAATTGTGTGGGAGTTAATAAGCCATCAGAAATGGTGGAATGACAATGCAGATCAATATTGAGCATGAAGCGGATTATATGCGCAAAGCGGAATATGCATCATAACAAATAACGCGACTTAAGAAAAATGATTGTATTGGATAATTAAAGGGATAGTTTGTCCCATGAATAAATTGCACGTTTCATAAGGAATTCGAATGACCATGACCTCGACTGTTCGCGATCATATTTCCGCTGCGCCGCATCGCAGCTTGTTTCTGGCCGGCGCACTGCAAGGCGTGCTGACGCTGTTGTGGTGGGTGTTTGATCTGGCCGGGCGCTATGCCATTGTCGGATCAGCCACAGCCTGGAGTATTGTTCCCACCTGGGCGCATGCTTTCCTGATGGTCTATGGATTTTTCCCGTTTTTTATTTTGGGTTTCCTGTTTACTACCTATCCCAACTGGATGAACAGTGACAAAGTAAAACCGAGTGAGTACATGGCCACCAGTTTATTGATGGCGCTCGGCGTTGTGCTGTTTTATGCAGGGCTAATGACGCACAAAGTGATCATCATCATGGGCGTAGAGATCATGCTGGCCGGGTGGGGTGTCGCGGTGTATGTGTTATTTCGCATCTTATTGGGCACACCCGCTCAGGATAAGCGCCATGCACGGGTAACCAGCGTTGCGCTGCTCATGGGCTGGCTGGGCATGGCGGCGTATTTGGTATGGCTGGTCACCGAAGTTCCGGCAGCGCTGGATTTTGCACGCCACGCGGGCATCTGGTTTTTTCTGTTGCCGATTGTGCTGACGGTTTCACATCGCATGATTCCATTCTTCTCCAGCCGGGTATTGGATAATTATGAGATGGTCAGACCTTACTGGATGCTGTGGCTGATGCTCGCCTGTATCGTTGCGCATGGCTGCCTGCAATGGCTGGAGATGGCCGCTTATCTGTGGATCGTGGATTTCCCGCTGGCATTTTGTGCCATTTATTTGTCGTACCGTTGGGGATTTTTGCGCAGCTTTAAAGTCAGTTTGCTGGCGGTATTGCATGTTTCCTTCGCCTGGCTGGGTGTATCGATGCTGTTGTACGGGATACAAAGCCTGGTATATCAGCTATCCGGCAACATGCTGCTCGGCTTGGCACCCTTGCATGCATTGGCGATCGGCTACTTTGCCAGCATGGTATTGGCGATGGCGTCACGGGTCACACTCGGGCATTCCGGGCGACCGTTGGAATTGGATCGCTTCACCTGGTTGCTGTTCCTGGGTTTCCAAGCGGCGGCCGTACTGAGGATTCTGGCGGATATCGTGCCGGTGCTAGCACCGATGTTCTACGTGGCCGCCGGACTCGCCTGGCTGATTTGTTTTGTGCTCTGGGCGGCTAAGTATGCGCCGATTTACTGGCGACAACGGGTGGATGGGAAACCGGGGTAGTTTAACTTCATCCTTCAATATAATAAATTCCAAAAATTTTAATTATGTTCTTATTTTATACTTGCAATTAGCAAGTAAATTGCTATACTAAAACAACTTGTGAAATGCAAGTATTGTTTGTGGAAGATAGAAGATTAATGCTTGAAGGAGTAATGACATGGAAACAACACTGGATTTACACAGTCGACTACTTCAGGCTGAATCAATTTTTCCTGCCTTCAAGGGATCGTCGGGGTCTTATTGATCCACGCTAATTGCAAAATGCGAATATAAATTCCAAATTCCAAATTCCAAATTCCAAAGGTTAATCTATAGGCAAGGGCAAAGTTATGACGAAATCAAACCAGATCAGCCGTTCCTCCTGTCCAGTCAGCTGTGCTCTGGACATATTGGGCGATAAATGGACGCTGCTTGTCGTTCGTGATCTCATTTTTCGCCATAACCGATACTTCGGGGATTTTCAGAATTCTCCAGAAAAAATCGCTACCAATATTCTTTCTGATCGGCTGAAAAAGCTGGAGGAGTGCCACATCCTTTCGCGACGCCGTGATCCGGCTAATGCGCGCAAGGTTATTTATACGCCTACTGAAAAATGCCTGGATCTGGTGCCAACAATCATGGAGCTGTTACGTTGGGGTGCAAAATATGCTCCTGAAAGTGACGCGCACGAGAATCTGGTTCAACGATTCGTACAGGATCCGGTGGAATTCATGGCGGAAATACGACTATCTCTACGTAAAGAGAATGAAGCGAATAAAGAATAGAGGGATTAGATGTTTAATTTTTAACTGAACTTTACTGGAATGCCCTTGGACTACTACCGGGGTCTTCGTACTATCCTAATAAGGCACCTACTTAACATTAAACTGCAATACAGAAGGAATAATCCATGTACGATCAATCAAATGTCGAACGCACGCTGTACGGATTCTGGCTCTCACCTTATATGAGTCAGGTCGCGCACTTCCTCTTGGAAACCGGTCTAACTTATCGCTATGAACGCGTGTCTCCGTTTCAGGGGAGCACACTTACGCCAAAGCACATAGAACGAAATCCTCTTGGGAAAATTCCCACGCTCAGGGATGTCAATGGCGTTAATATTTCGGAAAGTCACGCAATCTGTCGTTATCTCGCGAGAATCTACCCAGAAGCACGAAAGTTTTATCCTATTGATGATCCGATGCTCTGTGCAGAGGTCGATGCCAAGAATGATTTCATCACTTTCTCCATTGCGGGTCCATTCTTCAACTGGTTTGTTGTCAGCGCATATTTTCCAAAAGCATGGAAACTCAAAATTGAAAAAGAAGCACATATCTATCATCTTTGTTCTGTTTTACTAAGCAAAATGTGGCTGCCCCGACTAGTTAATGGCTCGAGAATGGAGCCGTTCCTACTTGGCAAAGAGCCTTTTCTGCCAGATTTCCAGTTGTTCTACACGCTCGAGCTTAGCCAAATGTTTTCTGAGCTGTTCGAAATACCCGAGATGCATCTATTTCGAGACGATCCAGCATTACAGACGTTTTACGATGCCATGTGCGAGCGCCCTTCTACCCGGGAAATACTGGCGGCTAAAGAATTGGAGCTGGATGTTACGAAGAAGGAACTCTTCGGAGGGTTTGGTGCGGCCTATCTTGACAAGCATATCGACAGACGAATCCTTGGAGAGCTATTCGGGCGTGAAGTCTGACCCACACATACTGCAGATCATCTGAGTAAGGTTTTGCATCTACTCCCACTTTCGCAAGGGATCAAGGGCTTCTTCTGGCGGTCTATGTTACCGTTCAGTAGCATATTTGCCTAAACATCCGGTTTGCGTATAGTGAATTTAGAAAAAAAGGCGTTTATTTTTCCTATACGCCCTTCAATCGATAATAGGCCTATGATGAACAATGCTTCCACGAATACGATCCCTAAAGGGCCTTTCACTCGAAAAATGGAACGGCGGCTGGGTAGGTATGGCAATGATGGTCATTGCCTACCTGATCGAGAAAGCCGTGCTGCGTTCGATCAAGCGCAGTGGCACAAAATCTTCGGCGCTGAACAGATGTTGATACTGGTTAAAAACTGACCATCCATTACGGTTGAAATTTGATCAGGGGGAAATAGTGCGCAGGATACTGCGCAACTATGGATAAGTTGACCAGACTAAGTTGGTTTTTTTGCCTCCTGTTGATGTTTTTAGTCGCCCCTGCAAAACGTTTGAGAACCCTATAAATGTTCGAATATCCCTGGGAAATCATGATATAGGCATCAAAACCTGAGGGAATGAGGGGAAACTTAAATGCCGATTGATGATTTTTTTCATGCTCGTCTGGACCAGATGATCGCTGCTGTATCTGAAACACACATTCAATCTGAGTGATGAAGAACTGGTGAAGTGCTGGTCCGAGAATGTGGTCTGGCAGTATTTCAGCGAACAGGTGTATTACACACCGAAGTTACCCTGTGACGCTACTCAGATAGGTCGCTTCTGCACTGCTATTGGTGAATCCGGTGTTGAAAAGCTGCTGAAGGCAACCATTGACGCTGCTGTACAGGCGAAGGCGATCAAACCGTCTGAATTCGAACGTGTCATCGTCGATACGATAGTCGCAAGAAAAAGCGATCGCGCATCCCGTGGATACACTTGCTGGAAATTGGGCGTAGCAAAATCGTACAGGCGGCCAAACGCAACGACATCACTCTGAAGTAGAACTACACCAAGAAAGGCAAGGAACTGCACCGCAAAGCCAGCGGTTATGCCCATGCCAAGCAATTTCGTCGCATGCGCAAAACCGTTAAACGCCAACGCACGATCCTTGGAAGACCACTGCACAACCGCGAGAATTTAGCTGTAGTGACAGAGAAAAATATCCAAATGACAGTTGTTGCACGTCATTTTGGTAGAAAGTGAAGTTTTTTCCTTTTTTTAGGGGAGTTTTTCCCCTTGTGCAACATTTGGACGGATTGCTCCCCTTAATGGTTGATCTACGAAAATTTTGTTGGCTGCTTTTTTCAGATTCATGCAGATACTTTTCAGTATGACTTGGGCGTTGACTTTTACCGTACCGAAGTAGCTGGCGCGTCCCATTCTGAATAGGCGTTTGATTGTGCCGAAACACTGTTCGACAATATAGCGTTTTTTGCTGATCAATTGATTCGCCAGCTTCTGGCGTGACGAGAGTGGTTTGTTCTTGTACGCACGATGCATGATTGCGCTCTTGATTTTGTGCTTTCTTAGAAACTGCCGATTGGCGTTGCTGGCCGATCCCTTGTCGGCATACACCCGATTCGCCTCGATATGCGCAACATCGATAGCTGCTTCGAAATGCATCATTTCGCT
>NZ_JAMWZS010000002.1 GCF_024282095.1 Nitrosomonas sp.
CGGCTTAAGGTGCACGCCTGGAAAGCGTGTGTACGGCTCAAACCGTACCGCGGGTTCGAATCCCGCCTTCTCCGCCATGGATCTATGATTCATGCTGGCTGCAAGCGTATGACAGTTAAATTACCATCAATTACCCCATCAAATAAATTTTGATTCAACTTGTGATCCCCCATAGTCTTGCCGCGAGAATAGGTGCAGGGCGCACGGAGCAAATTTATTTAACAAATTTTGATCATTTAGTTTTTATCTCAAAACCCTTCACTTCCCTAATAGTTTAATTATTTCATAACACACAGACCAACTCTTCCCAGTTCGTATTGTAATTAGGACTCTTGTTACCCTGCTTCATCTTCCAGGACTGCCTAAAACCTTCGGATGCCAATTTTAAAGTGCCTCGACCCATACGAGCATTGATTTGACCCATGATGTTCATTAATTTGCCAGATTGATTATCTGCTGCTGATACCGAACCAAAGAGATCCAGTTGCCGGTATTGCCTGGGTACCTGTTCAGACAACATCACACCCGCTTTCTGATATTTGTAGCCACGGCGGTAAATTTTTCGTAGACCCCATAAAGCAACTGAACTGTTAACAACAAATAGGAATGTTCGTTTTTGTGGCAAATAAATTGTCCGCTTTTAATTAAAACGCAGTGAACCCGTATTGCGGTTCATTGCGAAGCTGAGGCGGCGGATTTACGCACCAGCTTTTCATTTTTTTATTCCCTGTCCTGTTTCGTCAAGAATGGTAATTTACCGTGGCCTCTACAAGACTGCTAGATTGTCATTTCAATAGCATACCATCCACTTGTACTGTGTAACTCAAGGTAGTTATCCGCCATTCTAAAATCCAAGCGGGCTTATCAGACTATCGCCAATCTTATTGACTTGAATTAGAAAGGAATCGTAGCATCCAGCGAGAACAGAAATTGATCCTTTCTGCCATCAAACGGGCGGAATGCCATATCGATGCCGTCTGCCCTGTCGTAGCGAATGTTTTTACGGATACTGATATTGCGCATCGGTTTCCAGTCAATTTTCAATCTCTTAGCTGGTTTCCAGTTGATGCCCAGCGTGACTGCGTAATAATCTGCAGGTGCACTGATAAATGGTATGTTGCCTGCATAGCTAACCCCTTTGTTATTCAGAGCCGAAAGTATCCGGTAGGGTGAGAAAACACGCCAGCCATTCCGGTCGTGAAATCGTTCAGCACGTATGCCTATGGATAAATCACGGAAAAGATCATATGTCAGGTGCGTATTGATGCTATACCAGGCTGCATTTTGAATTCCTCCGGGCAGGTTAATGTTGCTTGCCCAGCCATGAGTATGGTGCAAGACCCAATGAGTCTTGGGTGTGATCCAATGTTGCAGGACAGTGCTGTACATTATCCAGGGTTCATTGACTGCTGTTTGTCCGTACGTTCCACCCAGTGCTACCGAGGTTTTTTGATCATTACTGTTCCAGCGAATATTGGCTAATCCTCCCCAGTTATCTAATTGTTTATCAAAACCGCCATCCCAGCCTCCGGTCGCGCTGCCCGTGGTTGCGCCACCTTGAACTGCCCAATTTTGATTGATTGTATAACTGCCTAAGAAACCTGTGTGCGTGAACGGTTCGCCACTGTTAAGAATATAAGCGCGGGTGTAAAAGAAGTTATCGGGAGCAGGGACAGTTTCATAGCCCAGCGGTGAATAAAAATGACCGGCTTTAATATTGAGACCATTTCCGACCGGCAGGTAAGTTTCAAGGTAGGCTTGAGGAAGTGCAATCCCATAAGTACGGGTCGATTTACAACACAAATTGAGATCCCAGTTACCCCTGTCCGATGGTTCACCGGTATTCTCATCGAAGGCTGATATACCAAAAGCCTGTGCATAGATGGCATCTGTTCCAAATAAGAAGTCGAAACGACCGCCAATATCCCATTTTTTGCCTTCCGATTCCACGTTACGCTGTAAAAATAGATTGAGCTGATTTAACTGAAATCGATTGGCGCGATCCGCAAACGTAACGGCACCATTGAAACCGTCCGAAGGATTATTGGCATTGTATGTCGCGCCACCGTTGATCCAACCACCCAATTCCAAACCACTTTCCTTGAACAGGTTTGTCATGTTATTCGCATGTACACTACTCAAATTCAATAGAATCGAAAACAGAGTCCCTGTCCAAATGTATAGCGTTTGATTATTTTTTTTTGCTGTATGGTTCATTTTTCTAAATTCTCTTTTCAAAGTGGATCGTACCTTATCTCAGTCAAGACAATGGCGCATACCGGGAAAACCATTATTCTTTAATAAGAGAAACTATTAGAGACGCATTCCACTTTATAGAAGAATTTATGATTATTTAGATAGAATGAAGCAACTAACTTGTGCGGTCTACGAATGCTTTTTTTGTAAAAGTCACTGCAGGGAAAGCAAAACGCCCAGGGTCAGAAAACCGAGGGCGCTTTGAAGAGGTGGTGTTGGGAATCAAATAATTCTTACTGGATTCTTATTACCTATAAAACCAAGATCCTTATCTTCATTGGATTTCTAGGCGTTTCACAAGTTGTTTGAGTTCGAATCTTGCTTAGTCTTGATTGTACGGTTGCCTTGTTGATCAGGAATTTCTGTCGGCTTGGCATATTCGCGTCGCATTAATTCTGCCGCTATCTTTCGATGAAAATGAGCCTGTTTTTGTGCTTCTTGTGCAGCTTGCTCATAATAACGTAAATTGCCCGTGGCATGTGATTGGAAATCCTGCCCTCCTCGCCCATAGTATTGGCTTTTATCTTCATAGTGTTGCAAGGCTCTCTTTTTTTCTGCAGCTTTTGTGGCCATTTCTTTGGCTACATCGTCATAGTAATTAGCCAACTTATCATGATCGCTATAAGTTTTTGCATTCTGTGCCAGCTTTCTACCATCATCAATTTGTGCTTCTAGTGGACCCAGTTGTGCACACGCGACCAATAGAGAAAGCAAAGGTAAAACCACAAGATATTTTCTCAGTTTTATGCTCATGATAGTAACTCCAAGTAGAACGACATGGGAGCATATTATCTGAGTCAATAGAGCCATGGATATTGGGGAAACTATTGTTCTTTTCTAAGGAAAACTATTAAGAAACATTCTGCTTGGTAATGTGACTATGGCTACTTTGTATTGATAAACAGGACATTCTTAGCTTCTTACCAAAAATCTGTGAAGTGGTCCCCTACAACTGTACAACCTGAAAGTAGAATTAAGCTCTGCCATGGGTAGTTAATCAAGCTCAGGCAGCCTGATGAATTGCTTGAAATTGATAGTAAACCTCATTGGGAGTTTGGTTATCAAGACTTTGATGAAAACGTTCCTGATTGTACCAGTCAAACCACTGAGTCAAACTTTTCCTTACCTCCTTTAAGTCACTAAATGCCCTGGTGTATAAGAACTCATACTTTACTGTACGCCATAGCCGTTCAACAAAAATATTATCCTGATAACAACCCTTTCCATCCATGCTGACCTGAACATCGTGATTTCTCAAAACAGCAATCCATGCTTCGCTGGTGAATTGAGCACCCTGATCGGTATTGAATATCTGCGGACAGCCGTGATCTTGAATAGCAGCCTCCAATGCCTGAACGCAGAAATCCGCATTCATCGTGTTGGATAAGCGCCAGCTCAGTACTTTACGGGAATGCCAGTCCATGATGGCAACCAAATAGCCAAAGCCTTTCTCCATCGGTACATAGGTAATATCAGCAGCCCAGACTTGATTGGGTCGATTGATTACCTTACCTTTGAGCAGATAAGGATATATTTTGTGTTGTTTGGCTGGAATACTGGTTCCCGGTTTGGGCGCGGTGCTGATAATGCCCAGAGTCTTCATCATGGATGCTGCTTTCTTGCGACCGATCAGTATTCCCTGACGCAAAAACCACGTGGCGTAGCTGCGTGATCCATATTGCGGTGTTTTTAGGTATTGCTCATCCATTTTTCGTAGCAAAGTCAGTTCCGCGTCAGTAGCTGGTTGTGGCTGATAATAATAAGTCGAGCGCGCCAAACCTAGTAAGTGGCATTGGCGAACACGACTTGGTTTGTCGTTAAGCTCAATCATCATCTTGCGTTCCGTTGTGCTTAATGATCGAGCTTTCTGGCTAAAAAATCGCGTTCTACCGTCAGTTGCCCTATGACACGATGTAAATCGTCTGTGGTTTGTCCGCTTGCTTTGCCAGCACTGTTGTTCTTGGAAAACAACTCGGCCGCTTGTTCTATGAGTTGCCGTTTCCAGCTATTGATCTGCGTGGGATGTATCCCATAACGTGCTGCCAGTTGCGCAATGGTTTCATCTCCCCGTATCGCCGCCAGCGCTACTTTCGCCTTGAATTCACTGGAATATTGTGTGCGTTTCTTGCTCATGATTATGATCCTCGGATTGTCCATAGCAGAGCTTAACAACCTGTACAGTTTTGCGGTACCACTTCATGTAAATAGCTATTAATTACGTTTCATAAGCATTAGGTCTGAAGCCAGACCTATTTTAAAGATTGATCCCAGTAAGGCATATCACCGACGTGTTCTGTCAGGAAATTAATAAAAGAGCTTATCTTTTTCGGCAAATGTCTACTTGGAAGATAGCACGCATAAATATGACGCTCTACCGATAGGTATTCTGGAAGCGCCGCCTGAAGCCGGCCTTTTTGCAATTCCATGCCAATAGTATAGGTGGGCAACAAAGCGATTCCTAATCCATGGAGAGCTGCTTGTGCAAGCGCGTCATTATCATTGATACGCAAGGTCCCTGTTACTGGAACCTTGATCTTGCCTCCCGGCCCGATGAAGCGCCAGTAGCCTTGTTCAGCCGAGAGCGCACAATCGAGACAGTTATGTTTCACCAGATCTTCTGGTGTTTGCGGCACCCCCCATTGTTGGAAGTACTGCGGGGTTGCACACAATATGCGGCGCACAGGCGCAATCTTACGAGCTACTAGATTGGGATCAGGCTCGTTTGTCACACGAATTTGCACATCATATCCTTCTTCGATCAAGTCACCTGGACGATCGGTAATGGTCAAATCAACTTTTATTTTAGGGTAACGAGCAAGAAAACAAGGAAGTGCAGGAGCGACATGGCGCGTGCCAAAAGAGCTGGGCACACTCACTTTCAGTGTTCCGCGCGGTTCAGCATGAAGGCTACTCACTACTTGCTCGGCATGTTCAGCCTCTGCCAGGATACGTGCTACATGCTCTGAAAGCGCGATACCTGTCTCCGTCAAACTAAGATGTCGAGTACTGCGGAGAAGTAATCGTGTACTCAGATTCTTCTCAAGTTTAGCGACGGCTTTACTGACCGCTGCACGAGAGATATCCATACGACGCGCCGCTTCCGCAAAACTGCCTGCTTCCACGACGCGTGCAAAAATGATGAAAAGGTTAAGATCTTGCATGATGCAATTGTATCTAATATGGAAACGAAATGTTTCATTTTTTGGTACTTCCCTCCGATCCACTCTCTCTATATTATCTCTTCCAAGGTGAGATATTTATATTAGATGCCGCAAAGAAATTATGGTTATTTATTGTAACTAAAAGACTAATATTTATATTAACCTTAATTAGCGCGTTCTTATTCACTTAAAGTGAGATACTTCCGGTTGGTCAATGAAGGATCTTATTGTCAACCTGAGAGAGCGTTTCATTAATAGGGTTATTTTTACAAGTCAGATGCACATTCTTTACTACTTGTATAAATAATCAACAAATGTACTACAAGGAGTAGAACTTATGGAAACCAAAGAGTTATTTAAATCACCCCAGTTATTTGTAGTTTATGCAATCACTATCCTTTATACCATTACGTTTTATTTGGCGGCAGTCATAGCGCCATCTACTGATAATGCAGTATGGGGCCTACAAGGCATAAATCAGGTTGCCAAGCTAGAAACGAATGGTCTTAATCATCCTCAAGTAGTACGGAATAATAGTTCGGGTTAAACCTGATAAAGATCGTGCCCCCGTTTTTGTAATCAAGCAAATCATTGCAAGGGAACAAAAAGCATCAGCGGGGGCATTTGAACAAAAATATGCGGTCAAGGAAAACAACGCAAATGATTACAAGGAGTAAAATTTATGAAGATCAGAGACCTATTAAAAAAACCTCAGTTATTTGAAGTTTATGCAATTACTATTTATTTTACAGTCACGTTCTGTTTAATTCTTTTTTACAGTTATGTTCTGTTTAATTCTCTTTAGCGGCAGTTATAACAGCTTCTACTGATAATGCATTTGGAGCCCACAAGGCATATACCAGGTTGTTCTGACCCAATCTTCGCGGAAACCGGACATATGGAACCACCGTATCCGGCTCGACTTCCCTACGTCAAATCAGTGCATATTAGAGCACCGATACAGTTTTGAAATCCACTTTTGCGAGCAGTGAAATGGGTTGAGAATGATCAAAAATCATTGCCATGTTCTACAAATACCATGAGCGCTATCAAAATTAAACGGGTATACGAAAAGGCTGCGAAAGATGAATACAGGATCTTGGTGGATAGATTGTGGCCTCGAGGATTGACTAAAGAACAAGCAGCAATTGATTTGTGGCTAAAAGAGATTGCACCTTCGTCGGAATTACGTAAGTGGTTTGGGCATGATCCAGAAAAATTCCTTGAATTTCGCACTCACTATGTTGCAGAACTTACACAAAATCCTGCTGCAGCAATTATTTCAAACTTATTAATCGAACATAAGAATGTAGCCTTGGTATATGCAGCTAAAAGCGAGGATATTAATCATGCGGCCGTGCTTAAAGAATTTATGGAATCAATGTAGAAGATGCCAGTTTCGTACATCAGTTATGTGCCTTATCGCTGATCATAATTGCCCAACAAAGAGGTATCACCTCATGGTTTCCTGAATACACACCAAGAAGTATTAATAATCATCGACTTGTTATCTAAAAACCTCACAAGCCACTGAAAAAATTATCGAGTAGGCGGTGGTGGCGGTGGATTACCCGGCGGGGGCGGGGGCGGGGGTGGTGGTAGAGTAGAGCTCGCTGGCGGCGTTGAAATTCTTCGATTGCGGCCATCATAAACAGCGGATGGATCCCTGGTGACGTTACCCGAAACGGGAACAGTATGGCCTTTCGCATACATGCAAGGAATATAGCTGTTGTCATATCTTTGTTGACTGATATTTCCTGAAGATGTGGCATTGCTTGTTCCAAACAGTGCGCCTGCTAAAAGACCTAAACCAGCACCTATGGCAGCACCCTCTCCACCACCTATAGCAGCGCCTGCGGCAGCACCAAGCCCGGCTCCAATGGCGGCACCTTCTACACCGCTCGTCCGGGAGGATTGTCGAGGAGTATTGCCTTCAATCTGTTGATAAGCGTATTCTTTGCATTCGCTGTCATCTTGACGAAACTGATCAAAGCTTTTACCAGAACCGGGTAATGCCATCACACTGGGGCCTGTTGGCAGATTTACACAGGCGCTCAATATACAAGCGATCAGTAATATGGATAATCTTCTCATTATTAGCATGTTTACCTTTATTCGTTATTGTCCGGAAGGCTGCGGCGCTACTTGTAGCCAACCCGCCGGGCAATTTTTTACGTATGGGTAGTAACCTTCAGGGTTTTGGCAATAGTACCAATAACTGATTTGTGGCTGAGCTGGTTGTACCTGTGGTTGCTGTACATAAACCGGCGGTGACGTCGGTACGATCACAGTTTGTGGATAAGCATAAGCAGGTGGATAGTAAAAAGGATAGCCATAACCATATCCGCCATAACCATACCCACCGAAGCCATAGCCACCATACCCGTAACCACCATAAAATCCAGGGCCGAAGTAACCTAGGCCAATACTTAAATGACTGTGACTATGCCCTCCACCTCGCGCCCAAACAGAACTGTTTGTTATGAATGTCATAAGCAGCACGATTGCTAGATATGTCAATTTCATATTTTTCATAGGAATCCCGGTGAATATTCGATATGGGTAGTGAGACAGAAACGTTAGACTAGTACATTACTCCACAATTCCATCAGCGTGCAAAACTAGCTTTCCCATATAAAATAAAAATTCAATCACTCCTAATCCGGCCAGATGAAAAGTGGAGACCTTCACCGCGCGGGGTGATCTATCTTGAAGAATGTGCTTTGAAGAAGTGCCATGTCCAAAATTCCTAGCGATGAAATAGATGAGTCTGATGATGACGAGTTGCTTGCAAACAAAATCAATGTAAAAACAAGGGATAGCAAAGAAGCGCCCTTTTTATTACCGCCTTATTGCACGAAGACTGTTGAAAACATTTAGCATTAAGGGGAAAGCAAAATAAAGTAAAACCGTATCAGGGATCCGGCGGCATGCCCTTCGCGCCGGACGGCAGCGCAATCCTTGAGCGTTAGCAGGCCCGTTGAAAAACGCTCTCGAGGCAAAAACCGGCGAGAAAGCGCAGTTTATGCGTAATCAATGCGCATTTTTTACCTGTTTTTAACACCGCAGCGGCAACGCAGATAGTCTTTCAACCAGCCTAAGTTAATGCAGCAATTGGTTTGCTGCTCGCTGCTGCTGGGGAAACAAATGAGTTATCTCTTCCTTGTGTATTTTAAAACTGTGCATGAAAGGGATAATTTTAAATTGAATAAATTTACTTAAGTCATTTTCTTTAGAGAAATTGGCAGCAAAGCGCATGAAAAAATCAAGCACCGTTTCCTCATCAACTTGATGAAATGGTTGCAAGGTATGACTACACACTAAATGGCTTTTAGAACACAGGAAAGGTGTTAAACGTTGAAACTGTTCAAAATCTTCAGATTCATAATAACAACAAGTCAAAAGATTGGCGAAATTGTTCTCAAGGGCAGCTAAGCGCAAGTTATGGAAAAATGCAACAGTATGGAATTGAAAAGAATTTTCAGGAATCTGGATAGCAGTTTCATAATCAATCTCTGGAATATGCAAATCAGCGATACGTTGCAAATGATTAAATAATGAATAGCACCCTGCCCCTACTTGTTTATCTGTTTTCATTGGATTCACCTCTAACTATAGTGACAATTTAATTAAAAGTTTGTTTCTGACTTTCAACCAAACAAAATAAGACGAAACAAGTATAACTCCATGAAATTATAGCCAATGCTTTAAAAAAGCAGGTTATAGGGTCTATTTGTAATAAATTTGTTTAAAGTCTTCTTGGGCACAGCCCACCCATAATTGATGACAACCTGGCAGGTATCAGGAACGATGTTAAGACGTTGTGTTTTATGGCTATAACAAGCGCAATTAGTCTTATGGCAACACAAACTGCGACCAATCAACCGCATCAAAAAGCATTGAGAGCGATTCTTCAGTACTCGGCAATTTAACATTTTATTGATATTCGTTTAGCCTCAAAGTGGAGATATCGCTTTGATAGTTCATGACCAGATCTATTTTTGATTGCCACCTTCCATGTGGAACCTGTGGAGGATACGATGTACGACAGGTGCGAGAATAACGCCAGCGGCAACGATAACAGTTAGGCCGCAATAAAGCGCATACAGACCTGCAAAGAGCTTGCCGCCAAAAGTAATTGGTGTATCTACAGGTCCCATTCCGCCCAGTAACATTGACGCATTTAGGAATGCATCAATCCAACTCAGTCCTTCAAGGATGTGATAGCCGACCATACCGATGAGCAAGGAAAGTGCTATGAGTACGAGTGAGATAATACCGCTGTGAGCCAGTCGGATAATGAACTGATGCGGAGGAATTACGGGCTGAGCTCGATGCTCAAATTCAGGGAATAGCTTTTTCACCATGCGTCCAACGAAACATACACAACATTAATCAAGTCAGCCCCAGGAGTCTGCCGGACTTAAGGGCAATCGTAGCGAGCCGAGTGGAAGAACGAGTGCGGATTTTATCGATTTTGAAGCGCATAGTAGATCTATGCAACAATAAATTGAAGGAATATGAACCGTTATCCCACTGGCGCAGTCGATTGACCTTAAGTCCGATAAGCCCCTAACGGCGGCTCGTCCATTAGCGCGATCTGTTCGCGTAATTCCAAAATGCGTTCTTCCCAATAACGTTGCGTATTAAACCACGGAAAGGCTTGCTTGAAGGCTGGATCGTCCCATCGCTGTGCCAGCCAGGCGGCGTAATGAATCAGACGCAAGGTACGTAGAGCTTCGATCAGATACAACTCACTTGAATCAAAATCGTAAAAATCTTCATACCCCGCCAACACGTCATTCAACTGCCGCACCATATCTGCACGTTCGCCCGACAATAACATCCACAAATCCTGCACAGCCGGCCCCATACGGCTATCGTCAAAATCCACGAAGTGCGGACCGCTTTCCGTCCACAGCACATTGCCCGCATGGCAATCGCCATGCAGACGTAGCGCTTTCACATTGCTGCCGGCACGTGCAAAGCAATGACGCACACCCGTCAGTGCCAGCTCTGCTACGCTGCGATAGGCAACCTCGAGATCAATCGGGATAAAATGATTGGTCAGTAAGAAATCAAGCGGTTCTACACCAAAGCTCGCTATGTCCAGTGTGGGGCGATGCTGAAACGGCTTGAGTGCGCCAATGGCGTGGATGCGACCCAGAAAGCGCCCCATCCATTCCAGCGTGTTGCGATCTTCAAATTCAGGTGCCCGTCCACCGCGTTTGGAAAAAATGGCGAAACGAAACCCTTCGAAGGTGTGGAGTGTTTTTCCACCCAACACCAATGCAGGTACCACAGGAATTTCGCGCTCGACCAACTCCTGCACGAAAGCGTGTTCTTCCAGTATGGTTTCATCCGTCCAGCGCTCCGACCGGTAGAATTTTGCTATCAGCGGCAAACCGTCTTCCATACCGACCTGATAGACGCGATTCTCGTAGCTGTTAAGTGCCAATAGGCGGCCATCGCTATGGCATCCCAGGCTGTCCAACGCGTTCATGACGCAATCAGGGGTCAGTGAAGAGAAAGTTGGCGATGTCACCGTTAGATCTCTTTGCGCATAGATTAATTTTCCAAAAGAGGACTGACCTTGGCCAGCCCCAAGTCATTCCAGCCTGTGTGCCCCAAACAACGCAGTGTCTCTATATTCTTATCGAATATTTTCCCGGCTTCGGGAAAAGCCGACACCGCCTGCACGATACTAGCTTCGCGCAACAAGTGCAGCATGGGATACGGCGATCGATTGGTGTAGTTCTCGATATCGTCAGGCTGCGTCCCGGCAAATTGATACTGCGGGTGAAAACTGGCCACTTGCAACACATTTTCCAAGTCCATGTCCTCCAGCGCAGCATCGACTACATCGAGAAAATCGTTGTAGTCGATAAAATCGGTGAGCACATAAGGATGAACCAGCAGGGTTGTATCGACACTGACTGCGGGTGTTTCAGCCAGCATTTCCAGCGCTTGCATGAGGTCTTTTAGCAAATCCTCATGCGTTGTCGCACTGCTCACCACATAGCTTATCTGATTTTTCACGTGTACGGCCTTGGCGAATGGGCACAGATTGAGACCAATGACGGCCCGCTCCAGCCATAGTTTGGTCGCAGCTATGATTTTTTCGTTGGTTGTGATATTCATTTTAATTGTAGATACTCCAGAATATTAAGTCATGCTCGCCAACATGACTGACAGTTGCGCATTCGTTTCAGCAGAATTACTCCTCTTCAATCTTACCCCGTAGCGACTTTCTTCGACTCTGAATCGCTTTACCTTCCAAACGTTTTATCTTGGAAGCTTTTGTTGGCTGAGTGGGTTTTCGCGGTTTCATCCGGACAATAACGCTTTTGATCATTTCCCGCAGCCGGTTGAGTGCATCTTCTTTGTTCTTGATCTGGCTACGATGTCGCTGCGCCTTGATGATAACGACACTTTCATTCGAGATTCGATTATCCTTTAAATTCAGTAATCTTTCTTTGTATATTTCTGGCAATGATGAAGCCCTGATATCAAACCGCAAATGAATCGCGGTCGACACTTTATTGACATTCTGTCCGCCGGAGCCCTGTGAGCGTACCGCTTGTATTTCGATCTCAGCCAAGGGTATTGCGATATTGCCTGATATTCTCAACATGGTTAGCCGCTCAATTTCCTCTTCTTGATTCATGTCATGATTTAGTAATAAGCGGAATCACCCAATTCATACCTCCGGAAAGATACTGCTGATCCAAGTTACGCTGATTGATGAGCTATCGCACGGCCTAACAAGCCTGTTGCTGTTAAGACAATCACTGGTCAGACTTATTTACCATCCTGACCGGCATTCAAAAATACCGCCTCTGGCATTATGCCATTGTCTGCGGGTGTCCAGCGGCCTGTGATAGCAATACCTGTTTATCCTGTCAGATGAATGGTTATCGAATCAACTACGAATCGATGACCATTTACGCCGATCTTTATTGCTTTGATATGACAACATCGTAATTCACCACAATCTCATGATTGATGTAATACTCAAAATAAAATAGTAAAATAAAACAAAATAATGAGATGGGTTCATGTAACTTTTAAAACGAGTAATCCTACTAAACGTTTTGAGAGAGCGGGTGCTTGTACTTCAGCCTCAGCATTTTTATGTCGCCACACAAGGAACTGAATCTGTTAGTTATCGAGAATGAGCATGTTATCTGCAATTAAGAAAAAGAATTCACCCTATGAATTAGCAAGTCTTCTGAAAATGACATCATTCCAGTTTTGATGAACTAAAAGCCACAATCCGCTCAACCACTTGTCGTGGACATTGCGCATTTACAAACCAACCCATATCGTCACACAAAGATGAAATACTCAAAATGGCTGTTATTGGCCACAATAGGCAGTGTACTTATTTTTATTACCGATTCGGCTACTCTGTATGCTGCAGGTACTTTAAAGAAATTTGTTAATGACAATCGAATAAAATTCGGCGGCTGGATTCATGGGGGCGCAACGCTTAATCCCAGCCAGACCAATGGGTTTAATGGCCCGGTTGCTTTTGCCGATCAAGCCAACCGTTTTCAGTTGAATCAATTTAATTTGTTCCTGCAGCGCTCGGTCGTATCTGAAACCAATAAATGGGATTTTGGCGGGCGTTTTGATTTTATGTTTGGTACAGATGCCATCTATACGCAAGCATTTGGTGTTCCAACTTTTGATGTACATTCCGGTGAACCTCTCCAAAGAAATAACTGGGATCTCAATATATGCTGCTCATCCACGCGCACCTATGGCATAGCACTCCCGCAAGCTTACCTGGAAGCACACGTGCCGATTGGTAAAAATGGACTCAATCTCAAAATGGGGCATTTTTATTCACCAACCGGTTTTGAAACAGTGCCGGCACCAGATAACTTTTTTTATACGCGTGCTTATTCTTTTAATGCCGGTGAGCCCTTTACGCACACCGGTTTGCAGGCAAACTATACCATTAACAATAATTGGGCAGTTTCCGGCAGTGCTGTGACTGGTAGCGCCACTGGCGGCTGGGACGGCGGATGGAATAGGCAGTTAGGTAACTGGGGCGGCATTGGCGGCATCACCTGGACCAGCGATAACCATGCAACCTCACTGAATATTACCGGCACTTTTGGCGAGACTTCGGCACAAAACAGCGCAGCATGGGGAATGTATAATACGGTATTGCAACACAAAATTAATCCCAAAACGCTGTTGGTTCTTCACCATGTTCACGGTTTCGCTAACAGCGTGTTATTGAATAACCTGAAGCACACCAACGTTGTCAAAGATGCTCAATGGATGGGTCTGGTCGCCCATTTATACTATGATCTTACCGAGCATGTATCGCTAGGCTTCCGGGGAGAGTGGTTTCGCGACCGGGACGGCTTTCGCAATCCATCGCCATTCCGGATCGCAGCAGCCACCAACATTGTGAATGGCGTACCCGTGAGTTATGCTGGCAATTTCAGCAGCGTAACCATTACGCCAGCGGATTATTATGCAGCGACTGTCGGGCTAAACTGGAAAGCAGCCAAGACACTAAAGCTTCAGTGGGATGCGATAAAAAAGCTCAGCATTCGTCCCAACATCCGTTATGACAGGGTCGATGCTTACCATACAGCGGCTTATAGACCGTTTGCCGGTCATAAGGATCAGATTCTGTTTTCGCTGGATTTCGTACTGCCCTTCTAACCATCTCGCCATCTCGCATCAGCGGGAAGGCGAAGAAACTGAAAACCGCAACCGCCGATCTCACTCGACGGTTGTTTGATCGATTCTCAAAGTTCTTTGTTACCGGAATACTCGGGGTTCTCCGTTGTAAGATCACGATCATCCGGATCGATTTCCGCTGTATTTATCTGACTATTCTGTTGTTCCATTGCCATTTTCCTATGAAGTTCAGCATATTTCAGGCTTTCTCTCAATGTTCTCTCATGTGCACGAATATTGGCCGACGTATGTGATGGCAAATCCAGGCCTTGCCTGCCATAGTAATAAGAACGTGCTTCATAGTCTTCAAGTATTTCTTTGTTCTCTTGTAGTCGTATTTTTGCTTCCTTGGCCAAGTTCTCGTAATGCTTTACCAAGGCTTCATGATCATTATCGGCAACCCCTACCGGAGCAACCACAGATGGACTCATTTGCGCGCAAGCAGCTAATACAGTCAGCGCAAGCAGCGGTATTAGAAGTTTTAGTGCTTTCATAATGAATACCCTCCAAATATAAAACGCATGACATCATCTTAATTCGGCCGGTACGCTCTGTATATTGGGAAAACCATTGTTTTTCATTAATGGAAACCATTAACCATTTCCCGTGTAATACTTAGATAATTAAGCCATTTTCCGTAGAGTCCCATGCACAAAGCAAGAAAATTGCAACAAAAACAAGCAATCAAAAATTGCCGGGAATGCAAAAGAAACTACCCTCCGGTCGCCATCCGGATGGGAATGTTTCATTAAAGCGTCTATAATCACGCCCGCATATTTTATTCTGTAAAATACTTGAGTCGTCGTATGAAGTACCCAACAAATCCAATGCTGGCATAACACGCGCTTTTCTTCTTCCGGAATAGTCCCAGAATGCAATGTATCTTGAAGCTTCCAAGATGGTTGTTATTTGCCATAACATGCAGTGTATTAATTTTTACAGCGTTTACAACGCATGCGGATAATCTCCATGCCAATCATCCCAGGATTAAAAAATTATTTAACGATAGCAGGTTGGAATTGGGCGGCTGGATTCACGGCGGGGCGACCTTTAATCCCAGTCAAACCAATGGTTTTAATGGCCCGGTTATTTTTGCCGATCAGGCTAACCGGTTTCAACTCAATCAATTGAATTTGTTTATGCGGCGCCCGGTCGTCTCAGAAGGCAAAGTATGGGATTTTGGCGGGCGTTTCGATTTTATGTTTGGAACAGACGCCATATTTACTCAGGCTTTTGGTGTGCCAGCGTTTGATGTGAATTCCGGAGAACCTCTGAAAAGAAGTAACTGGGATCTCAATTTATGTTGCTCTTCCACGCGGACGTATGGTATTGCCCTTCCGCAAGCATACCTAGAAACCTATGTACCGATTGGCAATGGACTTAACATCAAGCTGGGACATTTTTATACCCCGACGGGCTTTGAAACCGTTCCAGCACCCGACAATTTCTTTTATACGCGCGCTTATACGCTGAATGTTGGCGAACCCTTCACCCATACAGGCATGCTGGCAAACTATATCGTCAACAAAAACTGGTTAATCTTAGGTGGCCCACTTACCGGCAGCGCCAATGGCGGATGGGATGGCGGATGGGACAAACAATTAGGAAATTGGAGCGGGCTTGCCGGTTTTACGTGGACTAGTGATAATCGCGCGACTTCATTTCATTTCTCCGGCACCTATGGCGAAATTTCGACGCGCAGCAGTGAACCCTGGGGATTTTATAACATTATTTTGCAGCACAGGATTACGCCTAAAACCCTATTAGTTCTACACCATGTTTATGGGCTTGCAGGTGGCGTTCTGTTGAACAATCCGAAATACACCAATGTAACAAAAGATGCGGAATGGTTTAGTGCGATTGCACATCTATACTATGATCTAACAGATAATCTGGCAATCGGTGCTCGGGGCGAATGGTATCGCGACAAGGCCGGTTTTCGCAATCCATCCCCGTTCCGGATAGCCGCTGCTACTAATGTCGTCAATGGTACAGCAGTCAGCTATGCGGGCGACCTCAGCAGCGTAACCATTGCACCGGCAGATTATTACTCCGTGACTGTAGGGCTAAACTGGAAGGCAGCCAAGACCTTGAAACTTAAATGGGATTTATTAAAGAAGCTAAATATTCGCCCCAATATTCGTTACGATCGGGTCGATGCCTATCATACAGCCGCTTATCGGCCGTTTGGTGGTAACAAAGATCAAATTTTATTTTCACTCGATTTCTTATTACCCTTCTAACAGGCGTTGAAAAACTATCTGCGTTGCCGCTACGTTGTTAAAAACATGCTCAGGATGCTCATTGATTACGCATAAACCGCTTATTCACCTGCTTTTACCTGGTTTCGGTTGCCTCTGAAACATTTTTCAACAGCCCGCTAATGGATGTTAGCTCAGATCAGATTGACACATAAATAGTCAAAGTTACTGCTTTTTTGGATTACTAGGCGGTTTGCAATAAAACCGTGCTGAAAACTCTGCGCTACGCTGCCGGTTTCTAATAACGTCCCCTCCTTCGTTAACACATACCATGACCGATTTGTCCAGATTCGGGAAATACTCGTTGGATCCGGGCTGTGCTGAAGTTGGTGGAACTTTTTCTCTTATTCTGGCGCACAATTCAGGTTCATTGGGTTTTAACGGTGCGCCTTCCATCGCGGGTAGTGGACAAAGATTACAGGGATCTCCCGGACATAAGCACCCTGTACAGCTCGCATGCGCTGACAATGACCATCCACTTAACCATAAACCACAAAAAAGAAACGCGCTTACTTTAATCACAGACCATACAAACATTTTCATTTTTCTCATAAATATTTCTATTCCATCGCATAAATCGCAACTATTAATTGTGAATGACTTATACTTCATCTAAGTTATCGTAATTCCATTATAAATGTTCGTTTTATAACTTGCTGCTTATTAGAAAATATTTAGCAGGTTGTTAAGAAACTATCTGCGTTACCGCCACGATGTTAAAAACAGGCTCAAAATGCTCATTGATTACACATAAAGTGTGCTTTCTCGCCTGCTTTTACCCGGTATCGACTGCCTCGAAAACGTTTCTCAACAGCCTGCCAGATACATTTTTTAATAAGAAATTGTTCAAGCTCATGCCAATGATAAACAAAGGCATATGCTTTTTGACAAACTGATTTTAATTCAATACCCTATTTGCACATGAATCAATTACCTGAAATTCAAAAATGGCATTCATTAGATTCCACGCTGACTCATATAGTGTATTGGAAAAATGCATCAGTACTGCAGTTTTTGTTTCACAGGATTCAAAATTTGTTTCTCCCTTACCATTCGAATTCTTGGGATGAATTCAATCGACATCAATGATTTTAAGGACAATGATGAAGACTATTTTCAATAATAACATCGGACTATTCATTAGCATTTGCTTTGCCCTATTTTTGAGTATTTTGTACGTGCCGTTTGCAAGTGCAGAAGCCATTGAGCATCTGCAGAAAAATGCCAGCAATACTTATGAGCGCATGATACAAGCCAAACAATCTGCTGAAACACTCGCTAAAGATGCAGCGTTTGCAGAAAAGAAAGTAGCCTCTATCAAACAAAAGCTATCAGCGGCGGAAGAAGAAGCAGAAATTGCTCGAATAAAGGCTGAAAAGGCTAGAACGTTGCTGGAGCAAGCAACGAATCAGTGGAAACAAGCCACTGAGGCCTTAGCGAGTGAATGGGGAAAAACTGAGAGAAAATAATTAAAACTTATTTGGCAGGCCATTGAAAAACTATATGCGTTGCTGCCGTGGTGTTAAAAACAGGCGCAAAATGTGCATTGATTACGTATAAACTGCGCTTTCTCACCTTTTTTGCTTGGTATCGGCTGCCTCGAAAAAGTTTTTCAGCGGTCTGTTAGCTATCGCTATCGTTGAAGAATCATTTTGACATGCGCAATTCCCGCATCCATAAACTCTTTCCCATATGCCTGAAATCCAAACTTTTCGTAGAATCGAACAGCAGTAGTCTGTGCATTTAGCATGACTTCGGGTATTCCGCGATTACCTATCTCTTCCAGTATTTTTAGCATCATGGCGCTGCCGATTCCCTTCCCACGCCATTCTTTTAATACCGCCATACGTCCGATATGTCCATCCGGTAACAATCGTACAGTTCCTACGGGCTGTCCGTCAGCATTAAGTGCAAGCACATGCGTACTGATTGCATCAAACTCATCCCATTCCAGGTCTTCCGGGACTCGTTGTTCATGAATAAAAACCGCTGTTCGAATCATTCGTAAAGCAGATGCCTCGTCTTCCCAATTTACTATGCGTATCCGATGCGAGTGCTGCATAAAATCATTTTAACGATAGGTTACTACTTAAATGGATGACGCAATAAAATAGTATCTTCTCTATCAGGCCCCGTGGAAATCATGTCTATCGGAATCTCGCATACTTCTTCCAAGCGTTTTAGGTAATTCTGCGCTGCTTTGGGCAGTTGATCAAACTCTCTGATTCCTTCAGTATTTTCCAACCAGCCCGGTATCTCCTCGTAGACTGGCTCGCAACCACTCAGATCATCAGCACCTGTCGGCAATATATTACTATTGCTACCGTTGTCCAGCTTATAACCTATCCCCAGATTAAGGCTCTCTACGCCATCCAGTACATCAAGTTTGGTAATACATAGTCCCGTTACACCGTTTATTTGAATCGAACGCTTGAGTGCAACTGCATCAAACCAGCCACAACGACGAGGACGCCCTGTTGTCGATCCAAATTCATTCCCACGTGTAGCCAGATGCTTGCCGATCTCATCATCCAACTCGGTTGGAAACGGACCGGAGCCGACTCGTGTGGTGTATGCTTTAGTGATACCTAATACATAATGCAGCATTTGCGGCCCTACACCACTACCGGATGTCGCTGCGCCAGCCACACAATTACTGGATGTAACAAATGGATAGGTACCATGGTCGACATCCAATAGCGTACCCTGCGCACCTTCGAACAACAAGTTTTTACCCGATTTGTGCGCATCAAATAAAAGTTGAGGCACATCTGCCACCATGGGCTTAATCCTCTCGGATTGGATCAGTGCTTCATCCATGGTTTTCTGAAAATCTACGATAGGCTGATTAAAATAATGCTTTAACACAAAATTATGATAATCCAGCATCTCACCTAATTTGGCTGCAAAACGGTCCCTATGAAACAAGTCTTGCAGGCGAATCGCACGCCGAGCCACTTTATCCTCATAAGCCGGACCGATGCCACGTCCTGTGGTTCCAATCTTTCCGACGCCACGAGCAGTTTCGCGCGCATTATCCAGTGCGATGTGGCAAGGTAAGATTAGAGGACAGGCCGCACTAATCCGCAATCGCCCGCTCACATCAACACCATTTTGTTCAAGCATGTCAATTTCATCCAGCAATGCGCCTGGCGAAATCACCACGCCATTGCCAATATAACAAATCACGCTATCACGCAAAATACCGGATGGAATCAGATGCAATACGGTCTTTTTATTACCGATAACCAGTGTGTGACCCGCATTATGTCCCCCTTGAAAACGCACCACGCCTTGCGCATGATCTGTTAACCAGTCGACAATTTTCCCTTTTCCTTCATCACCCCATTGCGTACCAATGACTACAACATTTTTAGTCATATCTTTAATCTCTAAATAACTCTATTTCTAAAAAATTAGATTTCTGCAACGATCCACTGTCCATTATGCAATACTAACTGCCTGTCACAATTCAAAGATTCATTGTTTTGTCCTGGCAATTCCATGATGACTATGTGTCCTGCTTTACGTAACTGTTCAATCTTAGCTTCTAACTCTGTATCTTTTTTCTGGAAAGGCGCACGTATTCCTTTTGGATATGCTTTGGGCTTCACCAATTTGGATAACTCTCTTAGGTCCATGCTAAAACCAGTTGCCGGTCGTGCTCGCCCAAAAGCTTTACCAATCTCATCATAACGCCCACCTAAAGCAACAGCGTTTGAGCACCCGCTGGCATAAGCAGCAAAAACAATACCTGTGTGATAATGATACCCACGTAAATCAGCCAAATCGAATGAAATCTTATCGACAGTTGGCTTTAATTCTTCCTCAATGGTATTAAGTTCATTAAGTGCCGTCTTTATTTCAGGATAATCCGGTAATCGTTCACCGGCATGTGTCAGAATTTTTTTATCGCCATATAAATCAGGTAATAGCATCAATGCTTCACGAGTATGTTTTGGCAACTTTATACACAATTCTTGTAGCGTTGAAACATCTTTTGCTCGCAAAACCGAGAATAATTCGGTTTCGAGTTCTCGCGATATACCCGCACCTTTAATCAATCCCCGGAAAACTGCCACATGCCCGAGATCCAGCTGAATTTCACCCACACCTGAAACAGATAAACACTGCAACATGAGCCGTTGAACTTCCAGATCACTTTCCAAACCGGAGTGACCATAAAGTTCCGCACCAATCTGCAGTGGCTCTCGCGTCTGAGTTATTCCGGACGGCACGGTATGCAGTACACTATTGACGTAACATAAGCGTGTTATTCCTGCACAATTCAGCAAATGCGCATCAATCCTGGCAACTTGTGGTGTCATGTCAGCACGTAAACCCATCATGCGTCCACTCAGTTGATCGATCACTTTAAACATTTGCAGATCCATGTCACTGCCACTACCGGACAATAGCGATTCCACATACTCTAACAAGGGCGGAATGACTTGCTGATAGCCATTCACCAGCAATAAATCAATGACTTGCCGACGCACTATCTCAATATGAAATGCTTCTACGGGTAATATATCCTCGACATATTCTGGAAGTAACCAATTACGCATAGTCATGATCGACAAACATCAATAAAAAGAATTGAGAACAGCAAATTAGCTTACGATAAGAAGCAGCATTAATCCAATCAGCATCGAAGTCAGGCCTATAAAACGTATTTGATTATCATTAATTTCGATTAATTTTCTAAATGCTTCTCGCCAAGCGCTGGGAGATAAAAATGGCAGCATTCCTTCTAAAATCAACATCAATGCAACTGCAATCAGAAAAGTTTCCCACATATAACAGCGACTCCTGATTAATCAATTTCTCATTGCACTTTCAAAAAATAAGCACAAAAATTAAGAGGTTCTGTTGTAATCGAGTATAAAAGTAACTGCGATTCCCAGAACCTCTTCAAAAGTTACTGCAAAATAAAGTGATATTCCTATTCACAAGATCACCCTAGATTCGGAAATAGCTCTCTATTTTATGAGCATAAAATTTCCAACAGGATCTCTGAACAGTAAATATCCTTTTATTCTGTCAGTTCTTAATTATCATTTACCAGCAGCAGGATTCTTCAAATATTTGAAGAAATCGGAAGTCGGTTCAAGAACCATCATATCACCCTTGTTCTTGAATGATTGTTTATACGCATCCATACTACGCCAGAAAGCATAAAACTCCGCATCTTTCTGAAAAGCCGCCGCATAAGTCGCAGCCGCTTGACTATCGCCATCACCCATTGTTTTCTGAGCTTCACGGTAAGCTTCTGCCAAAATAACTTCCCGCTGTCTATCAGCATCAGCACGAATCTTTTCAGATTCAGCTGCACCGGTAGAACGCAATTCATTGGCCACTCTTTTTCGTTCCGCTTCCATACGTCTATAAACAGACTCACTAACCTCTTGCGGCAGGTCGACACGTTTTAAGCGCACATCAACAACTTCCACACCAATTGAGCGGGCATCACTATCTGCCTTCTGACGCATGATCTCCATAATGACATCGCGTTCACCTGAAACTACATCATGCACAGTCCGATTACCAAATTCGTCACGCAGACTGGCATTGATGGTTTGGGCTAAGCGCGTTTGTGCCAAACCTTCATCCCCCCTCACACTGATATAATATTGCTTGACATCAACAATACGCCACTTAACAAACAAGTCTACCAAAACGTTCTTCTTTTCTGATGTAATAAAACGTTCTGGTTCTTCCGTGTTCATGGTCAAAATACGTTTCTCAAAAAAACGTACATTCTGTGCTAAAGGAATTTTGAAATATAAACCCGGTTCAGTTTTAACATCGATCACTTCACCCAGTTGAAATAGAATTGCCTGTTGCCGCTCATCTACAATATAAATGGCTGAACTACCCAGAAAAAAAACGGCAATAATGATGCCTGAAAGTACTGATGTAAAATTTTTCATCTATCTAATCTCCCGTTCACGACTACGAAAAGATTCTCGTGCTCGTATACTGCTGTCAGGCGCTGATTCCTGTGCTGACGATTGCACAGCTACCGGTGAAGCTGGTGTGGATCCGGTCATTTGAATCAATTTATCCAATGGTAAATACAATAGATTATTGCCGCTCTTCTGATCAACCAGAATCTTGCTGGTATTAGAAAGTACTTGCTGCATCATATCCAAATATAAGCGTTCACGAGTCACTGTGGGCGCTTTACTATATTCAACCAGGATTTGTTCAAAACGTCTGGCATCACCTTCTGCACTGACAATGACGCGCTGCTTATACCCTTCAGATTCTTGAATTAATCGGGCTGCATTACCGACAGCTCTTGGAATAACGTCATTAGCATAAGCTTGACCTTCATTTTTTTGCCGTTCCCTATCCTGTCCGGCCTTCACTGCATCATCAAACGCAGCCTGAACTTGTTCCGGCGGTTGTGCATTTTGCATTGTTACTTTGCTGATAGAGATACCGATTTCATAGCGATCTAGAATCTTTTGCATTAACTGCGTTGCTTTAGCAGCCACTTGCTCGCGACCTTCATAGAGCACATAATCCATTTTGCTTTTGCCGATGACTTGTCTAATTGCAGTTTCTGCAGCCTGCAGAACTGCATCATCAGAATTCCTATTTTTAAATAGAAAATTCTCCGGATGATTCAAAATATATTGCACCGCAAACTGAATATCGATGATGTTCTCATCATCAGTTAGCATCAATGATTCTCTGAGTACTTTGCTCCTCACATTGTTACGATAGCCAATTTCAACCGTACGAACTTGACTGACATTCACTATTTCCACTTTCTCAACGGGATAAGGTAGGTGCCAACGTAAACCTGCCGGAGCGGTTTCTACAAATTGACCGAAACGCAATACAACACCTCTGTGCCCCTCATCCACAATATAGAATCCACTGCCCAGCCATACCACTACCAACAAACCCAATATTAATACGATATTACCGCCACTTTGCTGCTTCGGAGCTTTATCACGGGGGCCTTCATCATCCCCGCCACCTTTTTTTTGTCCAAAAATATTATTGATCTTTTTATTGACATTACGCAACACGTCATCCAGATCCGGTGGACCAGAATCACCTTTATTTTTTCCCCACTGTGGATCATTTAATCCCATAATAATTCCTGTTTTGTTCGTTCAAAAAAGTCCTCGTGCCGAAGCACAGCCTTCGGTTATTTTCTTAGTATCGGTAGATTCTTCATACATTTTTTCGAAGTTTTCTGCGCTTGCTTCTGTCAATGCTTGCCTTACAAACTCTATGCCCTCACCTGTTTTTGCACTTAAGCGAATGCGCGATATTCTATCATATTCATCGCGCGTGCAACCTTTACCGCCTAAAGACAAATCAGTTAAATCAATCTTGTTCAGGATTAAAATCTGAGGAATGGAATCAGCACCAATCTCCTTTAATATTTTGTTAACCTCTTCAACTTGCTCATCCCGATTGGAACTGCTGGCATCTATCACGTGAAGCAGTATATCAGCTTGAACAGTCTCTTCAAGCGTCGCACGAAACGCCGCAACCAAGGTGTGCGGCAATTCACGAATAAACCCTACTGTATCCGAAATCACAACTGAGCAACCCGGCGTAAGAAACAGTTTTCGTGTTGTTGTATCCAATGTAGCAAACAGCTGATCTGCAGCATACGATTGCGCGCGTGTCAATTTATTAAATAATGTCGATTTCCCTGCATTGGTATAACCAACTATGGACACCGACAATACATTGGTACGCTGCCTTGATCGTCTTTGTACATTACGTTGACGCTGTAAGGTCGCAAGCTTCTCTTTAAGTAACTTAACTCGCTTTCTAATCAACCTTCGATCTGTTTCCAATTGGGTTTCACCGGGACCACGCAAGCCTATACCACCCTTTTGCCTTTCCAAATGAGTCCATCCTCGCACTAATCGAGTTGCCAGATGCTCAAGTTGTGCCAATTCAACTTGTAGTTTTCCTTCATAGCTCTTAGCTCGCTGAGCAAAAATGTCCAGGATCAGGCTAGTACGATCAATAACGTTACAGTTCAAGCGTACAGACAAGTTACGTTGCTGAGCCGGTGATAAATCATGGTTAAAAATAACCAATGACGCTTTAGTCTGCATGATTACTTGCGCCAACTCATCGACCTTGCCGCTTCCGATGTAGGTCGTAGAGTCAGGTCGGGTGCGCTTTCCTTCAATAACTGCTACAACTTGGAGCTTAGCGCTGAGGGCCAGCTGCTGCAATTCTTGCACACGATCGGTATGATCACCATTGCCAAAATCGAGGCTAACTAAGACGACTGCGTCTGCTACGGGTAATTTATGCATACCTGAACGACATTCAGGCACTACGTGTCATGTGCTTCCACTGTTTCAATCGGCATGGTAACCGCTCTTGCAGGCACCACTGTAGAAATTGCATGTTTATACACCATTTGCGTCACTGAGTTTTTTAACAGCACCACATATTGATCAAACGAATCAATTTGTCCTTGCAATTTAATCCCATTCACCAAATAGATTGATACCGGAATATGCTCTTTACGCAATATATTCAGAAATGGATCTTGCAGTAACTGTCCCTTGTTACCCATAGGTAACTCCCTATTCTAATTATTGGTTATCGGAATAGTGACTCTACTTGATTTTTAAATGTAAATCTACATTAGATTGTACCAACACTGCAACACCTTGATTTGACATTAACTCCAACCATTATGAGTAACTATCAAAATTCACTTCCAATCTATCTTTACGAGATATTTTAAGCATCCAAACTGCACTTCCAGTCCGGATGCTTAAACTGTATTCATCGCTTCAATGACAAAATTTAGACGAACTGTCTCTAAATCCTGAGAATTAAAATGGTGCAGGTCTTGGCGTACTATTATTGGAAGGTGGCAGAATCGGCATCTTAAAGTCAGGCTGTTCGCCGGTGAGTGTCTTTAAGAAGGCGACAATACTGTCAATTTCCTTTTTATCAAAATCACGATCCAATTGCACCTTACCCATTGTTCTTACAGCATCTTCCAATGTTGCCGCTGCACCATCATGAAAATAGGGATAGGTTAATTCAATATTACGCAGCGTTGGTACTTTAAAAACGTTTAAATCAGTATCTTTTCCAGTGACCGCTTTTCTGCCCTCCGCTTTACTCGCTGTTTTATAAGGATGGTATACGCCAAACTTCTGATACAGTGCACCACCTACCGCTGGTCCATTATGGCAGCCTGAGCAACCGCTGCTCTTAAATAACTCATATCCTTCCAATTCTTGCGAATTTAATGCTTTTTTATCACCTTCCAGCCATTTATCAAAACGCGATCCCGGCGTAACCAAAGTTTCCTCAAAAGCTGCAATTGCAGTCGTTACGCGATCAATATCGACCTGATCGGAACCAAATGCTTTTTGAAAACGCCCGCGGTACTGAGGAATCGATTGCAAAACCTCGACAGCCGCTTTATGCGTTGATGCCATTTCCCCTGGATTTGCAATAGGGCCGCCTGCCTGTTCTTTTAGGTCTTTAGCGCGTCCATCCCAAAATTGCGCCAAATTCATGCTGGCATTCAATACAGTCGGCGCATTAATAGGTCCTTGTTGCCATGCATGACCAATAGAAGTTGGAATATTGTCCGTACCTCCCATGCTCAAATTGTGGCAAGAATTGCAAGAAATAAAACCGGATTTCGACAAACGTGGATCGAAAAACAACATCTTGCCTAATTCAACCATATCCGCATTTTTCACTGCCGGTGCTTTAATGGGCTGGATAGGCTCATTGGCTGAAACATTAATCGAGGCGACAAGAGCGCCAATCGATAGTAGTGACGCAACCAGTGTACGTATCTTCATCGGTATTCTCCCTAAAAAACGGCTGTAATGGCGCAGCCGATTACGCCTGATGAAACATTCACAAGTGGGAATCTTAAAACACAAAACAAGGCGACAATATTCTGCTTGTCAAAAAATAGTAGAGTAATTCATATGTACTTCAATACTCTATAGCAGAATATTTTTTCACAACGCGGATGGATTATTCATTGATTTCCAGTTGGCTAGCCAAGACAATTTTGCTTACTTCTTTAGGCGAATTATTCTTGCCGTAGCCAGTGCTTTGACACGCATCCATTTTCAGCAAACGCGATAGCTCTGTTAGTGCCTGTTTATAAACCTTACGTTTAAATTCAACAACCGAGTCCAACTCAACCCAATACTGATTCCAACGCCATGCATCAAATTCCGGGTGCGTGCTTCCACGTAACGAAACATCACTGTCACGCCCGATTAGACGCAACAGATACCAGATCTGCTTTTGTCCTTTGTAATTTCCCCGCCATTCACGTCTTATCCAACGCTCAGGCACCTCATAGCGCAACCAATCACGTGTTCGTCCGACAATCTCCACATGACTTGGGCGCAACCCTATCTCCTCGGTTAGTTCCCGGTACATGGCCTGCTCAGGACTTTCTCCTGATTTGATGCCACCCTGGGGAAATTGCCAAGAATTTTGTTTAATACGTTTGCCCCAAAAAACTTCATTCTTTGAATTCAGCAGGATAATACCGACATTGGGGCGGTATCCATTACGGTCAATCATGTAAATTATCCATTTGACCCATCAAATGTATAGATTTTTTCATACTTTACTGCAGATTGAAAGTGTCCATAAAACAAAAACCCATACTTTCGTTATAGCTTCATTTGCGTTCACTAGGTTATCTGCAAGTTATGTATAGACTAATCCGCACTTCCCTTACTATTTCAAGGTAAAATCGCTTTAATTTATTATCATAATGGAATCATTCATGCGCGTCTCGCAATTTTTTATTTCAACCCTCAAAGAAGCACCTGCTGAAGCGGAACTCATTAGTCACAAACTGATGTTGCGTGCCGGGCTTATCAAACGTCTTGGCAGCGGGCTATACACCTGGATGCCACTCGGCCTGAGAGTACTCAGAAAAATAGAAAATATTGTTCGTGAAGAAATGAATAAAAGTGGCGCCATAGAAGTTCTAATGCCCGCCATACAACCCGCAGAATTATGGCAAGAAACCGGTAGATGGGATGTATTCGGACCACAAATGCTGAAGATCAAAGATCGCCATGAGCATGACTTTTGCTTTGGTCCTACCCATGAAGAAATCATCACCGACATAGCACGCAAAGAAATCAAAAGCTACCGTCAGCTGCCACTTAATTTTTATCAAATTCAAACCAAATTTCGTGACGAAATTCGACCACGTTTTGGAGTCATGCGTGCACGAGAGTTCTTGATGAAAGATGCATATTCATTTCATACTGACGAAAATAGCTTGGCGCAAACTTATCAACTTATGTACGAAACATATAGTCGTATTTTTACCCGCCTTGGATTGAAATTTCGTGCTGTAGCAGCTGATACCGGTGCCATCGGTGGCAGCGGTTCGCATGAATTCCATGTGCTAGCAGATTCCGGCGAAGATGCCATTGCATTTTGTCCGGATTCAGATTATGCCGCCAATATTGAATTGGCCAGTGCACTGGTATCGCAACAAGAACGGGGTGAATCCACCGATGCCATGCAAAAAATCTCGACACCCAATAAAAAAACCTGCGCTGAAGTGGCAGCGTTTTTAGGAATACCATTACAACAAACCATCAAAACGCTCGCGGTAAAAGCACACGACAAAATATTCTTATTGCTGCTGCGCGGCGATCACCAGCTCAACGAATTGAAAGTCAGGAAAATACCCTTTTTATCTGAATTTCAAATGGCGAGTGAAGCGGATATCCTACAAGAAACTGGAACAGTACCTGGATATATCGGTCCCGTTGGTTTAGAAACTTGTGTCATTGCTGATCATGCTGTTATCAATATGAGTAATTTCGTTTGTGGCGCAAACGCAGAAGGCTTTCATCTGACTCATGTCAATTTTGAGCGCGATCTTAAAATACCCGATCATGTTTTCGATATCCGCAATGTTGTTGCAGGCGATGCCTCGCCCGATGATAAAGGAGCACTGGAAATTTGTCGCGGCATTGAGGTCGGTCATATTTTTCAGTTACGTACAAAATATTCTGAAATCATGAAAGCAAGTTATCTCGATGAATCAGGCCAAACACGATATATGGAAATGGGGTGCTACGGTATTGGCATTTCGCGCATTGTTGCTGCCGCCATTGAACAGAATCATGATGAACATGGCATTATTTTTCCAGCCACAATAGCCCCTTTTCAGCTCGTCATTGTTCCGATCGGCCTGCAAAAAAGCAGTCAGGTAAAAGACACGGTGGAAAAACTCTACCAGCAATTCTCAAGTGCACAGATCGAAGTACTTTTGGATGATCGGGATGAACGTCCTGGTGTCATGTTTGCTGATATGGAGCTCATGGGGATTCCACATCGAATTGTCATCGGCGAACGAGGATTGAAACAATCCGTTGTTGAATACCAAGGACGAAAAGATCAAACTTCGCAAGCAATACCTATCGATGAAATTCTTTCATTTATAACAACCAAGTTATGCATAAATTAACGATTACGATTTTCACTGTGCTCTGCTGCACTAGCATATATGCCAATAATCCGCACTATGAGCAGCTTGCCGCCTACGCCCAAACCGGCATATTTCACGAAACCAGCGATCAAGCAGTGTCGTATTCGGAATATGCTGCCATGGCTGATAACATCACATGGCTTGTCATCATGAGTCGTCGATTGGAAAAATTCATACCTGATACACTTGAACGGGAAGAATTTCTGCGAACGGTTTATTATGAAGCAACACGGGCAGGGCTGGATCCCCAGCTCGTATTAAGTGTCATCCAAGTCGAGAGTGGTTTCAAGAAATATGCCGTTTCCCATGCCGGCGCACGCGGCTACATGCAAGTCATGCCGTTCTGGGTCGATCTCATCGGCCACCAGGATCACAATCTCTTTCATTTACGTATCAATTTGCGCTATGGATGCACTATTCTGCGTCATTACCTTGATCAGGAAAAAGGCGATTATTTCCGCGCGCTTGGTCGATATAATGGCAGCCTTGGTGAGGCTGCCTACCCACAACTGGTATTCGATAAATGGCTGAGTACTTGGCGATATAACGCTTCATCACCTAATGGTTAACTGAGTCAAAAGCCCTGCTATCGCGCTTCTCGTAATTTATACCTAGCATTCACCATTTGCTACTTCTTGGGCGATTTCGATTCAATAAATTTTTCTATACTTTCGCGCGAAATAATGCCCAGCTGGCGCGCAGCCGGGTTACCATCCGGATCAAAAAAATAAGTACTGGGTAAAAGTGAGATATCATCCAGTTGAGAAGCAATTTCCCGATTACCCAGAACGGTGGGATAGGTAATTGACATCGATCGTACAAAATCCATCACCACTTGTGGATCGCCAGAATCCATCGCCACACCAATCACCATAATATCCTTACGGCTCTCATACAAGGCGATCAAGTCAGGAATCTCTTTTAAGCAGGGCGGGCACCAGGTTGCCCAGAAGTTAACCAGTACCCACCGTCCTTTATAGTCTGCAAGCTTATGAACTTTCCCTGTTGCATCCTGAAACTGAAAGGCTTGCACCTGAGCGCTCAATAACAGCGCAATCAGGCAAAATAACCATGCCAATTTATGTTTCATTATCTCGTAGCGTAATTGACAAGCCATACTATACTTGCGGGTGAGCTCGTTCCAACTTGCTACACAGTTTATTTAATGCACTCAGGTACGCTTTTGCAGAGGCTACAACAATATCCGTATCTGCCCCATGCCCGTTCGCAATACGATCAGATTTGCGTAACCGAACAGTGACTTCCCCTTGTGCATCTGTTCCACTGGTAATGTTGTTGACCGAAAATAACTGTAACTCGGCGCCACTCATCAGCAGCGTTTCGATCGCCCGGAAAGTTGCATCAACCGGACCACTTCCTTGCGATTCGGCATGTATTTCATTACCATTATCTGAAATCACGATGCGTGCGTAAGGAATTTCGCCTGTTTCGCAATGAATCGTCAGCGATATCAGCCTGTAACACTCCTGCAGTACCAATACTTCATCCGAGACCAATGCGTGCAGATCTTCATCAAATATTTCGTGCTTCTTATCGGCCAATTCCTTAAAACGCAAAAAGGCATTATTGAGCATTTCTTCCGATTCCAATTCAATACCCAATTCCATAAGACGGTTGCGGAACGCATTACGCCCCGAATGTTTTCCTAGCAGTAACTTATTCGCGCCCCAACCCACATCTTCTGCGCGCATGATTTCGTAGGTTTCGCGATGTTTTAACACACCATCCTGATGAATTCCTGATTCATGCGCAAAAGCATTGGCTCCCACAATCGCTTTATTAGGCTGCACCGGAAAACCGGTAATACCGGAGACCAATTTACTTGCCGAAACAATATGTGTGGTATCAATTTTTGTATCACAAGGAAAGTAATCCTGGCGCGTGCGCACAGCCATCACAACCTCTTCCAGTGCTGCATTACCCGCCCTTTCCCCTAAGCCATTGATGGTACATTCGACTTGCCGCGCACCATTCATCACGGCAGTCAATGAATTGGCTACAGCCAATCCTAAATCGTTATGACAATGCACTGAAAAGATTGCTTTATCAGAATTAGGAATGCGCTCACGCAAGTCACGAATCAACTTGCCGAATTGCTCCGGCATGGTGTAACCGACGGTATCCGGAATATTCAGTGTGGTCGCACCTGCATCAATAACAGCTTCAAGTATCTGACACAAAAAATCTATTTCTGAACGACCGGCATCTTCTGGAGAAAATTCAACATTATCAGTATACTGGCGCGCCCATTTTACAGCCTTCACCGCTTGTACGATGACCTGATCCGGCGACATCCGCAGTTTTTTCTTCATATGAATCGGTGATGTCGCAATAAACGTATGAATACGTGCTGACTGCGCACCTTTCAGTGCTTCACCTGCACGCTGAATATCAGCTTCAATCGCGCGCGCCAGACCACATACCACACTTCCTTTCACTGAATCAGCAACGGCTTTGACAGCTTCAAAATCCCCATTAGAAGCTGCTGGGAAACCTGCTTCAATCACATCCACACCCATACGTTCCAATTGCCAGGCAATGCGAACCTTTTCTTCTTTAGTCATTGATGCGCCAGGACTTTGTTCGCCATCACGCAGGGTAGTATCAAAAATAATTAAATGCTCTTGCATTATGCTCTCCACTTGAGGAAGAAAACTCACAATATGATAAAACTCGTTTATCGAATTTTATAGGCTAGAAAGGAATAGGGGGTAGAAATTTTTAGCGCGCAAGGCGCAATAACAGCGCCAGTAGAATCACTGGTTCTGACAGTAGATGGAGTGAATGGATATAGTTTTTTACTGACATAATGGCGGAATATAAATAGTTTTTTCTTTTTGTGCAAGAGACAGTGCTCAGGGTCCAGGTGTTTCACTATTTTTTTTATTTCTGCTAAAACGCCATAATTTGATAAAGAAACCAGAAAACGCATAGACTGCAAACAGACAGAATAATACCAGAGGCGGGTGGCTGGGGATTAAAACAAAGAAAAACAGCACCAATAACAGGATAGTAAAAAACGGTACCCGTCGACGCAAATTGATCTCTTTACCACTATAATAAGGAATATTGCTCACCATAGTTAACGCAGCAAATAAAGTCACCACACAAGCCAGCCATTTAATATCGCTGCCTTGTACTTGAAAATTAAGCGTTACCCAAACAAGCCCGGCTATCAATGCTGCTGCTGCAGGACTGGGCAGTCCCTGAAAGAAACGCTTATCGACGACTTCTATGTTGGTATTGAATCGTGCAAGTCGCAGCGCCGCACATGCACAGTAAATGAATGCAACGATCCAGCCCCATTGCTCCATATCTTTTAGGGCCCATTCATAAACGATCAATGCCGGCGCAATCCCAAAAGAAACCATATCGGACATACTATCGTATTCTGCCCCAAACTCACTTTGAGTGCCTGTAAGCCGTGCAACACGACCATCCAATCCATCCAGCACCATAGCAATAAAAATGGCTATCGCTGAATACTCAAAATTCCCGTTCATCGCCTGCACAATGGCATAGAATCCCGCAAATAGCGCAGCGGTAGTAAATAAGTTGGGTAACAAATAGATGCCACGCCGTCGTAACCGGGACTTGAGCATAGTGCGCTCTGGTAGAGGATCAGGCATTATTGGTATATATGAAAAATGCTAGCGATGATAAGTGCATATAGCAAAATGACAGTAAGTCATAAACCTTGTATTGGTTGCCTCGAAAACGTTTTTCAATGGCTTGTGTCAGTCTGTTTATATTCTTCACGAAACTCCGCCAATACTGTCAATGTTGCGAACACCTTATCGCCAATGTTGACATTGATTTTAGTATTCAATGGCAAGTAGACATCGACTCTCGAACCGAATCGTATAAAGCCGAAACGTTGACCGCGTGCCAAATGATCGCCGGATGATGCATGACAAATAATACGTTTTGCGACTAAGCCCGCCACCTGCACACAGGTCACATCCGCACCATTATCTGCCTGAATCCATAGCGCATTACGCTCGTTTTCCAGGGAAGCCTTGGGTAAATCCGCATTTACAAATTTTCCAGGAAAATACCATTTGTCACGCACTGTTCCATCGACCGGACTACGATTAGAATGTACATTAAACACATTCATAAACACGCTGACCTTAATAGCTTCCCGTTCCAGATAAGGGTCCTGAATCTTTTCTACCGCGACAATTCTACCGTCAGCAGGCGCCAATATGGCATTGCGATCTGACGGCACTTCCCTGGGTGGATCACGAAAAAACTGCAGAACAAACAAGGCAATTACCCAAAGTGGTATTGCCCAGAGCCAACCCACTAATAGCGTAGCACCAAAAGCAACAGTAAACGCTATTACGATATGCGGCCAGCCTTCACGAGCGATAATAGGATGAGGATAATGAGCCATAAGTAATTACAAAGAAATCTAAAATGGTAAATAAACCAAAATTCAAATCACAGAAAAGCCAGTTCTTTAGTTTTTCACTTGATCGACCAGTTTATTCTTTTTGATCCACGGCATCATATCACGCAGCTTTGCACCAACCTGCTCAATCTGATGCTCGGATGCGATACGACGACTTGCCTTCAGCACCGGTGCGCCCGACTGGTTTTCCAGAATGAATTCGCGGGCATATTCCCCCGTCTGAATCTGACGTAAAATTTTACGCATTTCTGTACGGGTTTCGTCAGTAATAATGCGTGGGCCGCGCGATACATCGCCATATTCGGCGTTATTGGAAATTGAATACCGCATATTGGCAATACCGCCTTCGTAAATCAAATCAACGATTAATTTGACTTCATGCAAACACTCAAAGTACGCCATCTCCGGTGCATAACCGGCTTCCACCAACGTTTCAAAGCCAGCTTGGATTAATGCGGTCAAACCACCGCACAACACCACTTGCTCACCAAACAAATCTGTTTCGGTTTCCTCGCGAAAGCTTGTTTCGATCACACCGCCCCGAGTACCGCCATTAGCAGCCGCATAAGAAAGCGCCAGATCACGTGCTCTACCTGATTTATCCTGATGTACGGCTATCAACGAAGGTACGCCGCCGCCTTGCAAATACGTAGAGCGCACCAAATGACCCGGGCCTTTCGGGGCAATCATGATGACATCAAGATCTTCACGTGGTGTTACCTGTCCGTAATGTACGCTGAAACCATGGGCGAACGCCAATGTAGCATTTTTCTTCAACCCGGGCTCAATTTCCTTCTTATACACGGATCCGATCTGTTCATCAGGCAACAATACCATGACAACATCCGCGTTCTTGACAGCCTCAGACACTTCCACGACCTTTAAACCGGCTTTTTCTGCTTTACTCCAGGATACTCCGCCTTTACGCAAACCAACCGTAACGCTCACGCCCGATTCGCTCAAATTATTAGCATGTGCGTGCCCTTGCGAACCATAACCCAGAATTGCTACTTTTTTTCCTTTAATTAGAGACAGATCTGCATCTTTATCGTAATAAACTTTCATTATTTTCCTTTTCAACAAAATTAGCACAGAAACGGGCAAGCAATAGCGAAAACGCCTTGTTTAAAAAAACTGATTGCTTTGGATTACTGGCCTCGGGATTCTTAATTCATCAGCAAATAGGGATTATACCTTTAAAATCCATTCTCCGCGCCCTATGCCGGATGCACCTGTGCGCACTGTCTCCAGAACTGCGCTACGCCCAACCGCCTCAAGAAATGCATCCAGTTTCGAGCTGGTACCTGTTAATTCGATGGTATAGGACTTGTCTGTCACGTCGATAATACAGCCACGAAAAATTTCAACCAACCGTTTAATTTCTTCCCGATCTGCGCCAACTGCACGTACTTTTACCAACATCAATTCGCGCTCGATATGGCTACCATCATTCAGATCGATGATTTTTACCACTTCAATCAACTTATTCAGTTGTTTTGTTACTTGTTCGACTACTTCATCAGATCCTACCGTCACCAATGTCATTCGTGACAAAGTTGGGTCCTCAGTGGGTGCCACTGAAAGTGATTCGATGTTATAACCACGTGCTGAAAACAGGCCAGCTACGCGAGACAAGGCACCGGCTTCATTTTCCATTAATAAAGAAATAATATGTCGCATTTATTTACACCAGAATCATTTCAGAGAGCCCTTTACCACCTGGTACCATAGGGAAAACATTTTCAGTCTGATCGGTAATAAAATCCATAAATACCAGTTGATCTTTCAGCTTAAACGCTTCCTTTAAAGCACCTTCCACATCTTCAGGCCGTTCAATTTTCATTCCGGCATGTCCATAGCTTTCAGCCAGCTTAACAAAATCCGGCAGTGCATTCATATAGGATTCCGCATAGCGATTACCGTGAAAAAACTCCTGCCATTGTCTAACCATGCCCATGTAGCGATTATTCAAGTTAATAATCTTCAATGGCAACTTATATTGCTTGCAGGTTGATAATTCCTGAATACACATCTGGATACTCGCTTCACCCGTCACACAAGCCACTTTACCTTTCGGATTAGCCAGTTGCACTCCCATTGCCGCAGGCATTCCAAATCCCATCGTGCCCAATCCGCCCGAGTTAATCCAGCGCCGGGGCTTATCAAATTTATAAAATTGCGCGGCCCACATTTGATGCTGCCCGACATCCGAGGTAATAAATGCATCACCTTTGGTAATATTGAACAACTTCTCAATAACCATCTGCGGTTTGATAATTTTGCTATCACGATCAAATTTGAGGCAATCCCGCTCACGCCATAGTTCGATTTGTTTCCACCATTCCTTCAATGCTGTTTGATCCGGTTTTTCCTTTCCGGCCTTTAGCAGTTTAATCAGCTCTTTCAGTACATCCAGGACGTCACCCACTATCGGCACATCGACCTTAACGCGTTTTGAAATAGACGATGGATCAATATCAATATGGATAATTTTTCTATTTTCATTAGAAAAATGCTTGGGATTACCAATTACACGATCATCAAAACGTGCACCTACAGCCACCAGAACGTCACAATACTGCATCGCCATATTAGCTTCGTAAGTGCCATGCATACCCAACATACCCAAGGATTGCTTATCGGTAGCAGGGTACCCACCTAATCCCATTAAGGTATTGGTACAAGGAAAATTCAACAGCTGCGTCAACTCAGTCAACTGCGGTGCCGCATTGCTCAGAATCACCCCGCCACCTGCATAGATCATCGGACGCTTAGCACTGAGTATCAATTCAGCGGCTTTCTTGATCTGCCTGGAATGTCCTTTAACCACAGGATTATAGGAACGCATGGTTACCTTATCCGGATAGACAAACTTGGTTTTTTGCTGCGAAACGTCTTTGGGTATATCCACCAACACAGGACCTGGACGACCTGTTGAGGCGATATAGAAGGCTTTTTTAATAGTCTGCGCCAATTCGGTGACATCTTTTACGAGAAAGTTATGTTTGACGCAAGGACGCGTTATACCGACCGTATCAACTTCCTGAAAGGCATCCAGACCAATCGCGCTTGTCGGTACCTGACCGCTGATCACGACCATAGGAATCGAATCCATATAGGCGGTTGCGATCCCTGTTACCGCATTCGTCACGCCCGGGCCCGAGGTTACCAAAGCCACGCCTACTTTATCGCTAGAACGGGCATAACCATCGGCTGCATGCACGGCCGCTTGCTCATGACGCACCAAAATATGCCGAACCTTATCCTGCTTGAATAATTCATCGTAAATAAATAATACTGCCCCACCGGGATAGCCAAAAATACACTGCACCCCTTCCTCCTGCAAACAGCGTATTGTAATCTCAGCGCCGGTTAATTCCACACTCATGCTTTCTGCATCCCAATATCAATTCAACTAGTTATTAAATATTCATGCGGCAGCTCTACTGCTGCTTACCGCTAATTTCCCGTACCACCCACTGTCAACCCATCGATGCGCAATGTGGGTTGCCCCACACCCACAGGCACACTCTGTCCATCCTTGCCACATGTTCCGACACCTGGATCGAGTGACATATCGTTCCCGATCATAGAAACGCGCGTCAGCACATCCGGGCCGTTACCAATTAAAGTAGCTCCTTTAACAGGATAAGTAATTTTCCCATCTTCAATCATATAGGCTTCTGCCGCTGAGAAAACAAATTTTCCACTGGTGATATCCACTTGCCCGCCACCGAAATTTGCGGCATACAAACCATGCTTGACCGAAGCGATGATTTCTGCCGGATCCTTATCGCCATTCAGCATATAGGTATTCGTCATGCGCGGCATCGGTATATGCGCAAAAGACTCGCGCCGACCATTACCGGTCACAGGAAAGTTCATTAATCGAGCATTCAGGCTGTCCTGCAAATAGCCCCTAAGTATGCCATCTTCTATCAATACAGTACATTGCGTCGGATTACCTTCGTCATCAATATTTAACGATCCACGCCTTTGTGGAATTGTTCCATCATCGACTACGGTAACACCGGGAGCTGCGACGCGCTCACCAATACGCCCCGAAAACGCTGAACTGCCTTTGCGGTTGAAATCTCCTTCCAGTCCATGACCAATTGCTTCGTGCAGCAATATCCCAGGCCAGCCACTCCCCAGAACAACCGTCATGGTACCAGCCGGCGCCGGGCGTGCATCCAAATTAATCACGGCTTGATGCACCGCTTTTTTTGCATAATCCTGCAAAATTTCATCGGTAAAATAAGTGTAATTAAAGCGCCCGCCGCCACCGGCAACACCTTGCTCACGCCGACCGTTTCCTTCCACGATCACCTGCAAGGACAATCGAACCAGTGGCCTCACATCAGCCGCAAGCAGTCCATCACTGCGCGTTACCAGTACCACTTCATATTCACCGGCAAGCGACGCCACCACCTGAGTAACCCGCTGATCCAACTGCCGGGTATAACGCTCGAGTTTTTCTAGCAAAGCTACTTTATCTGCATCTTTAAGACTTGCGATAGGATCTTCCGGCAAATACAGCTGCGTATGACGATCCACCGCACTACGTTTCATGACTTGCACTGCAGGCATACTGCCCTGATTGGCGATTGCCCGTGTTGCCTGAGCCGCCGATACCAGAGCCGGCATGCTGATGTCATCGGAATAAGCGAATCCTGTCTTCTCGCCGCTAATCGCACGAACACCAACTCCTTGCTCGATATTGAAGCTGCCCGACTTGACGATGCCTTCTTCCAGCATCCAGCCTTCAGAACGGTTATACTGAAAATAAAGATCCGCGTAATCGATTTTATGCGTGAGTATCTGATCCAATACGCGCTGTAATCCGGTTGCATCAATATCATAGGGCGACAACAAGCAACGGTCGGCAATTGCATAAAAATCTTTTTTTTCTGTCATGCATTCAATCGTCATAACTATCCGGTTTTATTTTATATATAAATGATGCAGCCACGTAGAAAATTTGCTCATGATTAACAAACGCTTAACTTAACAGTATTGCAAGATTCGATGGTCCAGTGCGGGCAGATTTGTTCGCAAACTCGCCTGATATCCCGGGTCAAGTGTCGCCACCACAGCGCCAGGACCCCGTGGCAAACGCTCCATCACCACACCCCAGGGATCCACAATCATACTATCCCCATTCGTTTCGCGTCCATTGACATGATAACCGCCTTGCCCGGGCGCTATCACGTATGCCATATTTTCAACCGCACGTGCACGCACCAGGATTTCCCAATGCGCTCTGCCGGTAATTGCGGTAAATGCCGCAGGTGCCAGAATAATATCAACATTATTCATCATACGGAATAACTCCGGGAAGCGCAGATCGTAGCATATCGACAGTCCGATACGACCAAATGGAGAGTCTATCGTGACAACTTCACTTCCCGCCTTAATAGTTTTTTCCTCAGCATAGCATTCATGACCCAGTTGCAACCCAAACAAATGAATTTTGTCGTAACGCGCAACTTGTTCTCCGTTATCTGCATATACCAAACAGCTATTATAAACTTTATCCGGTTCGGATGAAGCTAATGGTACTGACCCACCCACCAGCCATATTCCCAGACGTTTTGCCGTATCACTGAGAAATTTCTGTATTTGCCCGTCACCGGGTTGTTCACGCACAGTCAACTTATCCGTGTCTTTCATCCCCATAATGCAAAAATATTCAGGCAATACAACCAGCTCGGCCTTCTGGGAAGCTGCCTCTTCTATCAAGCGCGCTGCTTCCTCCAGATTTGCAGACACACTCGGGCCTGAAGCCATCTGAATGGCAGCAACACGAAAGCTTGCGCGTTTTTCATTTTCAATCGCCGGCTGATTATGCTTAATGCTATCGTTTAACATGATTCCACTACTTTAATTTTCAAAATTCTGATAAGAAACTGCTTTAAGTTTATTGATTATATATTGCAATATATCAATATTATTATAAAGTTATGCAAAACCCCTATAAAAAACAGGAGATATATTCAACACCAAACCCGATTCTAGCATCTACGCCGGCAACGTTCTATTTTGATTTACAATAAATCTGATGCCAGCAAACGCTGTCTTTGTTATTCTATGAAATTGAATTAATTGCTGAATGCTCAATGATGCACACTACTGGTAACACACCTGATGCGATTCTTGCCACTGTCTTGCCTTTCAGCCGCTATGTGCAGCGCATATTGGACAGCGAACCTGCGCGAAAAATAGCACTGCTCAAAGAACTGCAATTGCCCTTCCGAAAAGCCGCCATGCAGGCATTTCTGGATTCCCAATCCGAACATATCACCACCGAGGAAATCCTCCATAGCGTACTGCGCGACTTGCGCAAGCAAGTCATGCTGCGATTAACCTTACGTGATGTCAGCGGCCAGGCTGATTTAGCGGAAGTCATGTCCAGCATGACCGAGCTCGCTGAAGTCACCATCAATTTCGCACTCAAGTACCATGAAAGCTGGTTAACGCAATCCAATCGCTTTGGATCACCCCAAGGGGAACACAGTAACACCACCCAACATATGCTGGTTGTGGCCATGGGCAAACTGGGCGGCGGCGAACTCAATGTCTCTTCCGACGTCGATTTGATCTTCGTCTACCCGGAAGATGGCGAGACCGATGGCGCAAAATCCATTTCAAATCATGAATTCTTTGCCCGCCTCGGTCGCAAACTCATTGCCAGCCTGAACGATTATACGGTCGATGGCTATGTATTCCGGGTCGATATGCGCCTACGTCCGCATGGAGAAAACAGCCCTTTGGCAATCAGTTTTCCCATGCTGGAAGAATATTTCATCAAACAGGGACGCGAATGGGAGCGTTATGCCTGGATCAAAGGTCGAGTCATCGCAGGACAGAGCGATGCCGAAACCGAATCGATTCTCATGGAGAAAATTGTCAGACCCTTTGTGTTCCGCAAGTATCTGGATTTTGGTGCGTATGAATCAATGCGCCGTTTACACGCGCAATTACGCAAAGAAGTCGAACGCCGTGAGATGCACGACAACATCAAATTAGGCCCCGGCGGCATTCGTGAAATAGAATTTATTACGCAGGTTTTTCAGTTGATCCGCGGAGGTCGCGATGTCGATCTGTGTATTCGACCGACACTCAGCGTTTTAGAACGTTTACAAAAAAAACAGCAACTGCCGCAGCAAGCGGTTGCGGAACTCACGCAGGCCTATCACTTCCTGCGCAAACTGGAACACCGCCTGCAATATCTGGATGATCAGCAAACACAAACACTCCCTTTAAACCCAGCCGATCAAAACCTGATCGCAACCGCGATGGGCTTTCCAGATTACACAAGTTTTATGCAACAACTGGATGTACATCGCAAGGACGTAACGCGTCAATTTGAGCTCATTTTTGCCACCCCTAGAAAATCACCCACCCACGACATGCTGGCTTATTTATGGCAAGCTGAAACGCAGGACATTTCACAAACAGAAGCAGCCGCCACACAACTAAGCACCATGGGATTCACCGAACCCGCAAAAATTTCAGAACGGCTGCGGTTGTTTTATCACAGCACCTTTTATCACCAGCTACCCGAATCCAGCCGGCAACAAATCAACACACTGGTTCCGATGATGGTCGAGGCTGTTGCTGAATTGCCACCCGTTGAAATCACACTGGAACGTACGTTGCAGTTACTCGAAAAGATCAGTTCGCAGACATCCTATCTGGCGCTTTTGCTGGAGCACCCTCATACCCTGCAACGTGTTGCAGAACTTGTCAGTGTCAGCCAATGGGCCAGTGACTATCTGGGGCGACACCCTATTCTATTAGATGAATTATTGCGCCATGACGCGCCGCACCCTGTCCCGGACTGGAATGCACTCAGCAACGAATTGACCTATCAGTTAAATCATGTCAACAATCCCAAAAATGACGTGATCGAATGGCAAATGGACGTTTTGCGGCACTTCCAGCATGCCCAAGTATTCCGCTTATTAGTCACCGACCTGGAAGGCTCATTACTACTCGAAACACTGAGCGATCACCTGACCGCACTGGCCGATCTGGTGCTGGATACCGTATTGAACCTCGCCTGGTGCGGCTTGAAAAAACGCCACCGCGAGACACCTGCATTCGCCATCATCGGTTATGGCAAGCTGGGAGGAAAAGAACTCGGTTATGCTTCCGATCTCGATATGATTTTTGTGTATGAAGACCCTCATCCTGATGCTGCGGAGATTTACACCAAACTCGGGCAAAGTATCAATGCCTGGTTGACCCGCCACACGTCAGCAGGTTTATTGTACGAAACGGACTTGCGCCTACGCCCCAATGGTGCCACCGGTTTACTGGTCAGCTCGATGGAAGCTTTTGCGCAATATCAGCATGAACAAGCCTGGGTTTGGGAACATCAGGCATTAACCCGGGCACGCTTCGTCGCGGGCGACAAGCAAGTAGGAAAAGCTTTCGAAAATACCCGCAAAGAAATTCTGTGTAAGCCGCGCAATTTAATCGAACTCAAACAAGAAATTTTGAAAATGCGTGAAAAGATGCTGGATATTCATCCTAACCCAACCAATCTATTTGATATCAAGCACGACCGTGGCGGCATTATTGACGTGGAATTCATTGTGCAGTATCTGGTACTGGGCTATGCCAATCAATATCCGCAATTGACCGGCAACATTGGCAACATTGCATTGCTAAAGCTGGCAGGTGAACTGGGACTCGTGTCCGCTGAAGCCGCCACCAAAACACGTACCGCCTACCGCGAATACCGCCGCCTGCAACACCGCCTGAGATTAGGCGGCGAACCGGAACTGACAGGTGCTACCGTTTCAAGGGACAAATTGCAGAAATTCACACGTATTGCCGCCGATCACTTGAGCAATGACCGTATGGCGGTATTGCAATTATGGGAAGAAGTTTTTCGGCTGTAGCTGTCACAGCATTAATATTCATAATGCGCCATCACGTGTCGGAAGAAGACCAGAGGACTCAGTTTCTGTAATTGTTGGATCCATTCCGCGTGCTGATAACAACAGGCCAAACCCTACTTCGCTTCTTTATTAGTAGAGCTACAAAGTAGGACACCTTGCGAAACAAAGTAGGACAAATTGCAAAATTGTACTAAATTTATTTTGGATATACCCGTTACAGCCCCTGTTCTAGTAGAATTATTCAATAAGAAAAATTGGCACAATTCCTGCTGGCAACATCACACACACTTGATGTGTCCTACTCAACTTTAAGGAGAATCACTCATGCAAACACAAAAAGGTTTTACACTCATCGAATTAATGATCGTTGTCGCAATTATTGGTATTTTGGCTGCGATTGCAGTGCCTGCTTATCAGACTTATACTCAGAAAGCCAGGTTTACTGAGGTTGTCAGCGCTACAGCACCTTTCAAATTAGGTGTCGAATCTTGTGTTTTGGAAGGCAATGCTCTGGCTGCTTGTGACGCTGGTGCTGCAGGCGTACCCGGAGCAGCCGGTGCCAGTGGAAACGTTGTTTCCGTTGCAGTTACTGACGGCGTTATTACAGCAACAGGTTCTGCTGCAGCTGGTGGCGGAACATATATACTTACCCCCGCAGCTGGAGCCAATGGTTCCTTATTAACTTGGACCAAATCTGGCACTTGCGTAAACCTCGCCACATGCTAACCTCAGCACGTAGACCGGACTGAACGAAGAGATGCCCAACATTTAAGCCTTAAACGTTGGGCTTCGTTCCTCAACCCAACCTACGCACTTAAATGTTTTAACAAAAAGCCGCCTCTAACCAAGGCGGTTTTTTTTATTTGCTATTTTGCTATGACTTACGATTGCACCACAGTTCCCATAGGATGCAATAACCATCGGACATCTCAATCAATACGTTTGGATTGAAAGCATCGATAAACACCGAAACTGCGTCTTCCATCGACAATTTCCGAAATGGGAACAATGGTATCCCCCCCCATCAGACCCGCTTCATTGCGCGCAAGATCCGCGAGTTCGCCGGCAACTTTCTCCGCATCACGGTCAAATATGATTTGATCGACAACTTTTGCATTTGCATTCCCCAGCTTTTTGCAGGACTCTACTGCTTTGACCGATTGCACCAGGCGCACGCTTTCGCCTTTCGAAGTGACTTTAATCCATGTGCAGGAAGACAATATTAAACTACAGCAAATGGCGATCAGGATTTTTTTCATTACCAAGCCTCATTATTAATCAAATTATCGATAAAATTATTGGTGTGCTCCACTACTGATTCCGGGTTTTGCATTCAATGGTCATATGATATGCCAACGGGAACAGGATTTAAACAAGATGACCACTGCCCGCACAGACACCAGCCATCCATTGACTTGATCGGAGCAAAGCGGTAAAAGCTTATCGCAAACCATGATAGAAACTGCATCGTCAGCGCGAATCAACTTCTGCTAGGGAAACTCTGAATAACTGTCATCTCGAGCGCAGCGAGAAATCTATGACATTGATTCACAAAGATTCCTCACTTTGTTCGGAATGACAAACATGAATTATTCAGAGTTTCCCTAGGCTAACGCCGAATGAGTGCTTCAGGTCAGATAATTTTAGGCTCTGTGTTGGGATATGTCCTTTTCTCAATTGCCGAGTCAATTGTTCACAAATATCTTTTGCATGCTAAGTGGCAAACGAGAAGATCATGGCGTAGATTGGGCTATTTAGGAGCCTATCTCGACAATTCATGGTATTCACATCATGTGATTCATCATTTCAGAACCTTCAAAACTAATCATGTCACCATTTTTGACTCTGAGCAGCAAAAGAGAGAATTGGATCAATTATTAATTGCAAATGATAAGAAATCAATTATCCTCAATAGTTATGGTCTCAGAGTAGGCAATTTTTACGAAAAGATTCGGTATTGCTATCCCCATCTTTTGTGGGTGTTTATTGTTTGTTATTTGGGAGGAGGCTGGTTTGCTCTAGGTGTTCTGGCGCCACTCGCTTTTTATATCTGGATTGCAGAGTATGTTCATCCTTATATACATCTTCCGCATCATAAAAGGATAGCTACAGCGTCACCGTTAATGAGGCTGGTAATAAAAACCGGCTATTTTAAATTCCTTGCTCAGCATCATTATCTTCATCATAAACATATCAATTGCAATTTTAATTTAATGCTTGGTGCCGATTGGTTGCTGGGATACCACAGATCCCCTGAAACACAAGAACTGATAGAAATGGCTCGTTTAGGGCTCGACAATTGAGTTCAGATAGTTTTTCAATATCCTCTTGAAAACATATAGTTTCCTTTTTAATTTACATCACAATATTCATGGCAAATCCTCCCCAAAACCCCCAAACCCGCCGGCAAGCCGTCAAACTGGCAGCCCAGTTTATCTCACCCTACAAACGCCAAGTCATCTACAGCTTGTTGGCTTTGTTATTCACAGCGGCAATCACGTTATCAATCGGACAAGGCATCCGCCTGCTCATTGATCAAGGGTTTGCAACGCAATCAAAAGATCTGTTGAGCCAATATGTGGTGATATTTTTGCTGCTGGTGATTGCCTTGGCTGTTGGTACGTTTACCCGTTATTACTGGGTTACGTGGCTGGGCGAACGGGTGATTGCGGATATCCGCCGCACAGTATTCAACCATTTAATCCATTTGCATCCGGGCTTTTTCGAGGAAAACCGCAGTCTCGAAATCCAGTCGCGTCTGACCGCCGATATGACATTGCTGCAAACCGTGATCGGGTCGTCTGTTTCATTCGCGCTACGCAACCTGATCATGATGCTGGGCGGCATTATCTGGTTATTCATCACGAATGCGAAACTGACCGCACTGGTAACGATTTGTGTGCCGCTGGTGGTCATTCCCATTCTGATCTACGGCCGCCGGGTGCGGCATCTGTCGCGCCAAAGCCAGGACAAAATCGCTACGGTAGGCGCGTATGTCGGCGAGGTTCTCGGGCAAATTAAAACGGTACAAGCTTACAATCACCAAGCCATCGACCAACGTATATTTCACGATCAAGTGGAAGAAGCTTTTGCGGTTGCCAAACAGCGCACTACGCAGCGTGCGTTACTCGTCACCGTTGTCATCGTATTGGTGCTGGGTGCGGTAGGCCTGATGCTATGGGTGGGCGGCATTGATGTGATTGAAGGCCGCATCAGCGGTGGCGAATTGGCTGCTTTTATTTTCTATAGCGTCATTGTGGGTTCGGCTGTCGCTTCCATTTCGGAAGTCATCGGCGAGTTGCAACGTGCCGCCGGAGCCGCCGAACGGACGATGGAATTGTTACGGGCTCGCAATCTGATCCAATCCCCAGAGAAGCCCCAGCCATTGCCTAAAGTATCTGGCAATATCAAGATTGATCAATTGTGCTTCGCCTATCCCTCCCGCCCCGACGTGCTTGCCATCAATAAACTGACACTCACTATCCGGGCAGGTGAAACGCTGGCGCTGGTAGGTCCTTCCGGTGCCGGTAAATCAACGTTGTTTGATTTGCTGCTGCGCTTTTTTGATAGTCAATCCGGTTGCATCAAACTGGAAGGAATTGATATCCGACATCTGGATCTTTTTGCCTTACGCCGGTGCTTTGCGCTGGTGTCACAGAATCCGGTGCTGTTTTTTGGCACCATCAGTGACAATCTGCGCTATGCTCGCCCTGATGCCACCGATGCCGAAGTGGAAGCGGCTGCTGAGGCTGCTTACGCGCACGACTTCATCTGCAAGCTGCCGCAGGGTTATCAAACGCACTTAGGCGATTCAGGTTTGGGGTTATCGGGTGGACAAAAACAACGGTTGACCATCGCACGCGCCCTGTTGGCCGATGCACCGATTCTGTTGTTGGATGAAGCGACCAGTGCACTGGACGCACAAAGTGAACATTGGGTGCAACAAGCACTGCAGCGATTAATGCATAATCGCACTACATTAGTCATTGCACATCGCCTGGCGACCGTACAATCCGCAGACCGGATCGCCGTGCTCGACCATGGCCATCTAGATGCATTGGGCACACACACCGAGTTACTGCAATCCAGCGCGCTGTATGCACGTTTGGCTGCGTTACAATTGCAATCACAGTAGAAGCTTGAATTTTATACAGATCAAACGACTGCTTGACTGTCCAATCCAGCACCGGCCGATTGAATCACCCGTGATAACGTTTTGCGTGCAGCACGCATACCAACTCCCATCTGGAGCAGCGTATTCACATGGACTGAGCGTTTCAGTAATAATGCGAGCAGGCGCATTGAATTTACTCCCCCATCCGGATACACCGCACTGAGAAGTGCCTGCGGCGGTGAGAATTGAAGCGGATCGATAATGGCACGTACAGCGATAAAAGAAATGCCTGCTGCAGCAGCAACTTCAGCAATAGCACCGCTCTCCATATCCACCGCACAAGCACCCGTTGCTTGCGCCAGATCCTGTTTTGCTTGTTCACCCGTCAATGGCACTGCGCTGTTCGCCAATATGCCGTTGACCACAGTGATATCGGCCGGAAGCATTTGCTGTAGGCGATTGCGCCATGCCGTGGTGACGGGCAACTGTTTTCCGGCATGTATAACATCCGGCAGTATCAGGTCGCCCGGTTTCAAATTGGCATCCAATGCACCAGCAACACCAAAACTCACCAGTGCAGTAGCACCATGCTGACACAGCCCCTCTGCCGCTGCCCGTGCCGCTTGTGCGCCCATGCCACTTAACCACAAAACCGCATGGTCGTTAACTTGCACCTTTTCGTTGAATGGAATATGCGCGGATGAGACACAGCGGGCTTCAGCCCGCAACGCCGTCACCAGGCCGGTTACACGCACGTGGCTACTGTTCTGGTCAGCGCACGGTAACGCGCCAGCGCCCAGAGTGGGAAGAATTTTGAATAACCGTGATAGCGCAGATAGAAAACCCGCGGAAAACCAGGCGCGGTAAACCAGGGATCTTCCCACAAATGATCACTCGACTGATTGCGCAGCAAGTAGTTGACACCTTTGCGCACAGACTCACTGTTGACTTCACCGGCCGCCATCAAACCCAATACCGCCCAAGCTGTTTGAAAGGCAGTACTGGTTTCAGCAAATTGTCCTGCCAGTTTGATATCCAAATAGGAGTCGTTGGTTTCACCCCAACCCCCATCCGCGCGTTGCACGGAATTTAACCACTTCACGGCGCGACGCACCGATGCGTGCTGCATATCGAACTTGGCCAAGCGAAATGCTTCCAGCACAGACCATGTGCCATAGATATAATTGGTACCCCAGCGCCCGAACCAGGCACCGTTTGATTCCTGTTCCCGCAACAAATAGCTGATACCACGCAGCACCGCATGCTGGTGATGCTGCTTGCCGTATTTTCCAAGAAAACCGACGCAACGCGCCGTCACATCGCTGGTAGGCGGATCGATCAATGCACCGTGATCGGCAAAAGGAATTTCATTCAGATAGTGATGGGTGTTGTCGATGTCAAAAGCGGCAAAACCACCATTGCGCGACTGCATGCCGAACAACCAGTTGGCTGCGCGGTCCAGTGCCTTTTGATAGCGTTGCGCATCGCCCTGATCCAGCGCCCAGGCCACTGCAGCCGTATCGTCAAGATCCGGATAATGCGGATTCGCATATTGAAAAGCCCAACCACCACCCGGCAAATCCGGCCGCTTATCGCGCCAATCGCCGGGTTCATCCAGAATCTGTTGTTCCACCAGCCAGTCCAGCGCTTGCAGCACCGGTTTCTGATCCGTCGTTGGGTCTTCCTGTAACGCCAGGCTTGTCAGCACCGTATCCCAAACAGGCGAGGTACAAGGCTGACACCAAACGCGTTCACCTTCATCGACCAGCAACCCGCGCAACGCGTTACGACATTGCACCCGATTGGGGTGATCATAGGCATAGCCCAACAATGTCAATGCTTCATGCGCATTGACCATAGCGGGAAAAATAGCGCCAATGCCACATTCGCCATTCAGACGTTCGAGTGTCCAGATTTCTGCGCGGCGTATGGAATATTGGCGCACCGATTGAGGCAACTTGGGCTCCACCCGCGACAATATGCGCTCAATCAACATGAAAATACGTTTAAGCAGTGTTTCCGCTTGCGGAAAATAGTTTGTTTCCTCTTCCGGTGGCACAATAAACAATTCACGGATATTGACTTGACGCGGATTGATAGCACGCGCCCTCATCGTGCACAAGATGGATAAAGGCACCATGACGGTGCGTGACCAGTAGGAAACCTTGCTGAGATGAAAAGGAAACCAGCGCGGCAGCAGTACCAGTTCCGAAGGCACAACAGGCACGCCGCGCCACGGGATCTGGTCATACATTGCCAGCAGCAAGCGGGTAAAGACGTTGGCTTTGGCCGCACCGCCGCGTTCTAAAATAGCTTCTCGTGCGCGCACCATATGTGCCGCATCGGGAGAATCGCCTACCAGCTTCAGGGCATAATACGATTTAATGGTACAACTGATATCAAATGCGCCGCCATAATATAATGGCCATCCGCCATGTGCCATGTCCTGTTTATCACGAATAAAACGCGCAATTTTATTCTCCAGGATGACATCGATTTCATCCATGAAGTGCATCATCAGAATATATTCTGCCGGGATGGTGCAATCCGCTTCGAGTGGGAAACACCAATGTCCGTCCGGATTCTGTAAAGACAACATAGCCGTGCGAGCTTGGGAAAATTTTTGTTCCAGCTCGTCGGCATTGATTTTTTCACGACTCGAATCGGCTGTTATATCCACTAAAGGTGCTTCGTTCTCAAAAATGAAATCATTCCGTTGTTGCGATATGTTAGGTTTTCTTTGGGATCCGTTCATATATTCCTAAGCGCTATGGCTGTTACAAATTTTCCAATAGGTATACATGTATATACCGTCCAGTCTAGCTCTACTTTATTCACATAAAGATTCTTATCATCCGTCAGCACCATTAACCCTGAAGCATCTAACTATCAACCCCTAACCAAAGTTAGTCAGTTTTTTTCTGTTTTTGCTTTTCCGAGCCTTTATCAAAGGGATTATCCTGAAAAGGCTCATAATAAAGGTCTAATGGCAGCTTGCCATCATGAACCAGAAATTCACGCTGTTGTAATGATGCTTCACGCACAAACAAATAAGGATCCAGCGCTGCTTCATCACGAATGCGCATCGGGCCGATTAAACGTGCGCGCTTGTCGATAGCACCGAGAACCGTCAAAGGTGCAGCAAATGCTGAACCCACTGCAAGACCTGCGTAAAAAAGCACATTGGTGAAAATACTGACCGGGATACTTGAAACATCACGCTCACTACTCGGTCCCAGGAACGGAATAAACAAATAAGAGCCCGGATTAAACCCCCATACACCTAGTGTTTGGCCGAAATCCTCATCATTCTTTTGTAAACCCATGTGAGTCGCCATATCAAAAAGCCCAAACATGCCAACCGATGAGTTAACAAAAAAGCGTAGCGTATCCTGGAAACCCTGTTTTACCTTACCTTGCAAGAAAGAATTCAGAACGACATTGGGATACGACAGATTATCGTAGAAATTCCCAATAGATCGTTGCGCTGCATTGGGTACATAATCAATGTAGGCATTCACAACGGGTTCAAATACCACGCGATCGACTCGATCGGTAATATCATAGGAAGCGCGGTTGACCTTCTCATGCGGATCGATCGGATCTACGTCCTGATCGCCACCCTTTGGCGCTGTTGCACAACCCTGTAAGATCATGACGCATAAAAACAATACACTACTAACTAACTGCCTGATATTTACTACCGAATGTATATTCCTCAAAATTCTGGTGCTCTCATTCGTTTACTTGTAAAACATTCAGTTCTGAAAAGAACATCATTATCACAAAAAGAAACCATCAATCTTTACACTTATCTCACTAAAAGCAAGCAAAATGCTCTGTCAATATTTGATTCGGCCGAAGTATACACTACTCCGTCAACTTCATGTTTTGCCAACTTGACAGAAATCATTCAAAGTCCTTAAGAAATATAAGGAAGTTGAAAAATAACGCCAATACTTCTTAATTTTCCCTTTCACCATGCACGATTTCTATCAGCTTTAAAGCTTGTAATTCCATCTCAAGAACGAAACCATCAACTTTCGCACGAAAATGGCGGTAGAAAATCATGCTCGGAATCGCTACCAGTATGCCGAATGCCGCATTATACAAAGCCACAGAAATCCCATAAGCAAGTTGTGCCGGATTACTTCCCGTAGGAGAATTTGAACCAAAGATTTCAATCATACCCACCAAGGTACCAAACAATCCCATCAGTGGACTCAACGCGGCAATCGTCCCCAAAGTTGTCAGATACCGATTCAAATCATGCGCAACCACACGGCCTGATTCTTCAATCGACTCTTTCATGACTTCTCGCGAGCTCTTAACATTTTTAAGCCCGGCGGCAAGCACTTCCCCCAATGGTGAATGCTGTTGCAAGCGCGCAACCATTTCAGGGTTTACACCATTTCTTTTATACTCGTTTAATACTCTGGGCAATAATTCTTTAGGAGAAATAACACTTAAACGTAGTGTCCACATCCGTTCCACAATGATACCCATGGCAACAATGGAAGCAATAATGATTGGCCAGATCGGCCAACCGGCCGCTTGAATCAAAGATAACACGCGATAATCTCCTCACTCACTGTAGATCAGGTATTATTCTGCGGTTTATGATAATACCTGGTTTGCTTATTTTATAACTAAGCGATCAATTTGGCATGTAATGTATCTTGATCGCGCATTTTCAGCAAGGAAGCAGTACTTTTTCTATCCACAATTTCTGTGGATAAGTTTGTGAGTATATGACGAATAGTGCTATTAAGTTAGCATATCCAAACAACTTTTTTAACTTGATTATTTATTAATCTATATGTAATTTTTTTAATAAACAGATAGTTACAACAAACCACACTTCTTACACGCACTCTGACAATACACCACACACTTCCTACAAGGCATGTGGATTATTACACAATAGAAGTAGCTAAATGAACCTACCCCCAATCATGTCCGGTAACCTTCATAAAGTGCTGACGGTCAGTGAATTAAATCGTAACACCAAGCAATTTCTGGAACAGAGCATCCCATTGCTGTGGGTTCAAGGTGAAATTTCCAATTTGAAGCGTTATCAATCGGGTCATTGGTACTTTTCCCTCAAGGATGCCGATGCGCAAGTTCGCTGTGTCTTATTCGGTCACAAGAATCAATATATTGACTGGCAGCCTAAAGATGGTATGCAAGTGGAAGTGCTTGCAATCGTCACATTGTACGAACCACGCGGTGATTTTCAATTAAACGTCGAAACCATGCGACGCGCCGGACTCGGTGAATTATTCGAGGCCTTTGAAAAGCTTAAATCCAAATTGGAACAGGCTGGGTTATTCAGTCCCACGAATAAAAAACCGTTGCCCGCGTTTCCGCAACAAATCGGCATCATCACCTCCCCGGATACCGCAGCGCTACGAGACGTGCTATCGACACTGCAACGCCGCATGCCAGCATTGCCCATCGTCATCTACCCCACCCTGGTGCAGGGGAAAACAGCGGCCGGCAGTATCGCCGATGCAATTAAAATTGCGTGCCGACGAGCCGAATGCGATGTGCTGATACTGTGCCGCGGCGGCGGCAGTATTGAAGACTTATGGGCATTCAATGAAGAAATTGTGACACTTGCCATTGCCGCCAGTTCGATACCCATCGTCAGCGGTATCGGCCATGAAACAGACTTCACCATCGCAGATTTTGTCGCGGATATGCGTGCACCCACACCGACCGCAGCCGCTGAGCTCGCTAGCAGGGATCGAAAGGAATTGAGTCATCGTTTGAGCATGCTGCACCAGCGCATGTATCGCATCACTTTGCATCGCATTGAATACGCCATGCAACAAGTGGATATTCTGACGCATCGTTTAATTTACCCGGGTGATCGCATCAAGCAGCAAACCATCCATCTGGAACATTTACAGGACCGGCTCAGCAACACCTGGAGACATCAAATCGAAAAGAAACAGTGGAGATTACTCGAATACAGTCAACGACTGGCGGCTGTAAGTCCCAATATTGTCCGTTTGGCAGAACAACAAAAAGAGTGGACTTCACATTTCCACTCTGTCTATTCCCGTTATTTCGAAACACTGTCAGTCCGGCTGCAACATATGCAAATACAGTTATCCCACCTGAATCCGCAATCGATCTTGGAACGCGGATATAGCATTACGTATTCCATGCAAGGCACCATCATCCGTGACAGCAAACAAATGAATCCCGGCGATAGGATTCAGGTAAAATTCGCGCACGGAATGTGCGAGGCGGATGTCATAAAGACAAAGAATTCCTGATACCTATACATAGCACCAGCACTCATTCCACTTTATTCAAAACAACAACAAGGACAAAATCACCGATGCCAAAAACTTTCCTGATACTGGGCGCACTCAACACATTTTTATGCATCGCACTGGGCGCTTTCGGTGCACACGGCCTGAAACGAGTCTTATCAGCCGATATGCTCACGGTGTATCACACCGGCGTGCAATACCATTTTTATCACGCCTTGGGAATCATTATCATTGGCCTGCTATTACTGCACTTCCCCAAATCCCGTCTAATTCCGATATCCGGCTGGCTGATGATGGTCGGCATTATTCTATTCAGTTTCAGTCTTTACGTATTAAGCGTGACCGGAATGCGCGGGCTTGGCATGATCACGCCGTTTGGCGGTGTTTCATTCCTGACTGCTTGGGGATTGCTGATTTATGCCATCTGGAAAGAAAAATAAAGGCACCACCAGCGCACTTATATAGTGACCGCAAGCTATCCGTGGCAGATACATGCAGCAATTTTGCGGATAGATACTGATAACCAACCAGCAGTCCTATGGCGTTCGTATCGGTGAATCAAACATATGGCTAGCACCCCACCTAACAACGGCGACACTGGAGTGCCGCCTGTGTGAATACAGACTAATAAGCAGCAGCATGAAATAAAGTATTTATTTAACTTTTTCTACCATTTTTCGATGAGAGGCGGCCATTTCCATGTTGCGCTCTGCCGATTTGGTATATTTTCTTAATAATGCTTCATGATGCGCCTCGAAATCCAGGCCTTCCCGGCCATAGTATTCGCTGTGATTTTTATACTCTGCCAGCAGCTTTTCTTGCTCTTTTGCTTTTTCTCTCATTGCCTTGGCTTCATTCTCGTAATACACAGCCAATCCGATATGATCAAATTTAGTTTTAGCTTTGGCTTCAGCAATCTCGTTTACTTCTTCTGATTCTGCAGCGATGCAGGCACCCGAAGCCAGGAAAGTGAAAATAATCAACATGGTAAAAAATAGCTTTGTTTGCATGGTGAATCTCCTTGATTAGATATCAATGAAAAAGAAATTCCAGTGCTATTACAAATATTCAGCCAGCTGAATTCGTTCATCATAGCAAATTGTGTAGAATCCACAAATGATTAATGGATAGACTGGGATGTCAATCAGACTCATGAGAAACACAAAATGAAATTATTATTTTTAATTATTCTGCTCAGTTGTATCGGTGTCCTAGGTTATGCGCAATATCTGCAGCATGTCGAAGGGCTTCTACCCTGCCCGCTATGCGTAGCACAACGGCTCGCCTACTGGCTGTTGGGACTCACTGCATTCGTGGCATTATTTCTCCACAATCCCAAACGCATTGGACGCCGTTTCTACGGTTGCCTGATGAGTGTTTTCGCATTCGCCGGAACTGTCATTGCTGCGCGACACGCTTGGTTGATACGTTTTCCGGAATCATTTGAGTGCGGCATCAGTCCGGAGGAAGCCTTTCTAAATGCTTTACCGATTGCCGAATGGTGGCCTGGAATGTTTGAGGCCAATGGGGATTGCGCTAATGTCGATTGGAAATTTTTATCACTAACGATTCCGGACTGGTCATTGCTGGCTTTTATCAGCCTTGGGAGTTTGGCACTTTATACGCTATTGTCTAAGAAATAAAAATAACCAAAAACCGGGTCATCCCCTCGGATGGTGCTCGGCGTGTAGCTGTTTCAGACGTTCACGTGCAATATGCGTGTAAATCTGCGTAGTCGAAATGTCGGCATGACCCAGTAACAGTTGCACCACACGCAAATCAGCACCGTGATTGAGCAGATGGGTAGCAAATGCATGACGCAGCGTATGCGGAGATAGTTGTTTGGTAATACCCACTATTTGCGCATAGCGTTTGATGAGATACCAGAATGCCTGACGTGTCATGGCTGCGCCACGTGTCGTTACAAATATGGTGTCGGTGACAATACCATTCAGTAAAGCAGGTCTAGCTTCTTTGGTATAGCGACTCAACCATTCGAGTGATTCTTCTCCGAGCGGTGCAAGGCGTTCCTTTCTGCCTTTCCCCATGACTCGCAGAACCCCCATATCCATGCTGACTTGCGAATACTTTAGATTGATCAGTTCCGATACTCGCAGTCCGCTGGCGTATAAAACTTCCACCATGGCACGATCACGCAAACCAAGTGGATGCTTAAGATCAGGCACGCTCAGCAACAGTTCGACCTCTTTTTCTGTAAGACTCTGAGGCAAACTACGCTGCAACTTAGGCGTTTCAATATTAAGACTGGGATCCGTCGCAATTTTGCCTTGGCGCAATAAAAAGCGATAGAAACGTTTCAGACTGGACAGCTCTCGGCTGGTCGTGCTGGCCTTAATCTTAGCGGAAACTCTGGACGCCAGAAATTCGAGCAAATCAGAATGCGTTGCATCCATGAGCACCCTATCTTCTTGATTTCTTCTTCTCAACCATTCGCTGAAAAGTCGCAAATCATTGCGATAGCTATCCAGCGTGTTACGTGACAAGCCATCTTCCAACCATAAAGTGTCGGAAAACTCATCTAATAAATTTGCGTCTAAATCAAGCACTCTCATGGCGTAATAACCATCGTTTGATCTCTAAGGGATTTCCATCACTTGCATTCATAAAACCTCCTAATCCACCATTCTTAGCAATCACTCGATGACAGGGTATGATGATCGGAATTCTATTGGCGCCGCATGCCCGACCTACTGCTCTGGGTGCGGAATGCAGCTGCGTTGCTATTTCCGCATAACTACTCGTCTTTCCACTCGGAATGGTCTGAATGGCTTGCCACACCCGGCGTTGATGCGTTGTACCACCAATATGCAAGCTTAAATCAAATCTAAAACCGGGTTCAGTTAAATATGCCTGCAATTGCCTACAAACTTCTTTTGCGAGATAACTCTGTGGTGCCAGAGGCTGCGTATCCATGGACAAATACTCGATATCGGTTAACCAATCCTCTTCAGTAATAATCCCTAGCACAGCAAATGGTGCAACCAGTTTCGCTTGATAGACTTTGACTGAATCAGTCATCTGATTATTCTTTGATCTGCTCACTATCTGTTATAAATCGCTATCTGGAAAATTGTCTAACAGGCCGTTGAAAAACTATGCGTTGCCGCTACGGTGTTAAAGCAGGCTCAAAATGCTCATTGATTACGCATAAACTGCGCTTTCGCGCCTGTTTCTGCCTACTATCGGCTACCTCGAAAACGTTTCTCAAAGGTCTGTTAACGTTTCCGCCTTATTCAAGAAATTGACATTGGAAACAAATAGAAGTTTCAAATGCCAATTTCTATCTTCACGAACATTCAATTCTTATCAACTTAAGACTTCAACAATAACAATTCATTGAGTCTCTTTACAAAAGCTGCAGGATCCTCAAGCTGACCACCCTCAGCCAGTAAAGCCTGGTCAAACAAGATATGACTCCAGTCTTCAAAATTGTCCACCTCTGTCTTTAATCGTTGCACCATCGGGTGATGTGGATTGATCTCTAGAATTGGCTTAGCATGCGGCACCTTTTGCCCTGCCGATTTCAACAATCTCTCCAGATTACCCCCCATTTCATAGGTATCGGCAACAAGACAAGCTGGAGATTCTGTTAGACGAAAAGTAACACGCACATCTTTTACTTGCTCACCCAGCGCTACTTTCATTTTCTCTGTCAATTCCTGATAAGCGCTGGTTTCTTTTTCACGTTCTTCTTTCTCAGCCTCATCTTCCAGACTACCCAGATCTAAGCCACCTTTAGCGACAGATTGCAGCGGCTTGCCTTCAAATTCAGTTAAATTACTTACCAACCACTCATCCACGCGATCTGCTAACAATAGCACTTCGATACCTTTCTTGCGGAAAACTTCCAGGTGAGGGCTGTTTTTTGCCGCTTTCAGATTATCCGCTGTTACAAAGTAAATCTTTTCTTGTCCTTCTTTCATGCGCTGCACATACGTTTCTAACGCAACTGTCGGCTCGTCGGTATCGCTTTGGGTAGTCACGAAACGTAACAATTTAGCTATTCGTTCACGATTTGCATAATCCTCACCTACACCTTCCTTCAGTACCTGGCCGAACTCTCGATAAAAAGTACTAAATTTCTCTTTATCTGCATCATCTTTGTTCTTGGATAAATCTTCTATCAATCCCAGAACCTTCTTGACCACACCCGCTCTGATCGTGTCGATATCCTTAGATTCCTGCAATATCTCACGCGACACATTCAGAGGCAGGCTATTCGAATCAATCACGCCGCGGACAAAGCGCAAATAATTAGGCAACAGCTTTTCAACATCATCCATGATAAAAACCCGTTGCACATATAGCTTAATACCGTGGCGACGTTCACGATCAAATAAATCAAAAGGCGCCCGTGCCGGGATATAAAGTAGCTGAGTGTATTCCTGTTTCCCTTCCACCCGAGCATGCAGATAAGCAAGCGGAGGTTCAAAATCATGCGCTACGTGTTTGTAAAATTCATGATATTGCTCAACGGTAATTTCATTTTTTGGACGCGCCCATAACGCACTTGCCTGATTGATTGTTTCATCTTCATCAGTGATTTTGTTTTTCTTCTCTTCCTGCGACCATTCTTCCTTCTTCATCACAATAGGCAGCGTGATATGATCAGAATACTTACGAATAATGTTACGGATCCGCATGCCATTGAGAAACTCATCTTCATCCTCGCGCAAATGCAGAATTACTTCAGTACCCCGTGTCGTCTTCTCTATGGTTTCCAGTGTGTAATCACCTTCACCACTCGATTCCCAACAGACGCCATGCTCGGCAGTCAACCCGGCACGCCTGGTATTTAAAGTCACCTTGTCGGCAATGATAAATGCCGAATAAAATCCGACACCAAATTGACCTATTAAATGAGCATCTTTGGCCTGGTCGCCGGTTAACGAATTAAAGAACTCCCGTGTACCCGATTTGGCGATAGTCCCGATATGATCAATCACTTCTTGACGGGACATACCGATACCGTTATCGGAAATGGTGATAGTCCGCTCATTACTATCGTAACTCACGCGGATCTTGAGATCGGAATCGGATTCATACAATGCCGCATCCGTGAGACTTTCAAAACGAAGTTTATCTGCAGCATCAGAGGCATTCGAAATCAATTCACGCAAAAATATTTCCTTATTACTGTATAAGGAATGAATCATCAGCTTTAATAGCTGTTTCGCTTCAGTTTGAAAACTTAGGTGTTCTTTGGTTGTTTCAGCTTGCACATTTGCCTCCTTAAAAAATTTGCTTATTTATGTGGGGATCATGCAGAAAAATTCAAGTCAATTTATCAGTGAATTATTTACTTCAAATAAAGATACTAATATCCATATAACTTCCAATAAATAATACGATTTTAATCACGCCCGGGAAACCATCACGATTCGCCTGGAAATTGTTATTGAGGAATGTTGAAGAAAAATGTAATTTGCCAGAATTGCGATTATTCACAGTAACTGCCGGTGAATGAAATAAGACCGAATAAGCAAGAATGCAAGCCTGTTGATAACATTTTCTGTTTGTAGCAGTGCGGATCAGAATCTTCACAGGATTCAGCATCAGCTGATGTTTTTGTGTATTCGTTTTGGGATCAATTGATAGCGATTGGTAATTCCAGAACCATCCAATCTATCGCACGGTTATTGAGAAAAATGGCTCTGCCAAGAACGGCTACTTAACAAAAATTTTAACTTACAATACGCTAAAAATATTCAGTCAATTCGGAGAGACGATATAAAATGAAACTACACAATATCTTTTCAAATATCCCTCATCACTTAGATAAAGAACTATTTCAGTGTCTGCTCAAACACGATACGGTAGCCATCGAAAGAATTATCTCAAAAGGCCATAGATCCGCTGAATCCGATTGGTACGATCAAGAAAAAAATGAGTGGGTTATGATATTAAAAGGAAAAGCCGTATTGTCCTTTGAAGATCAATCGTCAATACAGCTCAACGAAGGAGATTTTATTAATATCCCCTCTCATAAAAAACACAGAGTTGCATGGACGGATCCGGATAACGAAACAATTTGGCTTGCTGTGCATTACTGATGAGAATTACTCCGATTGAAATTAATCATCAGAATAACCCATATCATTCAAGCTCACCCAAGTAACGCAATCATTGCAACCAACAACACCTACTTACATTTACTTGCAGATAGTTGAGGAAACTAACGTTTACCAGCCAATGCTATTTAGCTGCTGGCTTACCGTATTTTTGGCGGAATTTCTCGACTCTACCCGCAGTATCTACAATTTTCTGTTTACCGGTATAAAATGGGTGACAAAGTGAACATACTTCAATATTCAACGCTTTTTTCATGGTAGAGCGTGTTTTAAAAACGTTGCCACAACTGCAAGTTACAGTTATTTCCTGGTAGTCTGGATGAATGTCTACTTTCATTGCCAATATCCTCAATTATTCCATCCCCAAGGGGGACATTAAAAAGCGATGTATTATCCTTTAATGCGCGTATCGGTGCAACTATGAAAAACTACGCTTAAACTCGTCTCATCGAATCAAAAAAATCAGAATTACTCTTAGTTGCCTTGATCTTATCCAGCAAAAACGCCATAGCGTCCATATCATCCATGGGATGCAGCAATTTACGCAATACCCAGATTTTTTGCAGCACATCTGGAGGAATTAATAATTCTTCCCGACGTGTGCCCGATCGATTGACATTAATCGCCGGATAAATACGTTTCTCAGCCATTTTCCGGTCAAGATGGATTTCCATATTGCCGGTGCCCTTGAATTCTTCATAAATCACATCATCCATACGCGACCCCGTATCAATCAACGCAGTCGCAATAATGGTCAACGATCCGCCTTCCTCGATATTACGCGCAGCACCGAAAAAACGTTTAGGACGTTGCAACGCGCTGGCGTCCACACCACCGGTCAGAACCTTGCCCGAAGCAGGCACCACCGTATTATAAGCGCGCGCCAGTCGCGTAATTGAATCGAGCAATATGACGACATCCTTCTTATGCTCTACCAAGCGCTTGGCTTTCTCAATGACCATATCGGCTACTTGCACATGCCGCATGGCCGACTCATCAAACGTGGAAGAAATCACTTCCCCTCTGACCGAACGAATCATCTCCGTTACCTCTTCAGGACGCTCGTCAATTAACAGCACCATCAGGATCACATCCGGATAATTAGCTGCAATGGCATGTGCAATGTGTTGCAACATAACGGTTTTACCGGATTTTGGACTGGCAACCAGCAAACCACGTTGACCTTTGCCGATGGGAGCGATCAAATCGATAATACGGCTGGTGATATTTTCTTCCGCCTTAATGTCACGCTCAAGCACCAATCGCTCGTCAGGAAATAATGGCGTTAGATTCTCAAACAGAATCTTTTGCTTGGAATTTTCCGGAGGCTCGTTATTAACTTTATCAACTTTTACCAGTGCAAAATAACGTTCACCATCTTTCGGAGGACGAATTTCACCGTCTATCGAATCCCCTGTGTGCAAATTAAAACGCCTGATCTGGCTTGGCGAAATATAAATATCATCCGGTCCGGCCAGATACGATGTATCCGGAGAACGTAAAAAGCCAAAGCCATCCTGCAGCACTTCCAGCGTTCCATGCCCATAAATATTCTCGCCCTTACGCGCCTGATTCTTGAGCAATGCAAAAATCAAATCCTGCTTTCGCATTCGATTGGCGCCGTCAATTTCGTTCTCGACGGCCATTTTTACTAATTCAGTGACATGTAAGTTTTTGAGATCAGATAAGCGCATGAAGAGGCTCGTGAAAAAATAATACTTAAGTGAAAGATAATGATGCTGGAAGGAAAGTTGTTACAGATGGGATAGTTAAAATAGATATGTGGTCTTTACAATTTTCATATGACCCACAAATTCATATTCGTAAGACTAGCGGGTTTAAATATGGCTGTCAATAAATGCTGTTAATTGTGATTTCGATAATGCCCCCACTTTGGTCGCTTCGATATTACCATTCTTAAATAACATTAATGTCGGAATACCACGAATACCATATTTCGGTGGTGTAATCTGATTCTCATCAATATTCAGTTTAGCCACCTTCAGGCGCCCGCCATACTCGCTTGCAATCTCATCAAGTATCGGCGCTATCATTTTACACGGACCGCACCACTCCGCCCAGTAATCAACGAGCACGGGAATTGTAGATTGCAACACTTCTGCTTCAAAATTGGCGTCAGTAACGTAATGGATATGCTGGCTCATATAATCCTCATTCAAATTATTCAGTTTTCAGTTTTAAGATTGTAACCCCAACGTTATTTCTGAGATTAATTAACGGGGGTATTTATTGGGAATAAAGTTTAATAGAAAGGTATAAATACTACTGACTTGATATGCTATAGAAAAAAGCACTAAAAGGGAAGTATGTCCCGACAACAAAGTATCATGAAACAACTGACCAATCAAAATTGACAGCGCATCGCCACCTAAAACAATCACGAAATCGCTTGGCTGAATGCCACAACATGATCAACTTCAAGCCTGATGCCTATTTTCTCACCGATCGTATGATTATGGTGACTGGGCACGAGTGACAGCACTTGCGCTCCGCTGGCAAGATGCAGTGTATATAAAATCTCCGCACCACGAAATGCCTTGTGAACAACGGTCGCGCGCAAAGGACTGGTATCATCATGCACAATATCATCGGGACGCAATAACACATCCACCCGACAGCCTTTGCCGCATTGATCATAATCTGGCGCGCATTGCTGCGAAATCTTACCTCTTAACACACCCAATTCGATTTCAATCTGTTGATCGTCAATCATTTGCCCGGGAAGAAACACGCCCTGACCGATAAAGTCTGCAACAAAACGATTAGCCGGGCAATGATAAAGATTAAAAGCAGTATCCCATTGCTGAACCTCACCCTGATGCATGACACCGATCTCATCGGCAACAGCAAATGCCTCAGCCTGATCATGCGTCACCAGAATAGCGGTAGTTCCCTGATCTTTCAGAATCTCACGCACCTCCATACTTAAACGCTCACGCAAACTGACATCCAGATTGGAAAAAGGCTCATCCAACAACAACAACTCCGGTTTCGGTGCCAGCGCGCGCGCAAGTGCCACACGTTGCTGTTGACCACCTGACAATTCATGCGGATACTTTCCGGACACCTCAGACAAATGCACCACATGCAGCAATTCATCGACGCGCCGTTCGCGCTCCGTTCTGGCCAGTCGATGCAAGCCAAAACCGATATTGGCAGCGACATCAAGGTGCGGAAATAGCGCGTAGTCCTGAAAAACCATACCCACCTGCCGTTGCTCCGGTGGCACAAAGAAATTTGCGCTACTCACACACACGCCATTGAGCAAGATTTCTCCTGCCGACACCGACTCAAAACCGGCGATACACCGTAATGCGGTTGTCTTACCGCAACCACTCGGCCCCAGCAAACAACCAATCTGCCCTTGCTGCAATTGCAGAGATAAATCACGAATAACGACTTGCTCACCATAAGCTTGCCGGACATTGTTAAGTTGCAATAACACTGGATTCATTAATTTATTTCTCAGTTTGGCGCATGAACAATATGATCGGTATCAAACCGGCCAACACAAGCGTCACGGCAGGCAAGGCTGCCTGTTCCCATTGCCCTTCCGAAGTCATTTCAAAAATCCGCACAGCCAGCGTATCCCAGCCAAAAGGACGTGTCATCAATGTAATGGGCATTTCCTTCATGACATCAACAAACACTAAGGTTGCCGCAGTAAAAATACCCGGTTTCAGTATCGGAATATGCACTTTCCGGATCATCGCCCAACCATGCAACCCCAAACTCATCGCCGCTTCATCAATGCTGTGGGTAATGCGTTGCATCGCACCGTCAATGGGATAATGACTGACCGCCATAAAGCGTATCAAATAGGCGATCAGCATGATCATCAGCGTGCCTTGAATCAGTTGACCCGTTTCAATCCGGAACCAATGCAGGATTAACTCACTGAGTTGCCCATCCAGCCAGGCAAGCGGCACATACACGCCAATCGCCAGCACCGTGCCGGGCAATGCATAGCCAATGGTTGCCGTACGCACTGCGGTGCGCGTGGCAGGGCCGGGATAACGCCGCGCCGCATAAACCATGGCAATCACAACCAGACAGGTCAACACAGCGGCCAAGCCGGACAACGATAGCGAATGCCACAGAAATTCCAGGTAACGCGCGACATCATAATCTTGTGCAAACGATTGTAGCGCCCAGACACTTAATTGCGTAACCGGCAGCAGAAATGCAAAAAACAATACACTGAGAACAAAACCGGTAACCAGCCAATTATGCCAGCCTGTCAGTTGGATGCGTTGTGCTCTTGCGCTTCTTTTATTTTCAGCATAGCGCATACGCGCCCTGAATTGTTGCTCCACAACAATTACCACAAAAACAATCATAATCAGCAAGGAAGCAAGCTGGGAAGCCGCATGCAGGGAAAACATGCTGAACCACGCTTTGTAAATAGCCGTCGTAAACGTATTGTAGTTAAACACCGCCACCGTGCCGAAATCCGCCAGCGTTTCCATCAGCACCAGCATGATACCCCCGGCTATCCAGGGACGTGCCATGGGCAGCACCACCTTGAAGAAGCCTTGCCGGCGGTTTAAACCCAGCGATTGCGCCACTTCCAACGAGCGTTTACCCTGACTCAGAAAGGCATTGCGCGCCAGCAAATACACATAGGGATAAAAAGCCAACGTCATGACAATAATGACGCCTATCCTACCTCGTATATCCGGAAACCAGGATAAATCGGAATCCAACCACGCACGCAATGCAGTCTGTAGTGGACCGGTGAAATCAAACAAGCCCAATGCGACAAAGGCCGTCACATAGGCGGGCATCGCCAGCGGCAATAACAACGCCCAGGAAAAAAAGCGGCGCCCGGGGAACTCATACACAGCCGTAAACCAGGCCAGACTGATGCCCAAGAACGCGGTACCCGTGATAACGCCCAACGCAAGCCAGAACGTATTGACCAACAAAAGCGGCAGCGTAGTTTCAGCCAGATGTTGCCAAATATCACTGGCAGGCGCAAAAAATGATGAAACGATCACACCAACAGGTGCTAATACCAATGCAGCCGCTATAAAAGGAACCAGACGCCACATGGTCATGACATGATATGGATTTAACCGGTCGGACACATTTGCTACGGGAGTTTTATTTTCCACCACGCCGCGCGCTGCATTGTTCTGTGCACTCACCCCGCCTTATTACCGGTAACCTGCGCGATCCATCAATTTCACAGCAGTCGTCTGTAATTCACCGGCCTTAACCAGATTCATCGGGTTTTGCTTAAAGCCGCCCCACGATGCGACAAATGGATCCGCTGCAATTTTGGGATTTACCGGATATTCCATATTCACATCTGCAAATAGATTCTGCGCTTTATCGGATGATAAGAATTCCAGTAACTTAATGGCGGCTTGCCCATTACGGCCATGACGCGTGACACCGGCACCTGAAATATTCACATGCACGCCACCGTCATTCTGATTTGGCCAGAAAACCGCCAACGGTAAATTTGGATCCTTCTTCATTAGCCGACCGTAGTAATAGGTATTCACCAAGGTCACATCACATTTGCCGGCAGCGACAAATTCCAGCGCTCTGGTATCATCCGACAATGGATCGGTTGCCAGATTCGCTACCCAGCCTTTAACGATCCTTTCCGTCTCAGCTTGACCATGTTCGGCAATCATCATGGCCACCAGCGATTGGTTATACACTTTCTTTGAAGTACGCAAACATAAACGATTACGCCACTTGGGATCGGCCAGATTCTCATACGTCGAAAGTTCTTCTGGTTTTACTTTTTTAGTGTTATAGATCAATGTACGTGCGCGTATCGACAAACCAAACCATGCATTTTCAGGATCCCGTAAATGTGCTGGAATATTGCTCTGAAGCACATCGGATTGCACAGGTTTCAGCAATCCCGCTTGCGCCGCTGCCCAGAGGTTCCCGGCATCTGCGGTTATCAACATATCAGCCGGTGTATTTTTCCCTTCTGCTTCCAATCGGGCCAGCAATGCGCCTTCATTGTCAGTGGTATATTTGACTTTGATTCCGGTTTCCTTGGTGAAGGCATCAAACATGGGCTTGATGAGCTGTTCAATTCGCGCCGAATAAACGACCACTTCTTCAGCATGTAACGAATGGGTAGCGAACAAAGAAGAAAAGCAGAAAACCGTCACAAAAAAATAATTTAAGTTAAATCGAAGCATTACAAAATTCCAGGAAGAAAGTTCAAGAATTGGATTGATTACTGATGGCTACTATATTATGGATAAGAATAATTATCAATTAAATGATCACAGTCATTTTTCAATCACTCAGCGGTCATGAATCCAAATTTTTACGTCCTATTAACGGCAACTTGATCGCCGGCGGATCCAGATCAACGCCAAAAGAAAGTCCGAGAAAGTTGAACTCAATTCCTTCCACCGCGCTGACCAATACCCCCATCAAACCAAACACTGAAATCTGGAAACCGCTGCCACTCGGTGCTTGTGAAACCAACCGATACCCCAGATAATCCTTGCCGATCGCTGTTGGCGGCAAATCCAGCTGAAGCTCCGGAACAGCCCGTGACACCCAGGCAGTAAACGTATTGGAATTCGGTCCCGGCCAGATCGTGTAATCCTTTGCATACGGATAGCTCTTTGCCGCTTGATCAATTTTCTCAATCAATGCGTCCACACCGTCACCCCGCTTCTCCAGCAGTATCTCCGGAACATTGCCATACCAGCGCCTGTCAGGCACGTTTTCATAAATCACTAACACCGGCATTTTCCTGCGCTGCAGCCATCCGATCACTTCATAGATGGTATAGGACTGCGCTCTGGATGGTTTCACCGCGATCCACGTATGAATTCCCAAATAGCCGCGCCAGCTATAAGCGCGCGCACCATATACTTGAACAATCGCTTCCGGCGTTGTCGCAGGATCCGGCGCCAATCCAACCGGCTCACGGCTTGCATTCCACCAGTATTGTGCCTGCGCCTGGCCCGGAATAGCCGCCAGTACTATGAAACTCAGCAAAAGCAATAGGGAAAATGCCGACAAGAAACGACTCACTGATCTACTCAAGGGGTAATCGGTTAAAACAGAATTGCGCACTATTCTATTCAAGAAAGTTGATCTCGACATATGAAAAATCCGGTATGTGTTGTTACCTTGCCGTCGCATCGCTATCGCTCGGCGCGTTTGCCCAGTATTTCCGGCAAATTCCGCAAGAACCGCCCGGCACCCGCCATCTGGCGGCGCAGCATCACCCAGTCTTCGGCGCGCTTCCTTGCGTCCAGACAGCGCATCAGACGCACTCTGAGCGCTTCTTCCTGATGGTCTAGTATGGCCGCCCACAGGGTATCATCCACATTATAAACTTTGCCATCCAGCAGGCAGACAGGAATGACCCGCTCTACCGGCACCGCAAGATCAGCAGCGATAGCCCGTACCGCGGCGTTGATGTTGGCCGCCTTACTATTCAGCCGATCAGTCAAATCATAGGGAGGTTGCCATTCATTAACCGGGCGCAATCGATCAATATGACTGGCCACGACCAGCAAAGGTGGCGGATGGCGATCCATTCTTGCCGCCTGGGACGCGCGCAAGGCATCCAAACAATCGCGCTCGATCTGCCGATCAGGGCGATTGACCGGGCTAACCCATAAAATCAAATCGGCATTCACAGCCGCTGCCAGCATTTGTTGGTTATCAAACAACGGACTATCACACCCGGGGCTGTCAAATATCAATGCCTGGGTTAATCCTTCGCGTGACAAAGCAAATGGCTTGAGCGCCTGAGTTGTGTCAGGCAGCACATCGGTGCTCGTCGCAAGCTCTCCAAACAAGGCATTGATCAAGCTGGATTTGCCCGCATTGGATCGTCCAAGGATGAGGATACGCAACGGCTCCACAACCGCCCTTTCTGTTTCCGCAACTTGGTTCAGATCCGCCCTGGATAGCGGTGTTGGCGATGCCGTCGGCTCTTCATCACCTAATGGCAAACGACCGCTATACAGATCAATGGCGTAATAACCCACCTTGCACACATACGCGCGCAAAAACCAACGATGCAATTCATTCCTGGCCTCATCAAAACTGCGCGCGCGCAAATGCCGCCACGCCTCGCCAAGCAGCGCATTGACGGGATTGAAAATGATACTGCCCGCCCGATAGATATTGACTATTTGCTCTGCCTTGGCCTTCCAGCGTTGTATGCGGAACAGATCGCCGATGGTCAGGCGATTGCTGAACGGTATTTTTTCAGCGACATCCTGGCGCAAATCACGGCTCGCGCGTTCGATAATCAGCAACGTATGCGGCACAGTCAGTTCGAGCAGCGGTTTCTCTACATCCGGGTGATAACAATGCGCAACGGTTTCCAGCGCTTTCTGTCCCAGTTCCAGCATCCATGTCCCGTCCTCGAGTGGCCAATCCTCCGGACTGCATGTTGCCGCCAATGCTTCAACTTTCTGCCACACCACATCCGCGCTCGGCGGCCAATCCGGATTGGGTTCGGTGGCCGCATCCGCTAACAAGCGACGCTCACGCCGCACCAGCCACTGCTGCAAGCCATACCCCATAACACCACATAGCACCATGGCGATCAGCCAAACCTGTAGATTTCCACTCTGCCACAGCCATAGCACACCAAAACCCAGCAATGCCAGTATAGGCAGCAGCATCAGCATGAAAACCAATAATCGCAGCGGATCAAAACGTGGCAGCGGTGTTTTCATTCGGGTTTACCCTGCAAACGATCTTTGAGTATGGACGCACCGCGTTCCAATTCCTCTGCATAAATCCGGCGCAGCGCTTCAGGATCGACATTCAAACCATCCTTGCGCCGGGCAAAGAAGTAGATCGCCGCCTTACCCAATGCATACGTAGTCGCACCACTGGAACTGGCGCCCCATACCGCTCCGACCGTCTGTCCCCAGAAAGGAATCACTTTAACCACAGCACGGCTCAGCAAACGGGCAAGATACCCGGATGCAATTCCCGCTCCCGCTAGTCCGAGAAATTCTGTCATGGTGCTTTTATCCCAATGCTGTCCGTATAGCAGCGCCAAGCTATGCAGCAGCTTCGCCTGAACCGCCGATACCGCGACCAGATCCACCACCGGTAAAGCGCCCAATCCTGCCGCTACGAGCGCATACCCCGCGATATGCTGGTGCGCGGTACGCGCATACAGATCGTGCACTTCTTTATCGCCACTGAGCTGGTGCTGCAAACCCAACGGCAATAGTAATTCAATCGCCTGCCACAAGGCTTCCAAGCCATAATTCGGCGGTTCAAGCCCATCCTCAGGCAATGTCAAATCCACCGCCACCCAGCGTACCGGTGCAGCACCGGGCAGTTGTTTCAAGGCACTGCGTTGTGCCAACAAAGCGCGGCGCAAATCAACCGGAACCGTTTCCGGCAATGGATCACTATCATAAGACCACGGATGCACATGCCCGCATTCACCCGGATAAAGTTCATGCAAACCGGTTTGCACGATCAATACAGGCCATTCGGGATGACGCCCGCGGATGGTATGCAGCACGTCAAATACCGCAGTCTGGTTGATATCAGACACCTTCATCACAGCAACCAGCAAATGCGCCTGAGACTCGCAGTAGTGAATATCGTCATCAGGATCATACGAAACTTCGCCCAGCCCCCGCGTATCCAGAAACCTGATAACCGGCACCTCAGCAGGAAAATCATAAAAACGGGAACTGCGCGTACACGGCTGAAAACCATTACCAATTTCGGCCGCTTCGCTACCGGTCAGCGCTCGGATAATCGATGTCTTGCCAGCCTGCGTCTTGCCCAGCAACCATAATACTGGCACCGGCATCTTGATACGCGCTTCGTGCAAAGATGCCTCCAGCAGTGCCTTATCGACTGTTGGTTCCAGCAACGCAATCCGGAGTTGCTCCCAGTAGTCCGTCCAGTTTTTCAGATCGCTTAGTTTCATCATCCTGTTGATTCATCAATGATCTTGCAAAATTCCTCTCAAGATTCTTCCAGCATAAATAAATTATCTGACCCATTATATTTTCACTTTACATCCGCCTCAGCAAACTGGTTGAGCTCACTTGAAACTCGATTGGGTATTTTAGCTTGTATGCTATTAAAAGAAATCAACATCCGTCGTATCACAGAATTAAAATTCACAATTCAATTACCTATCGTTCGTTCCATAAGGTATCACCGGTTAATTTGTGCCATTAGCCGACCGTTTGAAAACGTTTTAGGCAGTCGATACCAGGCAAAAACAGGCGAGAAAGCGCAATTTATGCGTAATACATGAGCATTCCGAGCCTGTTTTAACACCGTAGCGGCAACGCAGGCCGGTTAGGAATCAGAGTCCCTTCACACTTCACTCAACCTAGGATTATTCAACACATGAAAGTAAGAATATATTCCAATTGAATGTCAGTATTTTTGACCATGAGCTAGAGATTTGGTATTTTATTAGCCATATTGCCGAAAAGGTCGATTGTTTTTTTGGCTTACCAATGCAATAAGCACATAAAATCTAACGGAAATCAAACCCCGTTAGAAATCTAGGCACAGCAAAATCGAGTCAGCCGAGTCAGAAGTGGCGATCTTGTAACTCAAGCATTGAGAAATAAAGCGCACTCATATTGTAATAATCACAACATACAAGCTGCGCCGGTATACCCCACGCGATTATTAATTAAGCTGCATTTATGCGTTTCATAAAGGTGATACATCATTTGAATAATTCTCTTCCAAGCATAACTGATGAAGAATTCCGGATACCTCATTGACATCATAGAGCATAGTGGGCTGATTGTTTATATCAAGGACGTTCACGGTAACTTTCTGTTTGTCAATAAAAAATTCGAAACAGTTTTTGATATCCATCGCGGTGATATTTTAGGCAAAACCAGTACTGAGCTTTTTCCTAAGAATATTGCCGCTATTCTGGATCGAAATGATCAGATGGTGATGCAGTCTGAAAAAACGATTGAGTATGAGGATTATCTGGATCTTGCTCACGACCAACGCTATCTTGTTTGCTCAAAATTCCCTCTTCATAGTGCTTTCAGGCAAAAAACGACGATCTGTACAATATTGACTGATATCACTGAATGCAAGCACACTGAGATAACACTTAAGAACACCAAGGTTCACTATCGTAGTTTATTCGAAGAATCACATGATGCGCAGTTGATTCTCGCTCCACCGACATGGGACTTCCAGATAGCCAATTCGGCAGCTGTCAGGATGTTCGGCTTATCCAAGACTTCGGATTTCATAACCTTAGAACTCAATCCCTGGAATCTCTCCCCGGAACGACAACCGGATGGCCGTTCTTCCTTGGATGCCGCGCTTGCCATGATTGAAATCGCGCTGTGCCAGGGATCGCACTATTTCGAATGGAAACACAAGCGGGTAAATGGTGAAGAATTCCCCTGCATGGTGCTGCTGACTCGCATGCAATCCAACGAACTGGACTACCTGCAATGTTCAGTACGGGATATTACCGAGCAAAAACAAATCGAGTCGGCTTTGCGGCGTAGCGAAGAACGCCTGTCCTATGCCCTCCAAGCAGCCAATGACGGTCTCTGGGATTTTAATCTGGAAACGCAAACCGCTTATTATTCGCCACGCTGGAAGGCAATGCTGGGTTATGGCCCGGACGAGCTGGCACCTGATTTTGATACTTGGACAATGTTAATGCATCCGGAGGACAAAGACAGAACGCTGATGCTGCTCGATGATTATCTGGAAGGTTTCCTGGAGACATACAAAGCGGAATTTCGTATGCGCCATAAAGATGGTCACTGGGTTTACATCCTGTCACGCGGTATCTTGGCGCGCGATAGCCAGGGAGATCCCCTCTCACCGCGGCGCATCATCGGCACCCACCTGGATATTACCGAACAGAAACAGAATGAAGCACTGCTGCGCGACAGCGAAAAGCGTTATCGCGTCATCTTCGAATCTTCTCACGATGCCAAATTGGTTTGGTCACCCCGAACCAGAAAATTTGTCGATAGCAACCCGGCTGCACTCAAAATCTTTGGTGTCCCAGACACGCAAACCTTCACCTCCCTGGGGTTTACCGATGTCTCACCGGAGCGACAGGAAGATGGCTGCCTGTCGGCAGAAAAATCCGCAGAATGCATCGAAAAAGCGTTGCAGGATGGCTTCAGCTATTTCGAATGGACGCACCAGCGCCTGAATGGTGAATCCTTCTCCTCCACCGTCTTGCTGACGCGAATGGAAATAACAGGCAAATTCTATATTCTCGCCACTATACGTGACATTACCGAGCAAAAACTAATAGAGCGCAAACTGCGCGAAAGCGAAGTGCTCTACCGCAAATTGTTCGAAAATTCACGTGACGCGATGATGATCATGTCAGCGCGCACCAACAAGGTTGTCGAGTGCAATCGAGCGGCGCTCAAAATGTTGAAAGCATCCAGCGTCGATGAAATCAGTGGCCTGACTCCCCTGCAATTTTCACCCGAATACCAACCCGAAGGCTGCACGTCACAGGAAAAATTTCACGAAGTGCTCTGCGCCACCATGCGCGATGGTTTTCACTATTTCGACTGGACACACCGATGCATGAATGGTGAAGAATATCCTGCGGATGTGTTGGTATTTCCTGTAGAACTTGAAGGAGAGCTATACGTTCAATGTGTTCATCGTGAGATCACCGAACAGAGGCGGGCAGAAAATGAGCTGCGCGAGAGCGAAGCCAGATACCGCAGCTTGTTTGAAGAGTCTCGCGATGCGCAATTCATTCTGGCACCGCCGACATGGCAATTCACCATGGCCAACCGGGCGGCTGCAGAAATGTTTGGTTTGGCTCAGTCAACTGATTTCTCCGTTTTGGGATTAGGCCCTGACAGCATTTCACCCGAACGGCAACCGGATGGACGTCTTTCCAAGGATGCCGCCATCGACGTCATTGAAACAGCCCTGCGTCAAGGTTCACACTATTTCGAGTGGCAGCATCGGCGCATCGATGGGGAAGAATTCCCCTGCATGATGCTGCTCACGCGTATGCAATCCGACAATCAGGTCTTCCTGCAAGGTAGTGTGCGTGACATCACGCGGCAAAAGCAGGCTGAATTGGCCTTGCGGCACAGTGAAGAAACATTAAAACGCGCCCAGGCAGTCGCACACATCGGCAGCTGGGAACTCAACATTGTTACCAAGCAATTTATCTGGTCTGCTGAAACCTATCGCATTCTCGGCGTACCGATTGGCGAACCCATTACCCAGCGAAGTTTTTCTTCCCGCATCCACCCGGATGATTATCACCAGGTGCAGGATATGTGGAATTTAGCGCTCAAGGGTGATCCTTTCGATTGCCATCACCGTATCCTGGTTGATAATCAGATCTTTTGGGTGCGCTTACGTGCCGAAATTCTATTTGCCACAGACGGCTCTCCGCTTTCCGTACTCGGCACCATCCAGGATATTACGCAAACCCATGAAATCAGTGAATCGTTGCGTCGCAGTGAAGAGCGTCTGTCCTATGCGCTGCAAGCTGCCAGCGAAGGCCTGTGGGACTTAAATATCGAAACCAAGGCGGTCTATTATTCTCCGCGCTGGATGGAGATCGTGGGTTATCACCCCAACGAGCTGCCACCAAGTCTAGACACGTGGTCAATGCTGGTGCACCCGGATGAAAAAGACACAGCCCTGGCACAACTCAGCGATTATCTGGCAGGACGCTCGAGCAAATATGAAGTGGAATTCCGCATGCGGCATAAGAACGGCCATTGGGTGTACGTCCTGTCGCGCGGCATCCTGGCGCGCGACAACCAGGGAAAACCGCTTTCGCCCCAACGCGTGGTCGGCACTCATGTGGAAATCACCGAACGCAAACAAGCGGAAAATCAACTGCGTGAGAGTGAAGCCCGCTATCGCACACTGTTCGAAGGCTCTTATGATGCCATGATCATACTCATGGCAAACCCGCTGAAGTTCATCACATGCAATTCCGCCGCACTTGAAATGTTCGGTATTCCCGATTTAGAAACATTCGCTACGCTTAAACTATCAGACCTTTCCCCGAACAGGCAGAGTGATAAAACACTATCAGAAGACAAAGCATATCAGATGTCCGAACTGGCTTTGAAAAATGGTTTTCACTACTTTGAGTGGACATACGAACACCTGAATGGCGAAACCTTTCCGGCAACGGTGATGCTGAGTCGTTCTGAAATCAATGGCGAATTATGCCTGCAAGCAACCGTACGCGATATTACCCAGCAAAAGCGTGCCGAAGAACAGCTGAGATTGGCTGCCGGCGTGTTCGCTCATGCCCGCGAAGGTATCATGATCATGAATGCCGACTCCATTCTCATTGATGTCAATGCCGCCTTTACATATATCACCGGTTATGAGCGCGATGAAGTCATCGGCAAAAAACCCAACATTCTCAAGTCCGATCGGCACAATATGGATTTCTACGCAGATATGTACCGATCCCTGAACGAAAAAGGACACTGGTACGGAGAAATCTGGAATCGTCGCAAGAATGATGAGGTATATGCAGCGTTACTGAATATCAGCCAAATTCGCAGTGAAGATGGCGAAACCCGTCATTTCGTGGGGATTTTCACCGACATTACCTATATCAAAACCCATCAACGCGAACTTGAACACCTCGCGCATTACGATATTTTAACCGGCCTGCCGAATCGCGCGTTGCTGACCATACGGCTGCAGCAAGCCATGGCGCTCACAAAGCGGCTCAGTAAATTCATTGCGGTGGTCTTTATTGATCTGGATGGCTTTAAAGCCATCAACGATCAATACGGCCATGAAGCGGGCGACAAGCTACTGATCAACATTGCCAAAAACATGCAGGATTCATTCCGCAAAGTCGATACGCTGGCTCGCATCGGTGGCGACGAATTTATTGCGGTATTTCAGAACCTGAACACAAGAACCGACTGCGAACCGTTTGTGCGCCGTATTCTTGATTCGGTAACCAAGCCAATCGTCATTCATGATGAAACACTCAATATTACTGCCAGTGTCGGCATCAGTCTTTATCCTCAAGATGAAGACGCCTCTCCCGATTTGTTGCTGCGCCAAGCTGACCAGGCAATGTATGAAGCAAAATTAGCCGGAAAAAATCGCTTTCACTTCTTTGACGCCGCACACGACAAACTAATTCGAAGTCACAATCTCAATCTTAAACGCATCAAGCTGGCCTTGGATCAGCAGGAATTCGTGCTCTATTATCAACCCAAGATCAATTTACGCACGGGGCATGCTTTCTGTGCTGAAGCTTTGATTCGATGGCGACACCCGGAAAACGGATTACTGACACCCGCATCGTTTTTACCGGAACTTGAGAATCATCCGCTCGATATTGAGTTGGGTGAATGGGTCATCGAAACCGCATTGACACAAATCGAGACCTGGCAAACCATGGGTATCAATATGCAAATCAGCGTCAACGTCGGGGCGCGTCAACTACAACAACCTGACTTTTTTGCCAAATTATCCGCCTGTCTCGCAAATCACCCGCATGTTCAACCGCATCAGTTAGAGCTGGAGGTACTGGAAACCAGTGCCCTGGAAGACATCACCCATGTCACAAACCTGATTGAATCCTGCAATGAAATTGGTGTTGGATTCGTATTAGACGATTTTGGAACGGGCTATTCATCGCTCAGCTATCTGAAACGGCTACCCATTCGCCTGATCAAGATCGACCAAAGCTTTGTACGCGATATGCTCAAGGACAAAGAGGATCTGGCCATTATTAAAGGTGTCGTGGATCTGGCCAGCGTGTTCCACCGTAACGTGATTGCGGAGGGCGTCGAAACCGCCCAGCATCATCGTTTGCTCATCAACCTTGGTTGCGAACTGGGACAAGGATATGGCATTGCCAAACCGATGCCGGCAGAAGCATTTCCGGCGTGGTTATCCACTTGGCAGCCTGATCCCGGCTGGTTATCGGCACCCGTAGTCAGTCATGACGACCTATCGCTGCTATTTGCCAAGGTAGCGCATGACGCCGGACAGATACCCGATTTAATCCATTTGCACGACAAACAATCGACGCCACATCCCATCCAATTATCCGACTGCATACTCAGTCACTGGCTGGAAGGTGAAGGCCGGCAGCGATTCGGCGACACTGCTTGGCACAAAAGTGTGGTAGCGCTGCACCTTCAAACACATACGCTAGCGGACCAGTTGATTAAATCCCCTGCCAATACAATTGCCGCCGATAAGCAACATACCGACTACATCAATGCAGAAAAGCAGTTAGCCGCTGAAATCGAAAAATTATTTTGCTCTGCACCCATCAAGAAGCATCCTTTAAGCTACTGAGTCGTTCCTGCAAAATTCACGCAGTCATGCCAATATAAAGTTTTCTGCGTAAAAGCTATTAGTCAGCTGAAACAATGCAAGCTGTAATAAAGCATTCCTTAGGCCCAAACGGCGTATTGCTCTCATCAATTTGCCCGGTAACCAACAGCGAATCCATGCGGTGATCCGTTTTTAGGTGTCCGATTGCAGTTTCTACAACCTGTCGGCGTTCTGCAACCTCAAGACAAACTTCCTTCAGAGCAGCATCAGCCTGTTCATCAAAAGTCACTCGTCTATATTTTGCAGGAAGTACTCAGTGATATATCAAAACCGTGACATTGCGGCTCTTATGAACATATGCGCTCACCTACATATTTTACGCCGCAAGCGGCGGGGAATATAACCCGAAGAGATTTAAACATTATGATCGGATTGGAGCACTGCTATGATACCCAACACTTTATATCAAAAAAACAGGTAATATTTGTCGTAGCAGTTGGTAGATATGAAATCAAAATCTTAATGAGAAGGAAATAACCTATGAAACTCACCCAAAAGACACAAGGTTTTTTTACTGTTACGACAGCTATGGCACTCTTTGCTGCAATGCCTGACAACGCTACAGCAGGTATGGAACCATTTGTTGGAGAGATTAACTACGTTGCTTTTAATTACGCGCCTCAGGGTTGGCTCCCATGTAATGGACAACTGCTACCGATTAATCAATATCAAGCGGTGTTTGCCTTGCTTGGCACCACGTACGGCGGCAATGGCACAACTACCTTTGCGCTACCCGACATGCGCGGCAAAGTACCTGTACATCAGGGCCAATCTGCAGGAGGCTCAAACTTTGTGATGGGACAAACAGCGGGTTCCGAGAATATTACGCTGACGGTTAATCAAATGCCTACCCATTCTCATCCAGTCGATGCGACTTCGACTTCCACCTCGGTGGTTGCTCCTGGTGCATCCGCGACTTCGACATTGAAAGCAGTCAATGCGGCTGGTGATACCAATACGCCAGGAGGCAGCGCGATTGCAATGTCTCCAGCGCTGACCAAGATATATTCCTCGGCAACCGCGCCCAGTGTGAGTATGAATCAAGCTTCCATTGAAACTACGCTCAGTGGCGTAAATGTGGCAACTACGACAATTACCACGGCGACTGCCGGTCCTACCGGAGGATCTCAACCATTTTCAATCATGCAACCATACACCACGGTTAACTGCATTATTGCAATCGATGGAATCTTTCCTTCGCGGCCCTAGCAGACCGCTGAAAAACGTTTTCGAGGCAGCCGATACCAGGCAAAAACAGGCGAGAAAGCGCAGTTTATGCGTAATAAATAAGCATCCTGAGCCTGTCTTTAACACCGTAGCGGCAACGCAGATGGTTTTTCAACGGCCTGCTCGATAGCTGGATTATTTTACACTTTGACCAGGAGAATCATCGGATTAATTAGGCAGCAATTGGATCAATCCGTCATGGACGGTAATTAACCGGTGATTCTATTAACAAAAATGAAAAATGCTTTGTTGATATTTCTGTGTATGGCAATGCTGTCGCCTGAAGAAAACGCAAATGCGCAAACAGACAACACCCAGATCATGAAAGATGCCCAAGCAGCACTAGCAGCGGGTGATTATGAAAAAGCATTTGCCGAATATCATGCAGCAGCCAACGATGACAAAAATGTACTGGCACAATTTTCTCTAGGTCTTTTTTACCAAAACGGCTGGGGACGCGCAGTGGACAAAGCTATTGCCTGCCAATGGTTTGAGCAAGCAGCACAAGGTGGCATTCCGACAGCTCAGCATCTGACCGGCATTTGTTTTGAAGAAGGTATACATCGCCCGGCAAATCCCGCAGCAGCAGCGAATTGGTTTCAGAAATCAGCTCAGGCAGGACACACCCATTCCTATTGCCATCTGGGCAATCTCTATATGACCGGCAAGGGATTCCCAAAAGATCCCATCAAAGCGCTTACGCTTTGCCATCCTGCGGCGGAGCAAGGCGCCATTCCTGCACAGATATGGATGGGGAAATTTTATCTGCAAGGTGATGCATCCATTCAGGATATGCAAAAAGCTTATCTCTGGTTTGAAGCAGCTGCACAAAAACAAAGCCCTGAAGCCTTTTATTATTTAGGTATTATCATGGATAAAGGCTTATCACAAGGACATACGCCCCGGAAAGCCCGACAAATGTTTGAACAAGCCGCTGCACTAAAATACGTGCCGGCCTATTTTCAGACAGGCAAACATTTTTTTGACGCAGAACCCGATCCCGGAACAAACCAATTATCGGCAGAGCATCTGGCAAAAGCCTATGTATGGCTTTCAGCCACCGTGCAGCGATCAGAGAATCCGGAAGAAATCAGTGCAGCAAAAGAGATTCTGCAGCAAATATTAGCGGTGATGCCAACGACATGGCTTGCTGAACTTGACCATAAAGTCGCCCAGCATTTGTTGGAAAGCCATTGAACACATGTAATTATTGCTTGCCATATTAAAAAAACAAATAAGCAACTGTTTTACTGAATTAATCATGCAATAACGGTTTAATCAGCAGCTCCTCAATGAAACTGACAATATAGGTATAAAGACGATGACTACTCAGACAATGCAACCCAAACAATCTATTTTATTCATTGACAGTGGCGTAGCCGATTACCAAACTCTGATTAACGGCGTTAAAGCGGGAACGCAGGTTGTCATACTGAATGTTGATCAGGATGGTGTACAGCAAATTACTGACGTGCTGAATCAATCTTCCAGTGTAGACAGTGTCCACATCCTGTCTCATGGTAATCAAGCCGAAGTGATCCTTGGTAATGCCACGTTGAACCGCAGTTCATTCGCTGCCTATCAGCCTGTCTTGCAATCCTGGCGCAACGCGCTTTCAGAAACAGCAGAAGTTGTACTGTACGGCTGCCATGTGGCCAAAGGCGCTATCGGGCAACAATTCGTCCGCCAGTTAAGCGCAACGATCCAAGCAAGTATCGCCGCTTCTGTCGATCTGACCGGTGCTAAATCTCTCGGAGGAAACTGGGAACTCGCATTCCATTGCGGGCAGATCAATCATCCGCAGATTTTTGCACAAAATGCGTTAGACAATTACGCCGGCACCTTGGCGACTGAAACGATTTCATTTGCTGACAATGAGCTTTCAGGTGAACCACTTGCCACTTATACCAAAGGAACCACCGGCTACGGCAATCTAACCATCAAAGGCACTGACTCCGCCATTGGAATAGCTTTTGGCTCATTAGTCAATCTGTCCAATCCTGCCGGTTTATACGATTCAGATTCTCAGCTTGGACCAGGCATTTCGGTAGGTATCGGCCTAAACGATGGAAGCAGTGGCGGCACGACAGGAACTTGGTTTGCCTTCGCCACCGCCAACGGCGGAGAATTTGATCTGGTTTCATTAAAAATGACGGAAGGATTAGGCGCATTCACTTCGATGCAAGCCGTGGGCTTTCGCAATGGATTACAAGTGGCCACGCAGTCGCTAACGCTCTCTACTGGTACAACGCAGCAAACCCTCAGCATGTCTTCCGACTTTGATAATGTCGACGAAATCCGTGTCCGGCAAACAACGCCTGGTTTTTATGATTCAGGAACACCCGGGCAGGATGGCATATTGTTCGAGAATTTTATTTTTCAGCCGATTCCCGTCACCATTACATCCGCCACTTACGATGCCAGCACTAACTCACTGGTAGTCACCGGCACCAACATGACCGCCACAGTAGGTGCTGCCAATGATATCGATGTAACGAAACTGACCCTGACCGGACAAGGCGGCTCCACTTATACCCTCACCTCGGCCAACGTTGAAATTACTTCAGCATCCGGATTTACCATAACCCTGAATGCCGCAGATCAAACGCATGTGGAAGGATTGTTGAATAAGAATGGCACTGCCGCCGTCGATGCCACAACGTTTAATATTGCTGCTGCGGCTGACTGGAATCCTTCCCAAACCGGTAATGCAGATGCAACCGGAAATGGAATTACCGTCAGTAATGTACAAACACCCACCATCACATCCGCCACCTACGATGCCAGTACCGGTGCATTAGTGGTGACCGGAACGAACTTCGTAAACGCCAATGGTGCTACCAACGATATCACCGCCAATAAATTTACGTTCACCGGCGAAGGTGGCGCGACCTATACCCTGACCGATTCCTCCAATGTCGAGATTACCTCCGGCACGGCTTTTACCATTACATTGAGTGCAACGGACAAAGCCGCGATTAACCCGATTAGCAATAAAAATGGCACCAGCTCTACCGGTGCCACAACGTATAACCTGGCTGCCGCGGATGATTGGAACACCGTGATCGGCAATGCGGATACCTCTGACGCCACGGGCAACGGCATTACTGTCAGTAACGTTGCCGCACCCACGATCACATCGGCGACGTATGACGCCAATACCGGTGTATTGGTGGTCACTGGAACCGGTTTTCTGAGTCTAAATGGCGCCACCAATGACATCTTCGCCAATAAGTTCACCTTCACCGGCGAAGGCGGCGCAACCTACACATTGACCGATACTGCAAACGTCGAAATCACCTCCGGCACGGCTTTTACGCTTACATTGAGCGCAACCGACAAAGCCGCCATTAACCAGATCGTCAACAAAAACGGCACTTCATCAACGAGTGCTACCACCTACAACCTCGCTGCCGCGGAAGATTGGGCGGCCGGTGCTGACGCTGCGGTTGTCGTCGCAGATCTCACCGGTAATGGCATGACCGTCTCCAATGTTGCCGTTCCCACGATCACATCGGCGACTTATGACGCCAATACCGGCGCACTGGCGGTCACTGGAACCGGTTTTCTGAGTTTAAGCGGTGCCACCAATGACATCGCCGCCAATAAATTCACCTTCACCGGCGAAGGCGGCGCAACCTACACATTGACCGATACTGCAAACGTCGAAATCACCTCCGGCACGGCTTTTACGCTTACATTGAGCGCAACCGACAAAGCCGCCATTAACCAAATCGTCAACAAAAACGGCACTTCATCAACGAGTGCTACCACCTATAACCTGGCTGTCGCGGAAGATTGGGCGGCAGGCGCCGATGCTGCAGTCGTCGTGGCTGACCTCACCGGAAATGGCATCACCGTTTCCAATGTGGCCGTTCCCACGATTACATCAGTGGCCTACGATTACAACAGCAACGTATTAACCGTTACCGGCACCGGTTTTCTACAACAAAACGGCGCCAGTAACGATATCGATCTCTCCAAACTGACCATTACCGGAGAAGGAGGAGCAACTTACACCCTCACCAGCGCCACGGATGTGGAAATTACTTCGGGAACTTCATTCTCAGCGACATTGACGGATGCAGACCTGATCAATGTCGAAGCATTGCTGAATAAGAATGGCGCATCGGCAGTCAGTGGCACAACCTATAATCTTGCCGCAGCCGAGGATTGGGCAGCCGGAGCCGATGCTGCGGTAACCGTAGCCGATCTTACCGGCAACGCAATTACGGTCAGCAACTATGCCGCCCCGACGGTCACTTCCGCTACGTTTGACGCCAGCACCAATGTATTGACAGTAACCGGAGCGAACTTAATCTCCAATAGCGGCGCAACCAACGATGTTGCAGTTTCCCTGCTGACATTAACCGGTGAAGGCGGCAGTTACGCGTTAACTTCAGCGGATGTCGAAATCACTTCAGCGACTTCCTTCAGCGTGACGTTGAATGCCGCCGATCAACTCGTGGCACATGGATTGTTGAACAAAAATGGTACGGCTTCTTCCGATGCAACAACCTACAATATCGCAGCGGCTGAGAACTGGATGGCCGGAACGGCTGCTTCCATTACTGTCGCCGATCTGACAGGCAACGACATCACGGTGAGCAATGTCCAGACACCCGCCATTACTTCAGCGACCTACGATTCCGATACCGGCCTATTGGTTGTGACGGGTACCGATTTTTTCAACAAAGTCGGCGCGAATAACGACATTGATATTTCAACATTGACATTGACCGGTGGCACTGCAAATGCCACTTACACGATTACCAGTGCCTCGGATGTTGAAATCGCATCAGCAACTTCCTTTAGCGTCACGCTTTCCGGCGCGGATAAGACAAATGTTGATGCTTTATTGGATCAAACCGGCACCACGTCATCAGGCGGTTCTACCTATAATCTGGCTGCCGCGGATAATTGGCTATCTGGTGCAAATGCGGCCAGCGATATCAGCGATGCAAGCAGTGCCGTGACGGTTTCAATTAACCCGCGCATCACTTCAGCCACCTATGATGCGTCAACAGGCGCCTTGGTGGTTACCGGTACCAATCTGCAAGCCAATGGCGGCGGTTCCGATATTGATGCTTCCACACTTACCTTCACCGGAGAAGGCAGCACCACCTATACCTTGACTGACTCAGCCGATGTCGAGATCACCTCCGCCACAGCATTTACTGTCACATTAAGTGCCACTGACAAAGCCGCGGTCAATCAGATTATGAACAAGAATGGCACAACTTCCGCAGGTGCTACGACTTACAATCTGGCCACGGCGGATGACTGGAATACCAATGCAACGACCGGCGATACGTCGGATGCCACCGGCAATGGCATTACTGTCTCCAACGTGGCTGCTCCCGTCATCACATCAGCCACTTACGATGCCAGCAGCGGCGCATTGATCGTTACCGGCACAGACTTCCTGAAAGCCAGCGGTGCCGCCAACGATATTGATGTGTCCAAATTCACGTTCACCGGCGAAGGCGGTGCAACTTACACATTAACCGATTCCATCGATGTCGAAATTACTTCCGGTACCGCATTCACCGTCACTTTGAGCAGTACCGATAAAGCAGCCGTCAACCAGATCGTCAACAAGAACGGCACCAGTTCTACCGATGCCACCACTTATAATCTGGCTGCCGCAGAAGATTGGGCGGTAGGCGCGGATGCGGTTGTCAATGTGGTTGATGCCACCGGCAACGGAATCACCGTCTCCAACGTGGCTGTGCCAACGATTACCTCATCGACTTACAACGCCAGTACCGGCGCATTGGTGGTAACCGGCAGCGATTTCCTGAAAGCCGTCGGCGCGACCAACGATATTGTCGCCAATAAATTCACGTTCACTGGCGAAGGCGGCGCCACCTATACCTTGACCGATACGGCCAACGTCGAAATTACCTCCGGCACCGCATTGACACTCACATTGAGTGCGACGGATAAAGCTGCTGTGAATCTGCTCCTGAATGAGGACGGTACAGCATCGAGCGATGCGACAACCTACAATGTCGCTGCGGCAGAAGATTGGGCGGCTGGCGCCGATGCGGCTGTCAATGTTGCTGACCTGGCAGGCAACGGTATAACAGTGACCATTCCACCTGCTTCATCCGGCGGTGGCGGCAACCCTGCCCCGACCCCTACGATTATTGATGGCGCCACTACCAGCACGACAACGCAATCGGATGGCACAGTTATCACCACTGTTTTGCCAGTCAGCGCTAATCGCCAGGATGATCCGAACAGCTTATTCCGCCAATATGCAGATATCCCCGTCATCCGTAATTCAAATGGCGATACCTTACTGACCGCCAGCCTGCCTGTCGGTGCGGGTTTGAATATTGCCGGTAAATCACAACTGCTAGATTTACCAGAGGCTATCGATGATCTAACCCAGCGCATTGAGCAAAAAACCGGTTCAGACAGTTCCTTAACCCAGGAAATCATCGATCGTGCCAAGGATTTTCTAGCGACATTGGCCACAGATGAACACGTCACTGTGCAGGCCATCACGCCATCGATCGGTAATAACCAAGCACTCGATGTCCCCATTATTATTACCGGATCAAATATCGATAACGATGACAAACAAATCTTAATCATTGATGCCAGAAACCTTCCATCCGGTGCCATCATTCAGCTGGACAACGTTGCATTCGCATCCATTATCGGTGCTGCCCGGGTTGTCGGCGGTAACGGTGAGAACTTTGTCGTCGGTGATAATCAAAATCAGTATATCGTGCTGGGCGCCGACGATGATATTTTGCTGGGTGGTGGCGGTAATGATACGGTCGGCAGCCTGGCCGGTAATGATCAGACTTCCGGCGATGCAGGCGATGATATTGTTTTCGGCGGCACCGGCAATGACTTGTTGAGTGGCGCCACCGGCAACGATCAGCTCAATGGCGGTTTGGGTTTTGATAGCGTGTCTCAAGAGGGTCAATTATCGGATTATCAGGTTGAAGCGCATGGTGGCGTAATCACGCTCACGCAAAGTAACGGTGAAGTCGATACATTCACCGATGTTGAGTTGATCCATTTCGCCACCGGCCCCAGTTTGTCCGTCGCTTATTCCAGCGTTGAAGCGGTTGCACATCATCTGGTTAAAACCTGGCTGGGACGTGACTTGACAGCTATTGAAGGTGATGCCGTACAAAACTGGCAAGCAGCCACTACGGATGATATTTTAACTGCTTTTCATAACCTGCCTGAAGCAGTGGCATTCCAAGATAAAACCAGCGATGAATTGCTAGCCGGTTTGGAAACGAATCCAAATATTATCCGGCTCGATGTAATTCGCGAAGTCATCGCCGACGCGGGTAACGATCAGGGCTATTTACCGTTGGGATTGGCTTTAAATGCAGATGGTGGCGAAGGCTTTGATGTATTGCATATGTTGGGCAATCGTGACGATGTTCACCTTGAATCTGTCAATAATCGTCTGGAATTAACCCGTCTCAATGATGGCGCCATGCTGAGCCTCAAGAACGCTGAAATGCTCGCTTTTGACAGCGGTGAAACAGTGGTGATTGCGCATAATCAAACAGAAGACATGCTAGCGCGCCTGGTACATAGTTTCTTTGACCGGGACGCCACCCCGGAGGAATGGCAATTAGGGCGGGAAGCACTGGATGCTCAGGTAAGTCATCGCAGTATCTTGGATTGGTTCCAGCAACATGCCGGTTTGGATGATCTGTCCAATACGGATTATGTGCAAACGATTTATACCCAAACATTAGGCCGTGCTGCGACAAATGATGAACTCGATCAACAGCTGTCGCGTTTGGATAGCCATCAAGTGGATCGTGAATGGCTGGCGGCTGAAATCACTCAAAGCACCGAAGCTGCCATGCATTTGGTAGGCAGTGCCATGCTGCAAGAGGGATGGGTATAGATCACCCCATTCATCTAACAACCACAGTTTTCCGGCCGAATTCAAGTCATGTCATCAACAATATTGATGATAAAATTTCAGTACTTTTTCGGCCCAAACCCTGCTACAGCCAAGGAATCATTGCGTGTCACACAATCCATTCAGATCCTTCTTACTGATCTTTCAATTTTTTTGTTACTTTGTTTTTCTGCTGACGCCATCTATTTCTCAAGCACTGACCATTGAAGCAAAAGCACTCGAGCAACAGCTGGCGAAACCAGCTTCATTTGCTTTTACTGAGACGGCAACTGCAAATCTACAGCAATTTTATAACGCGCGAAATTACCGGCCCGTTTGGATAACACCCGAACCGGAATCGTCTTCACTTGAAATGGCATTCGCCTTCATCGCCAGCGCCGAAAATGAAGGATTGAATAGCCAGGATTATCACTTGCAACAATTACAGCAATTGCAGCAGCAAGCCAAACAATCTTTACCGGCAGCCATCGAACTGGAGTTACGCACAACGCATGCAGTCATGCAATTAGCCAAAGATTTATCGCGCGGTCGGCTGTCGGCCATCGCGGCTGATCCGGACTGGCATATCCCGCAACCCAAATTTGATGCGGCAACCTTCTTGCATGGCGCAATCAAAACTGGTCGTCTGCAACAATCCCTGCACGATCTATCTCCCCAAAAGCACGGTTATCAGTTGCTCAAACAAACGCTGATGCGCTATCAGAATCTCATCAACAGTCATGCAGAATGGATTCACATTCCCAGCACCCCATCCATTCGCCCGGGCGCAACCGACACAGTCATTCCGTTGATCCGTCAGCGCATCGCACAAGCCTACGCCGCTGACGGTATTGCTGAATATCATCTCACTTCAAGCAATAGCCAGCAGTACGATGATGCGTTGGTCGCTGCAATCAAGGCATATCAGATTCAGCACGGTCTGAATCCGGACGGGATCATCGGGAAAAATACTATCCGTGCATTGAATATCCCGCTTGCCTGGAAAATACGCCAGTTGCGCATCAATATGGAACGTCTGCGCTGGCTTCCGGGTGATCTGGGCAAACGCTATGTGCTGGTGAACACGGCCGGCTTCCGGCTCACCGCCGCTGCACAGGGCGAGAATATTCTCAGCATGCGCATTATCGTCGGACGTGATTATCGTTCCACGCCAAGTTTCAATGGCGCGCTCTCGCATATGGTTTTGAATCCCTATTGGAATGTTCCCGCCAGTATTGCGCGTAAGGATTTGTTACCGAAACAGCAGAAAGATCCGGATTTTTTCACCGCGGGCGGCTTCAAGATTTACCCAAGCCATAGCCGTGATGCCACAGCGCTCGATCCGGATACGATTGACTGGCATGGCGTCAAAAAAGGATTTCCTTACGTGTTACGCCAGGATCCGGGCGCAGGCAATGCATTAGGCAGGATAAAATTCATGTTCGCCAACGGTTTTGATATTTATCTGCACGACACGCCATCCAAATCGTTATTCCAAAAAGATATCCGCACGTTCAGCTCCGGCTGCATCCGCCTGGAAAAACCGCTGGAACTGGCTGCTTTCCTAATGGGCGGGCAAACGGTATCCGACAAATTTCTCGCCGACATGGACAGCGGCAAGACCATGGCCGTGCATTTACCTAAACAACTGCCCATTTACTTAGTGTATATTACGGCCTGGGTTGATGAGCAGGACCAGGTACATTTTTCACCCGATATTTACGGCCGGGATTTACGCGCGTTGCAATATGCCGGCTGGTAGCGTTATTAACAAAAACAATAACAAAATTTTCCGGAGAAAAACATACGATGCTGATACAAAAACTTTTGAATCAAAATTATTTATCAGAAACAGAACCGGTGCACAGCCGCCGCCGTTTTTTAAAAGCAGGATTAGGCGCATGCACGCTGTTGACACTCCCCCTAGCAGCAACATCCGCACACGCAGCATTCAAAAGACCTTTCGAGAAAAAACTGAGCTTTCTCAACTTACACACCGGCGAACGCACCCGCGCCACCTACTGGGCCAATGGCCGCTATATCCCCGAAGGCATGCGCGCAATCAACCATGTGCTGCGCGACCATCGAACCGGCGATCGCTATAAAATAGATCCTGAGCTATTCGATATTCTGCATTTGCTGCAACGCAAACTGGGTACCAATCAGGAATTTCACGTGATTTCCGCGTACCGCTCACCTGCTACCAATGCCAAATTGGCAGAGCAAAGCGGCGGCGTTGCTAAAAACAGCATGCATACGCATGGAAAGGCCATCGATATCCGCTTGCCGAGTCGTAGACTTTCCGATCTGCGCACTGTTGCCATGTCCCTGCAAGCAGGCGGTGTGGGTTATTACCCGTCTTCTAATTTTATTCATCTGGATACCGGAAATTTTCGTTTCTGGGGCGGATAAACAGAGTGCTTACCGACAATCGGAAAGACTCAGTCCGGCATCACAGCCGACTTCATTTTTTTATAGATCTCAGCAAGTACGCGATTCTGTTCACCCTCAGACAGTAGATCGAGTGGTTTATCTGGAGAATTAGCACCTTGAAACTTAGCCAGCAGGGAATCCTCGAAAGTAGTTGAGCTCACTGCAATCCAGAAAATCACACAACCGCGATTCTGGGCTGCCTCCAGTAGCTCCGGCAGTTCCTTTTCGCGAATGAAGGTGGAATTAAGGAAGTTCTGCGTAACCAAGAACACGGCGACCCTCGCCGATTCCAAGGCAATGCGGATCTCATTCAGCCAGTCTGATCCCGGTCGAATTTCTGTGTCATCCCAAATCCGAATCAATTCTTTGTCCTCAAGGGGTTGCAGAAACTGCTTGAGCTTCTCCAACCACAAAGCATCTTTATGGCTGTAGCTGATAAAAACGGGCTTAATAACTTGAATTTTTGGCGCAACGAAGTGTAGCAGATACAGTACCTTACGTGTACTATCTAGTTCGAAGGTCACTTGTAAAGCCGGGGAAGGATGTAAATACAATCGAATGGTGCCATCGCGGCTAATCGCCCGCGTTCGACCTGGAAAAGCATCTGGATTAGCAGCCAAGATATCCAATACTTCGAATAACACTATCTGCGCTTCAGGTGGCAGTTCATGCCGACTTGCCTTACCTGTACTCGAGAATTGGATCGCGTATGGCTCGAGTGTCAATGCTTGATCAACCACCATTTACTCCTGGTGGTGTGCAAGTAGCATCTTCAATGAATGACCTCACTGCTGTAACTCGAATGATGCGATTTTCACGATTTATCACAAATTCAATTTCAACACGCCCATTTTTAGTCAAACTTCGTAATATTGTTTCAACGCCTTGAGAAAGTGATCCTAAGGACGAGAAGGATTCTACATCTTCTGTACTTAGCTGTGCTTCCAAATCCTGCAACTCAATCCGATCTGCAATGCCCAACATTGAACGTTGTCGAGCAGCACCCTCCTCGAACACGATCGCATAGCCGCTAGTACGAATGTCCGCACTCTTGAGAATTGCGGTCTTGCGGGTTCTGGCTATCTGTACTGACTCGATCTTCGCAGCCTGTTCAATAAATTCGGCCGGTACTTCAACTTTTCCTGCCACGCCAGCATGCTGCAACATCTTCTCTAGCACAGATCTCAATTGCCCCGCGTTAGCCGCCAAGTCTATCTGTTCACGCTGATTACGCAGATATCTCGCGGTGAATAGCATGATTGCCAACCAAACCGCCACGGCAACAACCATCCTACCAAAACCAATAATCCCTAAATTTGGATATAGTGCAGATTCAAGTTCAAACGCAAGATCAGGTCTAAGCGTGAGCGCTTTTACAAAGATTGAGACAGAAACGGCTCCTATTATCATGTACACACTTATAAAAATCAGGAATCCACTTCGAAGGCGACTTAGCCACCGACTGCGTCTGCTCTCCTTCCACAACGACTTCGTTAACCCAGTAATCCCCAACAACTCTAGCTTCGCTCGCTCCTGGAATGTTTTGCGAAGCAATGAAATACTAAACAGTAGCGACGGTACGCCCGCTAATATGGACAGGAGAAGAGCCAATAGTGACAAAATAAATAACAATCCAAGTACATTCTTGAACCAATCAGGAGGGGTGACCGTCGCGTCTACAATACTCTTATCAACAAAATTGAGAACAAATATCGAACTAAATAGCCAAACAAACGTAATAAGAAAATGCGCGATTGCCAAATCAGCACTAAGCATTAACCCCCAGTAGCTAATCCGCTCGCGACGGGTAAGGTTGAAGTCTTTCACCACATCCGAAAGCGCTTTAATCACTTTGTCCAGACTTTGCGAATCAAGATTGACAGTACGCGGTGCACTATTCATCATGATAGAAAAGCATAACAATCATGGAAAGAAGAACGATTCACAGGCCAAACCAGCGTGCAGACTGGTAGAATCTGAAGTGAAACATAGCGAAATTACTACTTTCAGCATGTGGCAAGATATAAGTGCCTTACTATATACATATATAAGATAAAAGTACTGCAAATTAGATAGAGTGTCAAATGATCAATAATTCGCAAAACTAAATCTAATCAGCAGTACTTAATGGGGAGTCCGACAATGAATAAAAGGTTTGAATACCCTCACAGCAAGTTGCTGCGTACAATCAAATTCCATGGTTTTCGCAGCGCTATTAGTTCACCCCATACTGCTCCCGATACCGCTGCACCGCCTGCAAATGCTGCGCAAGCGCAGCGTGATTCAGCAAATACTCCACCAGATCATCCAAATTAATAATCGAAGTCACCGAAAGCCCATGCATTTGCTGCACTTCCTGTACCGCCGATAGTTCCCCGATGCCGCGTTCCATACGATCAAGCGCAATCACGACACCGCCAGACGTTGCACCCGAGGCTTTAATCAAGTCGACCGATTCACGCACCGAGGTACCCGCGGAAATCACATCATCGACAATCAGCACCCGTCCGCTCAGTGGAGCACCCACCAGCACGCCGCCTTCACCATGATCTTTCGCTTCCTTGCGGTTAAAGCAGAAAGGATAGTTATGCCCCATCTCCGCCAGCGCGATAGCAATCGTGCTGACCAGCGGAATGCCTTTGTACGCGGGGCCGAACAACATATCGAACGGAAGCGCTGCAGCGACAATCGCTTTGGCGTAAAATTGCCCGAGTTTGCGCAGAGAGTCGCCGTCGTTGAATAAGCCTGCATTAAAGAAATAAGGCGACATGCGCCCCGCTTTGGTTTTAAATTCGCCAAAGCACAACACATTGCGCTCAATGGCGAACTGAATAAATGCCTGCCGGAAATCGGACATACAATTAACCACACTAGAAATAAAAAGATGCAAATTATAACGCTTAACCTGAACGGCATTCGCGCGGCTGCAAAAAAAGGCTTCTTTGGATGGCTGGCCGCACAATCGGCGGATATTGTGTGTGTGCAGGAACTCAAAGCGCAATTACCCGACTTTTCCAAGGATATGCTGTCACCGGATAGCTATCGGGGCTACTTTCATTGTGCTGCGCAAAAAGGCTATAGTGGCGTCGGCATTTATTGCCGCAGTCAGCCAGACAACATCATCGAAGGCGTCGGAATCCCTGAAATCGATGCCGAAGGCCGCTTTATCCAGGCAGATTTCGGTAATTTGAGCATTATTTCACTCTATCTGCCGTCCGGGTCCAGCGGCGAACACCGGCAAGCTGCAAAATTCTTCTTCATGGAAAAATTCTTTCCGATCCTGAAAACACTGATGGCCAACGGCCGGGAAATTATTTTGTGCGGCGATTGGAATATCGCACATAAGGAAATTGACCTGAAAAACTGGCGTTCCAATCAGAAAAATTCCGGTTTCCTGCCGGAAGAACGCACTTGGTTATCGAATGTTTTTGATGACATTGGGTTTGTCGATGTATTCCGGCAGCTCAATGCCGAACCGGATCAATACACTTGGTGGTCCAATCGCGGACAAGCCTGGGCCAAGAACGTCGGCTGGCGCATTGATTATCAGATTGCCACACCCGCGATAGCGCAAAAAGCGCGCAGTGCCTCGATTTATAAAACCGAGCGTTTCTCGGATCATGCACCGCTGATCGTCGACTACGATCACACCTTATGACATCCACCGGATTTTCCAGTTGGTTGCAGGCATTGCGGGTTTATACCCATCCACGCGTGCTGGGCATGTTGTCGCTGGGATTTTCCGCCGGCCTGCCGCTGCTGCTCATCATGGGCACCCTGTCGTTCTGGCTGCGCGAAGCCGGCATCGACCGCACCACCATCGGCCACCTGAGCTGGATCGGCTTGGCATACAGTTTTAAGTGGCTGTGGTCGCCGCTGGTCGATCGGCTACCGCTGCCGCTGCTGACCCGCTTCCTCGGCCGGCGCCGTGCCTGGTTGTTACTGTCGCAAATTATCATCGCTGCCGCCTTGGTCGGCATGGCATTTACCGATCCCGTCGTCAGTCTGACGCAATTGGTATTTTTCGCACTCGCGGTCGCTTTTGCTTCCGCCACCCAGGATATTGCGCTCGATGCGTATCGTATTGAAGCCGTTGCGGTCGAATTGCAGGGCGCCATGGCAGCGACGTATCAAGCGGGCTACCGCATCGCGATGATCCTGGCATCGGCCGGTGTGCTGTGGATTGCAGCGACGATTGATGTTTCCACCACGTATGACCATGCGCCGTGGCGCTTCGCTTACCTGGTAATGGCCGCCACTATGGCGGTCGGCATCATTACCACACTGATCATCCGCGAGCCGGATGTCCCCTACAGCCGGTTGATTTCAGACAACGAAAAAATTGCGCAACTGGCGATTGCGCACTGGAATCTCCATCCCCGCATCAACAATATTCTGGTATGGCTGTACGGCGCATTGATCGCGCCTTTCCGCGATTTCATCGTGCGTCACGGCAAACAAGCATTGCTGATCTTAGGCTTGATTGCCATTTATCGCATTTCCGATGTGGTGATGGGTGTGATGAGCAATCCGTTTTATGTGGATATGGGCTACAGCAAAGAGGAAGTCGCCACCATTTCAAAAGTATACGGTGTCATTATGACGATCGCCGGTGCGGCCATCGGTGGTGTGCTGACCGTCAAAATCGGTATCATGCGCACGCTGTTCCTGGGCGCCGTGTTATCGGCTGCCACCAATCTGCTGTTTGTCTGGCTGGCAGGCCGCGGTCATGATGTCAGCGCGCTGGTTTTTACCATCTCAGCCGACAATCTATCGGCCGGCATTGCATCCAGCGCCTTCATTGCGTATTTGTCAGGCCTGACCAATTCCGCCTACTCGGCCACGCAGTATGCGCTATTCAGTTCGGTGATGTTGTTGCTACCCAAATTCATTGCCGGTTTCAGTGGGCAATTTGTCGATGCGTATGGTTATGAAAATTTCTTTATCGTCACGGCACTATTGGGTTTTCCGGTTCTGATATTGGTCTGGCTTGCCGGGCAGGCCAAATTTGCAACATCGACCGGATCATCGCCATAATCGAACATGCAACCCACCACACCCCAAGACACCGCACCGCAAGCCGCCTACCACGCACTGATACAGGCCGGCGAACTCAAGCCGGATGCCGGTCAAGCCAATGCAGTCGCTGCATTAGAACGATTACACCGCGAACTGATCGATTATCCCGTGATAACAAGCAAAAGTAATGGCTTCCATTTCAGATGGCCAGCTTGTTTATCCCGTTGGCTGGATGGTAACAAACCCGCCCCTCAAGGCATTTATCTTTACGGCGGCGTCGGGCGCGGCAAGTCGATGTTGATGGATCTGTTTTATGCGGTCGCTCCGATCGCATCAAAACGGCGCGTACATTTTCATGAATTCATGCTGGATATCCACGCGCGGCTTAAGGAATGGCATGATCTTTCTGTACAAGAACGCGCCCGGCATGGCGGGCGTGCCGGTGACGATGATCCGATTCCATCGGTCGCGCGGAAAATAGCCGGTGAAGCGACATTGCTATGTTTTGATGAGTTACAGGTCACCGATATCGCCGATGCGATGGTACTGACCCGACTATTCAAGGAATTATTTGCTCAGGGCGTGATCGTTGTCGCCACGTCCAACCGACCACCGGATGATCTTTACAAAAATGGCTTGAATCGTCAGCGCTTTTTGCCTTTCATCGAACAAATCAAGGAAAAACTCGATATTATTGCGCTGGATGGTCCGGTAGATTATCGCTACAACCGCTTGAAAGGCGCACAAACCTATTACCACCCGATCAATGCCGAAACGACGACGCAATTGTCAGCCATCTTCTTCCGCCTGACCGATCGTCGGGTGGAAGACCGGGCCAAGGTTCCCAGCGAAGAACTCAATGTGCAGGGACGCATATTATTTGTGCCCAAAGCAGCGCGCGGCGTTGCTGTGTTTTCGTTTAAACGCCTGTGCGCCAATCCGCTGGGGCCGGCAGACTATCTCGCGATTGCACGCACCTATCACACCGTCATCATGGTCGCGATTCCACAGTTCAATAAAGAAAACAGCGACGCGGCCCGGCGCTTCATCACGTTCATCGACGCACTGTATGAACACAACGTCAAGTTTCTGTGCTCAGCCGCCGTGCCGCTGCAATCACTGTACGTCAAAGCGGATACCAGTTTTGAATTTGAACGCACGGTTTCGCGTTTGATGGAAATGCAGTCGGAAGACTACCTGATCAGAGGTCATGGCAAAACTATCGCAAGCCAGGGGTCTGTCGGACTTAAGCAGTCGTAGCGAGCCGAGTGGGAGAACGAGTGCGGATTTTCTCGATTTTGTGGCGCATAGTTGATCTATGCAACGAAAAATTGAGGAAATACGAACCGTTATCCCACTGGCGCAGTAGATTGGCCTTAAGTCCGACAGACTCCTAGCAAACCGCTGAAAAACCAGACTTGCAAATAAATATAAATTTCACAATTAAGCCGAATAGTTATAAGGATATCAATGTGTGAATAAAGAAACTAAAGTCAATTTATTTTAATAGACTTTAGTACACCTCTTATATTCAAGCCGGCTAAGATTACCGGCATCGACGCTAGTGCCCAAGCAGCATTGGGTATAGACCAGATCAACCATAATAGGTTACCAAGCAAAAGTAACCAGAAACCCCAATTACGATTATCTTTTCTCTCTGCTGCGACATACCACGCCGTAGCGATAGTAACTATGTGAATCCATTGAATGCCTTTCGTTGCGGGATATCGTTAACTGAGATGAATATCTTGTGAAGTAGCAATCACTCTGATGTTACCTATGTTCGCTATCGAACCGACTGTATTGAGTGATACGTATATTGTTACTCATGCGGTGTATAAAACATCATACACGCTCCATTATCAGGATCTGGTGATCACGAATATGATTGAAGGATCCTTTACCAATATTATTTTTTGGCAGGAGTTTTATATGAATTACGAAGATCGCGATACTCATGGTATTTACAAAGGCGACAACAAAGCATCAGGAGTTCGTCTGATGGGCGCCGAAACGCTTATTGGAAATGATGTTTGCAACCCAAATGGTGATGACCTGGGTGACATTAAAGAAATCATGCTGGACACAACGACCGGCCAAGTGTGTTATGCGGTGTTGTCTTTTGGCGGTATCTTGGGGATAGGAAGCAAGCTATTTGCGGTACCTTGGAATGCACTAAAGCTAGACACAGAAGAAAAACACTTTGTGCTTAACGTGAATAAGGATCGTCTTAAAAATGCACCGGGATTCGATAAGAGCCATTGGCCGGATATGGCAGACAAATCCTGGGAGAATGAAATTCATGCTTATTATGGAACCACGAAGCAGTAAGTCATTGGTTCTCAATTAAGTGGATATTCTGTCATCGTTAATTGATTAAATATCATTAATCCATGAACCATAAATAACTTATGGTTTAAATAGAAACTAAGAGGTATCACTATGAAAAATGTCGACACAGTTGTAGATACAGTAACTGATTTTACAAACGAAACTGTTGAAAAGGCCAGCAAGGCAACCAATAAAGCCATTGATAAGGCTAGCAAAGCTACTCAACAGGTTGCCGATACAATGAGCGAAAAAGGCGATCAATTGAAACATGCCGAGCAGCGATTGATGAAAGAAGCCACCGATTATGTTCGAGATAATCCAGTGACGTCGGTAGGTATCGCGATAGGTGTGGGGTTCCTATTAAGCAAGTGGTTTAACAATCGTTAGGCCATTAAATTTCATGAATCTGTGAGTCTTGTAGAACGCACGGTTCAAATAAACGATAAGAGGAACATCACATGGAAACTGTAAACAAAGCATCCCATTTAGCACATGAAGCTATCGATAAGGCTACCCATGTCACTCATCAGGTTGCAGATAAAATTGTTGACAAGGGAGATGAATTGAATGATCTAGCGCATGAGGCGGTTAATAAGGCCACCCAGGTAACTAATCAAGCCGCTGACAAAATTGTTGATAAAGGAGATCAGCTGAAACATGCTGAACAGCGACTGATGAAGGAATGTACCGTTTATATTCGCGAAAACCCAATCACATCGGTAAGTATTGCAGTAGGAGTGGGTTTTCTTCTGAGCAGATTATTGAATAATCGCTAAATACGATGGATTCAAATGATAAAAAATGAGGTGCCTGAGCAAGCTGCGACAGATGGTCATTCTGAAAATGAGTCCAGCGTGACGGATGATGTACAGTCGTTATGGCATGAATTGCGTGAATTGAATCACATGCACTTCCGGCTCGCGGCACTTGAAGCACAACAGGCGGGCAATAGTTTAGTGGTCATGATCGTGGCCGGCATAATGGCCGCTGTTTTGCTGAGTGTCGCGTGGCTAGGATTCCTAGCAGCTGTCATGTTAGTGCTGAACCGATATGGGATTCTGACAGATAACATCCTGTTAATACTGCTGGCCGTCGTTTTGAATTTACTGCTTGCGCTGGTTCTATGGGGCGTGATCCGTAGCAAAGGCTATTATTTGCGATTCCCAGCGACCTTTCGCACCCTTCGATCTATGGCACCTACACCTGGAAACAAGGAGGAAACCTGATGTTAGATACTATTTTAAACGGAAATGAAACCAAATCTTTAACAGCGCAAATTAAGGATGCGGAGTTGCAGGTGTTGCAACATCAGCATATGGTTATTATCCGTGCTGATACCCTCATTCAGAAAACACAGCAACAAATGACTGCTCCGGCAAGCTTGCTATTAGCAGGCGGTATCGGATTTGTCCTCGGTGAACTCACTAAAAGCAAATCTTTCAATCCTCATGGCACTCGCGAAGAACCCCAAGTTGCGGAAACTACAGACATTACTAAGACCTTAATGAGTGCGCTAAATCAACTGGTCACGATCAATGCGTTATATACAACATTTCGCGATTCAATGAAACAAACGGAATCACAATAAGCATTATCAATGTGTGTGGCCATAGTCATTCATCCGATCTGTAGCAAACTGCAATCTGTTACAGCGTTATTGATGGCACTGCTATGAATAAATACTGGATACCCGATTATTATCAGGGGTAGCGGTGACGGTCTTGCTGCGTTGCAAAAAGTAAGAAAGCACACGCAGAATTTTGTGATCATTAACGACGACCCGTAGGGCACTCTCTGTGCCCGAGTTGGTTGCATGCCATCTAAAGCATTAATCGAAGCAGCCAAGGCCTTTTACCATCGCAACACCTTTGCGGAATTTGGTATCCGAAGTGCAGATCCCCTTACACTTGATGAGACCTTTGCAAGACTTAGTTTTTAGAATTTGAACCTAAAGATACTGCCGTTTTTTGAACGGCGTATGTGAGCAAACTGAAAGGAAATTAGTATGTACAGACTCGAAGAGAAGACTTTCCTATTGCTCCTCGTCACAGCTTCGCTGGCCTTCGCCTGGATCTTATGGCCATTTTTCGGCGCAATTCTCTGGGGGACAGTGATGGCCATTGTGTTTGCGCCGATGTTTCGGCGGCTATCAGGTTCAATGCGGCAGAGCCCCAGTGCCGCTGCACTGACTACAATCCTAATTATCATTGTGTTAGTGATCCTGCCATTGATGGTGATTGCAACATCCTTGATGCAGGAGGCTGCCGGTCTGTATGACATGATTCATTCCGGCAAGCTGGATTTTGGTCTCTATTTTCATCAGGTCTGGGATGCTTTACCCGCTTGGATTCAAAATATGATGGCGCAATTGGGACTGACGAACCTTGGTGCGGTGCAGGAAAAACTGGCCGTCGGCCTTCGACAGGGTAGCCAGTTTTTGGCCACACAGATCCTCAGCATCGGTCAATTCACATTTCACTTCATCGTCAATTTTTGTGTCATGTTGTATCTGCTTTTCTTTTTGCTGCGCGATGGGGACGCATTGTTCAAAAATATCAGGAAGGCAATCCCATTGCATGCTGAGCAGCAGCACGCACTCTTTACCAAGTTCACCACGGCCGTTCGTGCCACGGTTAAAGGCGGTATTTTCGTGGCTATACTGCAGGGCATGCTCGGCGGCCTGATTTTCTGGTTTCTGGGGATTCACGCACCACTGCTATGGGGTGTGATAATGGCCTTTCTTTCACTACTGCCTGCAATCGGGGCTAGTCTGGTCTGGCTGCCAGTGGCGATTTACCTACTGGCGACCGGTGCCGTATGGCAGGGCTTGGTTTTGATCGCCTTCGGCGCTCTCGTAATGGGGCTGGCGGATAATGTCTTGCGTCCCGCTTTAGTAGGCAAGGATACCAAGTTGCCTAACTATGTTGTGTTAATTTCTACACTCGGTGGCCTTCAGATGTTTGGACTCAACGGCCTTGTCATTGGCCCGGCCATCGCGGCCATGTTTATGGTTGTTTGGGAAATATCTTCAGCATCAAGGCAGGAGCATCGAAACGATACCGACAGCCTTTGAACAGCACCACTGTCATAATTTTTACTATGCAATGATTATGAGTGGATTGTGTCTAAGGAATTTTGAACAAAGTTACAAATAGGGCATTTAACCCGTTTGTTTAAAGCAATAAGATGATTTTATAAATTTATACTTATCTTTCTGACTTTGATTTCTAAAATTCTAGCTGTGTTTGTAACATGATGAAAAATAAATTTATGCCAATAATTAGCGATATTGTTAACACGTCGTTATATCTCAGCATTATATTTGTCTTACTATTCGTTCTTTCAGCATGTCGGACAGAAAATCATTTACATCAGGCAATTAGATATTCTGAGGCTGCGGTCTTGGCAGATAACAGAAAAGTTATCTCTAAACATTTAGAACTTGCAAAATTTCACGCTCTTTCGACATTACACCAAAAAAATATGTCATCTGCAGATCGTATTCACTTGGCTGTCGGCATTGTAAGTTTGGATCAGGCAATTGAAAATGGAATACTTGAAGCTGATGATTCAACGAGGAGAGCTGCCAGGGTCGCGATGGCTCATTTTAAGGAAATAACACATTAAACCATTTCTTTAACCTTTAGAGCTTTCCAGGATCGCGCCGCCGTCCGGCGCGAAGGGTATGCCCCGGGAAGGACATGCTGCCCGATCCTTAACGCGGACTATCCTGCCCCCGATCTCCTCATTTTGCTAAACAAAATTCAATTGCTGGATTAATTCAGACATAGATCATCTGATTTCTTGTCATCAAGCAGTGATTTGTCTTCTAGATCTCATTTTTGACAGCATACATCAAACCATCAGCGGCTGTTGGACGGAGGGGGGCAAAGAAACTTCAGTTTCCCATTCCCAGAAATATTTGGATTCTCTCCCCTCATCCGCTATGATCATAATTCTGGAATTTGTCCGACTGGAACCAGCCCAGAATTAGAGCGACTAAAGCGATGACAAAAGGCTATCCGCCCGCACAGGGCCTGTACGATCCACGGTTCGACCATGATTCCTGCGGTGTTGGATTCATCACCCACATCAAAGGAAAGGACTCCCATTCCATCGTCGAGCAATCCCTGAAGATGCTGGAAAACATGGAACACCGCGGCGCCTGTGGGTGCGAGCCGGATTCCGGGGATGGGGCCGGAATCATGTGCCGGATGCCGGATAAGTTCATCCGGCGGGAAGCCAAGAAGATCGGTATCGAGCTGCCTCAACTGGGGCAATATGGGGTGGGAATGGTCTTTCTGCCCAAGGATGCGACCGCCCGCAAGCTGTGCGAGCAGGCGATGGAGAAAGTCGCGGTCGATTTCGGAATGGTGGTGTTGGGATGGCGGGATGTGCCGGTCAACGCCAAGGCGTGCGGACCGAGTCCGCGCAAGGTGGAGCCGATGATCCGGCAGATCTTTGTCGGAATGGGAGAGAGTTTCTACAACCGGCAGGATTTTGACCGGCGTCTGTACCTGGTACGCCAGCGAACGGAAAATACCATCGAGTTCGGTGACTTTCCGCCGCAGGCCGCGGAAGATTTCTACATTTGCTGCCTGTCCGCCAACCGGATAATCTACAAGGGAATGCTGACGGCAGCGCAAGTTCGACTGTATTTCCCGGATTTGTCGGACCCGGATTTCCTGTCATCCCTGGCGATCGTCCATTCGCGTTTTTCAACGAACACCTTCCCATCCTGGCGGCTGGCGCATCCGTATCGCTACCTCGCTCACAACGGCGAAATCAACACGCTGCACGGCAACCGGAACTGGATGCGGGCACGGTATGGATCTTTGCAATCGGAAGTGTTCGGAGATGAGCTCCAGAAGATGTTTCCGATTCTGACGGAATCCGGCTCAGACTCGGCCACACTGGACAACGCGCTGCAATTTCTGTGCGTGAACGGTCGGAGCCTGGCCCATGCGGTGCTGATGCTCATCCCGGAGGCGTGGCAGAATCACGATCAGATGGATGAGGACCTCAAGGCGTTTTACGAGTATCACGCTTGCCTGATGGAGCCATGGGATGGACCGGCTTCTATTGCCTTTACGAATGGCGCGCTCGTCGGCGCGGTGTTGGATCGAAATGGGCTGCGGCCGTCGCGATACTACGTAACGAAGGATGATCTGGTAATCATGGCCAGCGAGGTAGGCGTGCTGCCGATTCCACCGGAAAACGTGGCGCGGAAGTGGCGGTTGCAGCCCGGCAAGATTTTCCTGATCGACGCCAAGCAGGAAAGAATCATCGATGACAGCGAAATCAAGCGGCAACTCATAAACAAACGGCCTTGGAAGAGATGGCTGGAACAGAATCTGATCGAGTTGGACAATCTTCCAGCCCCGAGCAAGGTGCATCAGCCGGACCATGCAACGCTAATGGCGCGGCAACGCACGTTCGGGCACACCCATGAAGACCTCAAACTGATCATGACGCCAATGGCCGTAAACGGGGCCGAGGCGATCGGGTCGATGGGGACGGACACGCCGCTGGCATGTCTCTCCGAGAAGCCGCAGTTGCTCTACAACTATTTCAAGCAACTCTTCGCGCAGGTAACCAATCCGCCATTGGATGCGATGCGCGAGGAGCTGGTTACATCGGCATATACCTACATCGGACGCGAAGGGAATCTGTTGGACGAGACGCCGGATGCAGCGCACTTGATCAAGCTCAAAAGCCCGATCATCAGCAACGCCGATCTGGAAAAGCTGCGGGAAGTGGCTGTCGGTAAATTACGAGCGGTGACGCTCGAGATGCTCTTCAAGGTCAGCGCAGGCGAAACGGGATTGCAGCATGCACTGGAAGCATTGATGGAGCGGGCGGCTCACGCGGTTAAGGAAGGCGCATCCGTCCTCATTCTGTCGGACCGGGGCGTAGATGCCGGGAACGTGCCGATTCCCAGCCTGCTGGCAACTGCAGCAGTGCATCATCACCTGATCCGCGCAGGCACACGCACGCAATGCGGTCTGGTGATCGAAACCGGCGAGGCACGCGAGGCGCATCACTTCTGTCTACTCATCGGATACGGAGCCGGGGCGGTGAATCCGTATCTGTCTTTCGAGACGCTGGCGGATTTAGATAAGAACGAATTGCTTCCCAACGACCTGAACTTGGAGAAAGCGCAATACAATTATATCAAAGCGGCCAACAAGGCGATCCTCAAGGTCGCATCGAAGATGGGAATCAGCACGGTGCAGAGCTACCGGGGCGCTCAGATCTTCGAAGCGATCGGGCTTGGCAAGGAGATGATCGACCGGTATTTCACCGGCACAGCGTCGCGCATCAAGGGAATCGAACTAGAGATCATCGCGCGTGAATCGTTGGAGCGGCATCGCCGCGGATTTCCGCCGATCCAGGTGAATGGGCAGGTGCTGGATACCGGTGGACTGTACCAATGGCGCCGCGACGGCGAATACCACATGTGGAACCCCGAGACGGTGGCCAAACTCCAGGATTCGGTCCGAGTAGGGGTCGAGAAGCCCATCGACGGGTACAAGAAGTTCAAGGAATATACCGCGCTGCTGGACGATGAAGCGCGCAGCCGATGCACTTTGCGCGGATTGCTTAACTTCAGGAAAGCGGTCAATCCGATCCCGCTGGAAGAAGTCGAGCCAGCCAAAGAGATCGTCAAGCGATTCGTCACCGGCGCGATGTCGCTCGGATCAATCAGTACCGAAGCCCACGAGAACCTGGCCATCGCCATGAATCGCATTGGCGGCAAGAGCAACACCGGCGAAGGGGGCGAAGACTCGCGGCGCTTCCAGCCCGATCCGCAGCCGGATGCGAACGGCAACATCATTTTTCGCCGCAGCGCCATCAAGCAGGTGGCGAGCGCACGCTTCGGCGTCACCGCTGAATACCTGGCCAACGCCGATGAATTGCAGATCAAAATGGCCCAGGGTGCCAAGCCAGGCGAAGGCGGACAATTGCCGGGACACAAAGTGGATGCGTATATCGGGAAAATCAGACACTCAACGCCCGGCGTCGGATTGATTTCACCACCACCGCATCATGATATTTATTCGATTGAGGATCTGGCGCAGCTCATCCACGATCTGAAGAACGCCAATCCCAAGGCGCGCGTCAGCGTAAAGCTGGTCAGCGAGGTGGGAGTCGGAACCGTCGCGGCCGGCGTCGCCAAGGCCAAAGCGGATCACATCCTGATCTCCGGCGATTCCGGCGGAACGGGCGCTGCGCCGCTGACCAGCATCAAGTACGCGGGCATCCCGTGGGAACTGGGACTTGCGGAGACACAACAAGTCCTGGTGATGAACAACCTGCGCGGGCGCGTGACCGTACAGACGGATGGGCACCTCAAGACCGGCCGCGATGTCGTCATCGCAGCGCTGCTCGGGGCGGAGGAATTCGGCTTCTCCACCGGGCCGCTGATTGCCTCCGGATGCATCATGATGCGGGTCTGTCATCTGAACACCTGCCCGGTCGGCGTGGCGACTCAGGATCCCGAGCTGCGCAAGAAATTCGCCGGCAAACCGGAGCACGTCATCAACTTTTTCTTCTTCATCGCCGAGGAAGTGCGGCAATACATGGCTGAGATGGGATTCCGGAAGTTTGAAGACATGGTCGGGCAGACGCAATTGCTGGAGTTCATGGATGTCTCGAGCCATGACAAGGCGCGTCATCTGAATCTGGACGTGATCCTGCACAAACCCCAGGTCGGTGCGGATGTAGCCGTTCGCTGTGTGCAAAAGCAAGAGCACGGGCTGGGACAGGCACTGGACAACCAGCTCATTCAGCTGGCGGCACGGGCGATTGAGCGCGGCGAAAAAGTTACAGCCAACCTTGAGATCCGCAACGTCAATCGCACTGTCGGCACCATGCTGTCGCACCAAATCGCCTTGAAATACGGGCACAAAGGGCTTCCGGACGACACGATCACATTCAAGTTCACCGGATCGGCGGGGCAGAGCTTCGGATGCTTTCTTGCTCGCGGCGTCACGCTGATGCTGGAAGGGGACAGTAACGACTACCTGGGCAAAGGACTCTCCGGCGGGAAGATCGCCCTCTTCCCGCCGAAGCAGGCAACATTCAAGCCCGAGGAAAACATCATCGCCGGCAACGTCATTTGCTACGGCGCAATCGCCGGCGAAGTCTATATCCGCGGCGTCGTCGGCGAACGCTTCTGCGTCCGCAACTCCGGCGCCCAGGCGGTTGTCGAGGGCGTCGGCGATCATGGCTGCGAATACATGACCGGCGGGCGGGTCGTCGTCATCGGCCCAACCGGACGCAACTTTGCCGCCGGCATGAGCGGCGGAATCGCCTACGTCTACGACGACAATGGCCAGTTTCCGCGCCTGTGCAATACCGAGATGGTGGCACTGGAAAAGCCCGACAAGGATTATGATCGCGAAACGATCAAGATCCTTTTGGAGAACCACCACAAGCTGACCGGATCGACTCGCGCCAAGGCGATCCTGGACGATTTCGAGAAGGCACTCCACTGGTTCGTCAAGGTAATGCCGACCGACTATCGCAATGCACTGGAGAAAATGGGCGAGATTGAAGAAGCAGCCAGGAAGCTCAGCGAGCGCCAGGCGGGCGCAGTGTGAACTAAAAATTAAAAATTGAAGGCGAAGATGGAATCCTGCATTTTTAACTTTTAATTTTGACGTGAGAGAAAACAATGGGCAAACCCACAGGTTTCAAGGAATTCAAGCGTGAAACGGCGACGCGCCGGCCGGTCGAGTCGCGCATTCTCGACTGGAACGAGGTCTATCTCGACATTGCCGAGGAGAAACTCAAGCGCCAGGGCGCTCGCTGCATGGATTGCGGGATTCCGTTCTGCCATGGCCCCACCGGATGTCCACTGGGGAACATCATTCCGGAGTGGAACGATCTGATCTACAAAGGGCGATGGCACGATGCCATCGAGATGCTGCACAAGACCAACAACTTCCCGGAATTTACCGGGCGCATCTGCCCCGCGCCGTGCGAAGAGGCATGCGTGCTGGGGATCAATGAGAAGCCGGTGACGATCAAGTCGATTGAGCAGAACATTATTGATCACGCGTTTGAAAACGGGTGGGTTAAGCCCTGCCCGCCAGCCACGCGGACGGACAAGAAAGTCGCCGTCGTCGGCTCCGGCCCGGCCGGACTCGGGTGCGCCGCCCAACTCAACAAAGCGGGGCATCTGGTGACGGTATTCGAGCGCGCCGACCGGGTCGGCGGGCTGCTCATGCACGGCATCCCCAACTTCAAGCTGGAGAAGCATATCGTCAACCGCCGCGTCGATCTGATGAAAGCCGAGGGAATCAACTTCGTCACCGGCGCCAACGTTGGCTTCAACATCAAGGTCGAAGACCTGCACCGCGATTTCGATGCGATCGTCCTCTGCGGCGGATCGACCAAGGCACGGGATATTGACGTCCCCGGCCGCGATCTGAATGGCATTCACCTGGCCATGACCTATCTGCCGATGCAGAACAAGATCAACTTCGGCGACCACATCCCCGAACGGGAATTTATCAGCGCCAAGGGCAAACACGTGATCATCCTCGGCGGTGGCGACACCGGAGCCGATTGCCTCGGCACCGCCATTCGGCAGGGATGCAAGTCTGTCCAACAATTCGAGCTGCTTCCCAAGCCGCCCGCTGGCCGGGTGCAGGACATGCCCTGGCCCTACTGGCCGATGATCTACCGCGTCAGTTCCGCCCACGAAGAAGCCGCCGCTCCCATCGGCCACGACGTTCGCGACTTCGCCATCAATACTCAATCCTTCTCCGGCGTAAACGGCGTCGTCAAAAAACTCCACGGAATCCGCCTGGAATGGGAAATGCAAGGTTCGCGCCCGGTGAAGATGAAGGAAATCCCCGGCAGCGAGTTCACGCTCGACTGCGACTTGTGCCTGCTGGCCCTGGGTTTCATCAGCCCCGAACCGGAAGGGCCGATCTCACAGCTCGGTGTGAAACTCGACCAGCGTGGCAATGTGTTGGTCGATCAAAACTACATGTCCAGCATCCCCGGCGTCTTCGCGGCCGGAGACATGCGCCGTGGGCAGTCACTGGTGGTCTGGGCGATCAGCGAAGGAAGGCAGGCGGCGCGGGGAGTGGACGAGTTTCTCATGGGACGGAGCGATTTACCGAAGATGAAATTGTTTTGAACGGACACTGGATAAGCACAGGAAGAACGTCGAAATGCCGGAATACGCTACAAGGCGTTTGTTCCAATCGTGCACGTTGTCCCGCGCCATGCCGGTGTGTTGGTAATGCAACTGGCGGCATCATAAGTGAGCGTGCGAATATCGCCGCCGATGGGATGGATTTTGAAGATTGCCAACCGAGTCAAAACTGTGTGTATATCTGGCCATTTCCCCTACACCAAGCTTTCAAAATTTGGATCAAGTCGATTCCCGGATGACGCAAGCTTATCCGGGCTACTTGCTGAAATACCTCTTTTGCCAAATCAATGCCAGACTGCCATGACGAATGGTAGTTTCTTGCAGCATCGGTGTAGCAGCCAATAAATTTTACACAATTTTTACGCTACAACCTTTCAATTCAACTCCATTTTTACACACAATTGCTTATATTGAATAAGTAAATAACTTTAGTGTAAGTATATGGATCTTACTTATTATCTCTGTTTTGCCATTTTGTCTGTAGTATTGATCATAGGGTTGATCACCAACTACTATCATGAGGAATAAAAGATGAATTGGATTTATTGGCTAACCGGTATTCTTGCTGTCTTATTGTTCTTATACCTGCTCTATGCATTATTCAACGCTGAGGAGGTGGCATGAACACATCACCTTGGATACAAATCGGTTTATTTCTTATTGTCCTCTTTGTAGTCGCCTGGCCTTTAGGCCGCTATCTTGCAAACGTATTTGATGGGCAGCTAACGCGCCGCTTCATTTGGCTGGATAAATTTGAACATAGATTCTGTCGTTTTATTGGCACTAATCCGGAAGAAGATATGCCATGGCAACGTTATGCAACAGCCATCGTGCTATTCAATGTTATAGGTGTAGCTGTTGTATATGGCTTGCAACGTTTTCAGAGTGAACTGCCTCTGAATCCTCAAGCATTTGGAGCTGTTTCTTCAGACTCGGCCTTCAATACAGCAATATCCTTTGTCACCAATACCAATTGGCAAGGTTATGGCGGCGAGTCGACGATGAGTTACTTGACACAAATGCTCGCTTTGACGGTACAGAACTTCGCATCAGGTGCAACCGGCATTGCAGTTGTCATTGCACTGATCCGCGGTTTTACGCGAAGGAATGCTGCTGGTATCGGTAATGCCTGGCTCGATTTATCGCACTCAATATTCTATGTGCTATTGCCATTGTCTTTTATATTCTCATTAATTCTGGTGAATCAAGGGGTTATTCAGAATTTCAATGCTTATCAAGAAGTCAAACTGATAGAGCCGCTTGAATATGCCGCACCGAAGCAAGATCTTAATGGTCAGCCGTTGCAGGATGATCTAGGAAACGTGATCATGGAGGCGATCAAAACAGATAAACAGTCCATTGCCATGGGGCCGGTTGCCTCGCAGGAAGCAATTAAACTGATAGGAACCAACGGTGGTGGTTTCTTCAATGCGAATTCAGCACATCCTTTTGAAAACCCGACTCCGCTCACTAATTTTCTGGAAATGATCAGTATCTTCCTGATTCCGACCGCACTCTGCTTTGCTTTTGGTCAAATGGTCGGAGACCAGCGGCAAGGATGGACGATTCTTGCTGCGATGACTGTGCTATTCATTACGATGGCAGCGGTAGCATTGTGGTCTGAATCCCACTCGAATCCACTTATCACCCAATTGGGTGCGGATGGGTCAATGGGCAATCTCGAAGGCAAGGAAATACGGTTTGGCATCATTTCTTCTGCATTATTTGCGACAGTCACGACAGCCGCCTCCTGTGGAGCGGTCAATGCGATGCATGATAGTTTTCTGCCATTGGGCGGTTTAATTCCGATGGGATTGATGATGCTGGGTGAAGTTGTATTTGGTGGTGTTGGTGCGGGATTATATGGGATGCTCATATTCGCCATACTCGCCGTTTTTTTATCTGGATTGATGATCGGACGCACACCGGAATATTTAGGTAAGAAGATCGGCGTATTCGAGATGAAGATGGTGTCGATTGCGATTCTGATTGTGCCTTTGCTAGTACTCGGTGGTGCCGCAATCGCCGTTGTTACTGAAGTAGGCAAGGCAAGTATGGCCAACCCAGGCGCACATGGATTCTCCGAAGTGCTGTATGCATTCACTTCGGCTGGAAACAATAATGGATCTGCCTTTGCGGGGCTTTCAGCTAATACACCTTTTTACAACATTCTGCTTGCTATCGCGATGTGGTTTGGGCGATTCGGCGTCATTATTCCCGTGTTAGCCATTGCAGGCAGATTGGCAGCAAAGCCAAAGCTCGCTGTAACCAGTGGAACGCTGCCGACACATGGGCCATTATTTGTTGTGCTGCTAATCAGCACAATCATCATCATCGGAGCACTTAACTACGTACCAGCGTTAGCACTTGGCCCTATCATCGAACACTTGCAGCTATTCTCACACTAACAGGTAGGAGTATTCATGAAAAAAACACGAACCCTTCCGTTATTCGACCCGGTATTGATCAAGCCGGCGCTCATCAATGCGCTGAAGAAACTTACCCCGCAAGCGCAATGGCGTAATCCGGTGATGTTTGTAGTCTGGGTCGGTAGTGTCCTCACAACGATATTGGGTATTGATGCTCTCGTCGGCCATGGCGAAGCACCAGCAGGATTCATTTTTACGATAGCTGCATGGTTATGGTTCACCGTTTTATTCGCCAATTTTGCGGAAGCACTCGCTGAAGGTCGAGGCAAAGCACAGGCAGCAGCCTTGCGCGGTGCGCGGAAGAATATTATGGCAAAGAAATTAGCTGAGCCTAAGCTCGATGCAAAAATTACGACTATTGACTCCCTATCGCTGCGAAAAGGCGATATCGTACTCATTGAAGCGGGCGATTTCATTCCGGCTGATGGAGAAGTCATTGAAGGCGTCGCTTCTGTTGATGAATCCGCCATCACCGGCGAATCTGCACCGGTTATCCGCGAATCGGGCGGCGATTTCTCAGCAGTTACTGGCGGTACGCGCATCCTATCGGATTGGCTGATAATTCGCGTGACAGCAAATCCGGGAGAGGCATTCCTGGATCGCATGATTGCAATGGTAGAAAACGCCAAACGTAAGAAAACACCCAATGAGATAGCACTAACTATTTTGCTCGTTACGCTCACACTGATATTTCTATTCGTATGCGCAACGCTATTACCGTTTTCAATCTATAGTGTTGAGTCAGCAGGATCGGGCTCACCGGTATCCATTACCGTTTTAGTCGCACTCCTGGTTTGTCTTATTCCGACGACCATCGGCGGTTTGCTGTCAGCGATTGGCGTGGCTGGAATGAGCAGGATGATGCAAGTGAACGTGATTGCTACCTCTGGGCGTGCAGTTGAAGCCGCTGGCGATGTGGATGTATTACTGCTCGACAAGACGGGAACAATCACACTGGGTAATCGGCAAGCATCTGCCTTCTTACCAGCACTCAATGTTCAGATTAAAGAATTAGCTGATGCCGCACAACTCGCCTCGTTAGCCGATGAAACACCGGAAGGCCGATCCATCGCAGTACTTGCAAAACAGGAATTTGGATTGCGTGGTCGTGAATTGCATAATGCAGTTTTCGTTCCTTTCACTGCGCAAACACGCATGTCCGGCGTAGACTTTGGTGACCGCAAGATCCGAAAAGGCGCAGCAGATACGATTCGTGCCTATATTGAAAACCTAGGGAGTACTTTCCCTGAAAATGTTGAAGTTCTAGTTGATCAAGTATCACGTCGTGGCAGCACCCCTTTAGTCGTAGCGGATGGCGCTCGCGTGCTCGGTGTCATTGAACTCAAGGATATCGTTAAAGGTGGTATTAGAGAGCGTTTTAGCGAATTACGGAAAATGGGCATTAAAACAGTGATGATCACGGGCGACAATCGCTTAACTGCTGCTGCGATAGCCGCTGAAGCGGGTGTTGATGACTTTCTCGCTGAGGCCAAGCCTGAGGATAAGCTTAAATTGATTCGTGAGTATCAGGTACAAGGGAGATTGGTTGCCATGACCGGAGATGGCACAAATGACGCACCGGCGCTTGCGCAAGCTGATGTAGCCGTTGCCATGAACTCGGGTACGCAAGCAGCAAAAGAGGCAGGCAATATGGTTGATCTTGATTCCAACCCAACCAAGCTGATCGAAATTGTCGAAACCGGTAAACAAATGTTGATGACGCGCGGAGCGCTGACAACTTTCTCAGTCGCTAACGATGTCGCCAAGTACTTCGCAATTATTCCCGCAGCATTTGCCACTACTTACCCACAGTTAAAGATGCTCGATATCATGCAGCTTAACACGCCCTCATCGGCGATTCTTTCGGCTGTGATCTTCAACGCGATCATTATTGTGTTTCTGATTCCACTGGCGCTCAAAGGTGTGAAATACCAAGCATTGGGTGCTGCTTCGCTATTACGTAAAAATTTGCTGATTTATGGTCTGGGCGGTTTGCTCGTTCCATTTATCGGCATCAAACTGATTGATGTCCTATTAGGTCTTTTAGACCTCGTTTAATCGCAAATCAGGAGCTATGATGAAAAACCTCATCCGTCCGGCCATCACATTATTTATTTTGATATCACTTGTTACCGGCTTACTTTACCCGCTAGCAGTTACCGGCATTGCACAAATCGCTTTTCCGGAACATGCTGCTGGCAGTGTGATTAAACGTGGCGAAGAAGTCATCGGTTCTTCCCTGATTGGACAGAACTTTTCTGGGCCAACCTACTTTTGGAGCCGCCCTTCTGCGACTGCTCCAATGCCCTATAACGCGGCAAATTCAGGCGGCTCCAATCTGGGGCCAACCAATCCCGTATTGATAGAGGCAGTTAAAGAACGTGCCAAGAACATACTTGCAAGTCACCCAGACAAAGTGGAAAAAATTCCAACGGATCTCGTCACTACGTCAGCAAGTGGTCTGGATCCACATATTTCACCCGCCGCAGCATATTACCAAGTCGAACGCGTTGCAACAGCGCGTAATACCGATGCGGCTATAGTCAAATCTCTGGTTGATCGATCAATTGAAACGCCACAGTGGGGTTTATTGGGTGATTCGCGTGTCAATGTTTTACGACTAAACTTAGCCCTTGATGCATTGGAAAAATAATGACTGATGAGCGTCCTGATCCAGATCATCTGTTAGCGGAGATCAAGAAAGAGGAAATTGCTGCGCAACGTGGCAAGCTAAAAATCTTCATCGGTGCCTGTGCTGGAGTAGGCAAAACCTACGCCATGCTTAATGCCGCTCAACAACGGTTAGCTGAAGGGATTGACGTCGTTATCGGCGTGGTTGAAACGCATGGGCGTAGCGACACCATAAAGCTTTTGGAGAAGCTTCCCCTATTACCATTACATGAAATCAAATACCGGGGGAAATCACTTCTTGAATTCGATATCGACGCTGCACTGCAACGAGCGCCGCAGTTAATCATCATTGATGAGCTCGCGCACACAAATATCGAAGGCTCAAGGCATATGAAACGCTGGCAGGATGTTGACGAACTCTTGGCACGTGGAATTGATGTTTATACGACGCTGAACGTTCAGCATCTTGAGAGTTTGAATGATGTGGTTGGCAGCATCACCGGCATCCGCGTCTGGGAAACGGTTCCAGATCGTTTTTTTGATAACGCAGATGATGTGACCTTAGTTGATCTGCCACCTGACGAGTTATTGGAGCGGCTTAGAGAAGGCAAAGTCTATGTGCCCGAGCAAGCCGAACATGCCGCCAAGAATTTCTTTCGCAAGGGTAATCTGATTGCATTGCGCGAACTCGCTTTAAGGCGCACAGCCGATCGTGTCGATTCACAAATGCGAGCCTATCGGGCAGATCATGCAATTGCCAATGTTTGGCAGACACGTGAACGTATTATTGCCTGTATTGGCCCAGATTCCATGGGTAATAAGCTGGTGCGCAGTGCCGCTCGCTTGGCAAATGAGCTAAAAGCTGACTGGCACGCAGTATATGTTGAAACACCAGCACTCCAGCGTTTATCCAAGGGTGATCGGCAACGTATTCTTGATCATCTTAAGTTAGCTGAAGAACTCGGCGCAGAAACGGCAACGCTAGCTGGCAGTGATTTGATTGCAACATTGATTGCATATGCACAAAGCCGGAACGCCAGCAAGCTGATCGTTGGCCGCCCAGCGGATTTCTCTTGGTTTCAGCATTTGCGTCCTCGTTTTATCGATGCACTAGCTCGATTAGCGCCCGATATTGACATCTATGTAGTTGTCGGCAATGAGAAACCTACTCGAATCAAGAACCGGGAAATCAAACCTGGCGCGACCAAATGGCGGAACTATGCGTGGGCCACAATTGCGTGTGGAATAACGACCCTATTAGCTGAAGCATTGTTACGTATTTTCGATTTATCGAATGTCGTCATGATATTGTTGTTAACTGTCGTGGGCATTTCGATCAGATTCGGTCGTGGTCCCGGCGCATGGGCTGCAGCACTGTCAGTGTTGTTGTTTGATTTTTTCTTTGTACCGCCACGATTCTCATTCTCTGTTTCCGATGTGCAATATTTATTCACTTTCGCCTTGATGCTACTAATCGCCTTAACCATCGGACAGCTTGCAGCAAAACTGCGATTTGAAGCGACTATTGCCAATTTGCGCGAACGGCGCGCCCAAGCACTGGCAGCCCTTTCCAAAGAGCTATCTGGCGCATTAACCGTTGAACAAGTCGTTGAGATTGCAAACCGGAATGTCAGTGGAATATTTAATTCAGCAGTAGCGGTGCTCCTGCCCAGTAGTCAAGAGAAGACCAAAGTAGCTGGCACATCATCCTCTCAGCCAACAATTGATATCGCTGTTGCGCAGTGGGTTTATGATCATCAATTGCCTGCCGGTCTTGGTACACATACATTGTCTGCAGCCGCTTCACATTACCTTCCCCTTAAAGCCCCGATGCGCACTCGCGGGGTACTCGTTCTGGAAGCCAAGGATTTGCTTTTTCTTAATGAACCGGAGGAAAAACGCTTACTCGACACTTTCGCGGCACAAATTGCTCTGGCTCTGGAACGCGTCCACTATGTCGAGGTTGCGCAGGACGCATTGGTCTCAATGGAAGGAGAACGGTTGCGGAATTCATTACTTTCCGCGATCTCACATGATTTACGGACTCCATTGACCGCTTTGGTCGGATTGTCCAGCACGCTTGCAGACACCAATATCCCAGAAAATACCCAGAAAGAACTTGCTCTTGCTATCCGGAATGAAGCGCAACAAATGACTGAGTTGGTCACAAATCTACTCGATATGGCACGATTGCAAGCCAGTGGCATAAAGCTGAAAAAGGATTGGCAATCAATAGAGGAGATTGTAGGCAGTGCATGCATGCAACTTCATCGCGTAATGACCACAAAAAAACTGATTATTTCGATTCCTGCCAGCTTACCTTTATGTGAGTGTGATCCTATTTTAATACAACGGGTTATTGTCAATTTGCTCGATAATGCTGCCAAATATACACCCACTGGCAGTACGATTTCGGTTTCTGCCACTGCCGGAAATAATGAAATAACTATTGTAGTGGAAGATAATGGACCTGGTTTGCCACTCGGCCAAGAAACCAAACTATTTGACAAATTCACACGCGGAGAAACTGAATCGAACAAACCAGGCGTTGGTCTTGGTTTGGCGCTTTGTAAAGCGATCATCGAAGCCCATGGTGGAAAAATTTCCGCAGAAAATCGAGTCGATGGTGGCGCTCGTTTTACTGTGACGCTGCCACTTGGTATTGCTCCTATACCAGAAGAACTGTTATGAAAACACCTCGAATTCTGATTATCGAAGATGAAAATCAGATTCGTCGTTTCGTGCGTATAGCGCTGGAAGCAGAGAATTTTGATGTGAGAGAAGCGGATAGCGGTACACGAGGTTTAATTGAAGCTTCTACTAGGCAACCTGATCTTGTCATTATTGATCTTGGTCTGCCTGATCTCGAAGGAAAAGAAGTCATTCGGCAAATTCGTGGATGGTCCGAAATGCCCATTGTTGTGTTGTCCGCCCGTGATCGCGAAGAAGAAAAAGTCGCAGCGCTTAACATAGGGGCTGATGATTATTTGACAAAACCGTTCGGTATACCGGAGCTGGTTGCACGCGTTCGGGCACACTTGCGACGACATCATTGCAATGAGAATCAGAGCAATCCGATAGCACACTTTGGTGATGTAACCATAGATCTTTCAGCACATATAATAACGCGTGCTGGCACGGAGATTCACCTCACACCGATTGAATACCGATTACTATTGACTCTCATCAATGCGCGCGGGCGGGTAGTTACACATAATCAACTGATGCTGGCAGTATGGGGACCTAATTATTCAGAGCGCTCACATTATTTACGTATTTACATGGGACACTTGCGACAAAAACTAGAGCGTAATCCAGCTCAGCCTGAATTTCTGCTTACTGAACTTGGAGTTGGTTACCGGCTAGTATAAGACAATAGCCTCAGAACCATTTTAGTTTAGCGTGAATATGAATTAAACAAAGCATTGAGAAACCTGAATAGTAGTAGTTTGATTTTCCGTGTAAATTAGCCGAGAAGCCTCACTGATTCTATAACGATTTGAAGTTTCCATTGATAATATTTGAGTTAGATTAATACAACCTTTGTAAATTTGATCCATGATGACCACTACTACTTCAAATCATACTGTCCGCCATTTCCGCGAAGTGCTTTTCTGGCCAGTGCAAATGATGCCGCTTGCGGGCGCCAGAAACGCACAACCCTACTGGGAATTGCTGGCACAGGGCGACAAAGACAATCCATGGCGCAGGCTGAAGGACAGATTTCAGGCGGATGGGCTTGATTTTGATGAACGACACTACAAGGAATTCGTTACCTTTTTGCCATATGTCCAGCGCTTCATCTATGGCGAAACCCGCGGTCATATGTCCGATAATGCATCCGATCCGCCTGGCGGTTCGGCAATCAAAATATTCCGAAGATGCGGGGTTTCCGCCTTGCGACTGGTTCTGCGCGAGGGCGAAGCACCCATCACGCTGGATGTGGAGCATATCGAACTCTGGTTTTTCGACGACATCAACGTGGCTTTCCTCAAAGTGGAATTATCCGCCACCGATCTGCCATTCGCCTGGGTATGCGACCTGCTGTATCGTTTTGGCCGCGCCTACCCTACAGGCTGGGATGAAGACGGTCATGGCAAGCACAATGTCCACCGAGCCGAGTGGTTATCTGTAGATGGTGCGGTTCTCGCCGTGTCAGATTCAGATAACCACAAAAAATTTCTCTCCTACACCCGCGAGCATCGCTCACCAGGTGTTTCAGAACACTGGGATTTTCTCCTGCGCCCTTTGGTGCTGGATCCATCGAAAGAAACTGGCATCTTGCGCTACCGCCAGATCGAATACCATCGGATGCCATTGATGGCCTTCCTGGCAGTGGACAATCCGCGCGACATAGATCGGGAGAACTGGGTGCGCCTCGGTCTGGTCGCCACCCTTCCTCCCGACGAGTCGTTACCAACGCATGATCCGGACGTGGTCGAATTCGAATCACGCTACTGCTATGACCGCTTTTGGACAGACACCAAGGCCGGCCCCAACACTCGCTTCCTCTGCACTGGTCGCGCCTTCCTTGTCGTTGGGGATGCACATGCCGATTATTTTCATGACAAGGCGCGCGGCATCCTGGCCCAGTTCCGCCATCAGTACGTTTTACTGTTCCTGATCGCACATTTTCACCGCGCCTCGCTGTTGGTATTTTCTAACCGCATGGTGGATGCGGTGCATGACTTGGATATTCGCGTACCGCAATCTATAAATTGCTTCCGACGCAGGGTTTACGCCGGTTTCGAGGCTTTCTTGCGCTTCACCCACCGTTACTGGTATCACGAATTGTCCGAGAGATCCCACGTACAGGCGCTCTACCGCTTGTGCAGTAAACATCTGGGCAACGATTCCCTGTACCAGGAGGTGAAAGAAGATCTGCGGGACATGAGCCAATATCTCGACAGCAACACGCAGCGCCAGCAATCCACCACAATCGTCCGCCTCACCGTGGTGACCACGTTCAGTATGATCGGCACGGTGGCTACTGGGCTGCTCGGCATGAATCTCATTGCCGAAGCCGACGCACCCGTCTCCACTCGCCTGACTTATTTCTTAGTTACCACGCTGATCACGGCATTACTCATGTTGTTGGCCATTCTCAAGTCGAAGCAGCTCTCGAGTGTAATGGACATGCTGGCTGATGACCAGAAAAGCCTGCGCACCCGCTTGGCCGGACTGGGCAAGGCATGGCAACGCAACCCGCCCAAGCCTTGAACGATCAAAGTTCCACTTCCTTTAGGTAGCCCGCTTTTGATGGAATAAGAAAAACATGATTTGCGGGCTCCACTGAAGCACGATACAGATATTCTCAACACCTCAGGATTTCAAAAACGTATATTTGTGATCGATACCAATCACTCACTGAATAAATTTGCTCAGATGCTTTTTAACAGATTGACTGTTAAACCGCAGTAGTCATCTTCGTTATCCCAAAGTTAACTGAGAAACGATCGCGCATAGAGGAGTCCGGAGAATGTGAACTAACGGGATGGATAACCAAGTTGTGGAAATTAATGCATTGGTTGATACAGGAGCGACTTTTATGTATGTCACCGAAGCAATCGCTTTGCAGCTTGGTTTTGATATTACTGAAGTTGGTCGGCAAATGGCCACGCTCGCAGATGGCCATCAACTCAAGGTGCCGAAAATCGCTCCAATAGAAATAGCATTTGAGAATCGTACTTACGTAACCGAAGCGGTTGTGCTGGGTAATGAGCCGTTACTCGGTGTCATTCCTTTGGAGGCAGTGGATTTGATTATTGACCCTCGCCAGCAGTCTTTGATTGTAAACCCTCAGCATCCCAATTACCCCGTAGCCTTGGCAAAGTGACCTATAGCCATACGGCGTAACTTATCTGGTCATTGTCCATATTTAAGCTTTCAACGTTTGAATCAAATCAATTCCGGATGGAGTGAGCTTATCCGGGCTACTTGTTGGGCGATCAGCGAAGGAAAACAGGCGGCGCGGGGGGTGGATGAGTTTCTCATGAGACGAAGCGATTTACCGAAGATGAAGTTGTTTTGAACAGACGCGGGATAAGCACAGGAAGAACGTCGAAATGCCGGAATACGCTACAAGGTGTTTTGTTCCAATCGCCACCGTTTAGTAGACCGTTGAGAAATGTTTTCGATCATGCAAAAACAGGCGAGAAAGCGCAGCTTATGCGTAATAAATGAGCATTTTTAGTCTGTTAACACCGCAGCGACAACGCAGATCGTTTTTTTGACGGCCTGTTAGAGTTTGAAGAGCATCTCCGCATAGGACGGCACCGGCCACGCGGTGGTGGGGAGGAGGCATTCAAGCGCATCGATGTCGCTCCGCAGACCATGCATCGCCGGAACCACTTTGTCGCGGAATGCTTCCGCTTTTTCCTTCGCATGCTCGACGCCATTCGCTTTTTCCTGCGCGGCTTCGAGGATCGCGAGCTTCTTGTACGCAGCCACGAGGTGCTTGTTGATCTTGCCTGCCAGGTCCTTCTGCACCGTCACCGTGAGCCCGAGCGACTTGGCATTCTGGCTGGCCTGGCCGAGATCGCCGAGGTAGCTGATGACCGAGGGAATGTATTGCTTCTTCACCATGTCGATGGATGCCTTGGCCTCAATGTTGATATTCTTGGTGTACTGCTCGAGGTACACTTCGTAGCGGGAGTGGAGCTCACCGCCGGAGAGCACTTTGTACTTCTCGAATAGCTTCACAGCGCTGTCGTTGGCCATTGCGGCCAGGGCGTCGACGGTGTTGGAAATGTTGGGAAGGCCGCGCTTCTTAGCTTCCTTGATCCAATCAGCGGCGTAACCGTTGCCGTTGAAGATCACGCGACCGTGCTTGTTGACGGCTTCGCGGACGATGGCCGTGGCTTCCTTGTTCACGTCCGGGGCTTTCTCAAGCCGGGTCGCGATTTCGTCCAGCGCTTCCGCGGCCACGGTATTCAGCACCGTGTTCGGACCGGCGATGGAGGCGGAGGATGCGACCATGCGGAACTCGAACTTATTGCCGGTGAAGGCGAACGGCGAGGTTCGATTACGATCGGTGTTGTCCATCGGAAGGGAGGGAAGGCTGTCGACGCCGAGTGCCATGAAGCGCTCGCCCTTGCCTTTGCCGGACTTGCCCTTTCCGAGAGCTTCCAGAATATCGCTCAACTCATCACCCATAAATACGGAGATGATGGCGGGCGGAGCTTCGTTCGCGCCGAGGCGCAAGTCATTGCCGGTGTTAGCGGCACTGGCGCGGAGTTTGTCCGCGTGCCGGTCGACGGCGGTCAGGGTGGCGGCGAGGAAGATGAGGAACTGTTCGTTGTCGTACGGGGTGTTACCAGGCTCGAACAGGTTCTGTCCGTCGTCGGTCGCAAGCGACCAGTTGTTGTGCTTGCCCGAGCCGTTTACGCCGGCGAAGGGTTTCTCATGAAGCAAGCAGACGAGGTCGTGTCGCAGCGCGACTTTCTGCATGGTTTCCATCACCAATTGGTTGTGGTCGGTGGCAACGTTGGTGGTGGAAAAGATCGGAGCCATTTCGAACTGAGCCGGGGCGACTTCGTTGTGCTTGGTTTTCGCCAGCACGCCCATCTTCCAAAGTTCGATGTCCAAGTCGCGCATGAAAGCGGAGATGCGGTCCTTAATCGCGCCGAAGTACTGATCTTCCAGCTCCTGGCCTTTGGGGGCCGGGCCGCCAAAGAGAGTGCGGCCGGCGCTGATGAGGTCAATGCGCTGGTCGTAGTACTTTTTATCGATGAGAAAGTATTCCTGTTCCGGGCCGACGGTCGCGGTCACGCGTTGGGCGGTGGTATTGCCGAGCGCGCGCAGAACGCGGATCGCCTGCTTGGACACGGCTTCCATGGAGCGGAGAAGTGGGGTCTTCTTGTCGAGGGCCTCGCCGGTGTACGAGCAGAATGCGGTCGGGATCGTGAGCGTCACATTGCCGGCGGCGTCTTCCTTAAGAAAAGCGGGTGAAGTGCAATCCCACGCGGTGTAGCCGCGGGCTTCAAAGGTGGCGCGGATGCCGCCCGAGGGGAACGAAGAAGCGTCCGGTTCGCCCTTGATTAACTGCTTGCCGGAGAACTCCATAATGATGTGCCCATCGGCGGTCGGGGTGATGAACGAATCGTGCTTCTCGGCGGTCTTGCCGGTGAGGGGCTGGAACCAGTGGGTGTAGTGGGTGGCGCCTTTCTCGATCGCCCAGTCCTTCATCGCGTTGGCGACAACGTTGGCGACTTCCAGCGTGAGCAACTTGCCCTTCTCGATGGTTTCTTTCAGCGCGCGGTAGATATCCTTGGGGAGTCGCTCCTGCATGGCGCGGTCGCCGAAGACGTTGCTACCAAAAAGTTCGGTGAGGTCATCGCTATTCGTTTTTTTGGAAGTCACTTTGTTCCGTCCATTGCTCGTTGATTCTTTCGCAGTTTTCTGAAGTACAGACATGTCCTTCCCCTCTTGATTGAATTTTCCGCCGAAATTGTTCGGTCGAGCAGGCATACAGGAAAAATAAACACCCTTTTATGCAAGATGAAAGTACTGGAAATCGAATGGGGTGTCAAACACCCGCTTTGACAGGTTGTTGAAAAACTATCTGCGTTACCGTTGCGGTGTTAAAAACAGGCTCAAAATGCTCCTTTCTGCTGGACGCAAAGATTCGTGATCAATTCATTGAATCCGCAAGCGATTAGTCAGGCTGCAACAATTAACAGTACCAAGACTTCTATTCCTGTGTGAAAACTCACCGAGAATTTTAGCTGCATAACCAATAATGCGCTCACCAATGATTCTGTTGTTAATAATCAATTTAGTGAGTGAGTAAGCATGTTAAGCAATGTAAAAGTTATTCGGTCGTGGCTATTGGTCATCACCCTCATATCCGGTATCGCGCTACTGTCTCAACATGCGCTCGCAGAAGACGATCTCGATGATGACGATCCGCCGCCGGACTATGTACTCAGAGGGGATGGCAAATGCACAGTGTGCCATGATGAAAATAGCGACAGGCCGGTACTTGGCATCGGAAAAACCAAACATGGCACAGTTGCGGATCATCGCACACCCACATGCACCAGTTGCCACGGCGAAGGCAACAGCCATGTCGATTCCCCTGACAAAGCGCTCATGCCAGAGCGGACTTTCGGAAAGAATTCACTCAATCCCGTCGAAGAACGCAATGCAGCTTGCTTAGCATGCCACCAAGGCGGCAAGCGCATGCACTGGGCTGGCAGCTTGCATGCCAATCGCGATACGGCTTGTACGGCTTGTCACCAAATACATACCGAGCAAGACAAAGTACGCAACCGCATCACCCAGGCAGAAGTGTGCTTTAACTGCCATAAAGAGTTACGCACGCTGATTAACCGCCCATCCCGCCATCCCATACGTGAAGGCAAGGTGATCTGTTCCGATTGCCACAACCCGCACGGTTCCGCCGGGCCCAGCAACATGGTGCGTGACAGTGTCAATGACACCTGCTTCACCTGCCATATGGAGAAACGTGGGCCGTTTGTTTATAACCATCCGCCCGCACAAGAAAATTGCGCCATTTGCCACAACCCGCATGGCACCACTGCGCCCAATTTACTGAGATCACGTTCGCCCTTTTTGTGTCAGGAATGCCATGAACCCAATACCCACCAAGGCAGTTCCGGAACACTGACGGGGTCATACGCCAGAAATACCTTGGCCAGGGGTTGCCTCAATTGCCATACCCAGGTTCATGGCAGCAATAATCATGAAAATGTACGCAATGAAAGCATGTTTCAACGCTGATTGAAGAGAAATGACAATGAACATCCGCATAATTAAAATGAAATTTCCTCAATCAATCCTTGCCATAACGCTCGCCTTGATTAATGCACCGGTTTGGTCATCGGATAATGACCCGATTAAGGAACTCACAAAACCCAAAAGCACCGTCAACTTTGGCACAGGCTATCTGTTTAACGATAATGCCCGTTTTGGTCAGTACACCGGCCTGCGTAATGAAGGACCCTATGGCATTTTTAACATAGATATCGTACGACGCAATGACGAAACCGGAACCTGGCTCAAACTACTCGGCCGCAATCTGGGATTGCAAAATCGTGATGTTCGGTTTGAACACAGTAAACAAGGCAACTGGGGTTACTTTATCGACTACAGCCAGACGCCGCGCTATGAACCGTTCACTGTCAATACGGCGGTTACCGGCATCGGCACTGCCGATGTTCACGTGCCAACTTCCCCGACTTCCGGAGATCCGGCGCAGCTCAAGACAGAACGCCAGTCGATTGGATTCGGCTACAATAAATTCCTGCCGGGCAATCTGGAATTCCAATTGCATTTCCGCAATGAAGACAAAGACGGCGCGCGCCTGTTCGGACGCGGCAATCGGCTCGGCGCACCGGGCCCCAAAGCTGTTGGCGGCTTTGAATTCATCCCCGAACCGATTAATTCGACCATTCGCCAATTCGGCGCTTCGCTGGATTACGTCGGCAAACAGCTGCAATTATCAGGCGGATACTATGGCACGATGTATAACAACAAAAACTCGGTTTTGAATGTCACAGGCGGCAGTGACGTGGGCGGCATCTATGCACCCAGCGCATTTACCCCCATTGCATTGGCCCCTGATAACCAATCGCATCAGGCATTTCTAGCAGGCGGCTACAGCTTCACCCCCACCACACGCGGCACATTCAAAGCGGCTTACACCCGCGCCACGCAAACGAATAGTTTCTCTCCCACCCTATTTTCCGCACCGGGCGTTGGCGCCAATCTGGGCGGCCGCATTGATACCGCGTTGCTGCAAGCCGGGCTCACGGCCAGACCACTTGCCAAGTTATCCATCAATACCAATTTTCGTTTTGAGGATCGCGATGATAAAACACCCGTATTACTCTATAACCCGATGGCAACCTTACTGGACTTGAATGGTAATAGTTGGCACGGGTTTAATAATCCACGTTCTTTCAGGACAATTACCAGCAAATTTGAAGCAAGCTACGCATTACCCAAAGATTTTCGCCTGATTGGCAGCATCGACCATGATCATCGGGATCGCAGCGGTTTTGCAACGAATACCAGCCATCGGCACCGCACCGATGAAATCTCTTATCGCGCTGAATTGCGCCGCTCATTATCGGAAACCATAACCGGCACCATTGCCTATATTCTTAGTGATCGTTTCGGTTCCAGCTTTCTCACCAACACAACAGGCACAGGCGATCCTTTCTTCAATCTGATTGCGCCCTTCAATCTCGCTGATCGCACACGCGATAAGGTACGCTTAATGGCTAATTGGGAACCCATCGAATCGCTATCGCTGCAATTGGCCATTGATGAATCACGCGATAACTACGGTCATCGCGCCGGCTCGGATTTAGGGCTGCAAAAAGGCTCGGCACGGAACTATTCACTGGATGCCACCTATACCTTCTCCGAAGCATGGCAAGCAACCGCCTGGTTCTCCAGGAACGAAACGCATATTGATCAGACATCCAGAAATCCTATTACAGACAGCGGATTCCGCGAAGTCTGGAACGCCAACCTGCAGGATATCGGTACTTCTTTTGGATTGGATATCAATGGCAAACCCACCGACAAACTTGAAACCGGCGCAAACTTACTCTATTCGGATTTCACAAATAAATTCAACCAGAAAGTGATTCTCGACCCGCAAATCAACACCGTGCCCAACATCTCGACACAATACGGCAGCTTGCGATTGTATGCAAAATACGAGGTGCGCAAAAACCTGGGGCTGCGGCTGGATTACATCCTTGATCACTTCAAAACCAATGAGTGGACTTGGAATTGGCGCTATACCGACGGCACAAAATTAACTCAGGACACCAATCAGATGATCAGCTTTGTTTTCCTGTCCGCTTTCTATAGCTGGCAATAGTGACCTCAACATCTCCCGGTTACTCGTATAACCGCTTGCAAAACAAGTATGCCGCCAGCCTGCAATTATTCCTTCCCGACTTCGCTCTGCGGAATACCCAGCGCCTGCGCGATGCCTGCACCATAAGCGGGATCAGCTTTGAGGCAATTATTAATGTGGCGAATCTGAATTTCGCGCGGCACACTTTTGATAGAACGCGCGGTATTCTCAAATAAAGCTTGCTGTTGTGCTGGTGTCATTAAACGGAACAACGCACCCGGTTGCGAGTAATAATCCGTATCCTCACGGTGATTCCAATGATCAGCGGCGCCCTCCAAACTCAATGGCGGTTCGGCAAACTCCGGCTGCTCCTGCCATTCACCGCTGTTATTCGGCTCGTAACCCAGTGTGCCGCCGAAGTTTCCATCCACGCGCATGGCGCCATCCCGATGGTAGCTGTGCACCGGACAACGCGGCGCATTCACCGGAATCAGATGATGATTCACCCCCAGGCGATAACGCTGAGCGTCACCGTATGCAAACAACCGTCCCTGCAACATCTTATCTGGTGAAAAACCGATACCGGGCACGATATTGGCGGGATTAAAAGCCGATTGTTCCACTTCCGCAAAAAAGTTCTCAGGATTACGGTTCAGTTCCATGACACCGACTTCGATCAATGGATAATCCTTATGCGGCCATACCTTGGTGAGATCAAACGGGTTGTAGGAAACTTTGGCGGCATCCGCTTCCGGCATGATCTGCACGTACATCGTCCACTTGGGGAAATCACCTTTTTCCAGGCTTTCAAACAAGTCGCGCTGATGGCTTTCACGATCTTTGCCAATGATCGCTTCAGCCTCCGCATCGGTCAGGTTGCGAGTCCCTTGTTGCGATTTCAGATGAAACTTGACCCAATGGCGCACATTCTTGGCATTAATGAAACTGAAGGTATGGCTGCCGAAGCCGTGCATATGGCGATATGTGGCCGGAATGCCGCGTTCGCTCATGACAATGGTAATTTGGTGCAATGCCTCCGGCAGTGATGTCCAGAAATCCCAGTTGTTTTTCGCGCTGCGCATATTGGTGCGCGGATCGCGTTTCACGGCATGGTTCAGATCGGGAAATTTCAATGGATCACGCAGGAAAAATACCGGCGTGTTATTACCCACCAGATCCCAATTGCCTTCCTCGGTATAGAATTTCACTGCAAAACCACGAATATCCCGTTCCGCATCGGCTGCACCGCGTTCACCGGCCACGGTGGTAAAACGCGCAAATAAATCGGTTTTCTTACCGATCGTAGAAAAAATCCTGGCACGTGTGTACTGGGTAATATCGTGCGTGACGGTAAACGTTCCATACGCGCCGGAACCTTTCGCGTGCATGCGCCGCTCAGGAATGACTTCACGGTCAAAGTGTGCAAGTTTTTCAAGAAACCAAACATCCTGTAACAGTTGCGGACCGCGTGGCCCGGCTGTCATCACGTGCTGATTGTGGGCGACCGGACATCCGGCATTGGTGGTTAATTTCTTTTTGTCACTCATAGTGCACTCCTTTTCGCTGACAAATTGTGAAGCGGTTGCTTGCTATCGATATTGCAAGGCTTAATAATCATCCTCCTGAACTACTGCAGCTTTTCATCCTTTGGCGGATCGTCCGCTTTATCTTCAACCTGTTTTATCTGACCAGTTGCTTGCGGGGTACGCCGCCCGATTTTACCGATCAGCACAAAGAACAATGGCACAAAAAAGATCGCCAAAAATGTAGCCGCCAACATTCCTCCAAATACCCCCGTTCCGATCGAGTTGCGGCTGGCTGCACCGGCACCGGACGCCATCACAAGAGGAAGCACACCCAGAATAAACGCCATCGAGGTCATGATGATCGGCCGGAAACGCAAACGCGCCGCGTCCAATGCTGCTTCCGTCAACGACAGTCCAGCTGTGACCCGTTGATTGGCAAATTCAACGATCAGAATGGCATTTTTAGCCGCCAACCCAATCAATGTCACCAAGCCGATCTGAAAATAAATGTCGTTGGTCATGTCCCGTGCCCAGATCGCCAGAAAAGCGCCCAGGATGCCAAAAGGAATCGCCAGAATAACCGCAAACGGGATTGACCAGCTTTCGTACAAAGCCGCCAATACCAGAAACACCATCAGTAAAGCGAAGGCGAACACATAAGTGGATTGCCCGCTCGCCTTGCGCTCTTGCAACGATATTCCGCTCCAATCGATCGAATAACCTCTCGGCACTAGGATTTCATTAGCAACTTGTTCCAGTGCTTCAAGCGCTTGTCCCGAGCTATAGCCGGGCGCGGCACCGCCCAATATGAGTGCCGAATTGAATCCGTTGAAATGCGTTACCGGATCAGGTCCGCTATTAAATTCGGTAGTCACCACGGAATCCAGCGGAATCATGGTCTGCGCCGCACCATTCTGGGCGCGCACATAGATTTTGCTGATGTCCTCCGGGTTGGAACGGTATTCCGGCAATGCTTCCGTTTGTACCCGGTAGATGCGGCCAAACTTCACAAAATCATTGACATACAGATTGCCAAAGTAAGCCTGCATGGTATCGAACACTTCTGAGATAGGCACACCCAATGCTTTGGCCCGTTCCCGATCGACTTGCGCATACAGCCTGGGAGCACTGACACGGAAATTGGTACTGGCAACCGCAATCGCGGGATGCTCCATCGCCTTGGTCACAAATTCCTGGGCAACGGCGGCAAATTCGGCAAAATCACCGCCCCCCGGATCTTGCAATTGTGCTGAAAAACCGCCGGTGGAGCCCAAACCTGGGATCGAGGGGGCATTAAAAGCCAGAATCAGCGCTTCCGGAATCTTGGCGAATTCCTGAAAAGCTGCGGCAATCAGGCTGGGAACCTGCTCGCTGGTATTTCTACGGTCATCCCAATGATGCAACGGAATAAACATCGTCGCTTGATTCGTGCCACGGGTGCCAAAAACAAAATTCTGACCGGCTAGGGTGTCCGTGGAATGAACTGACGGAATCGATTGAAAGTATCCTTCAATCTTCTCTAAAACCTCAATGGTGCGTGTCATGGATGCGCCATCCGGCAATTGCACAACCGTAATGAAATACCCCTGATCTTCTTCCGGCAAGAAACTTCCCGGAATCGTTCTGAATAAACCAAAGATAACCAATATCAACGCCAAGAAAATAGTCAGCGCTATCACCGATCGTCTGATAACGACGCCGACCGTTCCGACATAGCGTGCCTGCGCCCAATCAAACGACCGGTTAAACAATACCCAGAAGCGCTTAGGAGAACCATGGCTCGGTTTGAGCACCAAGGCACACAGCGCTGGGCTGAGCGTCAACGCCACGAATCCGGAAATAGCCACGGACAGCGCGATCGTGATGGCAAATTGCTTGTACAGTTCCCCGGTAATTCCTCCCAAAAAAGCAACGGGTACAAACACCGCTGCCAACACCAAGACAATCGCAATCACTGGCCCGGTGACTTCACTCATGGCTTTTTTTGCCGCATCCCTGGGTGAAAGCCCGCCTTGAGTCATATGCCGCTCGACATTCTCCACCACCACAATCGCATCATCCACCACGATACCGATGGCCAGAACCATGCCGAAAAGCGTCAAGGTATTGATCGAAAAACCCAACGCTTCCATGCCGGCCAGCGTTCCGATCAGCGAAATGGGAACAGCGATAGCCGGTATCAGCGTCGCACGCCAACTCTGCAAGAACAGGAAGACGACCAGAATCACCAAGAGCATGGCCTCGCCAAGCGTCTTCACCACTTCGCGGATGGAAACATCGATGAACGCGGTGGTATCGTATGGAATATCGTACGACACGCCCGCCGGAAAACTCTTGGTCAGCTTATCCATTTCCTCGCGCACGCGCCGAACCGTGTCGAGTGCATTCGCACCCGGTGCCAGAAAAGTCAGCAAAAAAGTATTGGGTTTGCCATTCCACCGGCCTTGCAAATCATAGGACTGCGCCCCCAACTCCACCCGTGCGACATCGCGCATGCGCACCATGGAACCATCCGGATAAGCCCGGATAATCATGTCTTCGAATTCCCTGACTTCACTCATGCGCCCGCGGGTGATGACCGGAATGGTCAATTCCGTACCACTGGGCGTCGGCTCGCGGCCAATTCTACCGGCCGGAAAATCACGATTCTGCTCGCGCACGACTGCTGCAATTTCGGTCGGCGTAATATTGAGCTGCGCCATGCGGATAGGATCGAGGATCAAGCGCATGGAATAACTCTGCCCGCCAAAAATTATCGCATCGCCAACGCCGGGCAGCCGTTTAACGCTATCGAGAATGCGCAGCAACGCGTAATTCGACAGAAAAACCGTGTCATGCTTGGGATCGGTCGAACTCAGCGCGATCACCGCCAATAAATCGGGCGATGTTTTTTTTACGGTGATACCCTGTCGCACCACTTCATCAGGCAGTTGCGGTTCAGCAAGACGTTGCCGGTTCTGCGTCTGAACTTGTGCAATATCCACGTCGGTACCAATCTCGAACGTGAGCTTCATGGTCATATGCCCATCGTTGGTACTGGTCGATTCGTAGTACAGCAGATTATCGATACCGGGAAGTTGCACTTCGATGGGACGCGCTACGGCTTCCGCGACGACTTCCGCACTTGCGCCCGGATAATCGGCATCGATCTGTACCATGGGCGGTGTGATTTGCGGAAACTGCGCGATGGGTAGCTTTTGCAAAGCAACCAAGCCAATGACGACAATAATGATGGACAGGACCGATGCAAAAATGGGCCGGTCAATAAAGAAATGCGAATTCATGGCGTGTTCTGCACGATGGGTTCCTCAGCAGGCGGCATTAAGGAATTTTTTTCTTTTTGATAAGGAATGGCATTGACTTGAACACCCGGCAGAATGCGATAAAACCCCTCCACCACCACGCGTTCTCCCGGATGCAAACCATCTTCGATCAACCATTCCTTGCCGCGCCACATACTGGCCCGGATTGCCCGCAATTCCGCTTTCTCTTGTTTATCAATCACGTAGACAAATGAGCCGCTCGGCCCTTGCTGCACGGCGCGTTGAGGGATCAGAATGGCACCTGCGCGGGTATACCCTTTGATACGAATCTTCACGAACTGACCGGGATAGAAATAGGATTGTCCGGGAGAAAAGCCGCCTTCCGGATTGGGAAATACAAACCGCCCTTGTAACGTGCCGGTTTCAGGGCGCAAAGCAACGTCCGCAAAGTCCAGCACGCCTTCCTGGGGATACACGCTGCCATCGGAAAATGTCATCACGCCACGTAATTGAAAAATATCCGGCCGTTGCACCTTATGCTCGGCAAGCTCGCGGCGGCGGCGCAACAGATAGCTTTCAGGAACGCTGACATTGACATACATCGGATCGAGCTGGTCGATAGTAGCCAGCAGCGTCGTCTGCGCGGAGATCAATCGCCCTTCGTAGAAATGGCTGCGGCCGATCCGGCCGTTTACCGGCGCGGTAATCAAGGTATTATCCAGATCAAATTTGGCTTTAATCAGGTCATTTTGTGCCGATTCCAGCGCCGCTTGGGCCCCTAGTACCTCTGCCTGCGCATCATCCACATTTTTTTTACTGACCGCTTGCTGCTCAAGCAGCGGCTTCACGCGCGCCAAATCCTGCTTGGCTAAACCAAGCCGGGCTTGCGCCTGGGCCACCTTGGCCTTGCTGCTCAGATAAATGGCTTTAAATGGCACAGGATCAATGAGATATAACTGATCGCCTTTCTTGACATTGCGGCCTTCAGTAAAAAAGACCTTTTTAATGATCCCGCTGACTTGCGCGCGAATCTCCACAGGGCGAAAAGCTTCGGTCTGCCCGATGAATTCGGGCTCATCCTGAATCGTTTGCGTCGCCACCGTAATGACTTCCACTTGCGGAGCCGGTGGTGCAGCATGCGGAGGCGGTTTTCCTGAGCAACCGACCAGTAAAACCACGCATAGCCCGGCAATGGTCATGCCAATTTGCACGGTCAATCTAGCTAAGCTGGTGTTATGATTAATCATCAGATTCGAATAATTGTTAGAAAATTTACAGAAAATACAGTATCACGCATCAACAAGCGTGTTTATCCACCCAGGCAACATATCGATCCATCCAATTTTGCAGAAAATTCTTGCTGCCCGCACCGATATTTCCATCTGCGTCAAACAATCCATCTTTGACTTGAATAAACGCTTCAGGCTGACCCAGTGTCGGCACGTCCAAATAAGCAAGAATATTGCGCAAGTGCTGCTGCGCCATCGCCGTACCATTAGCACCCACAGAAACACCCAATATACCGGCAGGTTTACCCGCCCACGCGCTCTGCCCATAGGGCCGCGACGCATGGTCAAGCGCATTCTTCAGCACACCGGGGAGTGAGCGGTTGTATTCCGGTGTGACAAACAGCAGTCCATGCGATGCCACGATTTCAGCTTTCAACCGTTTCACCGCTTCGACCGGGTTCGTGTCACCGTCCTGATTATAGAGCGGCAAATCACCAATCTGAACTTGCTTGAATGAAAATTCGGGCGGCGCCAGTTTTATAATGGCGTTAGCCAGCTTGCCGTTGAATGAATCCTTGCGAAGGCTGCCGACGATAATGGCAATCTGATATCGACTCAACATGATCTCCTGTTATTGATATAAGATTTCTGATTCAGTATAACTTTACTCTACAACGTTAGCGCATTTTTTCTTTCCATCTGCCGGTGCCGATCACGCGGCGTCACGGCGACCATCCTCCACCCAACGCTTTATAGAGTTGCACCACGGACACCAAGCGGAAGCGATGTGTTGCACTGAGCGAAAATTCCGCATCAAACAGATTGCGTTTGGCAAGCAACACGTCCACATAGCTGGTAATGCCGCCCTGATAACGCAGGTTTGCCACATGCAAAGCCGAGTGCAGCGCTTCAACCTGCTGCTGTTGTGCTTGCAGTTGATCGTTGACGGTGCGAACCGCTACCAGCGCATCTTCAACTTCTTTGAACGCGATCAGGATCGTTTGTTCGTATTGTGCCAGCGCCTGTCTTGCTTGTGCTTCCGCAGCCCTTTGCTCGAAACCCAGACTTTGTGCATTGAGCAATGGACCCGCCAAGCCGAGCCCGCCTACGCCAAACTCGCTGCCGGATAACAATAGATTGGACAAAGCCGGACTCGCCACACCGAGAAAACCGGTAATCGACAATTTGGGAAAGCGCGATGCCTTAGCGACGCCGATTCTGGCCGTGGCAGCCGCCAGATTTTGTTCCGCTCGCAAAATATCCGGGCGCCGCTGCAACAACTCGGAAGGCAAACCAGCCGGCACCTCAGGTGCAACCAGTTGCGCGGTAAGCGAACGCCCGCGCGTTATCGACACCGGATTTCGTCCCAACAACACGCTGAGTTCATTTTCCTTCTGCACCGCTTTGCGTTCCAGTTCCGCCACCCGCGAAGCTGCATTGGCGCGCTCTGCCTCGAACTGATCCAGATCCAGACGGGAAATGATGCCGCCTTGCAACTGCGCGCGTGAAATGGCGACCGATTCTTCCCACGAAGACAATGCGCGATAGGCAATATCCCGCTGTATGTCAAATTGCAACAGATCGAAATATGACTGCGCCACTGCGCTGATCAGTGCTAGAACGATGGCGCGGCGATTTTCCTCACGCGCCATCAAATCCGCTCGAGCTGCTTCGTTGGAGCGACGAATCCTGCCCCAGATATCGATTTCCCAGTTCAGGGTCGTCTGCCCGAAATAGTTGAAAGGCGTCGGAAATCCCGGAATCTGGAATCCACTCAGCGTACCGAACGCCGGTGCATTACCAGTAATCTGCATATTAGGCACAAAATCCATGAATGCAATGCGTGAACGTGCCTGGAATTCGTCAACACTGGCCACCGCCTGTTTGAGATCCTTATTCTCCTGCAACGCCAGATTGATCAAGCGCTGCAGTTCTTCATCGCGCAGCAGCTCCCACCACGGAAGATTAGCGATGGATTGCCCCTCCGCCTGGCTGATGCGAAACTGTTCGGCGGTATCGATATGCGGGCGCAGATAGTCGGGACCCATCGCACAACCGGCTAGCAACATGCTCAAAAATAACACCAATCGACGCATCAGGCAGCCATACCAATGGTTCTTTCTGGATGAATGAACTCTCAACGGCGCTGCATCAGACCTCACAGACATACCAGGCCGTTGAAAAACTATCTGCGTTGCTGCTACGGTGTTAGAAACAGGCTCAAGATGCGCATTGATCGCGCATAAGCTGCGATTTCTCGCTTGCTTTTGCCTGTTACCGGCTGCCTCAAAAACGTTTTTCAACGACCTACTAACATATGACATATTAATCGCACCCATCCATTCAAAATACCCAGCTCAATTAGCTCATTGTTCTATGATAGTTGCTTTGTGGAAATATTATTTACTTTTCAAGTGCCGACAGAATACACAAACCAAGAATATCATATTCATTCGCAGACTCTGCTCATGCTGCCCATTCCATTTCGCGTGAGCACATGATAGAAAATAATATATTCAGCATGTTATGAGAAAATTATCACGTGAATCATGACAGAATCAAGCTGTTTTTTATGTAGGACAATACCGATGTTAATCTCTTCCCCTTTTATGTTAGCTTACTCATTCCCTTAAAGTTGCTCCCTTATAGGGATGAGGCATGTCAAACACCCGCGTTCATGCGGCGTGTTTGTTCATGCCTGTTAAAAAAATCAAGCTTCATAGTCCATCAGTTTTATAAAAACGAGACCCCTAAAGTCACGGCTGATAATTCAATATAAATTACCCCTGTTTGGCGGAATGATGATGAGTGGATACATCAAGATACTGATCGTTGAAGATGAAAGAATAGTCGCGCTTGATCTAAAAAGACGCTTGACCAAACTGGGCTACCAAGTCACAGGCATGGCTGCCAGTGGCGATAAGGCGCTTGCATTGATCGACCAGGAGCTACCCAACATTGTGTTGATGGACATTCACATACAGGGGGACGTTGATGGTGTCGAAGTGGCCGCTATGTTACAAAAAATACATAGTATCCCGATCATTTACTTGACGGCTTATTCTGAAGAAAAAACGCTCACTCGCGCTAAAACAACCAAACCCTATGGGTATTTGCTAAAGCCATTTTCAGATAGAGAACTACACATCATCATCCAAGTCAGCTTGGAACGTCATGAAAGTGACATTCTGCTCAAAAAAAATGAACAACATTTTCGCCTCGCTTTAGAGGCCGCCCATTTAGGTACCTGGGAGGTCATCAAGGATTCTCATGAAGTATTCATAGGAAAAAGCCCTGATGGAAACCTACAACCGATACCCGATTGGAACAGCTTCTTTCTTACAATTGATGACGATGATAAACCTAAGGTAGCTGATTTTATCAATAAATTGCGCAGAAAAAAAAGCACCACTGCTGAAATAGAATTTCGCGTTAATTCTGGCTCCGCTGAAGATTATTGGTATAAATTGTATGGCAAGTCATTAACAAATAATGACTTAGGCATACATCAGGTAGTCGGTGTTTTGCAAGAAACAACAGAAAATCGTCGCGCAAGGGATAAATTAGCGCAAGCAGCCACTGTTTTTGAATGTGCAGCAGAAGGTATCATCATTCTTGACAAGGAAAAGCGGTTTGATAGTGCCAACCAAGCCTTCTATAAAATCACCGGGTTTCAGCAAAGTGATTTGAAAAATAAAGAGTTGCCATTCTTAACCCAGCATTATCTACATGAAGCCGCCTATAACAAAATATGGCAGGCGTGCAAAAAATATGGCCACTGGCAAGGCGAAATCAATGCATTTAAAGAAAATGCGGAAAAGATGTATGCGTGGCTAAATATCGGCCTCATCCCAGCGGGCGCGGGTATGGAGCAGCAGTTTGTTGTCATGATTTCTGATATCACTATTATTCGAAAATCAGAGGAACAGCTATCCCATATTGCTTATTACGATAACCTGACTAGTCTGCCCAACCGTATGCTGATCATGGACCGGCTTAAACAGGCATTGGCCACAGCAACACGGGAACGTTCGCGGCTAGGCGTATTGTTTATTGATTTGGATAATTTCAAGAGGGTCAATGATACGCTGGGGCATGATAATGGCGATAAGCTGCTATGTTTGGTTTCTCAAAGAATGCTTTCAGCGCTGCGCCAGAGCGATACTTTAGGAAGATTGGGCGGTGATGAATTTATTATTATCGTCACAAACTTGGAATCTTATGAAGCGCTTGAAAAAGTTGCTGAAAAAATACTGAAAAATCTTTCCAGACCGGTGAGCATCAACAATATGGAAATAATGCCATCCTGCAGCATCGGCATTAGCATTTTTCCAGATCATTCTGCGCTTCCGGATGAATTAGTGCAGATGGCAGACACTGCAATGTATGAGGCAAAGAACAACGGACGAAACAACTACGCTTTTTACCATCCATCTTTTACGCAAAAAGCAGTCTATCATTTGACTCGAGAACGGGAGCTCCATCATGCGTTGGCAAAAAACCAGTTTCTGCTCCATTATCAACCACAATTTTCCCCAATAAAAAGAAAAATAACCGGCGTTGAAGCACTCATCCGCTGGCAGCATCCTATTAAAGGCCTATTATCTCCAATCGAGATTATTCCTGTCGCCGAATCCAGTCGACTGATTGTCGAGATTGGCGATTGGATTCTGACAGAAGCCTGTAGGCAGCTCAATCAATGGCGTGCGGAAGGACTGTGTGATTTGCGGATTGCTGTCAATATTTCCATACGGCAGCTCGCAGATAATCATCTGCAGAAATTTATCGCCGAACTATTACACCAATATTCCCTGCCTCCGCATTTACTGGAGCTGGAAGTCACGGAATCCTGCCTGCAGGATAAATTAATTTATATCAATTGCTTAGAGCAACTGGAAAACCTGGGTATATCCATCTCCATTGATGATTTCGGTACCGGCTACTCCTGTCTGAGTTCACTGAAGAATCTTCCGATCAATCGATTAAAAATCGATCAAAGCTTTGTCAAGGGTATACCTCATGATAATAATGATTGTGCCATTGCAGCAGCTATTCTAGCCCTGGCGCAAAAGCTTAATCTGCAAGTGATTGCCGAAGGTATCGAAACACTGGATCAGGTCAATTTTCTAACCGATCTTGGGTGTAATGAACTACAAGGCTATTTACTAGGCAAACCAGTCTCCCCGGAACAAATTCCCGGATTAGTCAACCAATTAACCACACTTCCGCAAGCCATTCAGCCTTAGACGTATTCCTGGACATATTTTTATAAATACGGAGGATCAAATCAACATGCCGATCGTACAATTAGAAAATCTCAATGATACTGAAGAGATGATGTATCTTGCTGTAGAAGCTTCTCCCAGCGGCATGATCATGACCGATTGCGATGGAAAAATTGTCATGGTGAATTCCATGACGGAGAAATTATTCGGTTATTCAAGGCAGGAACTCATGGGCAGTCCCCTTGAAATACTCATACCTGAACGATTTCGTCCACAGCACCCTGAGTATCGAAGAACCTATATCGGTGAATCAAAAACCCGCCCAATGGGCCACGGAAGAGAGCTGTATGGTCTGCACAAAAATGGAAAAGAATTTCCGGTCGAAGTGGGTCTCAATCCCATTGAAACCGAACATGGCATTTTTGTGTTGGCTGCGATAGTCGATATCACCGACCGCAAGTATGCCGAAGAAATGATACGCCTCGCAGTAGAGGCTTCCCCCAATGGCATGATCATGACCAATCATGAGGGATGCATTGTCATGGTGAACACCACGACCGAAACACTATTTGGTCATCCGCGAGAAGAATTGATTGGCCGGTCCATTGAAATCCTGATACCGGAAGCACACCGTGCACATCACCCGGGATTAAGAAAAAATTACCTAAGAAATCCGAGTGCGCGCGCCATGGGCCATGGCAGGGATCTGTATGGACTGCACAAAAGTGGAAAAGAATTTCCGGTCGAAGTGGGCCTGAATCCGACACAAACACCTCAGGGTTTTATGGTACTGGCTTCAGTCATCGATATCACGGAACGGAAACATCAGGAGGAGCGGCTTAAGGCAGCATTAAAAGAAAAAGACTTGTTATTATCGGAAATACACCACAGAGTCAAAAACAATCTGCAAATCATCGACAGCCTGCTCGGCATGCAATCCGATATGTCTTTGAGTGACGTGACCACATCAATTCTGAAAGAAAGCCAAAACCGAGTAAAGTCCATGTCGTTGATTCACCAGATTTTATATGAATCATCTGATTTTTCTCATGTTGATTTTGCCAGCGTGGTGCAAAGCTTGGTCAGTAATCTTTCCGCTTCCTACGCATTGAATTCCTCCAGAATTCAAATCAATATCACTACAGACCAAGTGCTTCTTCCGATCGATATCAGTATTCCTTTAGGACTCATCCTGAACGAGTTGTGCACCAACGCCATGAAGTATGCATTTGATGAAAGCCGCCACGGCAATATTGATATCACCCTGAAATATACGGCATTCAACAAGTTACAGGTTATCGTCAGCGATGATGGCATAGGCATACCGGAAGAACTTGATATCGTAAATACTGCAACACTAGGCTTACAGCTTGTTCAGCTATTAAGTGAACAAATTTCTGCGGAATTGATCATCCAACGCAAAAATCCCACCAGCTTTTCCCTCATTATCCCGCTGTGAATCTTTGACAGGCTGTCAACCATCAGCCCCATTCTGCCTGGAAACATAGAGATAACCGCCGATCGCCCCCATAATCACGCCCAATGGCGCGGCAATGAATAGCCCGATCAATGGCCCTTGGCTGGTATCTTTAGCAAATGCCATGGGACCGAAGAAACCAATTACAAAACATAGTCCGCCGAGCATCAGCGCACCACTGATGGCTGCAACCCCGGCACCCATCTTCTCTCCGGCAACCAGTTTCCATGCAGACCACCCTGCCAGTACTGCACAAACTAGCGAAAAAATCATGCACAACCAGGTAGGATAGCTGGTCGTGATCGACAAAATGGTGCTCATCGAAAACATGACAATCAAAAACATCAAAAAAGATACCAGCGGTTTAAGTAGTTGAATCATTGTGAGTCGTTCTCATAATTAATGGTCATTTAATAATCCGGTATTGTAAACTATCTCTAACCACAAGACCGATGACTCGTGGAAAGGCTCATTAAGGCTACTGATACCATGAACACATTTGACGCACAACGCCGCAAGCTATTGCAATACGGATTTATTGGATTGAGCGCGTTTTTTGGTAACACACTGTTACCGAATCCCATCCAAGCGGCATCTTTGTCGCTGGCATCACTCGGTGAGCTTCTGCCGCCCGATCGAAATGGTGTGCGTTTGCCCGCAGGATTTACCTCCCGTATCGTGGCGCAATCCGGTCAAACGCTTTTTGGCTATCGCTGGCATGCGGCTCCGGATGGCGGAGCTATCTTTGCCACCGCAGAAGGTGGCTGGATTTATGTCTCGAATAGCGAAATTGACAATAAAGCAGGCGGTGTAGGTGCACTACGGTTCAATCGCCAAGGAGAACTCATTGATGCCTATAGTATTTTGAGTCACACCGATCGCAACTGTGCAGGCGGGCAGACGCCGTGGCAAACCTGGCTATCGTGCGAGGAGATTGAGAAAGGCCGGGTGTGGGAATGTGATCCGTTTGGTCAGAAAGCGGCGCACATGAGAAATGCGCTGGGGTTATTCAGGCATGAAGCAGTGGCGGTCGACACACACAGAAAACAGCTGTATCTCACCGAAGATGAGCCGGATGGATGCCTGTACCGTTATACCGCACACGCATTGGACGCCGCAGGCAATCCCGATTTGAACGCCGGAGTTTTAGAAGTCGCTGAAGTCATTGATGGAAGTATCGGTAAGGTACGCTGGCACCCTCTCCCCGATCCACTGGCAACCACGACACCAACGCGCAAACAGATCGCCCATTGCACTCGATTCGATGGCGGAGAAGGCATTTGGTATCACCAGGATGTGGTTTACTTTTCGACCAAAGGCGACGACCGCGTATGGGCATATCATGTGCGCTATCGCCATCTCATGATTATTTACAATGCGGCATTATTTCTGCAGCCTGTACTCACTGGTGTTGACAATATCACCGGCAATGCTGCAGGCGAATTGCTGGTGACCGAAGATAAAGGCAACATGCAGATCGTTGCCCTGACCGTGGATAAGATTGTTCCGGTGCTACAAGTCATCGGCCATGACGATTCGGAAATCACCGGACCGGCCTTCAGTCCCGATGGCTCGCGCTTATACTTCAGCTCACAGCGCGGCAAAACCGGGCTAGCTCAAGATGGCGTCACGTTCGAGGTAACCGGACCGTTCTGAACATCGAAGACAGACGCTTCTTTATTTCAGTTAACCATTCGCTCATGACAAGCGTATCTTAAGGTACTTGATAAATCAGCACAGCGGACCCATTTGAACGCAAATACGTAGCAGATTTTAATGTTCGCAAATAAGCTTCACGATCGGATTTAAAGCAATCATAATATTGATGATGTGACAGCGTGACAAACAGGGAGAACTGATTTGGAATTCAAGGATTATTACCAGACACTTGGCGTTTCACGCGAGGCAACGGCAGAAGAAATCAAAAAAGCATTTCGTCGTTTGGCGCGTAAGTATCACCCGGATGTTTCCAAGGAAACTGACGCCGAGCACAAAATGAAAGAGGTGAATGAAGCGTATGCAGTGCTTTCCGATCCGGAAAAACGCGCGGCTTATGATCAACTGGGACAACGAGGATTTCAGGCAGGCAGCGATTTTCAGCCGCCACCTGGCTGGGACGCAGGTTTTGAATTCAGCGGGCAGGGATTTGGCGGCGCCCAGGCCGCAGATTTCAGTGATTTCTTTGCGGAATTATTCGGCAAACAAATGGGCGAAGGCGCCCGGCAAGCTCACCACCGCATGCGCGGCCAAGACCATCACGCCAAAATCATGCTCGACCTGGAAGATACTTACCACGGGGCCACTCGCAGCCTGACGCTGCGCATGCCCAAACTCGACAATCAGGGACACACCGTGCTTGCCGAACATACACTGAACGTCCGCATTCCCAAAGGCGTGCATGCCGGACAGGTAATCCGGCTGGCCGGACAGGGCGGCCCGGGCCATGCCGGGGAAGCCGCCGGAGACTTGTTCCTGGAAGTTCATTTCAAACCGCACAGCCGTTACCGGATTGAAAACAAGGATGTCTACGCCACGCTGCCGGTCGCACCCTGGGAAGCTGCGTTGGGTACCACAGTCAAAATACCGGTGCCGGACGGCTTGGTGGAAGTGCGAGTGCCGGAGAACTCCCAATCAGGCCGCAAGCTGCGATTAAAAGGACGCGGCATCCCCGCCGCCAATCCCGGCGACCTGTATCTGGTGTTGGAAGTTGTGTTACCACCTGTTACTACACCCAAAGAACGCGAGTTCTACCAAACCATGGCGCAGGAATTAGCGTTCAATCCGCGCCAACATCTCGGAGTCTGAGCCATGTCGCACGAAATTGATGCCATTTTACTTGAGGATACCAGGCTCAGCCTGGATGAGCTGGCAAGAAGCTGCCAGGTCAGCCGTGAATGGGTGATTGAGCGCGTTCAATGGGGTCTGTTGCTGAGTGAGGATCCGCGTACTGCCGATCCTGCTTCATGGCTATTCGACAGCCGCAGCTTCATGCGCGTCAAAAGAATCATCGCGGTTGAGAGAAACTTCGAGTGCAATCCGGAATTGGCTGGCTTGGTCGCCGACATGATCGAAGAAATTGAGTTGCTGCGCGCCCGCCTGAAAGCAGCCAAACTGGATGAAGATTAGAAAGGTGCTTGCTAAGGAAACTCTGAATAATTCATATTTGTCATTCCGAACAAAGTGAGGAATCTTTGTGAATCAATGTTATAGATTTCTCGCTGTGCTCGAAATGACAGTTATTCAGAGTTTCCCTAAGGAGCCTCCAAGTAATCCACATTTGTCATTCCGAACAGCAGTGAGGAATCTTTTGGATTAACCAGATAGATTTCTCGCTATGCTCGAAATGACAGTTATCTAGAGGGCTCCCTAGAAAAACGAATTAAAAGGAGAAACTGCTCATGTCTTTACATATCGTGTGCCCACACTGCCACGCCACCAATCGCGTACCGGCTGACCGCCTCAGTGCATCACCCCAATGCGGCGCTTGCCATCAGGCACTGTTTACCGCGCAACCGATTGAACTCGCTGAAAGCAACTTCAATCGACACATCGCTAACAATAATATTCCGGTACTGGTTGACTTCTGGGCCCCATGGTGCGGTCCATGCCGCATGATGGCACCGGCATTTGCCAAAGCAGCCGCCGCGCTGGAACCGGGAATGCGTCTGGTTAAAGTCAATACGGAAGAAGAACAGGGATTGGCTGCTTGTTACAACATTCGTAGCATCCCGACTTTGGTATTATTTAACGGCGGCCGGGAAATTGCCCGACAATCCGGCGCCATGAGTGAACACGATCTGGTGCGATGGGCACAGACAGCGAATAAATAACAACAATGGTCAATAATCAATAAAGGAGCAAGCATTCATGCCCAATAGCGGATTTCTATCCCGTTTAATCTGGATTTCACTGGCGGTGGTATTGCTGACGCTGTTTCTGCACAGTTTCCTGTATCACTACTTTCCGGATGCGCTACACCCGGATTATTTTACCGGCAAAGACAAGGAAAATACCGAGCCGCGGGTAGTCCAGGCACGCGGCAATCTGGCTGAAGACGAAAAAAGCACCATTGAGTTATTTGAAAATTCACGCGGCTCGGTAGTGTTCATCACCACCCGTCAGCGCGTCATGGATGCATGGACGCGCAATATTTTTTCCGTCCCCAGCGGTAACGGCTCAGGCTTTATCTGGGATGATCACGGGCATATCATTACCAACTTCCATGTCATCAAAGGCGCCAGTGAAGCCATTGTGCGCCTGGCCGACGGACGCGATTACAAAGCGTCCCTGGTCGGTGCCAGTCCGGCACATGATATTGCCGTGCTGAGAATAGGCATTGGCTTCCAACGGCCTGCGCCCGTTCCGCTGGGCAGCAGTCACGACCTCAGAGTCGGACAAAAAGTATTTGCCATTGGCAATCCTTTTGGTCTGGATTGGACACTGACAACCGGTATCATTTCAGCGCTGGATAGAGCACTGCCCAGTGGCGACGGACGCACCATCGACAACCTGATTCAAACCGATGCCGCCATCAATCCGGGCAATTCCGGCGGCCCATTATTGGATTCCGCAGGTCGTCTGATCGGTATCAATACCGCTATTTACAGCCCCAGCGGCGCCAGCGCCGGCATTGGATTTGCCGTGCCCGTCGATACCGTCAATCGTGTAGTACCTCAGGTCATCAGCCGAGGCAAATATATTCGCCCGGCGATGGGCATTACCGTCGATGGGAAACTCAATAACCGCCTGACAGAACGCTTGAAAATAACCGGCGTCGTGATATTGAGCATCAGTCCTGGATCCGCAGCAGATTTAGCCGGCCTCAAAGGCGCGACGATCACACCGGAAGGCAACATCATCGCGAACGACATCATCGTTGCCGTTGAAGGCAAATCCATTGATTCAGTGGATAAATTACTTGCGCGTATTGATGGTTATAAAGTTGGCGATACCGTTAAGATCACCGTGCTGCGGCAAGGTGAAACGATTGAGGTACCGGTTACGCTGCAACCTGGTGAGTGATTAAGATCATCCCCTGTATAGTTGGGGGATGATCTTACTTAGTTAAATACTAATAACCCCCGCCTTTACTTCGATCAACATCCACTGCCGTCACCAAGCTGCCACGATTTCCCCAAGCATTGCGGATATACGACACCACCAGTGCTGCTTCTTCATTACGCAAAATCTGCTGGAACGGTGGCATTCCATAGGGCCGGGGATTTTCCGCCGTTGTGGGTGGATAGCCGCCATTCAACACACTGCGAATGGCATTCAATGGCGACTTCATCGTCACACTGCGATTACCGGCCAGCGCAGGGTAAATGCCCGGCATGCCTTTGCCATCAACGCCATGACATGTTTGACAATATTTTTCATACAGTTGTCCACCCAAATCCAAATGTCTCCGTAAGCTACCCGACATCACCGAGAAACTGACACCAGGCGCGTTACCGCTCTCATTTTCTGTAAGTGATTTTAGATACACTGCCATGGCGTGAATATCTTCTTGCGATACATATTGCAGGCTTTGTCTTATGACAGTGGCCATGGGACCTGAAGCTACGGCGCGTTTTGTTATGCCCGTTTTTAGCAACGTAACGATTTCTTCGATAGTCCAATCACCCACACCCGCTTCCAGTTGCGAAGACAGGGATGGCGCATACCAATTCATACCCATGATTTGTCCGCCCGTCAGTGCATCATCCTGACCGGCACCTAATACATTGCGAGTAGTATGGCAGGCATTACAATGACCTAATCCCCGCACCAAATAAGCACCGCGATTCCATGCTTCACTTTGGGATTGATCCAATTGATAAACACCTGCTTTGAAATACAATGCGCGCCAGATCGCTAATAGCGGTCTGAAATTATAGGGAAAGAAGATATCGTTCGGTGGATTGGATTGCGAAACGGGCGGCAGTGATTGCAGATAAGCAAAAATCGCATTGGCATCTTGTCGCGTCACCTTAGTATATTCGGTATAGGGAAAAGCAGGATAAAGCAGCCGCCCATCACGCGACTTACCCTGATGCAGCGCTTGCCAAAAATCTTCCTCACTCCAAAGGCCAATGCCCGTTTCTTTGTCGGGTGTAATATTGGGTGTCACGAAGATGCCGAATGATGTCGACAAGCGGCGTCCACCCGCAAACGGCTGACCACTTTTAGTCGTATGGCATCCCATGCAATTGCCAACGCGGGCTAAATAAGCACCATGCACTACTTGTTGCGTTCCGGTGGAGCGTTCAGGTTCGTCAGTAATCGTATCTGCAGCAAATACGATACATCCCCATAATAAAGCAATGCATATCCAACTACTGGCCATGAATATCATCGTTGGATGCCTCATTTTGCACCTCCGTTTTCCAGAATGTTTTGGCTGCAGCGATGCGCCAGTTCAGGTGAAAGCACACTGAATGGACTTGGTTTTCCTGAAACAAATTGACTCGCCAGCCATTTCGCAATCGCATTGGCTTCTTCGTCAGTCAACTGCTGTGCAATCTCAGACATGCAATCCGCTGTTTGACCCCGCATAATGCCTCCGTTACGCCATCCGCCGAGCTGTGCAGTAATATACGCGCGAGACAATCCTAGCAAACCCGGAATAGCGGGCTCCACGCCCATCAAAATATCTCCATGACAGGCGTTGCATGCCGGAATATTCTTCTCTGGATTTCCCGAATAGATAAGCCGCTCTGCCAGCTTGATTTCTTCGGGTTGCATGTGAATCTGCTCAGGTGCTGGATAGGGCAACTGTAGCGCAGAAAAGTATTGGGCTATTTCCAACAAGTACTCGTCTGTCATATTTTCCAGCAGAATGGCCATCGGCTGATAATAGCGCCGAGCATCTCTGAAATTGCGTAACTGATTAAACAAATATCCCTGGGGTTTACCCGCTATGCGAGGATAATAGGCATCGCGCCCTACTTTATCCTCAGCGCCATGACAAATGATACAAGCCTTAACGCGCTCAGCCATCGTATCAGGCACTTCGACCGGTGTGCCGCCATGAACATTAGCCACACAAGTGATACAGAAAAATACCAATAGAATGAAGCAGCGCATCATTTAGGATTTCCTTGTCTAATTTATCAAAAACGGATGTTGTACTGGACATAAAAAAGATCAGGCGAAATTCCCGGGACTTGTTTTTTCAGGAAATCACCACTCCACATTTTTGAATAGCCAATCAGTACATCTTGATGGCGGCTCACATGCAGGTTTAGTCGGAAATCAACTTCGTCCCCGACATGACTACCTGACTGACCTGTAATGTCTCTGAGTGTGGCCAAGCCAGCGGCGTTATACAAATAATCACGATCATTCGCCAGATAGAATCTATGGTACTGGGAAATAAAGGTAATCCATGGCATTGGATGTAAGGTAAATTGTGCATTAATATCATGCATATTTTGGCGCCCAACCCGGTCCAGGAAACCTAAATAATAATGACCGAATGGAAAAAGTTGATTGAATGTATTGCTTCTAGCATCGGTAGAGTTGCTGTCACCAGATGCGAAATCATAACGTATCCAACCTTGCGGGTTCATCGGCAGCGGCAAACGGTAACCTACACCAGTGGCTACGGCAAAAGCAGAAACATCCAGGTTGGACCGTTGACCAAACTGATACATCCCTTCCAATTCATACAGGAAATTGTCAAAATTTCCAGCAAGACGGCTACCTAACGTATGAACATGGGAATTACCTTGCAGAATATTTCCCGTCAATACACTGGCTGCGCCTAGATTACGGTTGTTTTCCAGACTCAGGAAGTAGAGATCAATCAAGTGACCCGGTTTCGGTTTATGAGTAGCCCACAAACCATAAAAATTCTGTTGCGTATCCCAATTATCAAAATTACCTTTTTCGGTAATCATCGGACGTACCCAGAATGCATCAACATCCCATTCAGGTGTACGCCAGAAAGTTTTTACCCCTTGAAAGGTTCTACGGGTGTTGACCCAGTCCAAAGTGGAAATCAATCTTTGTGAACCATATAATAATTCTTGCCGCCCTACGCGAACATAAACGGGACCATTATTCACATTGGCCAGTTTGATATCGGTGAACAGATTTAGCATATCGGTATGGTTCCTATCCGTCGCTAACGGAGGTAAATCAGCGCCGAGGATACGAGCGTCAATAAATTCAGCAAATAATCGCACCTTATCCCGATACCATAAATCCGCGTGAAATCGTGTACGTAGCAAATGAAAACTATTGTCAGTACCGGCTGCATTTAAACGACTGTCTGTTTCATTCGTGTAGCGATACCAGAAATTACCGCCAAAAGCCAGCAACCAATCACTACCCAAATGCATTCTCTTGATCGGATCAAAAATATCTTTTTCGTGCCCCGCAGTATCCAGGTAACGAAAGTCGATGTCGTAGGCTGGCGTAGTCATTAGTGCAAAGGGTGCATAAGGCGCAACCGGTGGTTTCTCACGCTTGTTACTCGTGACCATGTCCCAGAATGAGTAATAACCGGATCCAGTGGGAGGCAACATGAATAAACCGGGACGCGATGCTGCAGTGACTGGCGGTACTTTTGATTTATCAAAAACTCCGCTCGCTGTGCTGGTTGCAGCAGTTGCCGTGGCTGGTGCAGTGGCTGGCGTATTGGTATTTGCCGGAGATGGATTCGTCGCATGCGCCTGGAAAATCAGGCACATCATTCCTACAAAGCTGATTTTAAGTAATGATCCGCGAATACTTATTAGCAGAATCTTCTTTGTTCGTACAGTAGTCACCAATGAAGGTGTGAATAAGTTATTTTTTTCATCAATTAAATTTCCTTTGATTTTGTAAGACTGTTGATACCAATGATAAGGCCAAGTTTCAATAAAGCGGTTACAGCATTGTATCCACAAAAAAATCATAGCATCCTTCTCCTATTTTAAAATATCTGAACTCATAAACTTTCATTTCCAGAATATATTTAGCATTAACCATGCCAAAATTAATATCATGATTAATATACATTTATTATAAATTTACAGAAACAATAATTTGTGATTGTCAATATTTTGAGATAGAATTCACAGAAATTTGAGAATCATTTTGTAATGATCAATACTTTTAAAATACTATTCCAAGATTCCCCCTTGTTTCTTGCGATGATGGATGACACACTGATTTGTCGCGAAATCAACCAAACCTGGCGCAACTATCTGAATTTTGGCACAACAGACACAGTTACCTTGTCTGTCGAAGAATTATTCGATGACTTGCATAATGAATCCGCACTTCTGAGTCAGATCAAACAAGTGGCACATGAAGGCCATGTGATAAAAGAAATTCCGGCTACTTTATTAACCAAGCATCATGCTATCGAACTATCACACCGGGGATTATTATCGGCCTGGCGCGTGCAACCGGCGCATGATAAGCAAGTTTGGGTGTTATTGGTATTCAGTGATATCACTGGATACAGTCAAACATCCAATGAATTGCGGCGCTTACAAACCATTCACGAATTGATCCTGAATGCGGCCGGAGAAGGCGTCTACGGAGTGGATTCCCAAGGCAATACCATCTTCGTTAACGAAGCTGCAACTCAAATATTGGGCTGGCGTGGCGCCGATGTGATCGGCAAACCATTACACGACATCCACCATCATTCCTATCCTGACGGTTCACCTTACCCAAGTAGCGAATGTCCGATTTATGCAGCCATCAAAGACGGCAAAGTGCATCATGGCGATGACGAGGTTTTTTGGCATACCGACGGTACTGCAGTTCCTGTTGAATATACCAGCACACCGATTCTGGAAGACAATAAACTCAAAGGAGCAGTAGTTATCTTCCGGGATATTACTGAGCGCAAAAAGAACGAGCAGCAGCGTGAAATCGCCTATGAGCAGATCAAGATCCTGAAAGATTTGCTAGAAGATGAGCGTGACTATCTACGTGATGAAATCAATATCACCATCAACTTCGGTGAGATCATTGGCGAAAGCCAAGCCTTAAAACGTACGCTTGCCCAAATTGAAGCCGTTGCCAAAATGCCGACAAGTGTGCTGATTCTGGGTGAATCAGGTGTTGGAAAAGAAATGGTTGCACGTGCAATTCATGCAAATAGCACCAGAGCTGACAAGCAACTTGTGAAAGTAAATTGCGCCTCTATCCCAAAGAATCTTTTTGAGAGCGAGTTCTTTGGGCATGTACGCGGATCATTTACCGGCGCTCATCGCGACCGGGTCGGACGTTTTCATCTGGCTGCAGGCGGCACCCTGTTTCTTGATGAAATCGGTGAGATCCCTTTGGATTCACAAGGAAAATTATTACGCGTATTACAAGAGCATGAATTTGAACGCGTGGGAGATGATAGAACGATCAAAATTGATGTACGCATTATTGCGGCAACCAACCGTGATTTAAAGGCTCAAGTCGATGCCGGGCGGTTTCGTGAAGACTTGTATTATCGCCTAAGTGTTTTTCCTATCGAAGTACCGCCATTGCGGGAGCGTGTCAAAGATATCGGCCCGTTAGCCACCCATTTCCTGGATAGCATCTGTACAGAACTGGGGCATGACGCTTTATCATTGACCCAGCAACAGCTGGATAGCTTGAGTAAATATCATTGGCCGGGCAATATCAGGGAGCTCAAGAACGTCATTGAGCGAGCTGTCATTCTTACAAAAGGCAAGCGACTCCGACTCGATCTTGCGATGCCCGGCAATCATGAAACCAAGCAAACCCAGGTATATATACCATCCGAAGAAACAGCGTTCGTAACAGACGCCGTTTTTCGTGAGAAAGAAAAAATAAACATGTACGCGGCCTTACAACACGCAGACTGGCGTATATCCGGTACAGACGGTGCCGCGGAACTACTGGGCATTAAGCCTTCTACATTTGCTTACCGGATGAAATTATATGGAATTCAGAAACCGGATTGATTCTGTTTATTCAACACATAAAGTCCTTATCAGGCCGTTGAAAAACGTTTTCGAGGCAGCCGATACCAGGCAAAAACAGGCGAGAAAGCGCAGTTTATGTGTAATAAATGAGCATTTTGAGCCTGTTTTTAACACCGTAGCGGCAACGCAGATAGTTTTTCAACGGCCTGTTATAGATCCCTACTGATTCTTTGTGCTCACTTCCCTACTTCCCGCACCTTCCAGAATGCGCATGACCAGATCGGATGTTGAAATACCGGGCGTGTACGTTAGTTCATGAATCATTTCGGCTGGCAATGACTCGCAGAGTTTGTATTTATCCAAGCGTTCCTGTTCCGATGCGCATGCGAAGGTATAAATATCGAAACCATGCTGTTGCATAAATTCTGCAGAAACATTCGCCGGGGTTTCGGTCATGACGGCATCCACATATTTGCAGGCGGCAACGACCATCGCACGTTCAGCCTGTTTCATGACCGGCAACTTGCCCTTATTTTCCACCACGCGCTCATCGGAAACCACGCAGACCGTCAAATGCGTGCCCAATGCGCGGGCCGCCCGTAAAAAATTGACATGGCCTTCGTGAAACAGATCAGCCACCATGCGGGTATACACGCGTTTTTGCTGCTGATTTCTCGGCCACACGGGAATTTCCCGGTTTAAACGCGTCATGGCCCATTCTAACCACTGACGGCTGCGCAGCGCCCATACATCATCGGGATCCTTCAAAGCGACCTGATGTGCATAGCACCAGGCTTTAGCCAAATCGCCGATTAACCAGCATTGCACCAACCTGTGATACGCGTAACAGCGCACCAGCAAAGTGAAGCTTTCCAGATTGAGCGCAGATATCACCGTATCCCAATGCGGATTCGGTGTGCGCCAGTCTCCATAAAATGCCGTCAGGATTGTTTCCGGTTGCTGCGGAAACCAGACTGGGCCGTAGTCAGTACTGCGCTGCACCAAATCAAACCGAGGAAAAACCGACACGCGCTGATAGTCAGCGGGATGATCAGGTAACGAAAAACCGCCTACTAACTGTTGTCCTCTCGTCTGCAAACCGCAAACATCCAGCGTCACCCCCAATTCCGGATGCACATAATCGCGATAACTCGCATAGTCAATCCGCATCGGGGGTCTGACCCACCCGGCCTGTTCCAGTACAGCGCAACACGCATCCCAGGATTCCATCCATACCGCAATGTCCAAGTCCTTGTCAAAATCCAGCAAACATCCGTTGCGCACCAGACCCAGTAAAGTCCCCGCATAAGGAAACGCCGGAATTCCCAATTCGGCCAATTGCGCACAAGTCGTCCACAATAGCTTCTCTGCTTTCCCAGAAACAAATATATTTTCATCGGATTGCCGGGTTTTCTTTTTTTCCCGATGGGGCGGAATCTTCCCCGCTTTCGCCAATACCAGCAAATGATCTAAAGCACGGACAAAATGACCGTGTGCAGCGGATAAATCCAATAAAATGAAATTTGCTGTTCCCAGAACATGCGCCCAATGCGTTTTATGAAAATCACTCTGTACATGTGCATAAATCTTTGCTGCATAAGCCGGCACATCGGCGGTGCGATCAGTGCGCATTGCCAGCGAGCACCACAATCGCGCAACATCCTGTGATAACGGATAGTCGTTTTTTAATGGCTCCAGAATCCTATCCGCGTCGTTCAGCTTGCCTGCGGAGATTAAATCCCTCGCCCGCAGCAACAATTCATCCAGCTTCTTGCTCATAGCTTATCGTCGATCATTTTGTTTTTATTCATAAATTATGCGTTTCATACAAGCATAGCGCATGTCTAATATTAAACATTGCATTTTAACGATTATTCACTATAATAGGAATAATTCTCATTAGTGTTTTTCCCCTTTAATGAGATGATAAACAAAATGATTGTATAAATCAGCGAGCATCTCCGGAAATTCAGAATTTCAGGCCGTCTATGTTTTTGCAAATAATCAATGTTTGATACGGTTTGGGTTTTTAGAAATGTTCGTAATCCATAAAAAGCTTTAATGCAGCAACACATTAGGAGACAACATTATGGCAATAACCCGTGATCCCCGCCCGAGCCTGGGCTCAGGAAGCATCAAGTTTATTGATGGCTTCCCTTTTGAAGGACTTGGATCTGCAGGATTCAGTGACAATGATTTATTGATCATCGGCGATGACTTAGACAATAACGGCGACAGCACAGACAATGATCTGACCGGTGGTTCAGGCAATGATGAAATAAGAGGTGCGGGCGGCAACGATATCCTGAGAGAAGGTCTCGGCAACGGCATATTGAATGGCGGAGACGGCAATGACGATCTGGACGGACAAGAAGGCACCGAGAAGCTGTTTGGTGGTGCAGGAGACGATATTCTGCGCGCAGGCGGTAGCATCCCGGCTAACACACCCGTCCCACCTGGCCAACCGGCTGGAGACTACGACAGACTCACTGGTGGCGAAGGCTTCGACACATTTGGATTCTATGGCGTAGGCACGTTTGAAATTACCGATTTTACACTGGGTCAAGACCGCTTGTTCTTCGATTCAGAAATACTCGGGATCCATCAACTCTCGGAATTGACCCCGTATATCACCGGCCTTGATGACCGTGGCGATAGCGGCTTTACCGTTGAATTCGTAGGCGGCGCTGCATCTATTGAACTTGTCAATGTGAATATAGACTCCATCACAGCGGGGATGATCGTTTTCAATTTGTAAGCAGCTTAAAGCAAATCAACGTTAACTTCTCTCAGTTACTTCCAGTCTCCGGCTGGAAGTAACGATGCCAACCGCCAACTTAGAATACAGTAAAAAACTCACTGTTCAGTTTTATTTCCCACCCCAAAGTACTGAGCAATAAGAACTATAAAATCAGCAATATCACGAATGCTCCTTGCCCCGGTAAAAAGCGTGCCATTCTCGATCATGTCACTCCATAAGAAAATCCCCAACCCACCAAGCTTATCGTGTTGACTCAATACGTAAGCATAAGTGTACATTTGCTTCAGTATTGTTTCAGCACTGTCAAAGCTATGGTCTGCCAGAAATGCTCCGGTCACTAAAAACATCTTGCGCCCTATCGAATTAGTTGATTCCAGTGCGTGCATAGCATCCCACACCCATGTTCCATACTCGATTTGTGAGTTATAACCATGTTCCGATGACCCACAGTAATCAAATTCACCATAACAATCAAACCCCAAGTACTCCGCATCATCAAGCATGATCACATTCTCATTGGGATATTGTTTCTTTTGCTGTACCAATTCAATCCAAGCCTCGATATGCATCACACCGGCCCCTGGGAATTGCTTCCTTAATAGCTGCCCCACCAATCGTAACGTCGACAAGGTTTCTACATAACGATTTTCAACATCGCGACAAGCTTTGGATTTGCCTTTTTCACATGCCGCCCTAACTGCCGCTAGAGGCTCATCCATTAAAAACAAAATTTCAGCGGGGCGTATGCTGGACTTTTGTATCGCATCGATGATCGCATCCGAATCATCGCGATACATCCCGGTTTCTTTATCAAACAATAGACTGCTGATGGTGATTACAGGCAACATCTGGTGTGTATTGGCATTGAGGTATTGCGTAATCTCGCTGGCAGTTTTCGGTGCAACTCCAAACGCATTGCTGAACGTTTTGATTTCCTCAATGTGTTCCACCTGCGCCAGAAACGGTCCGATTATTTTCTGGGGTCGATCCGTATTAAAATAGGATCCGTAGGTATTCATCGAAACCAGCAATGTAACTACGATAAAAGCAATGCGCTTACTCATCATACCCTCCATCTTCTAACCGATGGCTCAGTATGAAGTGGTGGTGAATATTGTTCTGTGAGAAAACCCACCAGCACTTATGCAATATAGCGCTTTCTTTTAATTGCATTAAATTTCAAATGAAAGGTAGTGAAAAGCTATCGCGACAGCCGCATGACTGTTGTAAATTTAAAGTAACAACCGGAGGCAAATTGCCATCTTACTGTGGGCGACGACAATCCAATTTCATAACGTTTCATAGCGAATTTCCACCACCTCCAACTCTTCCACGCCAACCGGCGTGTGCAACGACACCGTATCGCCTTCACGCGCCTTGAGCAGCGCCTTGGCCAGCGGGGAAATCCAACTGATGCGGCCACGACCGGGGTCTACTTCGTCCATGCCGACGATACTGTAGGTATGCTCCTCGCCTTTGGCATTACAGATAGTCACGGTGGCACCGAAAAATACCTGATCACATGCACCGCGCCGGGCGGGATCGACCACTTCAGCGTTATCCAGCCGTTTGGACAAGAAACGCAGGCGCCGGTCAATTTCGCGCAAGCGTCTTTTACCGTAAATGTAATCGCCATTTTCCGAACGATCACCATTGGAAGCCGCCCAGGTAATGGTTTTAACCAATTCCGGGCGCTCTACTTTCCACAATTGATCGAACTCTTCCTTCAACCGCTGATGTCCGGCCGGGGTGATATAGTTCTTCACACCCTGAGGTAATTTCGGCGTGCCGTCGAGATCATCATCATCTTCGTTTTCCTTGGTGAATGCTTTACTCATACTGATCACTCGTTAATGTGTAACGGTTTGGGAAAAGATGTTGATGACCGCAACCCCGGCAATGATCAGCGTCAGACCGATCACAGCGGGAATATCCAGCGATTGTCCGAGAAAAAGCCAACCACTCAGCGCGATTAATACGATTCCTACACCAGACCAAATCGCATAGGCTATCCCAACTGGAATGGTTTTGAGCGTCAGAGAAAGCAGGTAAAAAGCCAGCAGATAACCAACTACAACCACCAGCGACGGCCATAAGCGGGTAAACCCTTCCGTCGATTTGAGGCATGACGTTGCAATCACTTCGCTGACAATCGCGATGGCAAGAAGAATCCAATTCTGCATTTTGATCACTCCAATGGTTTGCGCCAGCCGATATTAGCCCGGCACGTCAATAATCTGATTAAACGATTTGTGCTGAAGAAAGTTGCTGATATTGCCGGCCAATTGATCCAGCAAACGCTGCCTGGATTCCCGGCTGGCCCAAGCGATATGCGGTGTGACAATCAGGTTCGCCGGTTGCTGCCGCAATATCAAGTTATCCTTGCCCGGTGGCTCGCCCTGTATCACATCGATGGCGGCACCGGCAATGCGGCCGCTGGATAAGCACTGCAACAAATCCGCCTCATGCACCAACCCGCCGCGCGCAGTATTGATCAGATACGCGGAAGGTTTCATCAATTCAAATTCGCGGCGGCTGATCAGATGCCGGGTTTCTTGTGACAATGGACAATGCAGCGTTATAAAATCCGCCTGCTGCAACACGTCATCGAACGCTGTTCTGTCGGAACGCGGTGGTTTACCCTTATACTCCGCAATCAATACCCGCATGCCGAAGGCTTGCGCCATATGCGCCACCGCATGTCCCAGTTCGCCGTAGCCGATGATGCCAAGCGTTTTGCCCGACAGCTCTTGGATACCGAAATCCAGTGGACAGAAAAAAGTGCTGGCCTGCCAACCGCCCCGTTTCACCAATTCCTGATAGTCGACAAAACGGCGCGCCAGATTCAACATCAGCATCAACACATGCTGCACCACCGAAGGCGTGGCATAACCGCGCACATTGCAAACCGGAATATTGCGTTCAGCCGCAGCTTGCAGATCAATATTGTTGTACCCGGTAGCAGCCACGCAAATCAGCTTTAGGCGGTCCGCCGCCGCAATTGCCGCACGACTGATAAATACTTTGTTGCTGACAACCACCTCGGCTGCACGGATACGCACCAACACCTCCTGTTCGGAAGAGTCATGATAAAACTGCCATGGCGATATCGCTCGCTCCAGCGCCGTGCAATCCATATCGCCACGGGTCACAGAACCGAAATCAAAGAAAACAGCACGCATCGAATCGCTCCAACCAAGCATTCCTCATTACGTTCGGAATGACAAATAAGGGTTACTCAGCATTTTTCTAAAAAACTAAACTATTTAGCAATCGTAATGCTCGGCACGCCGATACGTGGAATGTCAGTAACAGTCATCTGAAACAACAGAAACAATAACTGGAAAGCATCGCGATTCCAGCGTGCATGCGGGCCTGTGGTATTGACAGCATAAAAGCGGTCATTCCAGCGGATAGAGAAATCGGCATCAGCAGGCGGCGTACTGGCAACCACGAATCCCATGGTCAGATCAGGATTCTCATCGCCAAGGATGGGCGGCGTTCTTGGGTCCTTTCTCACGTGATAACCCAGTTCGTCACCGAGCGCCTTGCCGAGAAAGCTTAGAATCGCATGGAAGCTTCTCAGCCGGAAAACCCCATTCATCGGCCACTCTCCGCCATAGTGACCGGCACGGATATCGAAAGCAATATCACTGACATCCCATTCCCGTGCGCGCTCATTGAGTTTTTCGCGGTCATCTTCGGAGAGCATATCGGGATCATAGTTGGTAATCAGAATCGGTCCCTGAATTTGCTTGCGCATTGTAAAAGTGTTGTCTTCGTTATTGTAATGCACGACAAATTCCTTTTGCAGCGACTGAAAGCTGTCGGGTGCAATCGAACTGGCGGGAATCGTCCAAGTGTGTATCAACGGCAAGGGCTCAGCGTATAATTGATTGCGATCCTGAATCGCCGAAAGGTGCAATACTACCCGGCGAAACATCTCATAACCGCCCGTGTCCGCCGGGCTGTTGTGATAGACGTTACGCTGTTCGTCCTGCAACAAGCGCACTTCCTGCGCCATCATGCGTAATAACAGATCAACATCAAAACGCTGGCGCAGCAGCAAAGTTAGTTTGCTCTGTGGAAAGGGTGTGAGCAAGCGCTTGGTAAAATCTTCCCCTTCGATTGGAACGATGCTGATGGTGGGACTTTCCGCAACACTGCCGCCAAAAACCGGCAGTATCGATGTGCCCGCAAGTCCTCCCAGTGCAGGCATTGCACCTGCATTGGCTTGAAAATTAAAGGTAGCCGCGATATTCGACACTGCGGTGAAATGAATTGGCTGACGGTGATGAGCACGTACGATATTGATCAGTAGCTGCTGAGACAAGGCGTCGGTGACGGCGTCGTCATACGCCAACACGGCGCGATTCAACGCCAGCGGTGATATGCAGCCGGTAAGGATACTCAGGATCAGCACGATCTGCAGTAGTCGCAGCAAGCATGTATGACAAACGGATTTCATGGGTTTTTTTCAGTCCGGGTAATGAGATTGGCGCTATCAAGCAGCATTCTCTCATTCTGTTACAGCGTGATCAATTTTTCGAATTCTTCGATAGGGATAGGCGGCGAATAAAGAAAGCCTTGCACATAATCGCAACCGAATTCAATCAGCAGATTTTGTTGTTCCTGTGTTTCCACCCCTTCGGCAATGGTCTTGATATCCAGCTTATGAGCCATCATGATAATGGCCTCGACCAGTGCCCGATCAATTGGATTGTTATTCAGGTTACTGATGAACGAGCGATCTATCTTGATATAGTCGATATCGAATTCCTTGAGATAGGAAAGTGATGAAAACCCGGTACCAAAATCATCGATCGATACTTGGATGCCGTTATTGCGAAATTCCAGCAAGAAATTTTGCACAGTCAGCGTGCTTCTCAATAACAAGCCTTCAGTAATCTCTACATTTATGCAGTCACCCGGCAAACCACAATGGACGAGCTTGTCATACCAGCCCGGTCGATCCGATGTCTGGAACTGAATCGGTGATTTATTAATACTCACTTGAATAATATAACCAAATCGATCAAGCCATTGCTGAATATGCGCAATCGATTGATCAAATACCCATTCGCCTATTTTTACAATCAGCCCACTTTCTTCTGCCAGCGGAATAAACGTATGTGGATTAATCATGCCACGGCAGGGGTGTTTCCAACGTAACAAGGCTTCCGCCTTAATAATGCGCCGTCGGGACAAATCCAGGATGGGTTGATAATAGACATGCAATTCATTGCGTTCCAATGCTTTTCTCAAATCATTGGTGAGCATCATTTTTTCATTGGCTTTATGCTGCAACGACGGTGTGAAATAACAATAGCGATCGCGCCCCCCCTGTTTTGCCGCATACATTGCCTGATCCGCATGTTTCATTAAACTTTCAATATCCATGCCGTCTTCCGGATAGAAAACGATGCCGATGCTGGTAGAAATATGATAGTCGGCCTGGTCAGGCAGGAAATTGAACGGCTGATTCAGTTCACAAATAATGTGCCGCGCAATCTTTTCCACATGCTGCCTGAAATCGATACTGGGCAGAATAATGGCAAATTCGTCTCCGCCAAGACGAGCGACGGTATCGGTATCGCGGACGCATGATTTAATACGCTGCCCGACTTCCTTCAGCAGTTGATCTCCCGCGGCATGACCCAGTGTGTCATTGATATCCTTGAAGTGGTCCAGGTCGAGATATATCACTGCCAGTAGTTGTCCGCTACGGTGCGCTTTTCTGGTTTCCTGGCCTAATCGATCTTTAAACAAGAAACGATTGGGCAACATGGTCAATTGGTCGAAATTGGCTTGAAATAGGATGAGTTCCTCTTTCTGTTTCTTTTCAGTGATATCAGAGAATTGCGTTACATAACCATACACCTGGCCGTCCGGACGGTGAATCGCACTGATGTTCAGCCAGCGGGTACGAATCGTGCCATCCCTGTGACACCCCCAAATTTCACCCTGCCAGTGATTTTTCTTCTGAATATCCTGCCATATGCTCCGGTAAAAAATCTTATCGTGACGTTCGGAGCAGAAAATTCGAGGATTCTTACCCACGACCTCTGATAACTCATAACCCGTCAAGCGCGTGAAGGCCGGATTTACCTGTTTTATCAGATTATTTTCATCGGTGATCATGATCGCTTCACCGCTGGTCTGATAAATTGCATCCGCCAGTAACATGGAATCAAACGTTTGCCTGAGGCTGGTAATATCCCGATTGGTACCGATCATGCGTATGGGCTGCCCGGCAGCATCGTATAATACGGTGGCGATAGCATGGATATAACAAATCGTGCCATCCGGTCTGCAAATGCGGAATTCAGTATTGAAATCCCTTTTCTCGCATAGCGCTATTTGAATTTCTTTTTCTGTCTGTTGTAAATCTTCCGGATGAATACACATACACCAATGCTCGTATTCTCCGCGAAAATTATCTTGCGAGACCCCATACAGCACAAACATTTGATGATCCCAAATCAGTTTGTTCTGAACGACATCCCATTCCCAGATACCGATGCCTGTCGTGCGTGTTGCCAGCGATAGGCGTTGCGAGGTCAGGCACAGCATGTCCTCAATTCGCTTGTGCGCAGTGATATTGATGAGCGCTAAAACCCAGGTTTTCCCAAACAGGGGATGATCAAAAGTAGAAATCGTTACATAGCACCAGAAAATCGTTCCATCCTTCTTGAGGCTATAGGTCTCGCCAGTCCATATGCCGGCTCGCTCAATCTCAGTTGCAATCGAATCTGTGATGACCAGAGGACCTGCCAAAGTGGAAATATTGATACTGTTGATGTGTTGCCCGAGCAGTTCATCAACGCCACAGCCAAATCTGGTTTCAAATTGCGGATTAGCGTAAACGATCTGCTCATCGTTAGCGCGAATAAGGCATACCCCGATGGGCAGGCCCTGTAATATATTGCTGTGAAAACGCAACATATCCTCCGCCAGCTTACGTTCGGTAATATCAGTGGAAATTCCAAATTCGCCAATGATCTGACCTTGATCATTCATCATGGGGCTTTTGACGGTCCAGAAGAACCGTGTTTGTCCTGATGACTTGATGATCATTCTTTCTTCGCGCTTAATCGTTTGCCCAAACTCAATCACGCGACTGTCGTCAAATATCAAGTCATCCGATAGCGTCAAATCAAAGAATTCTTTATCTTCACGATCGATAATTCCTTCAGCCGGTGCACCAAAAAGATCGACAACATTCTGATTGACATAAGTGTAGCGCCCCGCTCTGTCTTTCGTGTAAATGCAAGCATCCACCTGATTTAGAATGTCTTCTAGTTGATTAATTTTGCTTTCCAATGAATTTATCATGGAACTTGCTGCTGAGTTGGATGAATGCTCCGCTGAAGACGGAATAAATGCTCTTTTGCGATCTGTTGTGGTTTTATCTTTCGATGACATGATTTGTGTTCACTTTCTCCAACTAATACTTTTAAACACAAATGCTTATGATAGCAATACTCTGCACGTGACTATTTACAACTTTCCGTAGTGTGTTACAAAAAAACAACATTTACTATTACTATGTTCAGCCAGCAGGAAAGCTTATTGACACCTCTCTGCATAAATAAATGATACCCGGATGAAAAAAGAATATTGGTTCGATCGATGGAAACGCGAAGAAATCAGCTTCCATCAAAGCACGGTTAATCCCTATCTGCGTAAATACTGGCACAGGCTAGCGCTGGCTCGAAACAGCACGGTATTTGTACCCTTATGCGGTAAAAGCCGCGATATGCTTTGGCTGCGTAAACAGGGACATGATGTGCTGGGTGTTGAATTGAGCAGCCTTGCGGCGCAGGCATTTTTTATAGAAAGCGGCCATATACCGCAATGCACCACCAGCCATACATTCAAGCGCCTGGAGGCGGATAACATTCATATTTTATGCGGTGATTTCTTCGATCTGTGCAGCGATGATCTGGCAAAAATCACGGCGGTATACGATCGCGCAGCACTCATCGCTTTGCCACCGGAAATACGCGAGCAGTATGTGCATCATCTGTTGAACATCCTGCCACCGGAGGTGCAAATCTTACTCATCACACTGGATTACCCTGATTCCGAAATGGCAGGCCCGCCCTTTGCAGTTACTATCGATGAAGTCATGACACATTATCAGTCACATTTTGAGATCACACTGCTGACAAGCCAGGATGTGCTGACACAGAATCCGCGCTTTCGGGAGCGCGGTTTGAGCCGATTGCAGGAAAACGTCTTGTTACTGAAACCGTACCGCGTTATGGAAGCGGACAAATAATGAGTCACTCTGGCGGATTATATTGTTAATATACGGCCCGGTTGCTCGGCAAGCAGTTTCTCAAATGCCTTTCCTTTGATCGGTTTTGAATACAGAAAACCCTGCACATAGTCACAACCGAAATGACTGAGCAGATCTTGCTGTTCTTTCGTTTCCACACCTTCGGCAATGGTCTTGATATCCAGCTTATGCGCCATGACGATGATCGCTTCCACCAATGCACGGTCAGTTTCACTGTCAATCAATTGATTAATAAAAGAATGATCGATCTTGAGATAATCAATATCAAATTTCTTGAGATAGGATAGCGAGGAAAACCCGGTGCCAAAATCATCGATCGATACTTCGATACCGTTATTGCGAAATTCCAGCAAGTATTCCTGAACAACAACCGAATCCTTTAACAACAAACCTTCAGTAATTTCCACATTGATGCAATTTCCGGGCAATCCAAGCTGAGTCAAGCTGTCCAGCCAAGTGAATTTGTTCATGAATTTAAACTGGATCGGCGACATATTGACGCTGATTTGAATGACGTAACCCTTGCGCCTTTGCCATTGATCGATCAGGGCAATCGATTGTTTAAATACCATCTCACCAATTTCCAGGATCAAACCGCTTTCCTCCGCCAGCGGAATAAAAATAGTTGGACTAATCATGCCCCGCCGCGGGTGTTTCCAGCGCACCAGCGCCTCCGCCTTAATCAGACGTCCGCTGGACAATTCCAGGATCGGTTGATAATGAACTTGCAGCTCATTCTTTGCGATCGCCTGCCTTAGATCATGAATCAGTGCCATTTTTTCATGCGCTTCGCGCTGCATGGAAGGCGTAAAGTGGCAGAAACGATTACGCCCTTCCAGTTTTGCGGCATACATTGCCTGATCAGCATGCTTCATCAAGCTTTTCATGTCCGTTCCATCTTGTGGATAGAACACAATGCCGATGCTGGTGGAAATATAATAATCCGTTCGATGCTGATTAAAATTAAACGGCTTATTCAAACTCTGAATAATACGCAATGCAACGGCTTCAACCTGTCGATTGTCCACGAAGTCCGATAGGATGATCGCAAACTCATCCCCGCCCAGGCGCGCCACAGTGTCAGTCTCGCTGATACAGGATCCGAGGCGCGTGGCGACTTCTCTCAACAGATCATCGCCTTTGTCATGCCCCAATGTATCATTGATATCTTTGAAATGATCCAGATCCAGAAACAGCACGGATAGCGGAAATTTAGTGCGGCGCGATTTCTTGATTTTCATTTCCAACCGGTCTTTGAATAAATTGCGATTGGGCAGACCCGTTAACTGATCGTAGTTCGCTTGGGATAAGATGAGTTCATCTTTCTTCTTTTTCTCGGTAATGTCCGTGAACTGCGAGACATGGTAATGAATACGCCCATCCGGATGCCGGATGACACTGACACTGAGCCATTTGGCGTGAATTGTGCCATCCTTGCGCAAATCCCAAATTTCACCTTGCCAGTGATCTTCATTGGACAACCGTCGCCGTATATCCTGATAAAAAACCGGATCATGCCGCCCTGAGCGAAACATTTCCGGGCTCTTACCCATGACATCCGCCATGTCATAGCCGGTCATACGGGTAAACGCCGGATTAATTTGTATGATCAAATCATTCTCATCCGTCACCATGATGGCTTCATTACTCGACTGATAAATGGTCGCTGCCAAGCGCATCGACTCATAAACCCGCTTTTGTTTAGTAATATTCTGATAAATGCCGAGTACGCCGATGATTTCATTATGGCCGTCACGCAAAGGTACTTTGGACGTTCGCAACCAACTAATCTTTCCATCCGGGGTGGTTTGCGGTTCTTCATAGCCGAGCTTGGGAATGCCTGAATCGATCACCAGATGATCATCGTTACGATAGCGCTCCGCTTGCGCCGCCCAGCTCCACTGAAAGTCATCCGTGCCAATCATGTCCTGTACGGATTGCGCCCCGGCATCCTTGGCAAAAGCGGAATTGCAACCCAAAAAACGTAATTGTTCGTCTTTCCAGAAAATGCGTACTGGTGCTGTATCGATGATCGTCTCGAGTAAATTGCGTGATTCGGCCAATGCGGCTTCCTTCATTTTTCGATCGGTAATATCAGTGATGGTACCCACATAACCCAGTACATCGCCCTGCTGATCGCGCTCCGCCTGCGCATGACCCAGAATCCAGGTGATGACTTGTTCTTTGGTTTGAAAACGATACTCGGACATGAATTGCCGCTGGTACTGCACCGCCCTGTTCCACTCGTTCATCACCCGCTCACGATCATCCGGATGAATCGCAGTAATCCATCCATAGCCTGAGGCTGTTTCCATGTTCATACCGGTAATACTGCACCAGCGTTCATTGACATACAGGCATTTACCCGTGGCATCAGTACGGAATATCCCGACCGGTGCTACTTCAGTCAGGCTGCGGAAAAGTTGTTCATTATTGCGCAGCGCCATTTCCATCTGTTTTTGCAGGGTAATATCAACCAATACGCCCTGCCAGTGCGTACTGCCATCTTCTTCCCGATGCGGTATGGAATAACCACGCAGCCACTTCTCACCGATTGGCGATTGCACAGGATATTCGTACAGCCAAGGCAACAGCTTTTCCTGTGAATCAAGAATGGATATTTCCAACTCGGGTAATGCATCCGGGCGAATCTGTTGAAACACAATTTCAACATTGGCCATACATTCAGCGGGGGAACGCCCGATTAAATCAGTAATTCCCTCGCTCATGAAGGGAAGCGAGCGACGACCATGCGCATCAATACAAAACTCAAACACCGCGCCCGGTATGCTGGCGATAAGATTACGAAAACGTTTTTCACTCGTCTGCAGTTCTATGGTGCGCTGAATCACGGCTTGTTCAAGATTTTCTTTGAGCGCCAGAATTTCCGCTTCCGCTGCTTTACGCTCGGTAATATTGCGAAATATGCCGCGTGTCGCAATCGGCACATCGTCTATGGAATAAAGGCTCACATTGCCTTCCACCATGATAATCCGGCCGGTTTTTGTCAGAAATGGCACTTCAATGAGCCCAACATCTTCACCCGCCATGATACGTTGCATGAATTTCTGGCAGTGCGCATGATAATCGGGGTGAATGATGCTGAAAACATTCAACGTTGCCACTTCTTCCGCTGTATACCCCAGTACTTCACGCCAGGCACGATTGACAAAGAGAAAATGCCCATCCGGCGCAACGCTCTGAATTAAATCTCTTATACCATCGAACAACTGACTCAGCTGTTCTTCGCTTAGGATAGTGGCAATTGGAATCGCCACATTCATTTGGGAAGATTTTTCTAGCGCTATATCATCGTTATTCATGAAATGGATTTACATAGGGAATATGGAAACGTGAATCGGAATAAGCGTATGCTTCAATTCTGGCAGTGCTGCACAAGCGGTATGATTTTAATCCAAAATATAAGAAAATATTAAGCAAAAATGACCGCACGCTATAACTATCTGATACTGAGTATCTTGAACCGGCGGTAATACTGCCAGCTTATACTTGACTCGATGCGATCATCATGCACTGACAATCACGATAATCCGCATCAGTTGATGCCGTCACCCACAAAAATTTGTTGAGTAGTAAAGCACTATAGCATATCATATTGCGTAATTTTCAGTATCCTGTCCCACCAACGATCACTCCGACTTCCATAAAATCGAATTTTCACAGGCAATTTAATGTTCATCAGCGTTAAATCTCAAAATAGGCATTGGCCCATCCAGCTCGCTGCGGTGGACCCATCATCCGCCAAGGATTTTCGCGACCGCATTCAGGCTTTTGTTGCC
>NZ_JAMWZS010000028.1 GCF_024282095.1 Nitrosomonas sp.
TTGCTTCATTGCTGGGCAGAGAAGCGAGGTATCCAGCTCGATTACATCCAGCCAGGAAAGCCACAGCAAAATGCCTACGTAGAACGCTATAACAGGACCGTACGGCATGAATGGCTAGAGATGAATGAATTTGCAACCATTGAAGAGGCGCAACTCACCGCTACACAATGGTTATGGATTTATAATAATGAACGTCCGAGCATGGCGCTTGGGGGTATCACGTCAGCCATGAAGTTGGCAGAAGTCTTTAAATTAAAACTCTCTACTGCAGGTTTCTGTTAAAAATGGGGGGATTACCGCAGCAGGCTATCAATTAAGTCGGTCGGCAGGGATTTGGGTATAGTCATTTTTACTCCAAAAAAAGTATATAAGCAGTTTCCTGCTAAATGACCATTTACACAAAATTATTTACATCCCTGATAATATTTTAGTCTGCCGAAGTTGTTTCCATCACAGCTAGAGTTTATTTTATTTTTCTTATTTGTTCTTGCTTGACAATATAGCGCTGTATCATTGCTTCTGTTTTTGCTGATAAGTCTATGAATTCACATCCAACGCGATGATAAGAGTCGCCGCTATGTAATTTCATTGCATATGTGTTTTTTACTTTGATAGTTGTATTAACTATGCCGATTTCAGGGAGTGAGATTTGACAATCCTTATAAATTGTTCCTGGTTCAAGATTGATAGTGGTATGTTGATCAATTGCTCCAATACCACCACAGCTTATGTCGAGTAATGTAATTTCAGCTTTTATAGATTTATCTTCTATAAGAACAGGAATGATACATTTAAGTGGTTTTGTAATTGGAGTAGAAATGCGAAAATTATCTCTTCTTTGAATTCGCAGCAAATATTTTGGAATGTTGACAGAAAAGGCATTTTCCCCTTTAAATTCTGTTTTGCTAATGTGAGTACAGATAAATTCTATTTTGACTTTATTTTGTGTGGTAACAAAGATTAGTTCTTTAGACTGTAGTGCTTGCTGACTTACTTTTTCATTAGCGCCATAGTCTATTATTATTTCTTTTTTATTGACATCTATGGCGAGGATAGATGTGAGGATAAAATTATCACCATGCCCGAAATATAGAGTGATTAACGAATTTGCCTGCATTATTCCACGAAGTATAAAAAGAATATCAATCTCTGAATAAACACGAAAATTTTCATCTTTTTCTTCTTGGGAAAGCTGACTTGGCTCTAGTATTTCAAGCGCTTCAGTTCTTTGATCAGATTCTTGCATTGTTAGTTGCTCCCCAGAATTCTTGGAATTGTCTTTGGGTTAAGGCTATCTTTGGTTAAGCGTTTTGCTCTTTCCTGATCCAAATGATAAAGCCATGCCAATAATCCGGCGACTGCAACATAAAGTTGCGGTGGAATACGCTCATCAAGATTAACTTGCATGAGTAATGAAACCAATTCACTTGATTCATGAACATAGATGCCAGCTTCTTTTGCACGTTTAATAATCTCCTGGGCAATAAGGCCACGACCTTTTGCAACGACTTTAGGTGCTATCTGGCCTTCTCGATAAGCAAGCGCAACTGCGGTGAGATAAGATTCACTTTCCGTCATCATGTTGAACCTCTATTGATTGAATAACTAATCCAGCTGACTGCATGTCAACCGTGAGTGATAATTGGTTATTCTTCAATAAACTAGCAGTTTCTAGTTGTGAAGCATCTAGTTTAATATGGATATCCTGAGAGTCCAATGCAATCTTTGCTGTAATATCTCCAAGTTCTGGCATCGACAAACGTATCTGTGTGTGCCATCGTGTAGCAGGCTCATTTTCTTTGCTACCATGAGATTCCTCATAAATATCCCATTCTATGTGTTGATTCTCCCAGATTTCCCCATGCCAAAATAGATGACCCGTTTCTAGGGTGGTTAATTGTTGTTGTACCAGAGGGATACTCTGAGTATTTACAGGCGTATCAGTGCCAAGCGGAGCAGATGCAATCGATTTAGTAGCAGACATGTCAGTTACCAACATTAACTTGCTTTGAGGTTCATGGTGTAAATTTTCAAGTGTATTTTCTCCATTAATCCATTGTGCCTGATGTGATTCATAGAATAATCCACTTTGAACAATTGCTTTCTGTAATAAACTAGGTAATTCCGTGCTATTTATTGATGCTCTGTTCAGAATTGGAGAGGAACTAGTAATTTGAGCTGTGCCTGATAGTGAGTACTTTAATACATCTTGCAGCAGAATACTAAGAAAGCGTCCAGTGGTGCTGATTGATGCGTTATTTTCGTTGGTTTCTAACGATGTTTCGCTCTGGATAAGAAATTTTAAGCTCGGTTCATGAGATATGAAAATAAGTTCTAGCTTGGTACCAGGTTGGAATTTCTCTGGCAAATACATTTGTAGGAGGCTATCTGCAACTAAAACTCTAGATTTCCCATTGAATAAACGAGCTTCAACTAATGCTTGATATTTCTGATCTTGCTCAAATTGAATAGAAGAATTTTGTGAGTCTGGAATTGCTATTACTGGCGTAACAAGCTTTACTTGATTTAAAGGTGCGATTGAATCAGTTTTGTTGATAGCTGGAATCACGATAGTTTGTTTTTTTGTACTTGTTCAAATGCAACATATCTTAATGGTCTTGCTGTCATATATTGTCAATTGTTTGATATGCTTGCTGAAGATTTCGTGTTCGACCATTAGCACTAAGTATGTCCTGTAATCGCATCATCCAAGGTTCAGTAATTGCTCTAATTTGGGCATCATCATCCAATATTTGATGGATAATTCTTATCTTGTTTTGTAGTAATTCGTTATCTAATATGGGCTCCGGGTCTTCCATTATAAGCATCCCAGTTAGCTGTCTACACTCTTGTTCTAAAGATATCAATTCATCCCATTTTTTATTCTGAGCAGCAGTCAACATTTTACCAGTAGTCGCTAGAATGGCTTTATAAGTCATAATCGTGTGTGCGTTATCCATGCTTTTCATGCCTTTGCTCTTCAGAATTTTATTTAAATTGTGGTAGTTGCTATTGTGGCTTTAGTCCTATTAGACTCTCCAATATCTTTCCAAGCATCATGCAATTCAGATAAAAGTTTATTTACTTCGTTAACTATTTCAAGATTACCCTGAATGTTGGCTACCACTAATCGATGCGTCATGTAATCGTAGAGCGCCTGAAGTTTTATAGCTAAATCACCGCCTGCATTCATATCCAAACTAGCCTTTAGACCGTGATCAATGATCATAATAGCTTTTGATAGCATTTGCCCCTTTTCGGCAATCTCATTGTGATGCATATGCATTTTGGCCTTTGCTAAAGCTTCTTGTGCGCCCTCGAATAGCATTAAAATAAGTTTGTGTGGATCAGCTGACTCAATGCCCGTCTCAACACCAACACGTTGATAGGCCGATATCGCATTACTCATAGTTGCATACATTTAGTAACCCTTAATATGGTGAGTTATTTTATAAATTTTACTAGCTTATAGTAGGTAGCCTGGATAATTGTTGTTGCAAGAAATTGCTTGTCTGCGTCATGCTTGCGAGTGTTGCATCCAGCGCAGTAAACTGAGCTCGAATACGCTTTTCTGTGTCTACGAGCCGTTGATTTAGAGTCTCTCTTTGAGCATCAATATCCTTAATTGAGGAATTAATACCATCAATGCGACTATCAATTAGGCGATCGTCGAGCATTTCTCCTAATAGTTTATTTAATTTTGTAGCAAATCCGTGTGCAAAATCAATGTCCCCTCTAGCGCCTATACCGCCTCCAGTTATTTTGAGAACTAATCCGTTGCTATCAGCTGCGCCGGTTAGCGTTTGACCAGAGCCAGTTGCAGTTACACCATTAATCGTACCTGCCACATCTATGCCACTGGTTTCAACTGGTGTGCCAAATAAATCCAATTTGCCATTGCCACCTGTAATAGATATAGTTGAAGCAGAGCCATATTGATCGGAAGTAATGGTTAGTTTTCCAGCAGATTCACTTAGTGTTACTTTAATGCCTGCGGAAGAGATTGCTGATTCACCATTGACTCTTGATTGAACTTCGGCTGCTAATGATGTAGCTGTATATGTGCCTGCTGCTATTTTTACACTAGCTTTCACACCGTCAATAGTGAGGTTTAACGTGTCATTTACTCCCGTATTGATAGTCAGTGCTGCTGCAGCGCTACCTACCGCAGTACCTTGTGTTGCAATTTGACTGATATTTAGTGAGTATTTACCGTTAGCTGTATCAGGTTTTGCACTGATAAATGATACTAAGCTGTCACTAGTTTTTCCAATTGAAGCAAACAGTGTAGAAACATCTTTTGTTGAATCACTTAGTACTGCGGATAGCTTAGTAGTATCAAGATTAAGTGTGCCGTCTTTCTGAAAAGAAATACCTACTTCTGATAATAAACTTAAACCGCCACCCGCTGTGGTTAATGGATCAGAGATTACACTACGTATTTTTGTCTGAATTGATCGAAGTGTTGAATCACCCGTTAGAATAGATGCTTGCTTCGTTGCCGCATCATATTTTGAGAGGTCAGTAATAGTTTTGTTCAAGTCATTGTAAGATTTAACAAATGATGATACTGCACTCTGGATACTTGCTGTGTCTCGAGATAAATTTAAAGTTGTTGTACTACCCAAGTTTGATTTTAATAAGTCTAACGTGACACCTTCAATGGCATCTGTAATTTTATTGGATGCTTTATTGATCGAGATGCCATCAATAACCAAGGTGGCATTGCTAGCAGCGACAGTTTCAGTAAGGTTTGTTGTACCGCCAGAAGAAGCATCGTAAGCAAGTTGAGATAGCCCTGTATTATCTGTATTACTGGCATCAGTATCGATTGTGGTTATTTTTAAGGCGCTATTTAATCCAGTATCTTCTGAAGCGATTACCAAGCGATTGCCGGCGCCATCATTCACAATACTAGCAGTTACCCCTGCATTGGCCAGATTAATTGTGTCACGGATGCCGGCCAGTGATGAATTGCTGGGAGAGATGGTAATTGATTGCGCAGCCTTATCTGGATTAAGTGTAAATGTGCCATTGTTATAAGTCCCAAATTGTATAGTTATAGTACCGCTACCAATTGTGGTACTCGTGGTTGTAAAGTTAGCAGATTTCAATTTCTGCGATTGTGCAAGTGTTTGAATTTCTAAAGAATGACTTCCTGTTGCTGTAGTGGATGTTGCACTTACATTGGCCAATGTTGTATCGGCAAGATTGGCCGTTATAGCAGCATATTTTGCCGGGTTAGCTAATGCAACGAGGTTATTTTGGAATGAAGATATTGCTCCTTTTAGACTCCCAAAAGCAGTTAACTTGGTTTGCTGTATAGCTTCTTTGCTATCGAGAGACGCTAGAGGGCGGCTTTCCAAAGTCATTAACTGTTTGACAATACCATTGACATCTAAACCCGATCCAATTCCTGGAGATGCAAGCATTTTAAAGTCCCGCCTTTGTATGATGTTCTTAGTTATGCTTTATCGCTAAATAGCAGCCCTTGCACTTTATCCAATGTACGAGCTATTTCAATAGCCTCTTTTGTTGGAATCTGCCTAATGACTTCTTCAGTATGAGCATCCATTACTTTAATGATTGTTCTGCCAGTATCTTCATCAATTGAGAAACGCAAATTATGTGCCAGATTATCTACTGTCTCCTGGATTTTCTGAACAGCCTGTTTGATCTGTTCTTCAGACTCTGGTTTATTACCGATTCGAAGTTGCGTAGTTGAAACAGGTGGGGGGGCAATATCTGTATCAGATATAGACTTTTGAGTGACCGATATTGTTGCCAAAGGCAATGAAAATATACCTGTTCCGTTTAATTGATTAATGCTCATGATATGATTCCTTAAAGTTGAAATGAACGCGGGAATGATTCTTTACAATCCCGCGTGTCATCAGCTTTATTTAGCTCTCTGTATCACTTGTTACGTATTACTTAGCGTAAGAGTGAAAGAACGTTATTGGGTAATGAATTTGCTTGAGCAAGAATTGCTACGCCAGCTTGTTGTAGAATTTGCCCGCGTGTCATGTTGGCTGTTTCAGCTGCAAAATCTGCATCTTGAATTCGGCTACGAGAAGCGGAAAGATTTTCAGAAGAGCTCTGCAGATTTGCAATGGTTGAACTGAAACGGTTCTGAACCGCACCCAGATCACCCCGAGAACTATTGATTTGAGCCAAAGCAGCATCTAATGTTTTCAATGCAACTTGTGAATTAGCTCCCGTAGTCAAGTCTAGGGTGGCTACTGAATTGAAAGAACTAACTGAAGCTCCAAATACAGTAGCGTCTGAAAGGGAGCTGGCAGTTACTTGACCACCCGTACTGGAAAGTTCAACAGTTCCAGTGGCAATTGTTGAATCAGTACCCGCACCGCCTGTTAATGTTGTCGTGGTTGCACCAGACACTACATCAGCCGTTGTAACTGCGCCGGTATTGGCGAAGTCTTGAATCCCGATATCTCTGCCATCGGTGGTGGATAGTGTAATGACCGATTTATCAGTAGAAGTTGCGAATGAGGCGGTGACACCGGTTAAAGATTGTGATCCATTAATGGCGGCAGCCAGACCACTCAAGTCAGCGGTATCGGTAACATTAACAGAGATCGTTTGACCGTTTAAATCAAAGGATACAGTGCCTGCAGAACCTATGTTACCCAATGTGGCGCTATTGGAAGCTGTTGCAGTGATGCCGATATTGGAAGAAGCAGTGTTAATGGCGGCAGCAATATTTTTAGCATCATCACCTGCAGAGTAGCTAATTGCACTGGTTGCTCCTTTATTATTGGCAAGCACTAAAGTACTTTCAGCGCCAACTCCATTGCCCCCTGTGTTATCGGCGCCTGCTGCTGTGGTAGTATTCATGGCAGATCCATTGGTAGTCAGTGAATGACTACCCAAACCAGTAGCCCTTGAATCACCAATTGATGAAATGCTGATGGTTTGGTTAGCATTGGCACCGACTTGGAAATTCTGATTGAGAAAAGAACCATCCAGTAAGTTCGTACCGTTAAACTGAGTTTGACTGGCAACACGGGTTATTTCGGCTGTTAATTGTGCAGCTTCTGCTTGTAGTGAAGCGCGATCACTGGCACTGTTAGTTGCATTGGCGGATTGAACTGCCAATTCTCGAATACGTTGCAGATTGTTACCAATTTCTCCCAGCGCACCTTCAGCAGTTTGTGCCAGTGAGATGCCGTCATTCGCGTTGCGCACAGCCTGATTCAGACCTCGGATCTGTGAGGTCATTCTTTCTGAAATTGCCAAACCGGCAGCGTCATCTTTTGCGCTATTGATACGCAAACCAGATGACAAACGTGTCAGAGAAGTATTCAATGATGTCTGAGATGTGTTTAAATTCCGTTGTGCGTTTAATGAAGCTACATTAGAGTTAATAATTTGTGGCATTTGGGTTCTCCTTTTTAATGACTATGTGTGTTGGCATAATTGCCAGTTCCGTTGGTTTTCCCTGCAATCCAAGAAGGTTTGTAACCGCCGTTGATGCAGTTATCGGACATCATTTTGAAAAGTTTAGGATTCTATAATTCATGTTTTTTGTCTAATGGATTGGTTTGTTTCATTTATTTGCTATAGAAATTATTTCTTTGCAATCAGATTATCTTGTAAAATAAGATAAGAATTCAGCTAGTTAATTGGTACAGTTAATTCTGGTTGGTGGTTTATCGGCTTCAACCTGCAAAGGGCTGAGATGGTCAATGAAGAAAAATTGAAAATATTAATGGTGGAGTGTTCTGAAGAGGATACGGAACGAGTATCGAATATACTCGTTCAAGGTGGGTTTCAATCAGATTGCTTGCGTGTTTCAACTGCCATTGATTTACATGACGCACTTCTGACCAGAAACTGGGACGTGATTCTATCTGATTACGATTTGCCACAGCTCAATGCCCAAGATGTATTGCAAGCCGTAAGAGAGCAAGATTTAGATATACCTCTGATTATTGTATCGAGTCATGTGGGCGAAGAAGCGGCAGAGCACATCATGGCTTTAGGTGCTTATGATTTTGTGATGAAAAGAAATCTTGCCAGACTGGTGCCTGCAATACGACGCAGCCTGCATGAAGTAGAAAATTACCAGCGCTTTATAACTATACAAAATGCATTGCAAAAAAGTGAAACACTATTCCAAGCTATCACATCCAATCTTCCCGGTGTAGTTTTTCAATTCTTGTTAACCGCTAAGAATCAAATTGGTTTTCCTTATGTAAGTGATGCCAGTGAAACGTTGCTGGGATTGCTTCCAAAAAAACTAATGGATAACCCACGGCTCTTTCCGGAATTGATTTTGCCGGATGATAGAGAATCTTATCATCAGTTAATGATGACATCAGCTGAGCAGCTTGCAACTTGGAATTGGGAAGGCTGTATTCAAGTAAAAGGTGATACTGATATCAAGTGGATCAGTTTACGTGCAACGCCCAGAAAAATGACTGACGGTGCGACGATATGGGATGGTATCATGATCAATATTACTCGAAATAAATTGGCTGAGCGTGAGATTGCACGCTCACGTGAGCAATTAGCCGAATTATCTTCTTATTTGCAGAAAGTCAAAGAACAAGAACGTGCTCGAATTGCGCGAGAAATTCATGATGATATTGGGGGAACGTTGACTGCAATTAAATGTGAGCTGTTTCCGTGCATGGATACAACGCTAAGAAAGCCTGAATTTTATCAGCGAAAAGCGAAGTCTGTTGAATGTTTAGTGGACCGAGTCATTGATAGCACGCGTCGAATTTCCTTGGATTTGCGACCAGGTATTCTTGATTGTGGCATCGTAGCAGCTGTTCAATGGCAGGCAAAAGAATTTAGTGACCGAACCGGTATTGCTTGTAAGGTATCCTGTGGAAATGAAGAAATACCTTTGGATTCGGATTTGGCAGTAGCAATTTTTCGTGTTTTCCAGGAAACCCTCACGAATATCTCAAAGCATGCACACGCTTCTCGCGTTCAAGTTAAACTTGTGGAGTTGGATAAGTTGATTCTTCTGGAAATAATCGATAATGGATGTGGAATTACCAATATTGACATGGAGAAACAGGATTCTTTTGGAATTCGAGGCATGCGTGAACGTTGTCAACAGTTAAAAGGGAGTTTTCATATTTCGGGAGATCCGGAAAAGGGTACTAAGGTAACTATTCTTATTCCTACTGACAATTTGGAACAACAAACTGGGTATGTGGTTGGTTTAGAGAGTAAATTAAAGAAAACCACAATTTGACTATATGATAAAAAAAAGAAAGTTGCGTGGTTTTGAGTAGCTGGAGATACACATGATAAGTGTAATGATTGCTGATGACCATGCAATTGTTCGCCAAGGCTTAAAGCAGATACTCAGTGAAACTGATGACATTAAAGTAACTGGTGAAGCAGAGACAGGATTTCAAGCAATCAAGATCGCACGGCAGCAACACTTCGACGTTATGTTATTGGATATTTCTTTGCCGGACAGAAATGGCATTGAAATTCTGAAACAAATCAAGAAGGATATACCAGATCTTGCAGTATTAATGCTCAGTATGCACAATGAGCACGAATTTGCAATTCGTGCATTAAAAGCAGGGGCGGCAGGTTATCTAAATAAACAAAGTGCGCCAGCGCAACTTGTTATCGCTATTCGTCAGGTCGCAAAAGGTGATAAATATGTGAGTCCGGCGGTTGCCCAGGAACTTGCTAACACTATTAACATTGATGCAGATAAGCCGCTTTACTCCACTTTATCTGACCGAGAGTACCAGACGTTGTGTTTTATTGCTGCAGGCAAGACGTTGTCAGAGATATCGGCAGAAATGTTCCTGAGCCCCAAAACAGTGAGTGTCTATCGTGCACGATTACTGGAGAAACTTAAGCTAACGAATAATTCAGAATTAATTCGCTATGCTATAAAAAATAAGTTAGTTGATTAAATGTTGTGCTGATTTTGTTTTAATTGAGAGGGTTTTCATTTTTTTATGTATTTGAATGACATCTATGAATCAAGATAGGAACCTGACTCCTTTAATGCTTGCTCGTGAAACATTGCAGCAGCTTTCGTCACTTAAAATCCCCCCCACTCCTGATAATTATCATAGGGTCTATAATCAGATTGCAGGTAAACCAGAAAACACTATTTCTGAGAATACTGCAAAAATTTTGAAGGAATTAATATCAGAATTTCCACGACATACACCTAATTTACTGAAATATGCCAATGCCTTGGAACAGGCACTGGAAGCTAAGAATTGGTACAAATATAAAGCTACGTTCATTAAGTTTGTTGAAACTGAATTTACCTCAAAAAATAAGCTTAATGAGCTTGATAATAAAGCGCACGAAGCTATTGTTCCATGGGGAAGCATGATAGAAGCTTTATTTAAGCAATTGGAAAGCAATCACGGTGCTTTAACTATTGCCAAAAAACGAGCAGCTCTTAATCACGTGCTCACAAAATTTTCTCAAGATCCAGAGCAGTTATATATCAAGTTGGATGCTTTGATTGATTCATGGATAAAACCCTTAGCATCTTCCCAAGAACAAATTGATAATCTGGAACCAACCTCGCTGTTTGTTCAAAACCAGAGCTCAGATAATGCTGAGCCGGAAAAACAGCATGCCACTGCTTATTTTATCCGCCAATTATTGGAACAACAGGCACAACTGCTGGAAAGCATCGCCGATTCTCAGATGAATGATGCTGTTTTAGCTGAAGAAGCCACAGTGCTTGCACAGCAATTAAGGAAAATTCAAGATGAACAGGAAATGGAGCAGTGTGTTTCCAGGTTTAAACAATTTTGTCTTAAATTAGAATTATTGAGTGAAAATGGTACCAAGTTGCAACAAGGCTTATTGAGGTTACTGAATTTGCTGATAAATAGTACTGGCTATTTATTGTCGGAAGATCCGTGGGTTATGAATAAGATCATGATGTTGCAGGAAGCAATATCAAGTCCGCTGGATCTGCACAATATCGCGCAAGCTGAACATTACCTAGAAGAAATCATCCAGAACCAGAAAATAATAAAACAAAGTTTGAATGAAGCTAAGTCGATCATGAAGCAAATGGTGAGTTCCTTAATTAGTAATATTGAGGAATTATCTGATTCAACAGGTGAGTACCACGACAAACTTGGATATTATTCCGAGAAAATTAATCAAACGGATGACATAAAGATACTCAATCAATTTCTCGTAGAAATCATGCAAGAGACCAAACAGATGCAAGAGAGTGCATCGAATTACCGTAATGATTTTCTAACTGCCCGTGCAGAAGTCAGCTTAGCGCAGAATAAAATTAATCAGCTTGAAACTGAGTTATCAAAAATGTGCGAAAAAGTGCATGAAGATCATCTAACCGGTGTACTGAATCGACGGGGACTGGATAGTGCATTTGAACGTGAAACCTCTCGTGCGATACGCCACCAAGCTCCTTTATGTTATGCACTACTGGACATTGATAATTTCAAACAATTGAATGATACCCATGGTCATAAGGTCGGGGATGACGTATTGGTATATCTAGTTGAATCAGTCAAGAATACGACGCGACCTGAAGATGTCGTGTCACGTTACGGTGGTGAAGAGTTTGTGATTTTACTACCAAACACAAAGCTTGAAGAAGCTGTTGAGGTTCTAGCCAGAATACGGCGCAATTTAACCAAGAAGTTTTTTTTACATGAAAATAAACGCTTATTGATTACTTTCAGTGCTGGTGTTGCTCAACACCAACCAGGAGAGTCACAAGAAAATACTTTTAAGCGTGCCGATGAAGCACTATATCGTGCAAAAAAAGGTGGAAAAAATCAAATACTCATATCTGAGTGACCCATGTAACCCAATGTTAATTATAGAGTTTGCAATATTCTTCAGTAAATAGCACCGATTTCCCTTTTTATTCATTCAATCTATTCCTGAACTGCTCTGCTAACTTTGTTCACGTGGCAGTCTATACCGGAATGGGTTCTCCTTCGCAATCCAACGAATTATCCCCGAACTGGCATAGCCTGACATTTCATGATGCCAAATGAGGAGGATAGCAATGCAAAAAGCTATTAAACAAAAACAGAGAGGAATGCTAAGACTGGTTAAATCATCACCAGATGCTATTAAAAGTGAGCAGAAACCTATGGTTGATTCTGAAGACTATTATAAGCAAGTAGAGTGTTATGCTGAACAGATTCGCAAAACAAATAGCGCGGATGAAATCATTAGAATTCTTGACATTGTATTGTCTGAGACCAGAGGTTTGCGGTTTAGTGATGAAGTATTTGCCGCACAGGAACAGGTAAAACATGCAGAGCAAAAAATTGAATCATTAAAAAGCGAATTAGAACAGCTGAGAGGACTCGTACAAACTGACCAAATGACCGGTGCGTTCAATCGTCGTGGCTTAGATGATATTTTTAAACGTGAGGCAGCTCGCGCTGATCGGAATGCACAGTCATTAGGTGTGGTTTTGATCGATCTGGATAATTTTAAACAGATCAATGATAGCTTGGGCCATCCCTATGGAGACAGTGTGCTGGTTAATTTAGTTACTGTTGCCAAGGAAACATTGCGCCCTACGGATATTGTGGCACGTTTTGGTGGCGAAGAATTTGTGATTCTATTACCCGATGTAGAAATGGAAGAGGCATTAACTATTATTCATCGATTGCAAAATAATTTAACAAAGAATAGCTTGCTACAGATCGATAATCAATTAACTTCAATAACGTTTAGCGCTGGTGTTGCGTTACGTTCATTTGGTGAACATCAACATTCAGTATTAAATCGCGCTGATCAGGCGCTCTATCAGGCGAAGCGTACAGGAAAGAATTGCGCAATTCCTGCATTAGTATGACTAATCGTTTGTGGTGATGAACGTATATTCTGTTGATATTGTTAGTTTAGGCAATACAGAGTTATTCAATATTAATCGCATATCTTTTTTATCAATTTCTTGATTTTTTAAAAGATAGCAGCTCTGAATATATTCTTATTAGCGAGAAAATAATCTTAAGAAATATTCAATAAGGCCGATGAGCTAGAACATTTTGCCTAGGACAATAGATTACAGCGGAGGAACAAATGGGAGGTTTTTTTCTTGGTCGACAACCAATTCTAGATCGTAATCATAATTTGGTAGCATTTGAATTGCTTTTTAGACAAGACGAAACTGAGGAAGTAGCACATGTTACAAATGATTTATCTGCATCAGCTAATGTTATCGTTAATGCGTACGGTCAGCTGGGTATCCAGAATGTATTGGGTCGGCAGCGCGGTTTTGTTAATGCAGATCCCGACCTGATTATGAGCGACATTATTAGTTTATTACCTTGTAAACATGTCATTCTAGAACTAAAAGAATCTGCATCAATTACTGCAGAATTTATGCAGCGGTGTAACGAATTGAAACAAAAAGGATATCAATTTGCTCTTGATAACGTTGTTGCAATGAACAATAAAATTGAACAACTGTTACCTATAGTCAGTGTAGTGAAAGTGGATATCCTGGCGCTTGAGAAAGATCAACTCGCAGAACTTGTAAGTGAACTAAATCGTTGGCCAGTCCTGCTTTTAGCTCTGAAAGTAGAAAATCGTGAGCAAGAAGCACGTTGCATGCAATTGGGTTTTCAAATGTTCCAGGGCTATTATTTTGCAAAACCTGAGGTTTTGTCAGTAAAACGTGCTGATCCAGGAAAAATGTCATTATTAAAACTGCTGACATTAGTTATGGGCGATAGCGAAATTGAAGAGATCGAGAAAGAATTCAAACATCAACCAGGACTAAGCTATAACCTGATGCGGATGGTGAACTCAGTCGCCAGTGGTTTACCTCAAAAAATCAACTCTATCAAACATGCAATCATGATATTGGGGCGTAAACAATTGCAGAGATGGGTGCAGTTGTTGCTTTATAGCGCTAATCAATCAGATGATGGTATGTCCAATGCTTTAATGCAAACAGCCGCAGCGCGCGGGAAACTGATGGAATTAATTGCAACAGCCGAACGTCCCCATGATAAAAATCACCATGAGAGAGCATTTATGGTTGGAATCTTATCGTTACTTGATGCATTGCTAGGCATTGAGATGCAGCAAATAGTTGACAAACTTGGTATTCCCGATGATATGAGTCAAGCATTACTAACCCGAGATGGACGTTTGGGTTTAGAACTGAAGTTAATTGAAGCTAATGAGCAAGGTGAAATCACTACAATTCAGTCCACATTGAACCAGTTGGGTTTTCTGAGTTTAAGCGAATTGGCAGATATAGAAATACAAGCAATTGGATGGGCGAATCGAATCGGTGAAGTGACTAATTGAATATATTTTTTGCTGTTCTTTAGAGCTAAAGCTATTTTATGTTATGCCGTTAATACATTGATTAATAATGATTTTAACATGATTTGAGTGATCGGTAACGGGGCAGTTACGGGAAATAGCACATTTTAGGGATTTCAATAGATTTGATCCATCGGCGTTTTTTATTGAGCAATGAGGAGAAAAGTATGGTTGAGATGCAACCAGACGACGGCAAAGCTGACAATCAATACTCAGATCAATTAGTGACAGTAGGTTTATCAAATGAAGCTCTATGTAATACTGAAGCCGACGAATACTTTATGAGCATTAAAGTAGAACTCAATCAGATTGATCGATTGGTCAGTGATGCGGTTAATAATCTTGTTATTAATTTTAGATATATCAGTAAATTGACAAAATCACATCATGATATGGTCTTGGCTATTGAGAAAATGGCTGCTCCTGAAGGAAGTAAACCCATTATTGAGCTACTAGAAAAACAAATGATCATTGCTGACAAAATTGAGCAAGAGTTAGAAATGGCAATTACTTCATTGCAATTTGGAGATTTAGTTACTCAGTTGCTTGCACATACAGCAAGGCAAGTTGAAACACTTAACATAGAACTACAGCGCATTGATCGACAAAGTAATTGGAAGAGTGAGAAAACAACGCTGCAAGCGACTCATGAAGGAATTTCAAAAGCAGTTAATATAGCAAATACTAAAAGCAAAAGAAAGCCTGTCGTACAGCAAGGCATGCAGATGGGTGATATCGAACTTTTTTAACACAAAGCTGCTTGAGACATGCACATTTTATCTGGGAAATTAACAATATTAGTAAGAGGAGTGGGGTAAATGGCTAAGACGATACTTGCGGTAGATGATTCTGCATCAATTCGGCAAATGGTTGCTTTTACGCTTAAAGGTGCAGGTTATGAAGTCATTGAAGCAGTTGATGGTCAAGATGCGTTAGATAAAGCAAATGCTTATAAAGTTAATTTAGTATTGACAGATATTAATATGCCCCGCATGGATGGACTAAAGTTACTTGAGTTATTGCGCAAATTATCTCATTACAAGGCAATACCAATTTTAATGTTGACTACTGAATCTGGCGATGAAATGAAGGCAAAAGGCAGAGCAGCTGGCGCAACAGGTTGGTTGGTTAAGCCTTTTGATCCAAAGCGCTTGCTCGAAGTTATTGGCAAGGTTATTGGTTAATTAATGACATAAATTATGTGACTTATGGGTAATTTTAATTAATTCTAGAGATTAAGTGATTTTTATATTTCTGTTTCTTTAATTTACTCATTTTCCTAAAGCGCTAGGCTAACAATTCAACTGAAAGTAGGATTACCTATGAGTACTGATCTCGAACAATTTTATGAAATATTTTTTGAGGAATCCTCTGAATTACTCGCGGATATGGAAACATGCCTGCTGAGGCTTGATGTAAATTCACCGGACTTAGAAGATTTAAACGCTATATTTCGTGCTGCACACTCTATTAAGGGCGGGGCAGGTACATTTGGTTTTACAGATATGACGGAGACGACGCATATGTTGGAGACATTGCTGGATAAATTGCGCAAAGGAGAACTCGAGGTACGCAGTGAGATGGTCGATGCTTTTTTAAAAGCTGGCGATGTCATTAAAGAACAGTTGGCAGGACATCGCGGAGAAGGTCAGGCAGATCCTGCAGCGGCCGCCGCTATTTGTGAAGAGTTAAAGAGGCTGAGTGATGAGGTACTAGTACCACCAGCTATAGAAATTCCAATTATCAATACCAAAACTGAAATAATACCAGTGGAAAACGAAGTTGCAGTAGATGAAATTCGACCAGTTTCAATGGATGATTCATCGAAACTTACTTACTGTATACAATTTTCTAACGATGGTATGAGCAATGCGACAATAGAAAATTTATTTGCTAATTTAAAGCAACTGGGTATTGTAGAAAACAATACACCAAAGAATGAGAAAGAATTATGTAAACTGAAACTTACTACGAGTAATAGCGAAGAAGATATTTGGGAGACACTTGCATTTGTAGTTGATCCAGCGAACCTGAAAATTGAAGTAGATTCATCTGATAGCGCTGAGGTTAACGTAACAGAGACTAGAATTTCGGATGCAACTCATGCTAATGTCGAATCATTAGTCGAAGAGGATGTATGTGCAACAACCCCAATGCCACCTGCACCAGGGTATGGATTCTTCCCAGGAGCACCAGCAGCGCCAAAAGACATAGATGACTCAGAGTTTAATCTAAATTCGCCCCAGCAACAGAGTGTTGGTAGCAATAAAAATGAGTTACAAGCTACATCCAATAAGCCTTCTAGTAAAGCTAATACAACAACTCCTGCCAATGAAGCTTCGTCAATACGGGTTAGTGTTGAGAAAGTAGATCAAATGATTAATTTAGTTGGCGAATTAGTGATTACACAAGCGATGCTTGCTCAAACAGCCTCTCAATTTGATCCAGTAGTTTTTGAGAAACTCCACAGTGGTATGAATCAGTTGGAAAGAAATACTCGAGATTTGCAAGAGTCTGTCATGTCAATCCGGATGATGCCAATTAGCTTTGTATTCAGTCGATATCCGCGTGTCGTGCGTGATTTAGCCTCGAAACTGAATAAACGTGTTGAATTGAAAACAGTTGGTGAGAATACAGAATTAGACAAGAGTCTCATTGAGAAAATTGCTGATCCGCTGACTCATTTAGTTAGAAATAGCCTGGATCATGGTATAGAAACACCCGAAAGGCGAATCGCAGCAGGGAAAGTAGCGCAGGGTACGATTACATTACGCGCATTTCACCAAGGTGGCAGTATTGTTATTGAAGTCAGTGATGATGGCGCGGGTTTAAATCGAGGAAAAATTCTTGCAAAGGCCAGAGAGCGTGGCTTACCAGTACATGACGGGATGACTGATCAGGAAGTATGGTTGCTAATATTCGAAGCAGGTTTTTCTACAGCTGAGGCCGTTACAGATGTGTCGGGGCGTGGTGTTGGTATGGATGTTGTGAAACGCAATATACAAAGTATGGGTGGACGCATTGATATTGAATCAGTATTTGGTGTGGGTACACGCATATCGATTCGTTTGCCGCTAACATTAGCTATTCTTGACGGACTATCAGTAGCTGTTGGCGATCAAATGTTTATCGTGCCACTTAACTATATAACCGAATCGTTACAACCGAGTGCTGCCGATATTAAGACTGTTAGTGGTCATGGTCGGGTTGTACAAGTGCGTGGAGAATATTTGCCAGTAATCGCTTTACATGAGGTTTTTAACCTACGTCCAAATGTAACTGCAGTTCATGAAGGAATTCTTGTTATTTTAGAAGCTGAAGGTTACAAAGCAGCGCTGTTTGTGGATGATCTAGTTGGACAGCATCAGGTTGTTATCAAGAGCCTTGAGAGTAATTATCGGCGAGTGCAAGGTGTGTCCGGTGCAACCATCATGGGCGATGGTAAAGTGGCGCTTATTCTTGATACTGCTGCATTAGTATTATCATCAAAGCAAGAATTTGTGTAGGCAAAATTAATCCTCATACCCAAACCAACTATTTTGGTAGTAAGGAGTAAAGATTATGTTACGGGAACAAGTGGTCGTTTCGGCAACAACACCGTCCGGATCAGTCAGAAGCCATACGGTTAATGAATTTTTGACTTTTCGATTAGGCAATGAAGAGTATGGAATCGAGATTCTTAAGGTGCAGGAGATACGTGGATATGACTCAATTACACAAATAGCTAATGCGCCATCGTTTATCAAAGGCGTCGTCAATCTTCGCGGAGTAATTGTTCCGATTGTGGACATGAGGATCAAATTTGGATTGAGTGATGCGGACTATAACCAATTTACTGTGGTGATTATCCTGAATGTGGCTAGTCGCGTGATGGGTATTGTGGTAGATGGCGTATCTGATGTAATTAGCCTGGATGCCGAGCAGATGCGTCCTGCGCCAGGATTGGGGCCAGTTATTGATACCGAATATATCATGGGACTGGGAACTGTCGACGAACGCATGTTGATATTGATCGATATCGAAAAGCTGATGGGTAGTAGCGACATGGGACTACTTGATAACAGTCTTAACTAATAAGAGTGTTAACTATTGGAAGCTAGGTAGATAGGAATATTTGATGTTCATAATCATGCCTGCAAAGTTTTGTTCGATATTTGTAATGAGCATACTACCAGTATTAATGGTAGGTATCGGAGGCTGGGGATTGTACGGCTTTGGCCACTCAAGTACTGGATTTAAGACTGCCAATGAAGATCGTACTGTCCGCGTACCATCAGTGCAATTAGGAAAAATTCCAGATATTTGGTATCAAATCCGTAGAAATTCACTGGAATCTGTCATTTCTAGAAATATCGAAATTGCAAAGACGCAACCTGAGGATGCGCATAAATTGGTTAATCAGGCGAAAGTCAATCAACTGGTAGCAAGTGCTTCCGAAGTTGCTGTGAAGATGGTGCGAATGGTCAGATTGTACATACTTATGCGATCAATCAATAAAAGCTCGCACAAGACTGTCGATATTATCAGCGTCATTAATGGCGCTACTTAAATGATAAGACTCTGAATTCAAATACCGTTGAAATAGTGACATAAAAACAGTGTCTCCACTAATTCGAATGGATATGTTATGGAAATAATTTCAGGAATTGAAGAAAATTCTGATAGCAGAATACGCGAATATACTTTTACTCAAGCTGATTTTGAGCGTGTTAGAAAATTAATTTATAAGCATGCCGGTATATCGCTTTCGATGGGTAAGCAAAACATGGTGTATAGCCGACTAGCTCGTCGTCTACGCGCAACGGGCTTGGATAATTTTCATGACTATTTGAATTACCTGGAGCGCGGAAGTCCTGAAGAGTGGGAAGCATTTACAAATGCACTGACTACTAATCTAACTGCTTTTTTTCGTGAACAACACCACTTTCCCATTCTTGAGAAGCATATTGAGAAACGTAAGAATCAGAATAAAATCCAACTATGGTGTAGCGCATCCTCAACGGGAGAAGAGCCTTATTCGATGGCCATGGCAATGGTGCAGGCTTTTAAAACATTTACGCCACCCGTTCATATTCTGGCAACCGATTTAGATACCAACGTTCTTGCAAAAGCTCAAATGGGGATTTATTCATTAGATAGGCTAGAGAAAATACCTAAGGAAAAGCTCAAGCAGTTTTTCTTGAAAGGCAAAGGGCAGCATGCCGGTTCAGCAAGAGTGCGGCCTGAGTTACGCAATATGATTACATTCCGGCAATTGAATTTGCTTGATGATAGCTGGCCAATCCGGGGCCCATTTGATGCAATATTTTGTCGTAATGTAATGATTTATTTTGACAAACAAACTCAATATGGGATTCTTAAGAAATTTGTGCCGCTATTGGCTCCGGATGGATTGTTATTTGCGGGTCATTCAGAGAGTTTTCAGCATGCTGTGGATTTATTTAAGCTGCGCGAGAAAACTGTGTATGAGTTAGCTAATAAAGCGAGGTGATAGCATGGCTGCGATTGTTGATGAGCAACTAGCAACCAACTTCTACTTTGACAAGAATTTTAATAGTCAGGCTGTCAAGTTATTACCGGGTGAGTATTATGTTACAGACAAGGATATGCTGCTCGTAACTGTGCTTGGTTCATGTGTTGCTGCTTGTATCCGCGATTGTTATAGCGGTATTGGCGGCATGAATCATTTCATGCTTCCGGATAGCGGAGGTGATGCGGGTAGTCCACTGACTGCATCAGCCCGCTATGGCACTTATGCAATGGAAATATTAATCAACCAATTGCTGAAACTTGGTGCTCGTCGTTGTAATCTTGAGGCCAAAGTGTTTGGTGGCGGAAATGTACTAGATGGATTGACGGTTGCAAATGTCGGTCAAAGAAATGCTGATTTTGTTCTAAAATTTTTGCAAACAGAAAAAATTCGAGTTGTTGCACGAGACTTGGTCGATGTCTTTCCACGAAAAGTTTATTTTTTTCCTAAAAATAGCAAAGTAATGGTAAAAAAATTGCGCAATACGCATAACACCACAATATCCCAGCGTGAAAAAGATTATAGTCAACGTTTACAAAAAGTTGATTCAGGTGGTGATGTTGAGCTTTTTTCTTAAAACTGACTTACTTCTTGAATTGATTATGTAAAATGAAGAAAATTAGAGTATTGATTATTGATGACTCGGCCCTGATTCGTAAATTGTTGACTGAGGTTATTAATAGTCAACCGGATATGGAAGCTATTGGATCTGCGCCTGATCCTTTGGTGGCACGTGAAATGATTCGCGAGATGAATCCCGATGTGTTGACATTGGATGTTGAAATGCCAAAGATGGATGGCATTGATTTCTTGGAAAAACTAATGCGCTTGCGACCAATGCCGGTGGTCATGGTTTCAACATTGACGGAAAAAGGCTCTGATATAACATTCCGAGCGCTTGAGCTGGGTGCAGTTGATTTTGTATCTAAGCCAAAGATTGATATTGCCGCAGGATTAAAGGAATATGGCACTGAAATTGCAAGCAAAATTCGCATTGCCAAGTCTGCAAGATTCAAACGGCTCGTATCTCTGCCAATTACCAAGAGTGCTACTGCAGACGCAGTTTTACCAGCGGTCTCGAATCGTATCGCTTCAACTGAAAAATTAATCATAGTCGGCGCTTCTACCGGCGGCACCGAAGCCATTAAAGAATTCTTAACGCGCATGCCGCCAGATTCACCAGGGATTTTGATTACCCAGCATATGCCTGAAGGATTTACCAAGTCATTTGCCAATCGCTTAAATAGCCTCTGCAAGATATCAGTGGTTGAAGCTCGCGGTGGTGAAAGAATATTGCCGGGTCATGCGTTTATTGCACCAGGCCACTCGCATTTGTTACTTAAACGTAGCGGCGCAAATTATATGACCGAATTAAACCAGGGCGAACCAGTCAGTCGACACCGCCCTTCCGTTGATGTACTATTTCGTTCAGCAGCAAATTGTGCGGGCAAAAATGCAGTTGGCGTGATCCTGACAGGCATGGGAAGAGATGGCGCTGCCGGGATGTTGGAAATGCATAAAGCAGGCTCTTATAATTTTGCTCAGGATGAAACAAGTTGTGTCGTCTTTGGAATGCCTAAAGAAGCAATCGCAGCGGGTGGAGTAGACGAAGTTGTGTCCTTAAAAGATATGGCAAAATGTGTTTTGTCTAAAATATCGAGTATGGGAGCACGCAGTAATCGTGTCTAAGCTGTATTTTTATTTCTTGATTTGTACAAAGTAAAGCTACGTCATCAATGAAAAGAGATATTTCACAATTTATTATATTCATCGGCATTAGTTTTTTGATAAGCTGCGGCTCGTTGCAGGAAAGAGATTCAGTAAGGTTTAAGTCCAATCTTGATAAAAGCAAACAAACAGACTTTAATCATATAAAGAAGGCGCTCTATTCTCAATTTAATGACTGGCAGGGGGTGCCCTATCAGCGAGGCGGACTCAGTCAGAATGGAATTGATTGTTCAGGATTCGTGCATTTAACATTTAAATCAAAGCTTGGACTGCACTTGCCCAGAACATCTTGGATGCAGGCAAGATCAGGAAATGAGATTAGAAAAGATGATCTAAGAGCTGGTGATTTGGTATTTTTTAAGACTGGTGCAGCTTCAAGTCACGTAGGAATTTATCTAGAGAAAAATAAATTTCTACATGCCTCTCAAAAGAAAGGTGTCACAATATCTAGATTAGATAATATTTATTGGAAATCTAGCTATTGGAAATCTATTCGAATATGAAATGAATTAATTAGTCGGCCCTGCAAAACCGCACCAATCGCTATCTTTGGATCAGCAGCTTCAAAAGACGGCGTGCTAATAAAAACAAAATCGAGCGATTTGATCTTTTTTGATCAATGAATCGCCCCGGATTTTCTGGAGACATATTTTCTTGAGTTAAATTGCGTCAGCTGACTCCTCCCGATTGCGATAATACGCCTTTTCAAATTCTACCGGCGGTACATATCCGATTGCATCCAGCAGTCTTCGATTGTTGAACCAATCCACCCACACTCCAATGTAGCAAATTCTACTTCTTCGATGCTACGCCAAGGACCTCGATGCCGTATGACTTCGGTCTTATACAAACCATTGATGGTCTCGACCATGACATCATCATAACGATTTTGGCGCAATAACTGGCAATGCATCATTCCATTCTGCGACTATCCACCTGAGATACGGCGCTTTATTTACACCACCAATGCGATTTAATCTGTCAACATGAGCCTACGTAAACTCAGCAAAAACCGCGGATCGTTTCCTAACGATGACGCTGTAATCAAATTGTTCTATTTGGCTCTCAGCAATATCGCCAAAAAATGGTCTATGCCTATTAAAGATTGGAAGCCTGCACTAAACAGGTTTACTATTCAATTCGAGGAGAGAATCCCGCTCCGCTATTAAACTCCGTTTACACAAAATCTAGGAAACCCTCTTTTCTAGGTCTAGGAAAAACCAGGATAAATCACAACATGGTGCAATAATTGCTTATGATATAACCCCTTTTCTGTTTCTGAACGTAACTAATTAACCGCGTTCACTCACTTATTATGCAATTTGGTATCGACTTTTCCGAATTTTAATGGCCTATATTTTTATAAGCTCCTTATTCTTCCAAATACCTGGGCAGCAAGAAGCCCGCAAAAGTGAAATCTAAAAAGCCAACCAGGCATTAAAGTAGAGCGTATCGTTATTCACCGCATTGCGATTAAAACCATCGTAATTGTGAACACTGCCATTAAACTTGAAATTGTGAACGTATTGCACCGCAAGGCGCAGATTCGCCAATGTCCCTAAAGTAGAAGCAGTCGATTTGCCAAAAGGTGTATAACTGGCCTCGGCAGTGAAAGCTTGACTATTCGGATTACCCGTACGGCTGCCACTGATGGGATCCCCAAAACTGTATATCACCGTATCCGCCGTTCCGGTCGTTTGGCCATAAAATAAGTTCAACCCATACGTCTGTAGATACGTATAGCCGGCCCTCAATCGCACAGTATCGAGATTGCTTTTCAGCTTATCTGCTAATCCCAGCGCGGCACTGGCATTCATATTACGATTTTCACGAATATAAGTAGCAGTAAATTCATAAATATGCACCGGATTTGCAAGATACTGGTAGGTGAGATCAAATCCAAAATCATCATAACTGTCAGTGCCAGCACCTGTCAGTCGTTGCGGATTGACGTTACCGTGCATGCCAAAAGAACCAATCGCGCCATAATGCCCGCTCCAGTCCTTTTGCAGTGCAACCCGCCAATACGGCGCACCACCGTTTAGTCTGGCTTGCTCGGCATCAAATGCGCCTATACCTCGTTGTACATTTTTAGGTAAGCTGGTATAGCCACCCGCTTCAACATAGAGAAGATTATTCAGCATCATGTACGCCGTTGCACCCACCACCTGCGAACCCAGCGATTCAATCAAAGTTCCTGCAGATTGAGTGGGCGCTAAAGGCGATGAACTCCACGGGAAACCCCATACCGGCGTGGTATTCCATAGATCTGAAACTGTGGGGTTGTTATTGGCCGTCATACCAAAAACCAGTTTCTGCCCCGCGACATCAGCATGATCGGCGAAGCGAATATCGGTATTATCCAATACGCCGATATTCTCCACACCATCATAAGTCCCCTCTACAAATGCACCTATCTTGGAAGTCAAACGACCCGCTAAGAAAATTGCCGCTTCATCAATCGTGGCGTTATCATTCTTTCCAAAACGATCAGCCGCGCCGTCCGGCTGACCATTCTGGGTGTGCGTGAATGAACCTCGAATCATACCGCTTAAAGGAATAAGATTATTATTTTTACCGTCCGTTTGTGTATAGCCATTGAGTTTAAAATTCCTACCGATCGATGTGAGATTAGGTCCGAACGATTGCACATGACAAGAACTGCACGGCATACCGGTCTGTCGCGCAAAACCTGGCAGCGCATTTGCGTCCAGGCTTAGCAGGAAAAACATCAAAAAAACAAATAACAAAGACACAGTATTTCTGGCTACGATCATCATTTCACTTTTTAACCTTATATGTAAGAAATAGAATTCCAAATTGGCAACTAAAGTCCCAGTTATTCAACCACTAAACTCAGATATCTTTATATTTATGAGTATAATATTCCAGGATATATAAACTTATTGTGAGATTTGCAAAAAGAAATTGTGAAGTTATTACGAACTATGCTAGAAACATAAACTCGGTCTGTTGCTAATGCAGCATTCAGATCATGCACTTAACGACTATCAGGATTCACCCAATGACCACGCCATTTATCTCGAGCAGTGTGACTGATATTCATCCGGCCAATGTCAATGCGATTGATTCTTTGCTGGGTGATTTGCGCTGGACGAGTTCAACCATTTCCTATAGCTTTCCGACCAGTAATAGCCCTCTCCTCTGGTCCACTCAACCTGGGTTCGGTTATGACTTCCAATTCGGCGATGGCGAGCCATGGAGCAATGCCGCTAAACCGCTCACCAGCACAGACCAGATCAACTTTGAGCACGCCTTGCAGCAATGGGCTAACGTTGCCAATGTAAATTTTATAAAATTAACGGAAACGACTGACGAAGTAGGCGATATACGCGCAGCCTACAGCGAAGATCCCAAAACGAGTACATTGGCTTGGTCTTATCTGCCCGGTTTCAGTGTCCGGGCGGGTGACATCTGGATCAACACATCAAGTCTTCTTAACCGCCAGGAATGGGATCCCGGTACTGTTTCGTTTGCGGCGATCTTGCATGAGATTGGCCATGCATTAGGCCTCAAGCATCCTTTTTTCGATCCTGAGAATAAAACAGCGGCAACGCTCCCTGCCGATCTGGACAACACCCTGCACACTCTGATGAGTTATACCTATACCAACCTGCAAGGTGATCAAGGTAATGACTTTTCCTTTCACCCCACCACACCGATGGTGCTGGATATCGCCGCCATACAATATGTATACGGTGCCAACATGAATTACCATGCCGGTAACGACACCTACAGCTACGACGATGCAAACACCTACCATGAAACCATTTGGGATGCAGGAGGAATTGATACCATCCTGTATACCGGCGCAATCCCCACCCTCATCGATTTGAATCCGACAGGCGCATCGCTCATTGGCCAGTCGGTGTACGTTCAGTTTGATGGCGTTGATCTGGGTTCATCCATTCCCAATGTGTGGATCGCTGATGGTGTCACCATTGAAAATGCCATGACCGGTCAAGGCGATGATGTGTTAATCGGAAACAACAGCAGCAATACATTGGATGGCGGTCCAGGCATCGACATCGTTGTGGTGGAATCACAGCGCAATCAATACACGTTGAACAGAACAGCTACGGATTACACCATCACCGATCATGCTAATTCGGGCAATCAGGATGCGCTGACGGCTGTTGAGCGCCTGGAGTTCAGTGACATTAAACTGGCATTGGACCTGGACGGTCACGCCGGCCAGGTTGCCAAACTACTGGGCGCTGTATTTGGCACTGCTGCCATTGCCAACCTGGAATATGTCGGCATTGGCTTGACTGAGGCGGATCAGGGTATGAATTATGAGCAATTGGGAGAATTCGCGATCAATGCGACAGGGTTGAAAACGTCTGATGAGATTGTCACCCTGCTGTGGGACAATCTGTTCGGATCCGCGCCCACGGAAACTGAGAAATCTCCTTACGTTAAGCTGCTCGACAGCGGTCAAATATCAACCGGTGCGCTGGCTGTATTGGCTGCGGATAGCGATTCCAATGCCGGCAATATCAATCTGACGGGACTCATGCAGACCGGCATTGGGTTCGTTTGAGTATTCTGCGCTATTTAGCAGTCGCCAATTCCGCCCGAATACCCTGTAGCTTAGGGTCATCCGGCAACACAGCTTCAGCTCTTTGCAGATAGAGTTTGGCATCATTGAATCTGCCTTCGGCTTTTGCCTTGTCGATAAACTGGACATACCGGCCAACTATTTTCTGCAGGCCAGCGAGGGCTTGCGCGTTATCCGGTTCCGTGGCAAGCACCATTTGGTAGTATTTGTGCGCGTTATCTCGTAATGGTGTAGTGAGACGCCCTGCTTTCATGGCTTTCTCAGCAGCGGCCAAGTGCTTTCTGTTGGATCCGGCATCAGTCTGTTTTTCTGGAAAACTTGGCTGCTTGGATTGAGCCGGCGGTTGATCAATCCTTGCTAATTGCTGACCACTGTCAGGTTCCGACTCGATTGTCGTCTTATCCTTGAGCGCTGATTCGATAATCGGTGGAACAGATACACTGCCCGCCTGTTGCTCAGCCGCATGCGTCGTTTCTTGGATGGTCTCGGATATTTGATCTACGCCGGATGCTTGATTCGGCTCGGCAACAACCGCAGCGACAGATTGCTGCTTTTGTGTTTCCGGTTCAATGGCTGCGGCTGATTTTCCGGGATTACGCTGAAATAAAGGCTGAGCGGTTACTGCACCTGACTTATCTTCCACTATTTCTGCAGGTTTTTCATTAAACCATAATCCAAAAACCACCAATGCAACGATTCCGCCCATGACATTGACCCATAGCGTGCTCTTATTACGATCATCCGCATTTACGGTCGCTTGCTCCGGAGTCAGAGCGCTTGCTTGATCATTGGCGGCATCTGATTTTAGTAATGCCAGTATCTCGGCTGCCGATTGTGGCCGTTGGTTATATTCAGGTTGCAACATCCAGTTGATCGCTTGCAATAATTCCGCACTGTAGCTGGCACCCTTAGTTCCGGAAAGTAAAGTCATCGGATCCGGTTCGCCCTTACCTACAAGCATTATCCGGCTCTGCGCAACAACAGGTTGCTGATGCGTCATACAATAATACATCGTTGCGCCCAGTGCATAAAAATCGGTTGCCGGTCCGGGCTTTCTTGCCGGCTCATACTGTTCCACCGCTGCATAACCGGCGACCAATTCGTCAGCGAGCTGAGCCGTGCGTGCCGCGATAGCCAATCGTGCTTCAGCGAAATCGGTTAATAACGGCTCTCCATCCTTACCCAAAACAATCGCCGCCGGTTGAATACCGCCATGCACAATGTTGTGTTCATGTATTTTCTGCAAGGCAGCCAGGATCGACACCAGAATGAATTTGAGTTCCGTTTCGTCAAATGTAGTCGGAGATTGGATTAGCTTGAGAAGCGATACACCTTTTTTGGGGACACCCAGAATCAAATAAGCTGTTCCATTGAGTTGCAAGACATTCTCAGCGATCACAATATTGGGATGCTCGATTTGTGTCAGAATTTCAGCCTGATCCAAAAATGCCTTTAACCCATACTCGTAATTTTCTTTATCATCCGCTGATTTGACTTCAACACCAAGCCCGTCGCTTGCGCGAATGGCAAAATCATGCGGAAAATACTCTTGTATTTTTACCCATTCCTTGAGATGGTGATTCCAGGCACGATAGGTGATATCGAAAGTGCCAACTTTTGCGGCATCTTTGATTTCGTAGACACCCATTTGAGTGCCTGCAGGCAGCATTTGATTGTGTATGTATGTCATGATAGCGAGTATCCTGTCTCTAATCTCGATTAAATCTCACATCCGGAAAGATGTTATGTGCGCTCTGCTTTGATGCAAACCCAGCAACGAAGAGACTCTACTCCCGTGCTAACTGGTAGACAAACATCGGTCTAGCGCAATAAAGCCGATAAAAATGTACTACTGTCTCATAGTGTAAAGCAACTCAGATTGTGATGAGTCAGTATTTTCTGATTTGGATAAAACCAAATTAACAAGCGCTGGTTTTGGTGCTCTCACCATTACACGCACACAATATGTGAGTGAAGCCAGCGAATCAATGCCGCGACAAATTGCCGCGCGGCAATTTGTCACATTCCCAACCGCGCTCGTTTCCTTTAAATTTTACAAAAATAATGACAATGAAGGGTTTCCCGTTGCATGTTCTTATTATTCACAGGCTGTTAAATAAGACCGCGATACTACTCTGCCCGCGTACGGTGTAGAAAATTTTAAAAGGATCAGCTATGAATAAAGCACGAAAATATGTATTGCTTTCTATCATCATGACGTCACTATTTGTCGTCACAAAGAGTAGCTATGCAAATAGTAATTTCAGCGCTTTCAGTGAAACCATGCAAACCACCCAGTTACGTTTACCTAATGTCATCATCCGCGATGCATTGCATGACATCGGTATCACAGCAAATTCATTCAAAACAGTGGATAGCAAAAGTATCACTAACGATTACAGCAGCTCGGCAACCGTTTTTACCGGCAGTGGTTTTCTTTATGGCGGCAGCGCAAACTACAATGTCGATATCAATTCCAATGACAATCACGTGCCTGATTACTTGATCCCAGGAATCTTGTCGGTAAAAAAGCATTTCACGGTGCTTATGAACAACCCCCGCCCCGCTGACCACGGCACTCTGATGACGCAACAACAACCGCTACTTTCTTCCTATCATCCTGACACCGCCGCAGCCATACCGGAACCGGAAACGCATACCCTATTGCTGTTAGGGATTGCCTTATTGGGCGCCAGCGTCCGGCGTCGTCATAAAAACACTTAACGTTTGCAAGAGAAGTCAGCATTCCCAAATCAGCTCGAAGCGCAGCTTATGTGTAATCAATGAATAATACGCTGAGCCTGTTTCTAGCATCATAATGGCAACGCAGACAGCTATTCAGCGACCTACTAGATCGATTTGTCTTTTTCAATCGGATAACCGGCATCACGCCAGGCTTTAATCCCGCCATCCATCGATATCACATCGGTATAACCCATTTGCTGCAACGCATCCGCCACCAGAGCCGAGCGATAACCTCCTCCGCAATACAATACGATGGATGCTTGTTTATCGGGCACCACAGTTTCGATATCGCGTTCAATAATGCCTTTTCCCAGATGACGAGCACCGGCCGCGTGATCTATCCAGAACTCATGATCCTCCCGCACATCGATAAAATGGAATCGTTCGCCTCGTGCCAATCTCGCCTGCACATCAGCTGCGCTACATTCCTTTATGCGCTGTTTTGCTTGTTCCACTAAGCGTAAAAATCCCGGACTATGTTGCATGTGTTCTCCTCATCCATTCATCGGCACTGTCAGAAGCTGGTTTGGACTGTATCAAAGATCCCATATACGGTCAAAAGAACCGAAATCATGCAATACCTGAACACATTGAAAAATTAACGTGTAGCCAGGTATTTTGATTATCGTGTACTGTTTTTGACTTCACTCTCAATCTTTGCTACTTTCCGGCACAGAAAAAGGATTCTTTTTACTATTCCCAAAGAACATGAGGTATCAGATGCACGAAGAAGCGGTAATGCATGGACTAAAAGCCAAGGGATTGAAAAAGGGATCCGTATCCAAATCGGCCGCGGTCACCATTGGTCTGGCGGCGACTGCTCCGGCGTATTCGATCACTGGTGCACTGGGGTATGGTGCTTTCGAGAGCGGTTATCAGCTGCCGATCGTATTTCTGTTATCCGTCATCCCGATGTTCTTCGTCGCGTTGTCCTACAAACATTTAACCACTTCTGCGCCGGACTCCGGTACCGTTTTCACCTGGGGCACCAAAGCCATCGGCCCTCGATTCGGCTGGTTCGGCGGGTGGGCGCTATTATTAGCCAGCATATTGGCGGGAGTCGCCGCGACCCAGATCATCGTCAACGCAACCGCCATCATCTTTAACCTGGAAGAAATGCCCGTGTGGTTTCGCTTTGGAGTCGCCACGTCGTTCATCTTCATCACGACCTACTTGACAGCGCTCGGTGCCGAAGAATCTTCGCGCACCACCATGATTTTAACGATCACTCAATACGGCGGACTCATCGCACTCGCAGCAATCCTATTTATGCGCGTCATGCAGGGGGATGCTGTGAGCACCGCCGAGCCGCTCTCGCTGGAATGGCTCAACCCGTTCGCGATTTCCTCATTCGATGCTTTCTTGAATGGATTTCTTATCGCATTATTCATATTCTGGGGATTTGATGCAGCGCTGGCAATGTCTGAGGAAACCGATGGCAGCGCTGAACAAGCCGGGCGCAGCGGCATCATTGCCATGTTCATCACGGTTGTCACGTATGTCGTTTTCTCCACCGCAGCGCTGGCATACGCCGGTATCGATGTACAGGATAAATCCAGCCTGACATTCGAAGGCAACATCGATTCGATTATCACGTCTCTGGCAACCGATACCATCGGCGCAAACGGTGCGTTGGCTGCCGCGCTGATCATCGCAATTTCGGCTTTCTCAGCCACCCTGTCCACCATCATGCCGGCAGCGCGTGCTGCACTGGCCATGGCAATATACCGGGCGATCCCGCGCAGATTCTCTTCCGTCAATGAGGCAACGCAAACACCAAAGTTTGCAACCTGGGCCATTGGATTGATGACATTGGCAATCTACATCACGTTAAGCCTGATCAGCGAATCCATCGTCAAGGATACGATCCATAGCGTCAGCATAGCGGTATGCACCTATTACACGATTGCGGCACTATCTTGCGCCCTGTATTTCCACCGCACCGCATTTAATCACTGGCACACGGCGCTATCGCAAGTGATTTTACCGACCATTGCTGCAGCCATTTTGATCGCGGTGAGCATTCTCCAGGCATGGAATATGATGGATCCGAATTATGGTTCCAGTGGATCGATTGCCGGCGTGGGCGCCGTATTCCTGATTGGAGTGGTCACTTTATTGATTGGTATACCGCTGATGGTGCTGTGGAATATGCGTGAACCCAAATTCTTTCGCGGCGAGACGCTCCCGCTTGAAAGAGCGCATATGATGCCCAATCATCGTAACAACAACATCACCCACCCCGACAAGCGATAAACAGGCACCGGAAAAACCGGCAATCACGACACCCCGCCAAGCCCTGAGGCAGCAATACAGGCACAGTACCCCTCTCTCAAAAAAACAACCTTTTTGGCATCTAATTCCCCGCATTGCACATTAAATTCAGCACCGCACCCCGTGCTGCTCCTGCGCTCCTAACACGTTGCGCGCCAAAACTCAAGTTGAATCAATCTTGGACGATAACCACAAGCGTACAAAATGAATTAAGCGCGCATATAGGAGAGAACATGAATGAGGTTTATCTTGGCAGGCTACCGATTCTCGACAGTAAACAAAATTTAGTCGCATTCGAACTCTTATTTCGTTCCGAGCAGCAAGATACCGTCACTGTCACCAATAATTCCGCAGCTTCCGCAAATGTCATCATCGACACCTACGGACAGTTAGGCATAGAAAATGTGATCGGAAAACGGCGTGGCTTCATTAAAGTGGATGCGCAACTATTAATGAACGATGCGATTTGCATGCTCCCCAAAAAACACGTGGTTCTGGAAATTCTAAGAAATGTAGAAATCAATGATGAAATCATCCACCGTTGCTCATTTTTAAAACAAAAAGGCTATCAGTTAGCGCTTTCCAATATTGTTCAGCTAAACAAACAGCTGAGCCACCTCATGCCGTTGATTAATGTGGTTAAAGTCAATGTGAACGCATTGAGTCAAAACGCATTGATCAATCTCGTCAAAGAACTCAGACACTGGCCGGTTTTATTGTTAGCCGAAAAAGTTGAAAATCGGGAAACTGCCAGGCGTTGTGTCGCTTTAAATTTTCAAATGCTGCAAGGTTTTTATTTTGCCAAACCAGAGATCATCTCGGGAAAACGTATTGATCCATCGAAACTATCGCTGTTGAAACTGTTATTACTGGTTGTCAAAGACAGTGGAGTGACTGACATTGAAAATGAACTTAAATACCAACCCGGCTTAAGCTATAACCTGCTGCGCATGGTCAATTCAGCCGCAGGCGGTTTGCCAAGCAAAATCAACTCCATTAAACGCGCCATCATGATACTCGGCCGAAAACAATTGCAACGATGGATACAAATACTGCTCTATGCCGCCAAGCAAAGAGACGGTAGTACATCCGATGCATTAATGCAAACCGCCGCTGCACGCGGCAAGCTGCTGGAGTTTATTGCGGCAGCGGATCGTCCCCATGATAAGAATCACCAGGACCGCGCTTTTATGGTCGGTGTTTTATCCTTGTTGGATACTTTGTTAGGCGTGGAAATGCCCAAACTGGTTGAAACCCTCAGTATCCAGAAAGACATGAGCGAAGCCTTGCTGGCCCGCCGCGGCTATCTGGGACGTCAATTGCAATTGATTGAAGCCCATGAAAAAGGTGAATTTGACAAGGTGTCCGCAATATTGTCGGAAATCGGTTTTCTCAGCATCACCGAATTCACCGCAATGGAACTGGAAGCTGCCGCTTGGGCAAACCGCATTAGCGATACCGTCAACCAATCTGAATAAAAAAACTCCAACTAGAATTAATACTCTGATTGGATCGAAATTCATGCAATCGCTTAACTGCAAACCGTCAAACTTGATCACTGACTGATCTATCATTGAACGTACTTAAACACGTACGTTTCTTCACAACTGCAACCTAGGGAAACTCTGAATAATTCATGTTTGTCATTCCGAACAAAGTGAGGAATCTTTGTGAATCAATGCCATAGATTTCTCGCTGCGCTCGAAATGACAGTTATTCAGAGTTTCCCTAGCAAACATTAATCCTTATTACCGAAAAAGGGTAATGGAACGATCATATCCGGGGCAATTACGGTATGCTGTAACCAAACAACAAAAAGACGAATCGCTAACAGGCCGTTAAGAAATATTTTTGAGGCAACCGATACCAGGTAAAAACAGGCAAGAAAGCGCAGTTTATGCGTAAAATGAGCATGTTGAAGCTGTTCTTAACTCCGTAGCGGTAACGCAGATAATTTTTCAACGGCTTTGATTGATGGCAGAGCGTATTACAACACAGCAAAAAGGAATCAATCAGAAACCCCCGACTCATATTGTTATCTGAAAAGATGAGAAATTGAATCTGAAAAGTTAAATTTCACTATCAGGAGGTATCAAAATGAAATTTCATTACCCAGTGTTGTCTTTATTGTTGCTAACTATTGCGACCAATGGCACGGAAATTAATGCTGACTCAACACCCCCGGGAAATTTAGCAGCTTCCACAGTAGGTCAACAGTTGAATGATCCGATTCCAGCGCCGATTCAAAAAGGCTCGATTCGACTGCGATTGAAACAGATAGCCAGCGGTCTGACTGCGCCCAATTGGGCGGTTTCCATACCCAGTGATCCTGACCATTTATACACTGGTGATCAAAACGGAAAATTGTGGCGCATCAACTTAGTGAGTGGCAATAAAGAAGTTTTCCTGGACCTCTCCGATCGGTTAGTGCCGTTGGGAGCTTTCGGCAGTGATTCGTTTGATGAGCGAGGATTTCTCGGGTTTGCTTTTCATCCTCAGTACGTTGAAAACGGTCTGCTGTATACCTATACCTCAGAGCCTGCGGAAGACAGCAGTGATTTTTCCACCATCCCGGCGGGCGCCAGCCCCAATCACCGTTCGGTCATCAGAGAATGGCGGTTAGCTTCCACCAGTTCTCCAGCAACGGTAGTAGAAGTCCGCGTATTAATGACTGTGGATCAACCGCAATTCAATCACAATGGCGGAGCGCTTAATTTTGGCCCGGACAACCTATTGTATATCGCATTCGGCGATGGCGGCGGTGCCGATGACCGCGATGGCCAGGATTTTATTGGTGGTCCGATCATCGGTCATGGTACCGATGGCAACGGTCAGAATCTCCGCAATCCCCTCGGCAGTTTGTTACGAATTGATCCGACAGGAAATAATGCCGGCAATGGAAAATACGGTATCCCGAGTGACAATCCTTTTATTAGCTCGGATACAGCACTTCACGAAATTTATGCGTACGGTCTGCGCAATCCATTCCGCTTCTCCTTTGATTCCAAAACAGGTGCGCTTGTACTCGCTGATGTCGGGCAAAACGATATTGAAGAAGTTAATCTGATTCAAGCAGGTGGCAATTACGGCTGGGGATTGAAAGAAGGCAGTTTTCGCTTTGAACCCAACGGCAACGATCCAGGGTTTGTCACCGATGGCATGGTTGATGGCAATTTCATCGATCCGGTCGTGCAATATGATCACGATGAAGGCACTGCCATCATCGGTGGATTTATTTATCGTGGCAATGCCATCCCTGCCTTGCAGGAAAAATATCTATTTGGAGATGTCGCCAAGACTGGTAAAGGCGATGGCCGATTATTTTATTCGGATGGCAGCAAAATCCTGGAATTGGATCTGACCGTGCAGGATCAACCTGGCTTCTGGGTATTGGGTTTCGGGCAGGATGGCGATGGCGAACTCTATGTGCTCGGCAACACAACGGGCACTCCTTTCGGAACAACCGGTGCAGTATACAAACTGGTTTCCAATGCCAGTTTTGATTCTACTATCCTCGAAATACCCGCAGTCAATGTTGTATTCGATAACGGCGATAGCAGTATTTACCGCGCCCGCCTGCAGGCCGTTCCAGATAGTGAGCCACTGCGGCTTGAAGTAGTCCAGGCAGAAAAGTTAGCGGATCAGTTTGGTGACGATAATGCCAACTTCAATCAAGCTACGGGCAAACTCACTCTACCATTTACCAATGTCTCTGATGCCAACGGCCAGGTATTCACCTATACCGCTGAATTGCAACAGGTATCCGATTTGCCGACTTTAACGTTTGAATTAAAACAAGCAACGCTGGTGAAATAAAATTATCCATCAAATTCTCAATGCAACTGTACTCATGTGACAGTTATTAATCCGCTCGCTTCTGGTTTTTTCTTGCCAGAAGCGGCGAACAGTATGCTGCTCCCCTAAAAGCTGAAGATCTCAGCAAGCAAGCAATTTCTTGACACAATTGCTCAAAGTCATGTAAGTTTCGTCCTCACTTTTCAGGTGCCTTCAAGTTTCTTCTTGAAGGTTAAACGGGAAGCTGGTGCGTTCTGATTGAATTCAGGCAATGCCAGCACTGCCCCCGCAACGGTAAATGAGTAAACGATCTGCATCATGCCACTGTGTCACAACACGGGAAGGCGCAAATCTGGAATTTATTCCGCTCATGAGTCCGGAGACCGGCCCGAAGTGAATACTACTAAGGTATTGCGGAGGGCAATCAGTGGCATTTTGACCGGCTTTTATTTTCCAGGCTGGTCCGTTTGTCCATTCTTGAATTTCCCTTCTGCATTCCTTAATTATTGAATTTATCAACGCGCGGGTGTGCGCGAAGGAATCAGATCATGCAAAAATGCCGTTTCCCGGCACTGGCTGTGCTATGGCTTGGCACAACCACAACTGTATTCGCAGCCAATGCGGATCATCAAGAGAAACCTGTGATTGTCACGGCAACACGCACGGCACAAACTGCCGAATCTTCGCTGGCCTCGGTAACAGTCATTACGCGCAAGGATATCGAGCGCCAGCAGGCCCGCTCGATTCAGGATTTGTTGCTCGGCGTACCCGGGGTGAGCATCGCCAACAGTGGCGGAGCAGGCAAAAATACAGCGGTTTTCATGCGCGGCACCGAATCCTCCCATGTTCTGGTAATGATTGATAACATCAAGGTCGGTTCGGCCACATCGGGCACGACAGCGTTTGAAAACATTCCCATTGATCAGATAGATCGCATCGAAATCGTGCGCGGCCCCCGCTCCAGTTTATATGGCTCGGAAGCGATTGGTGGTGTCATCCATATTTTTACGCGCAAAGGTGACACCAGCGGAGGGCTCAAGCCGAGTTTTAATTTTGGCGGCGGCAGCTTCGGCACGTTGGAAGGTTCCGTGGGTCTGTCACGCGGATGGAAGCAAGGCTGGCTCAATATGACGGCCAGCGGTATCGGTACGAGGGGATTCAATGCCTGTACTGGTTCTGACACTGCGGGTTGCTTTACCAATGAGCCTGACCGGGATGGTTATCGCAATGTGGCGGGCAGCATGCGCGCGGGCTACCGGTTTCAGAATGGATTGGAAATCGATGGTAATTTCATGCAATCCTCCGGAAAAACCGAGTTCGATGGCAGTTTTACCAATAAAGCCGTTCTGATGCAACAAGTCATCGGCGGCACCGCACGATATTCCCCTACGGATTTCTGGCGCATCAATCTGATTGGCGGCCGCAGCCGGGAAGACTCGGACAATTTTCTCGGCACTGCTTTCTTTAGCCGGTTTAATACCGCCCGCGATACCATTTCCGTACTGAATGATTTCACCCTGAAGCCCAATCATTTATTGACCATCGGCATGGATTATCAGAAAGATCATGTTAAAACGACCGAGGCTTTTACGGTACATTCGCGCACCAACTGGGGCGTTTTTGCCCAACATCAGGCAACGCTCGCCAAACATGATATTCAGCTATCCGTACGGCATGATGACAACCAGCAATTTGGCAGCCGGGTGACAGGCGGCGTTGGCTGGGGTTATCCGATCACTGAAAATATCCGCCTGCTGGCCAGTTTCGGCACCGCTTTTAAAGCCCCCACATTCAATGACTTGTATTTCCCCAGTTCTTCCTTCTTTAGCGGCAACCCCAATTTGCGTCCGGAAGATTCGCTCAGTTATGAATTCGGCACACGCGGCAAGGCGGATTGGGGTAATTGGTCGTTAAATGTTTATGAAACCCGTATTGATGACCTGATTGCCTTTGATGCCAACGCCAAACCACCCGGCCCCTTCGTCAGAAATATTGACCAGGCGCGCATCCGCGGATTTGAAGGTATGCTCAGTACACAAATCAAAGGTTGGCAACTCAACGGCAATTTGACACTTCTTGACCCTGAAAATCGTTCATCCGGACCAAATCGAGGTAATATACTGGCGCGGCGTGCTGAACAATCGTTTCGGCTGGATGCCAATCGTCAATTCGGTCAACATTATATGCTCGGTGTCATGTTGCTAGTGGAAGGCGAACGTTTTGATGATCTGGCCAATACGCGCAAGCTGGACAGTTACGTCAAATTTGATTTACGCGCCGAATATATTTTGAACAAGCATTGGCGCCTGCAGGGACGCATCGAAAATTTATTTAATGAACGCTATGAAACAGCTGCATTCTTCAATCAACCAGGGCGGAATTTCATTGCCATGGTACGTTATCAACCCTAACAAGGAGTTCACACTATGTTGATTTTATCCACTCGCAATCAGATGGCGATTGCATTACTGCTGGTATTATTGATGGTTCTCACCCGCAGTCATCACTTTGCATCCGTGCATAATCTGGCAGATGCTTCCTGGGCAATTTTCTTTCTGGTTGGCATCTATTTACGTTCAGCATGGCCATTGTTAGGTTTCTTTGCATTGAGCTGGTGGCTGGATTTTGCAGCCTACACTTGGGGTGGCGTCAGTGATTACTGCTTGACACCGGCTTATGTGTTCCTGTTACCGGCTTATGCTTCCTTATGGCTGGCTGGCCGCTGGTATGCCAAGCAATACCAATTCACCTGGCGCACTGCAATACCACTTTCTCTCAGCATCATGGCAGGCTTAACACTGTGCGAATTATTCTCCAGCGGGGGATTTTATTTCTTCTCCGGTCGTATTGCAGAAACAACCTTGAGCGAATTCGGCGAACAACTGATCAAATACTTCCCGCTGTATATCGAAACCTTCGTATTTTATATCGGTATTGCCATCGTGATCCATGCGCTATTTGCATTGATTATTCAGCAGTTTAATTCACGCAACACCACAACGGGATAACAACATGGTTGATTCCGAGCGCGCACAGCGCCATCGCACTCGCATGCAACGCAAAAAAGAAGTGGTGGACGCTGCTATTGCGCAAGCTGATCGTGAACAGGGTTTAATATTGGTTCACACCGGCAATGGCAAGGGCAAATCCAGCTCGGCATTTGGCATGATTGCACGGGCACTGGGCCATGGCATGCACGTAGGCGTCGCACAATTTATCAAAGGCCGTTCGGATACCGGCGAAGAAGCTTTTTTCCGTAAGCAGGAAAATGTAATCTGGCACGTTCTGGGTGAAGGTTTCACCTGGGACACCCAGAATCTGGAACGCGACACGGAAACAGCCCAGCGCGGCTGGGCGATTGTGCAGGAAATGCTGCGCGACCCGTCACTTCATCTGATCGTACTCGATGAACTGACCTATCCGCTCAAGTTCGGCTGGCTGGATTTAACCGCAGTGTTGAGTGATCTCAAGAACCGCCCGCCCATGCAGCATGTCGTGATTACCGGACGCGGCGCACCCGATGCGCTTTGTGAAGCCGCAGATACCGTCACTGAAATGACCGACATCAAGCACGCCTTTCGCGCCGGTATCCAGGCACAGAAAGGCATCGACCTGTAACACCATGAGCAATCACCATCGCTTCAGTGATACAGAACGCGCTACCATTTACCGTGTCATCGCCGAGCGCCGTGACATGCGCCACTTTCTTCCTGATCCGGTTGATCCCATCGTGCTGCGACGCCTGCTCACCGCCGCACACCAGGCTCCCAGTGTCGGTTTGATGCAACCATGGCGATTCATCCGCATCACCGATACGCAGTTGCGTAGCACCATCGCATCCTTGGTGGAAGCAGAACGGCACCGCACTGCCGCTGCACTGGCGGAGCGAGCGGATGAATTCATGCGCCTGAAAGTCGATGGCATCCTGGAATGTGGCGAACTATTGGTAGCCGCATTAACCGATCAGCGTGAGCAACACATCTTTGGCCGCCGCACGCTGCCTGAAATGGATCTGGCTTCAGTCGCTTGTGCCATTCAGAATCTTTGGTTAACCGCACGCGCTGAGGGACTGGGCATGGGCTGGGTGTCATTGTTTGATCCTGCGCAACTGGCGCAATTGCTCAATATGCCCATAGGCAGCAAGCCGGTTGCCATTTTGTGTCTGGGTCATGTCGAGGCCTTCTATCCTGCGCCGATGTTAAAACTGCAAGGCTGGGCGGAAGAGCGGCCCCTGCAGGAATTAATATTTCACAATCACTGGAATAACACAATTTCTCCGGAATGAGCATTATCCTGACTCGTGCATTGGTCCAAATCCAGCGCAGATCTTCCAGCTGTTGACAGAACATATGCGATGAACACTCAGACACTGATGATTCAAGGCACCACTTCGGATGCCGGCAAAAGTATGCTGGTCACCGCATTATGCCGCTGGCTGGCACGTCAGGGTATTCATGTGGCGCCATTCAAGCCGCAAAATATGGCACTAAACAGCGTCGTCAGTGCCAATGGCGGAGAAATCGGCCGTGCGCAAGCGGTGCAGGCATTGGCTGCCGGGCTGGCACCTCACACG
>NZ_JAMWZS010000029.1 GCF_024282095.1 Nitrosomonas sp.
CAAACGAAATGATATTAAAATCAAGCGATTGGCCGGAAAAATAGACCGGGTACTGGTGGATGCCCCTTGCAGTGGGCTCGGAACATTGCGGCGCAATCCGGATTTAAAATGGCGTCAATCCCCGCAAAGCATCGAAGAACTCAAAATAAAACAGGCGCCATTCTTTCAGCAGCGGCTGTTCGCTCAAACCTGCGGACTATTGGTGTATGCGACGTGCAGTTTTCTACCAGAAGTAAACCAAACCATCATCAGCGATTTTCCGGCCGCACACCTCATTACCTTGTTAAACTGCACAGAATTATTGTCACAACAGAAAATACCACTGGATACCGGTGAGCGATCCCTGAAATTGCAAAACTATCTCCCAAATCGCATCAAACTGATGGTTTCAACTTCGCAAACTGGAGCTTTAACGCGTACCGTTGTCACAAAACCGGAATAAACGGATCAAGTAGCACCAGCTTTCTTTTACTAGTCGATTGTAATAACACCGGCAGAATAATCAACACACAAACCAGCGTAAGAAACAATCCGACTGTCAACAGCAGCCCCATACCGGCGGTGCCTTGGTGTGTGGAAAATACCAGACTGCCAAACCCCACCAATGTTGTTAATGCACTGTAGTAAATTGCGCGTGCTGTACTGGTATGCAATAAATTCTCGTACACCACGCCGGTATTACGACTCCTGTGCACCATGTGCAAGCTGCTGTCGATGCCGATACCCAGTAATAATGGTAAGGCGATAATATTGGCGAAATTGAACGGTAGGCCAAGCAAAACGGTGCAAGCGCCCGTGAATAAAGTCGCCAGTAAAAGCGGTATTAATACCAGCGCGGTAGCGGTGACACTTCTGAGCATTAACCATAACGTCAGGATGACACCCAGCAGCGCCAATGAGAAAGCATGTATAAACGCATCCACCACCGCTTCACCGGCTTCCAGGCTAATGACCGGTGCCCCGGTTGCATTGGGTACCACACGCTGCACCGCATGAACAAATCTGCGTAGTGCATCATTGTCATTAATATTTTCCGATGGATAGACCGCGATGCGATAAGCATCATCGTGACTATGCCAGTGCGCACTGATCGTTGTCGGCAATGTGTCTTGCGTAAAGGGTTTTGCTTCCAGTGCCAGCTGCAGCCGTTTGATCGAATCAGGCAGCAGGCCGATCAGATCTTTGCTGAGGGTATTTAATAATTGCTCCGCTGCCTGCGCATTTTCTATCGCACCTTTATCCAACCGTGCCAGTAAATCAGACAATGAAGAACGCAGTACGTGAGCGGCAGCGATAGCAGAATGACCTGGCTGCTCGGCTATAAACCGGGTTAATGCATGATTTAATTTTTCCAATGCCATGCGTTGCTGCGCAACCGTATAGCGATCCGTTTGCTGAAATGCTGCCGGGGAAAAAGAAATCGGTCCAAGCGTCATTGCCATTTCCTCGATCAAAAGACTTTTTGCTTCTTGTTCCTGCGGCACCAGATCAAGAATACTGATCACTTTATCCACTTCCGGCAAGGCTTTAAGTCGTTGCACCACGGATTCCGTTTCCTGAAATTGATCAACGAGTATATCGATATGCCAAGGCGAATCTTCCGTGTTCTTGAGTAATTCCTGAAAAGTCAGCACCGACTCAGCACGTGGGTTATTCAGATTCAGCAAATTATAATCAAACCTGATATGTGGTAATGTCACGGCAGAAGCCAGAATAGCAATCGTTGTGAGTGCATATACCGATTTACGAAAGTGTCTGGGTAGGTCCAGCATGCGGTTGATCGATGTAATGGAAGTGGATGAACTTCTGATGCGCATGGGAAAAAATCTTTGCAAGGCAGGAATCAGTGTCATGGTAATCAAAAAACTGATCATCATTCCTGTCCCCGATATCAGCCCCAGTTCTGCAACACCTCTGTAAGTCGTTGGCATGAATGCATAAAAACCGATTGCGGTGGTGATTGCACAAATCAACAATGATTGCCCCATATCTCCGCCGGTTTTATGTAAAGTCTCGGCAACGGATTGGCTATGCTTCCTTAATTCTTCATACCGCAGCAAAAAATGAATGGCATAATCAACCCCGAGACCGATGTATAGCACAGCAAATGCGATCGAAATCAGATTCAAATATCCCACAGCAACGGTAGCAAATGCTGCTGTCAGCAACAGGCCAAGAATCAGACTCAGTATTACTGTTAACATCGCTCCGGCAGAACGCAGCGCAATGAACAACACGCCGGCCACCATGACGAGCGCCAGTAATCCAGCATCCTGCGCACCATGCATGGCACTATTCAGTTCGTCATGAGCCAGCGCCACTTCACCGGTTATACGCAATTTCTCCACGGCATCCGCAGTCAAACCCATATCTTGAGCGGCTGTACGAATTAATTTGATCGGTTCTTCAGCAGCAAATATTTGAGAATAATCAAGCTTCGGCTTGACTACAACGAATTCCTGGTAGCTCGCTTTTTGCGCTTCACCGCTCAAGAGTGCCTGCCATGATAATGCGCGGGACTTACCAGCCAATTGCGCATCGATCGTTGCACTGACCCCATTCATTACCGGCTCCAACTCTAACGTGCGGCCAGTCCTTAACTCATCGATGGCTTCAGTGAGTATGGAAGAAAAGGTATACAGCGTAGGATTTTCCGCGATGCGCGCAACCAGGGGTTGTGCTGTCGCCAAGTGATCGGTAATACGACCTAATTCCGATATGCTCTTGAAAAGTAGACCATTCTGTTCAAAGAAAGAATCCCCGCTTAAATAATAAGTGTTCGGAAATTGAGCGTTATTTTCTTGCAGGTAAGTAGTGATACGTTTTGCCGCGGCGTGCGCTTGCTCCGGTGTGGGTGCGTCCAGTACCAGCAATAATGTGTCTTCGTATTGGGAAAATGATTGTTTATAGCGGATATGATTGGCACGAAAAGGAACATCCTCGGAGAGCATGTCTGTCGTATCGGTGTGCACTCCAAGATTATTGGCTGTATAAATCGCACTCAGTGCAGTCAATGCCAGTACGAACAGAATGACTCCAATGGCATGCTGATAGCAAAATTCGGCCCACCGTGCAAAAATCCGATAACTACGACTGTGTGATTTTTCCACGCTTAGAAAAATCCTTTAACGGGCCTGTTAGGAGAAAGTGCAATCATCCTATTGTTAATTCTGCCGCGTCTGAATAATCTTTTCCTTCAGCAATTCAATTAGTGCTTGAAAGCCATCCCGCTGCATAATTGCGCGATACTCTCCGCGTTTGATGGCAAGATCACTCACGCCATCAAATAAGATATTGACAATACGCCAGCGTCCTTCTGTTTGCTGTAGAACATAGTCAAAATTCACCGTACCGCCATCTGATTTAGTTAATTGGCTTCGCACCAGTGTTTGTTCGTGCGGCAAAGCTCGCTGCTCAATCACTTCGAATTGTTCCCCTTCATATTGATTGAATCGCCCTGCATAGGTAGCAATACTCAGTTGGCGGAATGTATCAATAACCAGGTTTTTTTGTTCTTTATCCAATTGCGCCCAATAGGTTGCACCCAGTATCGTTTTAATAATCAATTCAAGATCATGAGATTGCTCAATGACAGGTTCCAAGAATTTAAATCGCCCTTCGTAACCCAGTTGCTCACTTTCACGCATTACCTGAAGTAAGGAAGATTGTAATTTTTGTATCACCTGCTCCGGACTCTCGGGTACTGAATCGGATGCGCTGAATACCATCGAATTAGCTGACAACAGCCACATCCCTATTAGGCACCACGCCATTAATCTAATTGATTTAATTGTTAATTCTACTTTCATATCGACGATCTTTCCAACAAGCACGTTCTCCACGCCAGTATCGTAGTGCTGATGTCCAAGTCATAGCAAGGTACAATGTACCGATGATAGGCAATGCGAGTCCCCAAAGTGGAGAACGTTGATAATAAATTAAAGTTGGCATATAGGTAATAAACATAGCCACCCATGCCAGTAAACTTACCATATAAATTTCTTGAGCCAACAGCAGCAAAAAAGCCAGCGGTGCCGCCCAGAACATCGACACCATGATCAATGTACAGACAGCAAGCAAAATAAACGAATACCTTAACTGCGTATAAGCCGTTCGAGTCACCATTTCCCAGATGGGCTTTAACGCTTGGTAACTACGATGACTACGTGCCGCATGACTCAATCCTATCCAGGTACGGTAACCTGCGCGCTTAATATGCGCCGCTAACGTGCAATCATCGATCAATGCATCATGCAAATTGGCAAAAGCACCTACTGTGCGCAATGCTTGTGTTTCCACCAAAATACATCCCCCTGCAGCTGCGGCAACTCGTGAAGTTGGCCTATTTGCTAGCCCAAAAGGATATAACAATTTGAAGAAAAAAATGAACGCCGGCATGAGTAAGCGCTCTATAAAATTCTTCATGGAAGGTTTAGCCATCAATGAAATAAATGCGAGATTCTCATCCTGCGCTTTTCGCCGCAGCTCAGTAACAATTCCAGGCGTCAACTCAATATCAGCATCCAGCAACAGTGTATAAGGCGTCCTAACTGCCTTGAGTCCCTGTTCAAGCGCCCAGAGCTTTCCGCTCCATCCCGCAGGGGGTGCGCTACCGGATATGACCTGCGCACCACACTGCCTAGCTTGTTGCGCCGTATCATCATCTGACTGATCATCTATTACGATGATACACGCCCCCTCTCCCTGCGCTTTCACTCCATTCAGTGTATGTTGAATATAGGGGCCTTCATTGCGCGCGGGAATCAAGACTGTAATATCACTCAGTAAGGTATCAGAATTTTCAGAAACTCCAACTTCTACCTTTTCACGGGTACTCCAAGGACACCACGGAAACAGTATTAATGACCACCAACATAAGACACCGAAAATAGACAGATATAATACGAATTCCATCATCATTCTTACTTGTAGCAAATGCTATCAACCAGTGCCGATACCCTGTATCTGCTTATTTGTTAACCAGTGTTACCGGTATATCAGAAAGTTTCTTCGGCATTTTATTTTCTCCCGCTGCCCATTTGGGGGCAGGCTCAGCCACCATCGGGCCTGTCGTTCTCGGTCCTTTTAGCGATGCAATCAGTGCCTTCCATGGATGTTGGAGTGTATCTTCAACCGCGGTTGCTTCATATCCACAGTGCGCCATACATTGTGCGCATTTCGGATTATTTGCCGTACCATACTTTTCCCACGGCGTATCATCAAGAAGTTCTTTGAAGGTTTTTGCATAACCCTCATCCGATAACAAGTAGCAAGGCTTTTGCCAGCCAAACACATTGCGTGTCGGATTACCCCATGGTGTACATTCATAATCCTGATTTCCCGCCAGATAATCCAAATAAAGCGCTGAGTGGTTCAATCTCCATTTCCGCTTTAGTTGCTTACCTAACTCAAAAATGCCACGGAACAATATTTTTGTATCCTGGCTTTTGATAAACACATCTTGCTGAGGTGCCTTTTCATAGCTAAACCCAGGAGCAATCGTTGCTGCCTCAACACCCAACTCCATCGCATAGTCCAGAAACTCGGCGACATCCTTCGGTGTTTCGCCTTGAAACAGCGTACAGTTCACAGTAACTCTGAAGCCTTTATCCAGAGCCAGCTTTATCGCCTCAACCGCACGATCGAAAACACCATCCTGACAAACCGACGCATCATGACGCTCTTTCATACCATCCAAATGGATTGAGAATGTTAAATACGGTGACGGGGTATAGTCATCAATCCTTTTCTTTAACAATAATGCGTTGGTACACAAGTAAACATATTTTTTGCGCTGAATGATGCCCGCAACAATCTGCGGCATCTCTTTATGTAGCAGTGGCTCCCCGCCTGGAATTGATACCATCGGAGCGCCGCATTCATCGACTGCCTGCATACACTCTTCGTATGAGAGACGTTGATCGAGAACATCTTCCGGATGTGCAATCTTTCCACACCCCGCACATGCGAGATTACAGCGAAACAAAGGCTCCAGCATGAGCACTAAGGGATATTTTTTTACTCCCTTCAGTTTTTGTTTGATTAGATAACTGCCAACTGCAATCTGTTGACGTAAAGGAACTCCCATGAGAAAACCTCCAAAAGTACTTCAAAAGCAAGTAATGACTTACACTACTAAGAATTATATAAACAGAGCCCGTGATGTTGAAACTAACTAAAAGCTCATATGGATAAATAAAAATTCCAAAGAAATCCAGATACTAAGAAAATAGAAGCTCGCAACAAACAATATCCACTATTGCTAACCTCTGCACATTTCCACAATTATCTGAATAAACTCTGAAACCGGTTTTTATTTGAGCGCTCAACTATAGAACATGACTTCTTCTATAGCAAATTTTTTTAAATCGCCTCAACACCTATAACCATCCGACAAATCAAATACATCATTTTACTTACTTAAGAGATTCTTATGTACAAATAAATACACCAAGAACTGCAAGCTCTTGGTGTATTTAAATACTGACAAATCTATTTTTTTATTCTTAGAAATCAACACCCAGTGCACGCAGTGTTCTTTTATTCAGCTTACCTGCCGGGATGTTATTTTGTTTTTGGAAGCTCTCAATAGCAGAAACTGTTTTAGCGCCACTGACACCATCCACCGGGCCAGGATTAAGCCCTGCATTCACAAGCGCTTGCTGTACTTTGCGCATAATCACAGGTGTGATTTTTACAACATCGTCCCCATCATCAGCCACCAGTACTTGGGCGGGAGCTGCAGCACCTTTACTGGTTGCATCAGGCATCTCAGCAGCGGACTCTAGACTCTGTATACTTTGAACTTCTTCAATTTTGGTAGCTGGTTCAGCGGGTGCAGGCGCACTTGCTGCAGGTGCTGGTGCTGGTGCTGGTGCTGGTGCCGGTGCAGCAGGTGCTGCCGCCACTTCTTTGCTTCCTTCCTTACCGGGCAGCGGCTTTTTCTCAAAGATCGGCTTACATGCGAATAACAGACCTGTTACTAACAAAAGAATAGCATAAGCTGCTAATGTACTGATCTTGCTAGATTTCATTATTCCCCTCCGTGAGTAAATAAATTTAAAAATCATTAATCGTGAAAAATATACCGTAATGATAAAATGAAATACTTTCAATACCTTACTTAATTAGTCCTAGAAGCCATAGAAATACATTTGATTTTATTTGTAGTAGCATGGACTAACCAATGATGTTGCGATGTGAACTATCACACTTTTCTGAAAATAACGCAATCTGAATACGTTAATGAACGCGCTAACACCTCATAAAAAGTATTTATTTCTAATTGGTTGTGGTCACAGCCACATTTCCATTATCAAAAAACTGGGCATGTGTCCTCCCCCAGATACCACAGTCACACTCATCAGCACTGATGCGCTCATACCTTATTCTGGAATGCTGCCAGGGTTAATTGCTGGCCACTATACTTTTGAAGACTGCCATATCGATTTACAGAAACTTTGTCAATGGGCCGGTGTTCAGTTTATTCGCGGCAAAGTTCAGCGCATTGATCCGCTGAACAAGAAAATCTACTGCCATCAACATCCATCTTTGCAGTACGATGTGTTGTCGATTAATATCGGTTCTCAGCCAGCAGTGAATGATATTGAAGGTGCCAATGAACATGGCTGCCCCATTAAACCATTTCAGCAATTTCTTGATCATTGGCAGCACTGGCTTAAAACAGCTCAGACTATGAATACCAGTACATTACATCGAATTGTAATGATTGGAGGCGGGGCTGCCAGTATTGAGATATTGCTGGCAATGCATTATAAACTTCGCCATACCACTTCTATTCATGCAAGCTTTACTTTAGTTTGCGCCAATCAAAATATCCTAAGCTCATACAATGAACGCGTGCAGGCGTTTTTCAAGCGCCACCTAAAAACACTCGGCATCACTATCCTCAGCGGAAAACATGTCACTGCCATCAATCAACATCAACTGACGCTGGATGATGGCACGATCCTGGATTATGATTTTTCTGCCTGGGCTACTCATGCCGGTGCGCAATCCTGGCCGGCAGAAAGCGGATTAAAGTGCGATGACAAAGGGTTTATTCAGATTGACCAATATCTCCGCAGCGTCTCACATCCGAACATATTTGCTGTGGGCGATATCGCTGCTTTCATGCCCACACCCTTGCCTAAAGCCGGTGTTTATGCAGTTCGTCAAGGACCGATACTGGCAAACAATATTGCCGCCACGCTTAAAAAGCACCCGCTACTGGCTTTTAAACCGCAAAAACGTTTTCTGAGCTTATTAACTACAGGCGACCGTCATGCCGTCGCTTCATGGGGCCCGCTATTTGGGCATGGAAAATGGGTCTGGTGGTGGAAAAATCATATTGATCGTGCGTTTATGGCACATTCTAGCCAAAACCGATGATAAGCAAAATAATCGCCAAGCATCCATTAGAACTTACGTAACGCAACAATGGCACAAAAATCAGGATTTAACTAATTGCTAAGATTAGAGATATTGCTATTCCAGACGATATTCGATACTGGATGTTGGCGTCAGTATCAGAGGCTTGCCTTGCGAAACACCGTTAAATGATGGCAGCACTGTTTCCAGAAATGGAATGGAATTTGCCGATCCGGTTTCAGTATGGGTAAAACCTGCGTTGCGTATCACTTTCTTTAAATTGAATGACGATACTTGAGGATCGAATACAAAGATCAAGGTATTTGTAATCGCTAATATATTACTTGTACTGAATGATGAGAACGCCCCTCTCCTAGCACTTAAATCAGTGAACATCGAATTGACCACAATCACCAATTCTTGCCCGCCAAAATAGGCTGTTGCATCAATCGACTCTAGCAATCCAGGCAAGCCATCCACCTGCGGAACCCCAGAATATCCAATGGCCGTCACGCTATCGATACACACGTTACGATCACTATTGACAATGCGAGGAATACCGCCGGTTAGACTCAGTCGAAATATCCCACCACCAACATCTTCCACCACCTCAAATCTACTCTCGATTGGAATACCGCTCGGTGTAATGTCATTAATATCTATTGTATTCAGGCAGGTAAATCCACTGTATGCAATGGATATTCCAAAGACATTGCCCTGAAGCAGGAAAGATAATACTGTGAGCACCAGTATCCGCAGCATTTTCATCAATTCACCATTTGTCATTCACATACCAAACTGTGCAGTTTGGCAAAGGTATCGCCGACATATTGAATCTGTTCTGTCGTGTGAGCGGCGTTTACACTGCAGCGTACAAGTGATTTACCTTCGGGAGCGGCCGGAGGCAATATCAAATTGACATAAATATTATGTTCAAGCAAATTTTGCCAAAGCAGGAGTGCTTGTTGCGGTGTATCAAGCATGGCGGCAATGACCGGTCCAGGGTCCGGACCGAGCGTATAACCTGCTTCTTTAAGCTGTGCATAGAGTTGCGTACAGTTACGCCACAATTGTTTACGCAAATGACTGCCTTTACGCAATAATTCCAATGCTGCACGGGTGGAAGCAATGGTTGCGGGCGATGGTGATGCGGTAAAAATATAAGGATGGCTCACATAACGCAACTGTTCAAGTTGCGGGTGATTACTGACACAATATCCCCCGATACTGCACAGGCTTTTGCTGAATGTCCCCGTAATAAAATCGACTTCTTGCAATAATCCGGTTTTTTCTACCAGACCTTGCCCAGTTTCACCCAGTACCCCCAGTGAATGCGCTTCATCGAGAAGCAAAGTACCGCCATAGGTATTCTTTAATTTAACAATTTCGGCGAGTGGTGCCTGATCACCTAACATGCTGTATATGCCTTCAGCAATAATCAGCGTCGTTTCAACACGATCACCTAAGCGGCGCAGGCGTTTCTCCATATCAGCCATATCATTGTGCTTGAAGCGAATGATATCTGCGCCACTTAAAATACAACCGTCATAGATACTTGCATGAGAATCACCGTCAATCAATACGGTATCTCCAGGACCTACCAGGCCTGAAATAGTCCCTAAGTTAGCTTGATAACCCGTAGTAAAGACGATACTGGAACTACATTGATAAAAGTCAGCGAACTCTCTTTCTAATGCGCGATGGCCAAAATAACTGCCATTTGCCATCCGAGACCCCGTAGTACCGGTGCCTTCTTTATCAATTGCTTCATGCGCTGCACGAATACATTCAGGCGCGAAGGTCAATCCCAGATAGTTGTTAGTGCCGAGCAGCAATACACGGCGATCGCCAATCCGCGCTTCTGTAGCCGAATAAACTTCTTCTATCGGGATACCAAAAGCACCCACACCATCGGGCAAAAGCGCTTTTCTTGCAGCCGCAGCTGCGTCTAGTTTTTCAAGTAAATTCATTATGATGCTGATTTAATTTTGTGTACTAAGTCGGCCAGTTCGCGCACAGTCTGAATATCTGTTAATGCATTAATAGGAATTGAGACATCGAAAGTATCTTCAATCTCCATAATTAAATTGAGTAGCTTAATGGAGTCGATCGATAATTGACTAATCAGGTTCGTTTCGGAAGTAATCTGAACATTAGAATTCGTTAAACTACTTAGGCGATCACAGAGTAACGTCATGATCTCATCGTAATTACTTTCAGTCATAGGTTAATTCAGCGTGGTTAAATTTTAGAGTTAGATTACTTCAGATAATACATCTTGTAAACGGATACTCGGTTGCCACGCGGGAAGCGCATGGCGTAGGGGAGTATTATCACATACCCAGTCGTTATGTTGTAACTCATTAACTTTTCCTGGAGTCAGCATGGGAGAATAATGAAGTAGACGAGCAAGCCAAAGATTGGATGAAGCGATACCCCGGATAAGCAGATCCGGTATGGCAACACAATGAACAGGGCTCTTCCATACTTGCTGCGCTATGGCAACTAGACTCTGATAACTGTATCCGCCTGGTATACCGTCATCAAGTTCAAAGATCCCATTGATGGCTTGGTCGGATTCAAGCCAAGCTTGAATAGCCGCAACCAGATCATCGACATGTATTAATCCGAATCGATTATGAATTTTTCCAACGACCGGCAATATTCCGCGGCGCATTGCTTGAAAAAGTGGCTTTAATTCCTTATCCCCCGGACCATAAACAGCCGTAGGTCGAAATATTGCCCACCGCAATTTCTCTGAATATTCCATGAGCGCTTGCTCAGCCAAATATTTGCTTTGTGCATACCATGATAGCTCTGGCTGCCGTGCCGCTAAGGATGAGATTAACAAGAAACGGGAAGATTGTGTTTGCTTAGCCTGAGTAAGAGCGCATAAAATATTTTTAGTACCTTCAATATTTGTATGCGCGAATTCTTGAAAGGAACTCCCTCTTACCGTTGCTGCACAGTGGATAACGAACGCTACACCATCAACTAAATGATGCAACGCCGCTAGGTTATTGAGATCGCCTTGAATCCATTGAATAGATTCATTGGTTGAATAATGGCCAGTTCGCGTAAGTGCACGAACTGTCCATCCATTCTGAATCAATTTCTGTATCAGTACATTGCCAATGAAGCCAGTAGCACCTGTTACGGCTACTAATTTTGGCATGCGCTTTATCTGTCACCTGATTCTACAAAAGACAATTGACCTACTGCCAAGCTTGTTCTTTGAATATAACCTTGTCGCGCTGCAAAACGTGAAAGTTTCCCAGAAGAAGTCCGCGGCAAGGTATGCGGTGGAACCAATTCAACAACGCAATTGACTCCAAATGCCATATATACAAGCTGCTGCAATCTAACCGTTAGTGATTGTCGCTCTGTCACTGCTGTCAACCTGCACTCGATGACGAGTACGATAGTCGTTGTTCCATCTTCATCATTGACGCCGAATGCAGAAGCCTCGCGTGATCTGACTTCAGGCTGCTGCTCAGCCAGCTCTTCTATATCTTGTGCACGGATATTGCGACCATTAACAATAATGACATCAGTACGACGCCCGGTGATAAATAGATCGCCCTCAAGCAGGAATCCAATATCGCCAGTATCTAACCAGTTGCCGGATTTAAGCGCTTTGTTAGTTTCTTCAGGATTGTTATAGTAACCCGTCATCACACTATCGCCATGAACCAGAACACTGCCAACCATCATTTCTGATAATTGTTGGCCATCCTCATCGACTATCTTAACGATATGTCCAGGCAATGGACGTCCACAATTTACAAATTCATTTTGCTTACGTCCCTCAGTCTGCAACCGGGCAGCCATTCTCTTATCGATCAGCGTCTTGCTATCTACTTGTATACTTTTGCATCCTTCACCAATTTTTGAGAAAGTGACTGCCAACGTTGATTCTGCAAGACCATAGCATGGCAAGAAAGCGTTCTCATCAAAACCGGCTGATGCAAATTTTTCCGCGAAGTTTCTCAAAGTTTCCGGCCGAATCATTTCGGCCCCAATACCTGCAGCCCGCCAACAACTGAGATCCAATTCCTTGAGATCAGATTCCCTAACACGTAAAGTACAAAGCTTAAGGCCAAACGGCTGACTGAATGCCACGGTACAACGGTTGCGACTAATTAAGCGCAGCCACTGCAAAGGCCGAATTGCAAAATCCCGCGTTGCCAAATAATCAACAGAGATTTGTGTAACCATCGGCGCCAAAACTAAACCAACCAATCCCATATCATGGTAAAAAGGCAACCATGATGCAGAACGATCACCAGGCCTTATCTCCAGTCCATTCCTTACAATACCTTGCAAGTTACACATCAAGGCTCGTTCGGTAATAACCACACCCCTAGGAGTACGTGTACTACCCGATGTAAACTGTAAATAAGCAGTCTCGTCAGGATGATTAGGCTGTAATTCTATCTCTCTAGCAGAGAGCTCATTTAATTTCCCTGGTGTTCCCACCCACTGTATACCGGTTGCCCCTTCCACAGCTTCTTCCAGGAAATTAATATAATCAATATTCGCCAGCGCAATACTCGCTTGACTGCTTTCAAGCATACCTCTTAATTGCTGAACATATATTGCATGGCTGCCAAGATTGACCGGAATCGGCATCGCAAAAGGCACTAAACCAGCATAGCGACATGCAAAAAACAACTCGACAAATTCTGGGGAAGTATCAGCAATAATTGCTACTCGACTTCCACGGGGCAAATCAAAACCAGATAAACGCTGAGCTAGTGTACGAGCGTTCTGCCTAAGCATGCTGTAAGGCAGAATCGAACGTAAGTTACCCCTTGCGTCATAAAAGTTATACCCTGTCGTCCCCTCCGCCGCATATTCTAAAGCGCTCGTTAGGGTATCAAAACCTGCTAACCGCTGAGCTAGTGTATTGAGCGTCGGTGTCGGTGTTAAATGTAATTCGCTTGAAGGTTGAGAATCAAACGCTTGCGTTAGCGGAGCGTTCAACTTGGTTATTGTCGAACTCAAGATCTTCCCCTCGAAGTAATAGTACTTGTCATCTTACTCTCCTGAGCAAGAAATTCTGGTTGAGCGTGCCAACTCCGATTATTAATCTTTAATAACGCACTTTTTGTTGGCTGGAAAATTTTCATTCAAACGCTTACCGCTGACATTGCTTAATAAATATAAGTGTGTCATATTTGACCACACCGCAGCTTATATAAGGTGCTTTTCCCTGTCAAGGCAATATTAAATTGATGTTGCACAAAAACAACAATCGCTTTATTGAACTATTTCCAGCCTTCCCAGCAAAAGCCAAATTGTACTCGATAGCCTATCTGAAAGACATTTTTACACCGATTTCGTATCTTAGAAAACCCAATACGTCATGTTAAAAATTCAATCCCTAACCTTTCTGCAGGGCGGAACTCCGCTACTCGAAAATAGTAATCTGCAAGTTTTTGTTAATCAGCGCATTGGTCTGGTTGGTAAAAATGGTTGCGGCAAATCCACCTTATTTCGTTTGATTCGCGGCGCAATCAAACCGGATAGCGGAGAAGTCAGCTTACAACCCGGCAAAACCATTGCTTTCGTTGAACAAGAAATCATTAGTTCAGACCAGACCGCCATTGAGTTTGTGCTGGACGGCGATGTCGAGTTACGACAATTGGAGAAGATTTTGGCGCAGGCCGAACATGATGCCACCTGGTTTGAAGCACAACAACGTTATGAAACCATCAATGGTTATACGGCCCGAGCACGGGCGGCGCAATTATTGAATGGATTGGGTTTCGCCAATCATGCATTGGAGCAACCTGTCAGTCATTTTTCCGGCGGCTGGCGCATGCGCTTAAATTTGGCGCGCGCCCTGATGCATCGTGCTGATTTGTTGTTGCTGGATGAACCGACCAATCACTTGGATCTGGAAGCCATTCTCTGGCTGGAACAATATCTGGCCCGCTATCCGGGCAGCCTGATGGTAGTTTCACACGATAGGGAGTTTCTCAATGCCTGCGTCAATCGCATCGCGCATATCAATAATCGGCAAATTGATGACTATAGTGGCAATTATGATGATTTCGAGCGTGCGCGCGCTGAACGTCTTATGCAACACGCCCAGGCTTTTCAGCAACAACAGAAAAAGATCGCGCACATGGAAGATTTTGTGCGGCGTTTTCGTGCCAAGGCAACCAAAGCCAAGCAGGCACAAAGCCGCATCAAGGCTTTGGAGCGCTTGACGCGTCTTGCGCCGATGCATATCGAAGACGGGCATTTTGAATTGCAGATTGAAGCGCCTGAGCGCAGCCCTGATGTCTTATTGCGCGCGAAAGATATGAGCTTTGGCTATGATGATCACCTGCTGTTTCAGCATGTGCATCTCATTTTGCAAGCAGGCGCTCGAATTGCCTTGCTGGGTCCGAATGGAGCGGGAAAATCCACATTGATAAAACTTCTGGTTGGAGAAGTCGAACCCACCTCAGGTATATTAGAATGGACACCGAATATACGTATCGGCTACTTCGCACAGCATCAACTGGAAAATCTGGATAGCCATGCAACACCTCTGCAGCATATGGTGCGATTGGCACCCACACAAACAGAGCTGGACTTGCGAAAATTCCTGGGACGATTCGGTCTGGGTGGCAATAGCGAAGATCGTCCGGTAGCCAGTTTTTCCGGAGGCGAAAAAAGCCGTCTGGCACTTGCCTTGCTGGCATGGAAAAAGCCACATTTACTGTTGCTGGATGAACCGACCAACCATTTGGATTTGGATATGCGCGACGCATTGACTTTGGCATTGGAAGCTTATAGCGGAGCGGTGGTACTGGTATCACATGATCGCAGCCTGATACGCGCCGTAGCCGATGAATTGTGGCTGGTAGCTGATGGCAAAGCACAACTGCTGGATGGTGATCTGGAAGATTATAAAAATTGGATAGAAGCCCGTCGCTCTAATGAAGCTGCTGCATCACGCCCACCCTCACAAAAAGCGCAACCTAACACATCTGCGAAACCGAACAAAAAAGTACTGCTTTCCAAGCAATCAAAGCTTGAAGCTGCCTTAACGATTGCACAAAGAGAATTAACGGAAGCAAACCGCCGATTAGCCGATCCGGCTACTTATGCAAACTGTTCCCGTGATGAAATTGATCAACTGAGTACAACTCACGCAACACTCGAGAAAAAGGTGACTGAACTGGAGGAAGACTGGTTGCAACTGGAAATGGCGCTGGAGGAGTAAGAAATACGACTTTGATCAGTTTATTTGATCGAATCTGGGCCAATGCGCCCAATAGTCTTCTTAAACTTGCATGTTCATGATTTCTTGATAGGCTGTTACCAATTTGTTTCGGACTTGTATCATCGATTGAAATGATACATTGGCCTTTTGCAGTGAAATCATCACTTCATGCAAATCGACGTTGGACTCACCGCCGACAAATTGCATGCTGAGCTTATCCGCTGCTTGCTGTACATTATTGACCTGATCCACTGCAGCTTTAAGCTTCTCACTGAAATCCACACTCGCAACTTCATCAGCGCCCGATTGTTTTTTTACACCGGAAGCAAGCGCCGAAGTTGCTTGCAGTTGCTGCAGAATACTATCAATTCCGGATTTATCCATCATCTACTCCCACATAATTAGTTTTCAAGTATCACTTAGAAACTTAGAAACTTCAAATAATTTTTACAAATCAATTCCATACAAACATGACAGACACTCACTCACTCATCATACGATATTGTTGCAACTTATAGCGTAAAGTTCGTTCAGAGATCCCTAGTTTTTTTACGGCCAGTTTCCGGGAACCATTAACGGCTGCAAGCGTTTCCAGAATATGTTTACGTTCGAGCGTTTTCATATCGGTTGTAGGTGATTCCGAATTTCTCTCATCAACCGCTTGATCAAAAATCACTTCCGGCAAGCTGATATGCTCGGCTTCGATAATATTATCTGCTGCCAGGATCATGGCACGCTGCATCACATTCTCCAGCTCCCTGACATTGCCTGGCCAAGTATACTGAGTCAACTTATCGATTGCGGCCCGGGTCATTTTGCAGAATGGCTGTCCTGATCCGACGGCGGCTGTTTCGAGCACGCGTTGCGCCAGAGGTTCAATATCCAATGATCGTTCGCGCAGTGCCGGAATTTCTATTGGAAACACATTGAGCCGATAATACAGATCCTCACGGAATTGACTATGCTTAACCATTGCCATCATGTCGCGATTAGAAGTCGCCAGCACGCGAATATCCAGTTTGATCGTCTTGTGTCCGCCAACTCTCTCAACTTCCCTTTCCTGCAATACTCGCAATAATTTTGCCTGTAATTCCAAAGGCATTTCCGAAATTTCATCCAGTAACAATGTGCCACCTTCCGCTTGCTCAAACTTTCCCGGTTGGGCTTGAGCCGCACCGGTAAAAGCGCCTTTCTCGTAACCAAACAGGGTAGCTTCCAGTAAATTCTCGGGAATAGCGGCACAATTAATGGCAACAAATGGTTTGGAAGAACGCAATGAATGGCGATGAATATAGCGCGCGATCACTTCCTTACCGCATCCGCTTTCACCTGTCAGCATCACCGTTGCGGGCGATTTCGCAACCCGTTTGGCAAGCGACAATAATGCGCGTGTCCGCGGATCTTTTGCAATTACCCGATCGTCCTGCTCGGATTCAGACACGGAATATTGTCTAATGTGCGCCAGCAAGCTATCCGGGTCAAATGGCTTCAGCAAATAATCGCACGCTCCAATGCGCATCGCAGTCACCGCTTTGTCGATTTCTCGATAAGCTGTCATTAATAACACGGGCAATTCCAAATCAAAGGCCTTGATTTTTTTTAACAACGTCAATCCATCCATGGGTTTCATCTGCACATCGCTCACGACAATACCTACTTGACGGTCTTGCAATATCGTCATGGCATCATGACCATTCGCTGCTGCAAGCGCTTGATAACCGGCCAACTTCAAAGTGGCGCAAATGGCTTCCAATAAATCCTGGTCATCTTCCACCACCAAAACAGGTAATGTCTTCATCGCATCAATCTCCTTTGTTCCTTGGCAAGCACACCACAAACTCACTCCCCGTATCAGGCAATGAATTAATTTGCACGGTACCGCCCATTGACTGAATCACCCCTCGCACAATGGCCAGACCTAAGCCAGTACCCTCTGCACGCGTGGTAAAAAAAGGTTCGAATAGTCTTTCTTGCAACGCCGTCTCAATACCCGGCCCATCATCATGCACACTCAAAACGATGCTTTCTCCTTCCACACGCCCCGTTAAAATGATCCGATCATTGGGTGAAGACACCTGCATTGCGTTCTCAAGTAAATTAATCATCGCTCCACACAACGCTTGATGATTCGTCATCAAACTCTCCGCTTGACTATAATCACGCACCATTAACTGTAAATTAAGCGGAATCAACTGAGGTTCAATGACTTGTTGCAATTCCGCTAACAAATCACTGACTAAAACTCTTTCGAGTTGCGTCGTTTCACCTTTGACAAAACGCAGCATATCTTTTGTTAAATGCTCCAAATGATGCAAACGTTCAACGGTTTTGGTTGCAAATTTTTGGCGTTCATCGGAAGTCAGTGCATCGCTGCCGAGGTGATTCGCATAAAGCAATGCGGTTGCAAGCGGTGTGCGCAACTGGTGCGCAAGATTCGCCGCCATTTCACCCATAGCAGTCAAACGCTGATTCCGCCTTATCTTTTCCTGAATGACATAAGCTTCAGTAATATCATTTACTAGCAAAATCCGTCTGCCGGTTGAGTCCAACGCACTACTTTCGATACGGATGCGACGCTGCTCTGCTGTTTCACGTTGTGCCACATACCATTCATTGATAATCGCGGTTGGCGATAAGCGCTCTTGAACGACCTGATGCCATGACAACCCAAGTAACGGCTCTCCCAACATAGTAAGCGCGGCCGGATTCACTTGTTCTATGCATTCGTTTTCATTAAGTGCCAAAACGCCACCCGGCAACGCATTTAACAGAAAACTTAGTTGTCTGGACAAATCCTCTTTTGCGATCAGCTGTCTGTGCAGTTCACCATTGGCAAGCGCAAGTTCCCGGGTTAACTGTGTTACCTGGTGTTGTAATTCTTGATACACGCCCGAGAGCTGTTCAGATGCTTCATTAAACGCCGCAAACGCAAGCTGAAGCTGTTCCTGCTCTGCCGGAATTGTTCTGATTTCGCTGATTTTATTTGCTTGCACTGGTTTAAATGACAGTTATTAAGAATTGCCTGTAGCTTACATTTATACCAGTCCTCTTCATGATCTGAATAAGGCGGACAAAGCTATTCTATTTGAGCATTCATATTGCGTAAATTTATCGATAATCATCGCATCAATAAAATTTTACTCCGTGTAAAACGAGTACATACCAAGCGTTGATGCATTTAATTCGTGAGATTTCAGCAGGAGAATAGTACGTGGCAACAGTACCAAGTGAATCCAATACGACACCACCAGCTAAAACATTTAAACTGGAGCAACTCAGCCAACTATCCAATCAAAAAAAATTGGGGTTGATACTGGCTGCTGCAGCCGTCATCGCCTTACTGGCAGGTGCTTTGATGTGGAGTCAGACGCCGGATTATCGTGTTCTCTATAGTAACGTATCGAATCAGGACGGTGCCGCCATCATCAGCTCCTTGCAGCAAATGAACATCCCCTACAAGTTTTCCGACAGTAGTGGTGCCATCTTAATTCCTGAAAAACAGATCCATGAAGTACGTCTGCGCTTAGCGGGTCAAGGGTTGCCCAAAGGTGATCTGCCAGGATTTGAATTAATGGAGAATCAGAAGTTTGGCTCCAGCCAATTTCTCGAGCAGGTCAATTATCAACGGGCGTTAGAAGGCGAATTAGCACGCTCGGTTCAATCGTTATCAGCAGTGCAAAATGCACGCGTACACCTGGCAATTGCCAAACCCTCCGTGTTCTCAAGAGAGAAACAGCAACCCAGCGTTTCTGTTTTACTGAATTTGTATCCAGGCAGAGTATTGAGTGTCGAACAAGTCAGTGCAATCGTACACTTGATGTCGAGTAGCGTACCCAATCTGCCGACAAAAAATGTAACCGTGGTTGATCAAAATGGCAACTTACTCAGCACACAGCATGAAAACAAGCAAGATAAGGGATTTGATGCCAAGCAATTACAATACATACAAGAGCTTGAAGAAAACTATATCCGTCGTATCGAAACCATACTGTCACCGATTACAGGCGCCGCCAATGTACGTGCTCAGGTAACTGCGGATTTGGATTTTTCCCGTATCGAGCGCGCTGAAGAAATCTATCGGCCAAACAATACCGAAGCGGATGCTGCCACTATTCGCAGCCAGCAAACGCTTGAAGCGACTTCCACAGGTTCAAAAATTGATGGGGGCATTCCCGGAGCACTGACGAACCGTCCACCTGAGCCTGCTGTTGCGCCTATTGAAGCCGGTGGCGAAAACAAAGAGGCAGGTGATAAGGCGCCACCACCGTTACCGACCGACAAGAAAAAAGAATCCACGATCAATTATGAAGTGGACAAAACAGTACAACATACACAGCAATCCACTGGCGGTATCAAACGACTCACTGCAGCAGTTGTCGTGAATTATCGCAAGAAAATCAATGAAAACGGTGACATTGCCTACGAGCCACTGACTGCCGAAGAAATCAAGGAAATCAATAGCCTTGTCAGAGAAGCCATGGGTTACAGCGAGAAACGCGGAGACTCGTTGACTGTCACCAACAGCTTGTTCACTGCTGAAAGCGAAACGATATTGGATGCTGCATTCTGGAAAGACCCCGATATCATGATGCTGGCAAAAGACATTGGCAAACAGCTGTTAATTGCAGCCATTGTTTTGTTTTTCTTGTTAAAAATCCTGCGGCCATTCTTAAAAAGCTTAACTCAACCCCCTCCTCCTGCACTGCCAGAGAAGGTGGCTGGCGAAGCAACATTGGATCAATTGCCAGGGCAGGTAGATGGAACAGCCATCCAGGCGATCCAGAAATCCATATTTGAGGACAATCTTAAAAAAGCCAAACAATTGGCGATGGATGAGCCGGCCATTGTCGCCAATGTTGTTAAAGATTGGGTGTCCAAAAATGGATGACGAAGGAATCAAAAAGAGCGCCATCTTGCTGATGACGTTGGGCGAACAAGAAGCAGCATCCGTCATTAAATTATTAGGCCCCAAGGAAGTGCAGAAACTGGGCGAAACAATGTCCAGTTTGCAGAATATCTCACGCGCCGAGATTGAAAGCATACTCAAAGAATTCTGCGATGAAGCGGAAGGAAGGACCACGCTGGGCCAGGATTCTGCTGATTATATTCGCAAGGTTCTGACCAGTGCATTGGGTGATGAAAAAGCTGCCAATCTCATTGATCGTATTCTACATGGCGGCGACACCAGCGGTATTGAAGGACTGAAGTGGATGGATGCGCCATCGGTGGCCGAACTGATCAAGAATGAACATCCACAAATTATCGCAACCATCTTAGTCCACTTGGAACGCGACCAAGCGAGCGAGATATTAAGCTTATTCACTGAACGATTGCGCAACGATACCTTATTGCGCATCGCCACCTTGGACAGCATACAGCCGGATGCACTCCGCGAACTCAATGATGTACTGACAAAATTGCTATCGGGCAGCAACAATATTCGCAAAACGGCTATGGGTGGAATACGCGCCGCAGCGGAAATTCTCAATTTTGTCCCAACTGCCCAAGAAACCAGTGTCATCGATAACATCAAGCAGTACGACGAAGAGCTGGCACAGAAAATCATGGATGAAATGTTCGTATTTGATAATCTGATTGATATTGATGACCATGGTATCCAATTGCTCCTCAGAGAAGTCCAGTCGGAATCTCTGATTATCGCTTTGAAAGGCGCGCAAGAAGAACTGCGCAAGAAAATTTTCAAAAATATGTCGCAACGTGCTGCTGAAGCACTACGAGAAGATCTGGAAAGCAAAGGCCCGGTACGTGTATCCGAAGTCGAAGCCGAACAAAAAGAAATTCTCAAGGTGCTACGTCAACTGGCTGATGATGGACAAATCGCACTCGGCGGAAAAGGCGAAGATAACTTTATTTAACAAATATACCCCCTACTAAACTTATTCAATCAGCTTGAATAAATAGGTTAATAAAGGTTTACAAATGGCAACAAGCAGCTTCATTCCCAAAGCAGAACTCAATGCCTATCAGCGATGGGAAATGAACGCTTTGGATGCACCCGATCCAATTCCGGAAGAACATGATCAGCAACTCAACACTGAAGATAATACCCTGGTAGACGAGCAAAATAAGATCACCTTGCCCACTGAAGAAGAAATTTCAGCAATTCTTCAGCATGCCAAAACAGAAGGCTATGCGGCAGGCTATCAAGAAGGAAACGCAGCGGGATACGCAGCAGGCAGGAAAGCGGCAGAAATAGAGGTTACCACCGAGGTAGCCCGTCTCCAAACACTGTTATCCAATCTCGACCAAGATCTGCATACAATTGATCAGCACGTTGCGGATGATTTATTGGGTCTGGCCATTGCGCTTACTAAAAAAATGGTTACCCAGGCATTACAGCTAAAACCTGAGCTCATCGCGCCCATTGTGCAAGAGGCGATTCGAAATTTACCCAGTGCGATGCAACATCCGCGACTTTATTTGCATCCTGATGATGCCAAAATAGTCCATGCACACTTGGGTGATCAGTTAGCGCAAGACAGCTGGTCTATCCGTGAAGATGAACAATTATCCCAAGGCGGCTGCCGCATCGAAGCCAATGGCAGTGAAATCGACGCAAGTCTGGAGGTGCGCTGGCAGCGGGTATTATCGGCGATCGGCCAGAATGACAGCTGGTTGGAAAAAAATGACTAATATGAATCGCCATGAACAATGGGGCAGCTTCTTGAAAAATTGCACCCAGCTGATTACCCCCGCCAATCCACTGTTATCAAGCGGCACGATTACACGCGTTGCCGGGTTAGTGATGGAAGCGGTAGGACTCCGGTTGGCCGTTGGCAGTAGTTGTACTATTTTTCTATCGAATGGCTACAGCGTCTCGGCCGAAGTCGTTGGATTCTCCGGAGATCGCCTATTCTTAATGCCGTCCAGCGATGTGTATGGATTATCTCCAGGTGCCAAAGTAGTTCCTACCGAATGTGTTGCCGACCCCCTCAAGATCGGTAATTTTCAACATCCCCGCAGACGTGCAGCAGATCGCGCCAAGCATATCAGCGTTGGCCCCGAACTACTGGGGCGCGTGATAAATGGATTGGGTGAACCGCTGGATCGCCTTGGCCCCACGCGCGCGGAACACAACGTACCGCTATACAGCCGCCCTTATAACCCGCTGGAAAGAATTCCCGTCACTCAGCCGCTTGACGTTGGGGTACGTGCAATTAACACGCTGTTGACTGTCGGACGGGGACAACGCATGGGATTGTTTGCCGGCAGTGGTGTGGGCAAAAGCGTATTGCTTGGCATGATGGCACGCTATACCAGCGCTGATGTGATTGTTGTGGGACTCATCGGTGAACGGGGGCGTGAGGTTAAAGAATTCATAGAACATATTCTCGGTGCCGAAGGGCTCGCACGCTCGGTAGTTGTCGCAGCGCCTGCTGACACTTCACCGTTGCTGCGCTTGCAAGGCGCAGCGTATGCGACAGCCATTGCCGAATATTTTCGCGATAGCGGCAAACATGTTCTACTGATTATGGATTCACTGACCCGCTATGCCATGGCGCAGCGGGAAATAGCCCTGGCTATCGGCGAACCTCCTGCGACCAAAGGTTATCCGCCCTCCGTATTTGCCAAACTACCGCAACTGGTAGAACGCGCCGGTAACGGCAACCAAGAGAATGGATCGATTACAGCCTTTTATACAGTATTGACTGAAGGGGATGATCAGAATGATCCCATCGCCGATAGCGCGCGCGCCATTCTTGATGGACATATCGTGCTATCGCGCCGATTAGCCGAAGCAGGACATTACCCGGCAATTGATATCGAAGCTTCGATCAGCCGCATCATGACCAGCGTGGTACCACAAAAGCAAATTGACATGGCCAGACAATTCAAGAGCCTCTATTCACGCTACCAACGCAGCCATGACTTGATCAGTGTAGGTGCGTATGTCGCCGGTACAGATCCGGAACTGGATCGGGCCATTAAGCTGTATCCCGCATTCGAAAAATTTTTAAATCAAAACATGTCGCAACAAGAGAATTTTGCCAATAGTCTTGAGAAACTGACCAAGTTATTTGATAGCGACGCAACCCGATAATCAGAAACAAACGCTCTTATGTCCACATCGTCATCGCTAAAACTACTTCTGGAATTAGCTCAGCAACAAACGGATGCGTCATCCAAGAAACTGGGGAAATTAAATTTTCAGCAGCAGGAAGCGGAAAAGAAATTAAATTTACTGTTGCAATATCGCCAGAGTTACCAAGCACACCTGCAGAACGCCATAGCAACGGGCATTGACCAAATGGAATGGCTTAATTTCATTGCATTCATGAATAAGCTCGATGCCGCTATCAATGAACAGCGCCAAGCAGTTCTGCATGCCCAGAATAAGCGGATTGCCGGAAGCAATGAATTTTTGTTCCATCAGCGCAAACTAAAATCCTACGACACGCTGTCGCAACGCCAACAAGCCGCAGAGAATCTGCGGCAATCAAAGTATGAACAGAAATTGCAAGATGAGTTTGCTTCGAATGCTTTCAACCGTCACTCATTTCCTAAGAACGACAACTAGCAACCTCTCACAATCGCCGAAACTGGCATAGAGATTGCATATATTACTGGCAACGCTATCACCCTTATTTGAGATCGAAAACTTATGCTAAATATATCTGCCGCGCCTCAAATCAAATCGTCCACTGACAATCCAATACTGGCTGGCAACCCTGAGCCGGGCACTACACAAGAACCCGCGACAGAGGAGTTTTCTAAAGTATTGGAGCGTGAAGTATCCGGAACAGCCAACAAACGGGAAACAAATAACGCTACCACGACATCAGAACCCTCAGAAAAAACAACCTTACCGAAAGATGACGATACAGCTTCGGTTGCGACAACGGACATATCCGGTACAAACAACCTGATCAGCAGGTTATTTTTTGAGGCTACAAATAGTACATATGCAGCAGATCAACTGTTACCTCCATTTGATCCAACGAACCCGAATATACTGACGGCCACGCCGATCATGCCGATGGCATTATCCACATCACTTCAAAATTCATTCATTCCGCAAGATAACAAACTGGCGACAAGCTCGTCACTTCTCGCTGGTCAAATGCTGCAACAAAAATTGGCGCAAGCTACTGCGGCTGAAAGTAATCTTACTTATGCATTGGATGCCTTTTGGCAATCAGTGGGGGCGGCAGATTCTGCCATTGACGGCAAACTTTTACCATTCTCTTCAGAAATGAGCGACGCTATCCAGGCCAGCACAGGAGAAAGTCTATTTTCAGTATCCAATGAACCTGCTTCGACACAACCGTTTGGCTTAAGCAGTACCACGGCTACCACTTCCCTCAATACAACGCCACAGAGTGTTCAAGTCGATCTCCCTGTGGGTCAACCCAAATGGGGTAACGAGTTTGCACAAAAAATCATCTGGTTAACTTCACAACAAAACCAGGTAGCCGAAATCCATTTAAACCCAGCTCACTTGGGTCCTGTTGAAGTGATGCTCAGCATTACGCAAGATCAAGCCACTGCACAATTCTTATCTCCGCATTTAGCAGTACGCGAAGCCATTGAAGAAGCCTTGCCAAGATTAAGAGAGATGATGGCTGAAAATGGCATTCAGTTGGGTAATGTCATGGTAGGTGCCGAATCATTCCAACAAGACAATAAACAACAGCAAGCATATAGTCCAGCAAAGGGCATCCCCCATACAACTGGCACAAGAACGGAGGCTATTGGTCAAATTGAAACAACCGTTTCGTCCAGCAAACATAATGGTATGGTCAATACCTATGCTTGACCATTTAATAATCAAACCTATTGCATCGATCGCATCGGTCTTTTATCCCTGAGCTGTCACACCATCGGATTCAATGAGTGACAGCAGATTATGTTTTCTTAACACCGATCCGAATTCTGAATTTTTACTCATTTTCTGAAATTAACCTTAAAAAACCTGTATCACAAACATTTTCAAATCAAAGAAATTTACAGGAATGCTGGTTAGATTCTTGACTTACTCTCGTACTTGAAAATAGCGACGTTATTTCATTGTTATTTGTCATATCAGTTTATTGCTCCGTCTAAGATAATTGAGCTCATCCAATAAGGAGTTGAGCAAAATGTCAAAAGCTATTGAAGCACCAGCCGGATCAGACGGCAAAAAAAATAAAAAAGGACTAATCATCATAATCTTGATAGCAATCATTGCTATCGGTGCAGGTGCCGGCGGTACATGGTATGCGATGAAGATGTTAGGTGGCGGAGAATCAGAACCTGAGAAACCCAAGGAAAAGCCGACTACATTTGTAGATCTTGATACTTTTACGGTGAATCTTCAGCCGGAAGGAAATGGTCAATATTTGCAGGTTGGATTAACGGCAAAAACCAGAGAAACACCTGTCGTCGCTGAAATTAAGAAACAAATGCCAGAAATCCGCAATCGCATTTTAATGTTACTTTCCAGCAAAAAAGCCACAGACGTCGCAGTTATTGCAGGAAAACAACAACTCAGTCAGGAGATTGTTGATGAAATCAAACAATCATTAGGCCCAGTAGAACTGCAAGAAGATGTACTGGAAGTATTATTTACATCATTCGTGATTCAGTAAATCTCAAATGGCTGAAGACTTTCTCTCACAAGACGAGGTTGACGCACTTCTCAAAGGCGCCACCGGCGAAAGCGATGAAGTGCAGAATGAAGAAGAGAAGGGAGGCGTTCGAGCCTATAACATTGCTACGCAAGAACGCATTGTTCGTGGACGGATGCCTACGTATGAAATTATCAATGAACGATTTGCACGTTTATTGCGTATCGGTTTATTCAATTTCATGCGCCGTACAGTGGATATTTCAGTGAGTCCCGTTAAAGTCATCAAGTTCAGTGAATTCGTACGCAATCTGGTGGTACCAACCAATCTGAACATGGTTCATATGAAACCGCTTCGAGGTACCGCATTACTGGTTTTTGATCCTAATCTGATTTTTCTGATTGTAGATAACTTGTTCGGCGGCGATGGCCGGTATCACACCCGCGTTGAAGGCAGAGATTTTACGCAAACCGAACAACGTATTATTCAGCGCTTGCTCAATGTGGTATTTGAAGATTACGAGAAATCGTGGAAGTCGGTTTATCCCGTTAAATTTGAGTATGTCAGATCCGAGATGAATCCACAGTTTGCAACGATCGCCACCCCCAATGAAGTCGTCGTTACGGTTACTTTCGATATTGATATGGGCAACAAAGGCGGCGCATTACATGTCTGCATTCCGTATTCCATGATCGAGCCCATCCGGGATACTTTATACAGCTCCTTGCAAGGCGACCATCTGGAAGTTGATAAGCGCTGGATCAAGCTGCTGTCACAACAGGTACAAGGCGCCGAAGTGGAGTTGGTTGCCAACTTTGGGCATACGAAAGTTACCTTTGATCAGATTCTCAGCATGCAAGCAGGAGATATCATCCCACTGGACATCCCCAAAACTGTTACCGCACATGTCGACGGCATACCCGTTATGGATTGTCACTATGGCACCATGAATGGGCAGTATGCACTTAGGGTCAATGCGATGATCTCCTCGTCAGAAACCGAATAATCTATTGGAGACTAATATGTCAGAATCCACAGCAAATAATCAGACCGACACCGACGATTGGGCCGCAGCGATGGCCGAACAAGCGGCATCCACTCAAAATGGCTCGGCCGAGAAAGAAACAGAAGTTGATGATTGGGCCGCCGCTATGGCCGAGCAAACAGCGTCTACCAGTATGAAAGGAAACACTTTGGCATCGACCGATACAGGGAAAAACAGCAATACAATGCCTGGCGCGCAAGCAGCCTCAGTATTCGAAGAATTCTCAAAAGATAGCGCAATGCACAGTACCCGTCACGACATCGACATGATTCTCGATATCCCCGTGCAACTGACGGTTGAATTAGGGCGCACTAAAATTGCCATCAAGAATTTGCTGCAATTGGCACAAGGCTCGGTTGTTGAGCTGGACGGCATGGCTGGCGAACCGATGGACGTACTGGTCAACGGTTGCTTGATTGCGCAAGGTGAAGTGGTGGTCGTCAATGATAAATTCGGTATCCGCTTGACGGATATCATCACAACGGTTGCTTGATTGCGCAAGGTGAAGTGGTGGTCGTCAATGATAAATTCGGTATCCGCTTGACGGATATCATCACACCCAGCGAACGTATTCGCAAACTTAATCGCTAGAGTCATCTATGTTAAATCGTTATTGGATATTTTTAGGCTGGATGCTCCCGCTCCATGCTCTTGCTGAAACGGCAAAATCAGGCTATGTACCTCCTCCTTCCGTGGTATCCACTGAAAGTACGCTGCAAATGATGGGCGGATTAATACTGGTGTTGGCAGTCATAGCGGGTATTACATGGCTTCTCAAACGCTTTGCACTCATTCCTACTACCGCCACAGGCACACTTAAAGTGGTTGCGGCAACCGGAGTAGGCCAAAGAGAACGTGTGGTGGTCGTTGAAATTGACAATACTTGGTTAGTCTTGGGTGTAGCGCCAGGTCGCGTCAACAAGCTGCATACAATGGACAAGCCCGCACTCGGTACTACCGATAAAACGCAAAATAGCCAGCCCACTGAGACATTTGCTGTGCAACTTAACGAGAGTATTCAGAAAAACAATGCCTAACAATTGTACGTCCACCATTCGAAACGCTAGACTGAGCGTGCTCAAGATACTATTTTTCCTGGCAGGCTGCATCGCGCTGCCGGCATTTGCACAAAAATCCGGTTTTCCCGCCTTCACCAGTTCACCCGGCGCGGGTGGCAGTACAACGTATGCGCTGAACTTACAGACATTGCTGTTGTTGACTTCACTGACATTTTTACCTGCGATGGTACTCATGATGTCAAGTTTCACCCGCATCATCATTGTTTTGTCATTACTAAGATTGGCGTTAGGCACACAATCTTCCCCGCCTAACCAGGTATTGCTCGGATTGGCGTTATTTTTGACCTTTTTTATTATGTCACCGGTTATTGACCGGGTTTACACAGAAGCGTATGTGCCTTTTTCTGAAGACAAAATAAGTATCATGGAAGCGGCGGATAAAGCCAGTGTGCCGTTAAAATCATTTATGCTGCACCAAACCCGGGAAACAGATTTAGCACTATTCGTGCAAATCTCAGGCAGCGAGAAAATCGAAAGCCGCGACAATGTACCGCTGAAAATACTGGTTCCGGCGTATATCACCAGTGAGCTAAAGACTGCATTCCAGATTGGCTTTGTGATATTTATTCCATTCTTAATCATTGACCTGGTTGTATCCAGTGTATTGATGGCCATGGGTATGATGATGCTGTCACCGATGATCATTTCATTGCCCTTTAAATTAATGCTGTTTGTTTTGGTCGATGGCTGGCATCTCATCATCGGTTCATTGACACAAAGCTTCTATACCTGAAAGGAAATCCATCATGACTCCAGAAAGTGCAATGACAATCGGCCGGCAAGCGCTTGAAATCACCTTTATGGTTTCCGCCCCTCTGTTGCTCTCAGCTTTAGCGACCGGCTTATTAGTCAGTATCTTCCAAGCCGCGACGCAGATCAATGAAATGACCTTGTCATTCATACCCAAATTATTAGTCATGTTTCTGGTTATCGTACTGGCCGGACCTTGGATGATCAATCTGATGACGGATTATATGCAGCGCCTGTTTACCAGCATCCCTTGGCTGGCAATTGGTTAATATTGCCAGCCATAATAAGACCAGGCCGGAATGAGCAATGTTAATCATCAATATGCCGTCAATCCATAGCTCGCTGAGCAACTGAATTTAGCATCATGATCAGTATAACCACTGCAGAATTAAACACATTGCTGGCAACCTTCATTTGGCCGCTCAGCAGAATTCTGGCGCTGATTGCAACAGCCCCTATCCTGGGTAATCCAAGTATCCCGATCAGGGTAAAACTGGGACTGGCATTGATGATCACCATTCTGGTCGCACCTACCGTTGAAAAATCATTACCGCAAATTGATCCATCCACAGGCATAGGCTTAATCATCCTGTTGCAGCAAATACTGATTGGTGTTGCGATTGGATTTGTCATGCGTATTGTTTTCGTTGCGGTAGAAATGGCCGGTGAGCTCATTGGTCTACAAATGGGGCTTGGTTTTGCAATTTTCTTTGATCCGCAAAACTCCGGTCAGATAGATATTATCGGTCGCTTCCTGGGCATCATCGCCAGCCTGGCATTTTTGGCAATTGACGGCCATTTGATGATGATCGCCCTGATCTCACAAAGTTTTAGCACATTACCGGTCAGCCCTGACGGCGTCACAGAGGCCACATTCACCACACTTGCAAACTGGGGGAGTGAGATTTTCAAATCGGGTTTGCAGTTATCACTGCCCGTTTTAACCGCGCTACTTATCACCAACCTTGCCTTGGGCATTCTGACACGCGCCGCGCCGCAATTAAATATTTTTGCAGTGGGTTTTCCGCTGACACTTTCCATCGGTCTTCTCGTACTGGCACTCAGCATGCCTTTTTACGCACCGATTCTGGAGCAGCTCATGCATGACAGTTTACGTTTAATGATGGGAATTCTGAATGTCAGCAAAATCGATATGCCATAACTCTGTTTTTAAAACTACGACGGCCATTAATACATAAACAGATGCTATTTCCCCGCTTTTTCAACATAAGCCTTTTATCCAAAAGTTGTTACAGTATTCACTTACTTACCCAAGCTATTTTTAGCATGATCAGTTCAAGTACTCGTTAGTTTGATTAATAACTTATGACCTTTAAGTCGCGCTTACTCAGTTCACTACGCAAAATTTCATCGTCGGAGTCTCACGATGACAAGGAAGCGGCTACGTTTAATAGCGAACCACAATCCGGCGACGCATTTGATTCTGACCAGCAATCTTCGCTCATCCATGATCTCAAACAGCAACTTGAAAGCGCTTATCGTGATCGTCTGAGCGCGGAAGATCAGGCTATCAAGGAAGCACAGAAACGCATTGAAGCAGAAAGCATTGCACGCGTGGCGGCTGAAGCAAGAGCACGGGCTGAGGCCAATGCCAGAATTGCAGCCGAGACTAGAATTCAGGCTGAAACAACTGCAACCGAGCAAGCCCGGGCCCGAGCAAAAGCGGAAGCGCTTGCAGTTCAAGAAGCCCATGTCTGCTATGAACTGGAAATCAAAACCAAGCAACTCGCGGACGAAAAGTACAAAGCGGAAAAAGCTTTAAGTGCGCTATTGGAAGCCAAACTCAAAACCGAGGCTTCTATCGTCGAGAAAATGCAAAAACGTGTTGAACAAGAAATTGCAGCTCTAGATCAGGCTCATGCCACTGCATTGAAAGAACATGAAGCGGCTGAGGCAGCCATGCGCAGCGCCAAACTAGCCGAAGAAGCCCGACTGATTGCATTGGCCGCCATTGCAGCCGAAACCAATGCACTGATGCTGGCACAGGCAAAAATTCAGGAATCGCAACGAATCATCGCCTTGGCACAAGCACGTGAAGAAGCCGAGAAACAAGCGCTGGAAGAAGCACAAACCCGTTCCCGATTGGAAGCACAAGCCTTGGAACAAGCTACCCGGCGCCTGGATATTGAAAGGCAAGCAAGAGCGGCAGAAGACCATAGAATGCAGGCTGAAATCGCCGCTGTACAGGCCGCAATGGAAAAAGCCGAAGCTGAAACGATGGCTGCCGAGCAAGCCAGAAAAAGAGCGGAATTGGATGCTCAGGCAACCATCGCAGCACGCGACAGAACCGATGCTGAACAGGTTGCCATGGAAATTGCCGAATCCATCATTGCCAAAGAAAATGCAGCCGCCGATGCCATCAAAACCCGCCTTATCGCGGAATCCGAATTGCTTGAAGAAGTCAATCAACGCATGCAAATCGAGGCTGAGGCATCAATTGCTGCTGAAGCAGCTTTACGCGCTGAGAAAGAAGCGACAGCCATCGCCAACGACAGGAAAAAAGCTGAAAGTACCGCGGCAAAAGAATATCAAAAACGCATCAAAGCAGAAGAAAAAGCCATTAAGGAAGCTGAAGCACGGACAGAAGCTGAAGTAGCCGCCAAGAATGCGGCCAAAAACAGAGCGGATGCAGAAATACGATTAAAAACCACAGCAGAAGCAAAAGCGCAGATGGATACGCTCACCGCACAAGAAGCGAACACTAAAGCCGAATTGGAACAACGTTTATTAGAAGATGCCGAAATTCGCGCCAAGGCAATGATTGATGCAAAGCAAGCTGTGGCCGAGCGTCTTGAAATTGAGCAAAAAATTACCGGCCTGGCGATAACCAGAGCACAGGCTAAAATTATTGCCACCAACAAGGCCAAAGCTCAGCTTGAAGCAGAAAAAGCAGCAACCAAAATCGCTTTAGAAAAAGCCAGAACTGAATCAGCGGCACTCGTCGCCATGCAGGAACGCCTGGCGCTGGAATCAAAAGCACTAGAAGCTGCCACGGAACGAGAAGCCGTTGAAGTCATGGCAAAAGAAGCCCTATTCGCGCGCTCTCAGGCTGACAAGGAAGCAACTGCCGCGGCCGCCGCAAGAATACGCGCTGAGATTGCCGCCGCAACACACTCCCGGAATAGAGCTGTCGCAGGCACTAAATATTAATTCTTGAAAAAGAATAAGATTGAATGTTTAACCTCTCACCCCTGATTTCAATAAAGATTGCTTGTAATTTGTTATATTCATACACACATTCTTTACAATCCACTCAATATTTTTTCCTTGACACTTTAAACAATCCACAGTTTAGATAAGATATAAATGTTGTTTTAAATATATTTGCACAATCTTCATCAGAAAACACAACCGATTGATAAAAAACACCTAAATTAGGTGTCGAATAATTAATCAACCTAAGAAAAATCCTTAGAAATATACAAGTTAGCTGCTCAAACACAAACGTTATTCACAAAGTTATCCACAGAAATTGTGGATAATAATAAAAATCTTATGACAAATAAGGTGATACGTCGATCTTCTGCAATCCAGTTTATAAGTTGTGTGATGTGATTTCTAAGAAATACAGTTAAAATGACCATCCACCGAATGACACCTTGTACCCATGACCCTCGTATATTTCGACCACAACGCCACCACCCGCATTGATGATGCGGTGCTGGCAGCCATGCTGCCGTTTTTTCAGCAGGAATTCGGCAATGCATCCAGCCGCCATACTTATGGCATAACTGCCCGGCGGGCAATCGATAAGGCGCGCAAACAAGTCGCTGATGCAGTGGGTGTACAGCCGGTGCAGGTAATTTTCACCAGCGGTGGCTCGGAAGCCAACAACCTGTTTATTCGCGGTGCGGCGGATAGTTTGAAACCGGGGAATCTACTGATCAGTGCGATTGAGCATCCTTGTGTTTTAAAACCGGCACAAGCGCTGGCACGTCGCAGCTGTGACCAATGGACAATGCAGCAGTTAGCCGTGAATACTCAGGGACAAGTGGATTTGGATGCTGCGAATGCAGCAATGTGCATAAACAAACCGGGGCTGGTTTCCGTCATGCTTGCCAACAATGAAACCGGCGTCATTCAAAATGTCGCCGACATTGCTGACATGGCGCGATCGCACGGCGCTTATGTGCATACCGATGCCATCCAGGGACTGGGAAAAATCCCTGTGGATTTTTCGTCGCTTAAGGTACATGCACTGACATTGTCCGCGCACAAGATCTATGGCCCGAAAGGCGCTGCGGCGCTAATCGTAGACAAGCGGTTGTTATTAAAACCGCTGATTTACGGTGGCGGACATGAAAACGGGCTACGTTCCGGCACCGAGAATGTGCCTGCGATTGTCGGCTTTGGCGCAGCCTGTGAGTTAGCACAAACACGCATGACGGAAACAGCACGGTATGTCGCGCAATTGCGCGATCATCTGGAAAAAGGATTGGTTGCAATGGGTGCGATAATTTTTGGCGCAAATGCTGCGCGCATACCGAACACCTGTTATTTTGCATTACCGGACATTGAAGGCGATACTTTGGTGGTTAAACTGGACAAAGCCGGTTTTGCCGTCGCTGCGGGTGCCGCCTGTTCCAGCGTGAATCCGGGACAAAGCCATGTGCTGGCTGCCATGCAGGTTGATCCGATGCTGGCACGTAGTGCCGTGCGTGTCAGCCTGGGCGGCGACAACACCTTGGCGCAAGTCGAGGATTTCTTGCACGCAACGCAACGCATCGTTGCAACATTGAAGCAAATCAGCAGTCTTTCCAGCTAAAATCAATTCATTTATGATGAAAAACAACAACACGACACCGCCCAAAGCCATCATTCTCAGCGCCGGGCAAGGACGGCGGCTGCTGCCATTAACCGAAAGCACGCCCAAATGCTTGTTGCCGGTTTCTGATAAACCCGTGCTGGCATGGCAGATTGACGCGCTGCTTGCGGTTGGCATCGAAGAAATCACGATTATCGCAGGCTTTCAGGTAAGCCTTATCGAAGCGCTGTTACAACAGCAATACGCCAATCACCCCGCAATCAAAATACTGTTCAACCCTTTTTACGAAGTGGCGGATAATCTTGCCAGCTGCTGGATTGCACGCACCATGATGGACAGTGATTTTCTGCTGCTAAACGGCGATACCGTGATCGAATCCGCGCTGCTGAACAAAGTCTTGAATTCGGAATCCGCGCCCATTACACTCAGTGTGGATTATAAAAACGCGTATGACGCCGACGATATGAAAGTGCAACTGGACACGGATGGATGGGTGCAACAGGTGAGCAAAATCGTGCCGCCGCATCAGGTTGACGCGGAATCGATCGGTCTGATTTACTTTCGTGAACAGGGCCCGCAAATTTTCAGACAAGCCGTGGAATCGGCACTGCGTCATCCGGCGGAATTAAAATCGTGGTATCTGTCGATTATTGATACACTGGCCAAGCAACACTTGGTCAATTCTTGTTCAGTCAAAGGGTATCGCTGGTGTGAAATTGATTTTATTGAAGACTTGGCAAAAGCCGGCATGATTTTTAGTGACTCATTCCATCATGAATAAACCTGCAGCATCCCCGGAGCCCCACAGCCTGAATGCCACCATGCGCAAATTTGGTGCGCCGCAAACCATTATCCGGCAATACCAATATTGGTCTGTGATGCTGCGCCCGGCGCAAGCGACGCTTGGTGCACTGGTCTTAGCCGCCCACGAGCCCGCTCAAGCCTTCTCAGAATTGAGTCCGGCAAGTTTTACCGAACTACACGAAATTACCCGGCATATTGAAGCTACGCTGGCAAAAGCCTTTCAAAACGACAAAATCAACTATTTGATGTTGATGATGGTTGATCCGGATGTGCATTTCCATGTGCTGCCGCGTTATGCGCAAACCAAGCAGTTTGCCGGTCTGGAATTCATCGATGCGGGCTGGCCGGCTATGCCTGACTTGAGTCAAATCAATAAAACCGATGCGGCGACCAATCAGTTGCTAGTGACACATATTCTATCCTGCTGGTCGTAAGCGAAAAACCGCGAAACAATGCGAGATAACAAGTGAGCGAAGAAAAACCACCCTACGTCAAAGAATTCCCACTGCGCGAGGCCCATCATCTGGTACGCGACCTGATGACGCCGAATCCGTGGATCTATTGGACTGATTTTCTGTTTCACATCACGCTGGGCTGGGCGGCTTTTTTCACGGCATTGGTTTCGCCGCTGTTTTCTCTGTGGCAATTGGCGGGATTTATAGTCGCGGTACTGGCTCTGTATCGTTCGGCTATTTTTGTACATGAATTAGCGCACTTAAAAAAAGGCTCATTCAAAAACTTCCGCCTGGCGTGGAACGCCCTGTGCGGCATTCCGTTCATGATCCCGTCGTTTACTTATGACGGCGTGCATAATGACCACCACAAGCCGGATGTCTACGGCACCAGTGCAGACGGCGAATATCTGCCGTTTGCAACGCGTAGGCCTGCAGAAATGGTGGTTTATGTATTACTGTCTTTCCTCATACCCATTTTTCTGGCCGTGCGATTCGTGTTGCTGACACCGTTGTCGTACTTGATTCCGCCGCTACGCAAGATTGTCTGGGAACGCGCCTCGTCACTGACGATCGATCCCACTTACCGACGCGCGGAAAATGCCATCCGCAACGATCTCAACTGGCGCCAACAGGAAATCGCCGCTTGCCTGTTTGGCGCAAGCACCATCGCTTTGGTCGTGCTGGGCGTGTTTCCTTATTCGCTATTGGTGCTCTGGTACCTGATTGCAGTGACCGTTTTCATCCTCAATTCACTGCGCACGCTAGCTGCCCACGCCTACCGCAATCCCGGCGAGCACAAAATGACGCTGGCGGAACAATATCTGGATTCCATCAACATACCGGGCAATTTCCTCATCACGCCGCTCTGGGCGCCGGTCGGGTTGCGGTACCATGCCACTCATCATCTGTTCATGAGCATGCCTTACCATAACCTGGGCAAAGCGCAGCGCCGCCTGGTGAATGGTTTGACCGACAATACCCAATATCTGAAAACGCTGCGCAGTGGTTTATGGGATGCACTGACACACATCTGGCGCGAATCCTCTCAAGCTGCCAGCGCCTCTCAACAACACGACAACCAATGCTGAAAGCCATCCCATCGGCAGAAAATTCCCAGCGGCGCATTACCAAACTTGTGTTGCTGCGGCACGGGCAAAGCATCTGGAATCGCGACAAGAAATTCACCGGCTGGAGCGATGTCCCGTTGAGCCCAAAAGGTGAAAAGGAAGCGCAACAAGCCGCATATTTACTGAAGCAGGCGGGTTTCACATTCGACCTATGCTTCTGCTCCGCATTACAGCGCGCCAGAACCACGGCACAGACCGTATTGTCCGCCATGTCTTTGGATATACCGGTAGTTGAGAGCTGGCGTTTGAATGAGCGTCATTATGGCGCACTGGAAGGCATGGAGCGCTGGCCGGCCATCAAGAAATTCGGCATCTGGCCTATCCTGGGTTGCCAGATCAAGTTTGATGCAGCCCCTCCCCGCCTGGCTAGTGAAGATCCCCGCTTTCCCGGCAATCAATCCGGTTACGCCGGTATCGATAAAAATGAGCTGCCGACCGGAGAGAGCATGCAGCAAACCCTCGCACGCGTCAGACCCTATTGGCAGGAAGCCATACAGCCGGAAATACAACAAGGGAAACACGTGCTCATCGTATCTCACCGCAATACCCTGCGCGTCCTGATGATGCTGCTGGATCAGCTCACCCCCGCACAAGTCATGCAATTAAAATTCGCTACTGGCCGGCCATTGGTATACGAATTGGATCAGCAATTCAATCCCATCCGGCATTATTACGTCGATAATCTGCGATAGTCTGTTCTGATTCAGCATGACAACCCTCTATAGTTTTGCACCCGTTGCAGGCAATCATGCGAAAATTTTGATTCTCGGCAGCATGCCTGGCGCGGCCTCGCTGGCCGCCAACCAGTATTACGCCCATTCCCGCAATGCCTTCTGGCCGATCATCGCACAACTGCTGCAAATCCACTCGGACGCTCCCTACGAGGAAAAAATAACAACGCTGAAATCGTCACCCATCGCGCTTTGGGATGTGCTCAAATCCTGTAAACGCTCAGGCAGCCTGGATTCCAGCATTGAAACAGATACCCAGATCAGCAACGATTTTCAATCTTTTTTCGCCACGCATAACAAAATTACGCATGTATTTTTTAACGGCGGAAAAGCGGAAGCCTGCTTTAAGCGCTATGTGTTACCGGAAAATGATCTGCGCCTGATGAAGCTTGCACGGCTGCCTTCGACCAGCCCGGCCAATGCGCGACTGTCATTGGATGACAAATGCAGAATTTGGCATGAGGCGATTCGCTTGGCGCTAAAATAACCAAGATCTCTGCACAACGCTAACAAACAAGCTGAATAGAGAAGACTCAAGATTTCTTGCCACCTTGCTGCATATTTGCCGATTTCCGTAACCCATAGCCCGCCGCGCTGAAAATCAGCCTGTCGCATTTACAGCCTCCCCACGAAAAATAGAGAATTTCGCAAAGACCTCAGCCAATCTAAGTTAAATCTTAGTCAAAAACAAGCATCTCTTTATATATTAATTAGTTACATGTCCTTAGTATATACAAGGGAACTGAGCGAAGCGCCGAGTGGAGTTTTGAGTAAACCCGTAGAGCCAGCGAAAAAGAGAAATGCTGTTAAACGCTGACAGTGCGTCTGTTGCTTTGGTTAATCGGTATAGCCAATAAAAATGGGCGATCATCTTTAAACAATTAACAATTTCCAGACAATTCAAATGGCAAATTTCAGCAGAAACGGACTCGGTTCTCTATGACAGAAAATCTTTATCTTTGAAAGCGATTCTGCTACGCAGATTTAAATACATCGCAAGTCGATAAATAAAATAATGGGGGTAAATAAATTGGACGGAAAACAATCAAGAAAAGCGCTATTTGGCTGCATGGCCTTGGCGTTCTCGCTTACAGGACTGTGGGTACCCGCTTACGGAGCCGCGTTACCGGGCGGATCACTGAATCCGACTAAGATTCCTAAATATATCAAGCCGCTTACTATCCTGCCTGCAATGCCGAAATCAACCAACCCCAATAATTTCAGTGGGGATTATTATGAGATCGCTGTGCGGCAGTTTCAGCAAGAAATAGTACCTGGCCTGGGCACCACTGTTTGGGGTTATGGTTCAGTCACCAATAAGAAGAGCTTCAGCTATCCGGCTTACCCTATTGAAGCTACCCAGGACAAACCGGTGCGCATCAAATGGATAAACGATCTGAAGCAAGAAAATGGCAAATACTTGCCGCACCTTCTGCCCGTTGACCAGACCGTGCACTGGGCCAATCCACAGATGGCCGATACCATGGGTCAGGATCCTACCCCCTATACCGGACCGGTACCGATGGTGCCACATCTTCATGGCGCACATGTCACGCAGGACAGTGACGGCTATCCTGAAGCCTGGTTTCTGCCGAATGCCACGAATATCCCGGCCAGCTATGCTAAATTTGGTACGAAGTATGCACAATTTAAGGGTGAGGCAGAAGCGGCTTACGGCCAGACATGGGAACCGGGCACCGCCGTTTTTCAGTACCCCAACGATCAAAGGGCGGCTGCGCTTTGGTATCATGATCACTCCCTGGGCATGACCCGTGCTAACGTTTACGCAGGTCCCGCCGGATTCTATTTCATTCGCGGTGGCAGCAGCGACCTAACATCCGGTCTTCCTTCCGGCGCCTACGAAATTCCTTTGCTCATTCAGGATCGATCCTTTAACAAGGACGGATCGTTGTTCTATCCGGACAACCGCGCCTTTTTTGAGGGATTAAGAAAGGATAAACTGAAGATACCATTCATTCCGGATCTGACACTCGATGGCGAACAAAGCGATGTATCGCCCATGTGGAATCCGGAATTCTTCGGCAATACCATGGTGGTCAACGGCAAGACCTGGCCCTACCTCAACGTGGAAAAACGGCGCTATCGTTTTCGCGTGTTGAACGCTTCGGATACTCGCTTTCTGATCCTCAAGATGAGCAATGGACAAAAATTCTGGGTGATCGGCAACGATGGCGGCTTCTTGCCAGCGCCGGCTCAGCTTGAGACACTGCTCGTGGCGCCAGCCGAACGACTGGACGTCATCATCGATTTTACCAACGTTGCAGCAGGTACCAAGATTACGTTACAAAACATCGGCCCGGATTCACCTTTTGGTGGCGGAACTCCCGGGGTAGATTTCGATCCGGCTGACCCCGACACCACTGGTCAGGTAATGCAGTTTCGTGTTGCACCGATTAAGGGCGCCGACAGCAGCATCGCGCCAAGCAGCTTACAACTGCCTGCGATCACGCGCATTTCCGGTAACCCGGTTGTTCGCCA
>NZ_JAMWZS010000030.1 GCF_024282095.1 Nitrosomonas sp.
TAAAAATTAACAAATTCGCTAATTTCTGGCTTGTCAGCTGATTTGGCATTGACATAGATGAATATCGGGCGTGATAACGGCTTGTAACTATTGTTTTCTACGGTTGCTGCAGAGGGGAGTACGCCGCCATTACCACTATCGACTGCGACCGCATTAATTTTTTTGATGTTCTCGATATAATAAGCAAATCCGAAGAAGCCTAATGCGTAGATGTCACTGGCAACACCTTGTACCAGAACGTTGTCATCTTCCGATGCTGTAAAGTCGCCGCGACTTGATTTGGCTTTCCCAACAATCGCTTCAGTAAAGTATTCAAATGTGCCGGAATCCGCACCTGGACCATAGAGTTTGATTTTTTTGTCGGGCCATGCGGGGTTTATTTGATTCCAGCTAGTCACTTTGCCTTGTGCTTCGGGTTCCCAGATTTTCTTCAATTCCTCGGTGGTAATGGTTTTGCTCCAGGTATTCTTGGGATTGACGACAACGGTCAAAGCATCAAAAGCAATTGGCATTTCAATATATTGCACACCCTCTTTCTTGCAGGCTTCCATTTCTGTAGGGGTAATGGGGCGGGATGCATTGACGATATCGATTTCATTTCGACAGAATTTCTTAAATCCACCACCTGTACCTGAAATGCCGACTGTCACGCGGACTGCACCGCGTTTGGCGATTTGGAAATCTTCTGCAACCGCTTCCGTAATGGGAAAGACAGTGCTGGAGCCGTCAATTTTAACGATGGGGCTGGCATTAGCAATTCCTGTAGTCATGGATACGCTCAGCAGCATTGTTACAGTGAGCGCTCCGAAGTTAAATGGATTTAACATTGATACTCTCCAAGTGAAAAAATTTTCAAAATTAATGCAATATACTATTTCAGAATTGTTACAGAATTATGACAATCCAATTGTCTGCACCGGAACGCACTGTACATCGCATTGCAAGTAGTCGAATGAATGAGTTTTTATGAGTTGCTGGCGGTTTGCACCGCTTCAGCAATTTTCTCAGCCCAATGATTGACTTTATGTTTTGATTCACCCTCAACCATCACACGAATGAGAGGCTCAGTGCCGGATGCGCGAATTAAAACACGTCCTTTATCCTTCAAATCAGCTTCTGCTGCTTCTTGTGCGATTTTAATCGCTTTGCTGGTATCGAAGTGAAATGACTTGGGAATTTTTACATTAATGAGACGCTGTGGATATAGTAAGACGCCGCGCATAAATTGAGCCAGTGTTTTCTGAGTGTCACGTAATGCATACAATACCTGCAAAGCAGCAATAATGCCGTCCCCCGTCGTATGCTTGTCTCTACAAATGATATGCCCGGAATTTTCTCCACCCAGGTGCCATTTTTTTTCTTGCAATAGTTCCAGTACGTAACGATCGCCCACTTTGGCACGGAGAAATGGAATATTCAGTTTCTTAAAACGATTTTCTATCGCAAGATTGGTCATTAAAGTACCTACAACGCCGCCTTTGAGCACTTTTCTCTGCTGACGATGCTTGGCGATGATGTAGATCAGTTGATCGCCTTCGTACAGTTTCCCCTGCTTATCCACCATCATGACACGATCACCGTCGCCATCCAATGCAATACCCAGATCGGCATGGTGTTGTTTGACGGCTTTTTGTAGCGTCGAGCAATGGGTGGCGCCACACTCAAGATTAATATTCAGGCCGTTGGGTTGTACTCCGATGGTGATCACCTCAGCACCGAGTTCATGCATCACATGGCCGGCAATATGATAGGCAGCGCCGTGTGCGCAATCGACTACGATTTTTAGTCCGCGCAGATCCAGATGATAAGGAAAAGTACTCTTACAAAACTCGATGTAGCGACCGGCAGCGTCATCAATCCGTTGTACTTTCCCTAATTGTGCTGAGGGCTTGGTTTCGATGGGCGCATTCAAACCGGCTTCTATTTTGTGCTCCATGTCGTCAGGAAGCTTGCTGCCTACAGCAGAGAAGAACTTAACACCATTATCTTCGAATAGATTATGCGAAGCTGAGATAACAATACCGGCCTGCAACCGCAGGGCGCGAATCAGATAAGCGATGGCAGGAGTTGGCATGGGGCCGGATAGGATGACATCTACACCAGCCGCGCATAATCCTGCTTCCAGTGCCGATTCAAGCATATAACCCGATACCCGGGTGTCTTTGCCGATCAGCACTGTTGGGCGCTTTCCTTCCATAAGGTGCCAGTCCGCAGCAGCGAGAACCTGGCCTGCCGAATACCCCAGGTGCATGATAAATTGAGGTGTAATAGGATCTTTCCCTACTCGTCCTCGTATGCCGTCAGTTCCAAAGTATTTTTTTGTCAATTTATATATCTGATTTATAAATAAAGGGCTATGTGTAAAAAAATAATCATTAACAATTGTTTTTTTATACGCCGCAGTTTTGCATGGCTGTATAGATAGAGAGCGCATCCTTGCTTGCTTTGACGTCATGTACGCGTACGATTTTTGCACCTTTAACTACTGCTAACAAGGCTGCTGCGATACTTTCATGGATCCGATGATCCACACTGTTTCCAGTAATGGCACCGAGCATGGATTTGCGCGATAGACCGGCTAGTACTGGAACGTTAAGTGTTGTAAGTTCACTGAGTTGATTAAGCAATATGTAGTTATGCTGCAGCGTTTTGCCAAAACCAAAACCAGGATCAATTACTAGCCGATCTGGCGAGATACCCGCAGCTTTTGCCGCTTGAAGGCGTTGCTGCAGGAAATCCTTAACTTCGGAGACGATATCTTGGTATTGCGGATTCGCTTGCATATTTTGTGGTGTGCCTTGCATATGCATCAAACAGACTTGCACATGATCATGTTGCGCGATAACTGCCAATGCTTCTGCGCTGCGTAGTGCATTAATATCATTGATCATGAAAGCACCTGCTGCGATTGCCTGCCTCATGACTTCAGGTTTGGAAGTGTCAATTGAAATTGGAATATTGGTGTCAACAAGCGCTTCCAGTACAGGAATGACACGGTTTAGTTCTTCATCGATACTGACCGATTGACTGCCCGGGCGCGTCGATTCTCCGCCGATATCCAGGATGTCGGCACCCTCAGCAATAAGATCTCTGGCATGTGCGATCGCCTTTTGTGTCGACAGATACAACCCACCGTCCGAGAAGGAGTCGGGCGTGATGTTGATCACCCCCATAATTAATGGGCGACTGGCTGAGGCGATGAAGTTTTGCTGTAATGAGGGCACAGTAAAAAAAGAAGTAGGGAAGTGAAAACGGGATACGATTTTTTGATCGTATCCCGTTTTTTAAATTAACAACGATTAATCAGCTTCTTTGACTATTTCTCGTGGTGCTTCGGGCTCGCCTTGTTCATCAGACTTTACCGATGATGACTCGCCATCGGTTGCCGTCGGAGATATTGATTGAGGTGGTTTAGGCGGACGCGGTGGGCGACCTTCCATAATATCCTTGATCTGGTCACTATCAATCGTTTCCCATTCCAATAAAGCCTGGGTCATGGCTTCAATTTTGTCTTTATTGGCCTCAATGAGTTTGCGTGCAATTGCATATTGCTCATCGACAATTCGGCGAACTTCTGCGTCAACTTTTTGCATAGTCGCTTCACTCATATTTTTATGCGTGGTGACTGAACGACCCAGAAAAACTTCGCCTTCATTTTCACCATATACCATTGGGCCAAGAATATCGGACATCCCCCACTGAGTTACCATTTGTCGCGCTAATTCCGTTGCACGCTCAAAATCATTGGATGCGCCTGTAGTCATTTGTTTCATAAAAACTTCTTCAGCAATACGTCCACCAAACATCACCGAGATTCTTTGCAGAATCTCTTCGCGTTCCATACTGAAACGATCTTCGGTAGGCAATTGCATGGTTACACCCAACGCACGGCCTCGTGGAATAATCGTTACTTTATGGACCGGATCGGTCTTAGGCAATAATTGCGCTACAACAGCGTGTCCTGATTCATGATAAGCCGTGTTGCGGCGTTCATGTTCAGGCATTACCATTGAACGCCGCTCTGCACCCATGAAAATTTTGTCTTTCGCACGTTCAAAATCATCCATATCCACCAACCGCTTGTTGCTGCGTGCTGCGAACAGCGCTGCTTCATTGACCAAATTGGCCAAATCAGCGCCTGACATACCTGGTGTACCACGTGCCAGAATATCAGCTTTGACATCGGGTGAAAGCGGTACTTTGCGCATATGCACATGAAGAATTTGTTCGCGACCACGTATATCAGGTAGTGGTACCGTTACTTGACGGTCAAAGCGGCCAGGACGAAGCAAAGCGGGATCCAGCACATCGGGACGGTTGGTTGCTGCAATTACAATCACACCCATGGCACCTTCAAAGCCGTCCATTTCCACCAGCAATTGATTGAGTGTTTGTTCGCGTTCATCGTTTCCGCCACCCAGACCGGCGCCCCGTTGACGACCGACCGCATCAATCTCGTCAATGAAGATAATGCAGGGCGCATGTTTCTTGGCTTGCTCAAACATGTCGCGTACTCTCGATGCGCCCACACCGACAAACATTTCAACAAAATCAGAACCTGAAATGCTGAAAAACGGTACTTGCGCTTCTCCTGCAATTGCACGAGCCAGCAGCGTTTTACCTGTTCCTGGGCTGCCTACCATCAAAACGCCGCGTGGAATACGTCCACCCAGTTTCTGAAATTTGGTCGGATCACGCAGGAATTCAACCAGTTCTGCAACTTCTTCTTTCGCTTCCTCGCAGCCGGCAACATCATTGAAAGTCACTGTGTTGGCCGATTTATCGAGCATGCGCGCTTTACTTTTACCGAACGAGAATGCGCCACCATTGCGCCCACCACCTTGCATTTGGCGCATGAAGAATATCCACACGCCAATCAGTAACAGCATTGGGAACCATGAGATGAAAATACTCATCAGCATGGATGGTTCTTCTTCCGGTTTGGCTTCAATAATAACGCCAGCTTTCAGTAAATCGCTCACCATCCAAGGATCCGATGGCGCATAGGTTGTGAAACGTCTGCCATCAGACTTTGTGCCTTTAAGTGTTCGTCCTTCGATGATAACCTTAGCGATTCTGCCTTGATTCAATTCAGTAATGAATTGAGAGTATTCCATAGGTACTTGCGCCGGTTGACGTACACTGAATTGATTAAATACGGTCATCAACACAAGTGCAATTACCAGCCAAATGGCCATGTTTTTAATTAAGTTATTCAAAATAGCTCCTTGATTTGCACCTTAAAATCATTGATTAGTCATTCTAACCCTATTTTGTAAAATATAACAGAACAGTTCATGTCATATAAGTTTGCTGCAGAACTATCATCCTACTATTAACATCGACTGTAATCACTGAAGGGATCCATTCATTTCTCAGTGAATCTCGGTTATTTCTTTTTGTCGAGTCCTAATAAATATAGTTCATTACTGCGGTCACGCGAAGCCTTGGGTTTTCGTATCATCACGCTTTTGAATCCAGCGCGCATATCACGAAGAAATTGATCAAAATCCCTACCTTGAAAAACTTTGACCAGAAAATTTCCACCATAGTTCAGTTGCTCCAGTGCGAATGCTAGTGCCAGTTCAGCCAAATACATGCTTCTGGCCTGATCGCTGACTACAATACCACTGATATTGGGCGACATGTCTGAAATGACAAGATCCGGATGATGGTCACCCAGATGTTTTTTCAGTTCATCGATTGCACATTCTTCTCTAAAATCATTTTGAATAAATTCAACCCCAGGCAGTGGTTGCATATCCAGGATATCCAATGCAATAATTTTTCCCCGGTTACCTACTTTATGGCTGACAACCTGAGACCAACTGCCGGGTGCCGCGCCCAGATCAACGACAATCATACCTGGTTTCAATATTTGATCGCGTTCAATGATCTCAAGTAATTTATACGCGGCACGTGAACGGTAACCTTCTTTTCTGGCCTGCTTGACAAAAAAGTCATTGACATGCTCTTTCATCCAAGCTTTACTGGTTTTAGCCCGCTTCATCAAGTAAAATGATACGTTTCAAGAGAATTTATGATAACACTAACTATTGCACATCGACGTGAACTTAAAGCACGAGCACATGCACTCAATCCAGTTGTCATGATCGGAAAAACCGGTCTGTCGGCCAGTGTGATTGAAGAAATAGAGCGCGGGCTTGTAAGCCATGAATTAATCAAGATTAAAGCTCAAATTGACGATCGGATTGCCAGAAATGCACTGTTTGAGGAAATCTGCCAGCAGCTGAATGCTGCTCCGGTACAGCATATTGGCAAAATATTTGTTATTTATCGACCTAAACCGGAAGAAGCCGATAAGAAACCTGCCCGTGCACCTGATAGAAAGAAGCGTGAGCCTTTTCGCACCAAGCGCAGTTTTCAGAGCTGAAGCTTCTATCCTAAATGTATTTTACATCGAGTATTTCATACTCGCGTATACCGCTAGGTGCTTGAACTTCTGCAATATCTCCTGCATGTTTACCAATCAGGGCTCGTGAAATGGGTGAGCTGATGGAAATTTTTCCGTCCTTGATACTGGCTTCATCGTCACCTACGATTTGATAAGTCACCGTTTCACCGCTTTGCAAATCCTCCAATTCGACAGTGGCACCAAAAACACACGCACCATCCGCGTTAATGAGGGCTGGATTGATGATTTGTGCACTGGAGAGTTTACTTTCCAGCTCGATAATACGCCCTTCAATAAAACCTTGCTTTTCCTTGGCAGCGTCATATTCGGCATTTTCAGAAAGATCGCCGTGGGAGCGCGCTTCCGCAATCGCTGCAATAACTGCCGGGCGGTGCACGGTTTTCATTTCATGTAGTTCCTTGCGCAATGCTTCTGCTCCAGCTACCGTTAATGGAATAGTACTCATGGTGATTTTTTGCCTTTCATTTCATCTTGTTTCTTAAAATAATAAAATAAGACTAATTGCTTGATTGCTTATGTTTTAAGTTGCATGTGCAACTTCTGTAAGTTATAAGCCTGTAGTTCACGCCTGTTGATTATACTCATACAAGCAGCACGCGCGCCTGCCAACGTTGTGTAGTAGGTTACTTTGGCTTGCAGTGCGGCATGGCGAATTGAATATGAATCTCGTATGGCGCTACGCTGATTATTAACAGTATTAACGATTAAATTGATCTCGCCATTTTTAATCATATCCACAATATGTGGGCGACCCTCCGCCACTTTATTAATGATAATGACGCTTATTCCGGCTGCCGTAATTGCGGCGGCAGTGCCACGTGTCGCATACAGGGTGAAGCCAAGGCCTGAAAGGCTGCGCGCGATTTCAATTGCATGTGATTTGTCGGATTGCCGTACGCTGATGAAAATCTTGCCGGAAGTGGGCAGACGCACATCTGTCGCTAATTGCGATTTGACAAAAGCTTCAGCAAAAGTAACGCCCATTCCCATCACTTCACCGGTAGATTTCATTTCCGGGCCCAGAATCGTATCAACACCAGGGAGTTTAATAAAGGGGAATACCGCTTCTTTGACGGAATAATATTCCGGGATGATTTCTTTGGTAACACACTGATCGATCAAAGATCTTCCTGTCATGCAGCGCGCCGAGATTTTTGCCAGCTGGAGGCCGGTTGCCTTGGAGATGAAGGGTACGGTACGGGACGCCCGGGGATTGACTTCGAGTACATAGACCGTATCGTCCTGAATCGCAAATTGTATATTCATCAAACCAATAACATGCAGTGCGCGCGCCATTTCAGCAGTCTGGCGGCGTAATTCATCCAGCATTTCAGGTTGCAAGTTGAAAGTCGGCAGCGAACACGCGGAATCACCGGAATGCACACCCGCCTGTTCGATATGTTCCATGATGCCACCGATCAGCACGGTTTCTCCGTCATATATCGCGTCGACGTCGACTTCCGTGGCATTGGTGAGGAAGTGATCCAGTAATACCGGCGAATCATTGGAAACTTTAACGGCTTCGCGCATGTAGCGTTCCAGGTCGGCTTTTTCGTGCACGATTTCCATCGCACGCCCACCCAGTACATAACTGGGACGTACCACCAGCGGGTAGCCGATTTCTTCAGCTGCGATCAAAGCGGCTTCCGGGTTGCGTGCGGTGCGGTTAGGCGGTTGCCGCAAGCCCAATTGTTGCAGCATTTGCTGAAAGCGTTCGCGATCTTCCGCGCAATCGATCATATCCGGGCTGGTGCCGATAATCGGTACGCCATTAGCTTCCAGATCGCGCGCAAGTTTGAGCGGCGTTTGTCCGCCATACTGCACAATGACGCCGTCGGGCTTTTCCACCGCGACGATTTCAAGCACATCTTCCAGTGTCAGCGGTTCAAAATACAAACGATCGGATGTGTCGTAGTCGGTCGAAACGGTCTCCGGGTTGCAGTTGACCATGATGGTTTCAAAACCGTCCTCACGTAACGCTAATGCCGCATGGACGCAACAATAATCAAATTCAATACCTTGACCGATACGATTGGGCCCGCCGCCGAGTACCATGATTTTCTTTTTATTCGTGGGATGCGCTTCGCACTCGTCTTCGTAGGTGGAATACATGTATGCTGTGCTGGTGGCGAATTCAGCCGCACAGGTATCGACACGTTTGTAGACTGGCCGCAAGTTGAGTTGGTGGCGGTAAGTGCGGACTGCGGTTTGTCCGGTATTGAGCAGCTTTGCCAGGCGCCGGTCAGAAAAACCGCTACGCTTGAGTGTGCGCAATGCTTGTCTATCCAGTGTTTCCAGTGTTGTATCGGTCAGCGCCTGTTCTTGTCTGACCAGATCTTCAATTTGTGCTAGGAACCAAATATCGATATGCGTCAGCTGGTGAATCTCGTCAATCGACAGTTTGCAGCGGAACGCATCGGCGATGAACCAGATCCGTTCCGGACCAGGGTTGGCCAGCTCGGTTCTGATGATTTCCAGGTTATCGGTTTTTTCATCCAGGCCGTCCACGCCCGTTTCCAGTCCACGTAAGGCTTTTTGCAGGGATTCCTGGAAAGTGCGGCCAATCGCCATGACTTCGCCGACCGATTTCATCTGCGTGGTCAGACGATCATTGGTTTGTGGGAATTTTTCGAATGCAAAACGCGGCACTTTGGTGACGACGTAATCAATGGTGGGCTCAAAGGATGCCGGCGTGATGCCGCCGGTGATATCGTTGTCCAGCTCATTCAGGGTATAACCGATCGCCAGTTTGGCAGCAATTTTGGCAATCGGAAAACCGGTTGCTTTTGAGGCCAGTGCGGAAGAACGCGAGACGCGCGGATTCATTTCAATCACCAGCATGCGGCCGTTTTCAGGATTAATGGCAAATTGCACATTGGAGCCGCCGGTTTCCACGCCGATTTCACGTAACACAGCGATCGATGCGTTGCGCATCAGCTGATATTCCTTGTCGGTCAGTGTTTGTGCAGGCGCTACTGTAATCGAATCACCGGTATGCACACCCATCGGGTCGATATTCTCAATGGCGCAGATGATAATGCAGTTGTCGTTTTTATCCCGCACCACTTCCATTTCAAATTCTTTCCAGCCAATGACGGATTCCTCGATCAGCAATTCCTTGGTGGGGGAAGTTTCCAATCCGCGTTCGCAGATACCCAGAAATTCTTCGCGGTTGTAGGCGATACCGCCGCCACTGCCACCCATCGTGAAAGAAGGGCGGATAATGACCGGATAACCCACCATGGCTTGAACTTGCAATGCTTCTTCCATGCTGTGCGCAACCGCCGAGCGGGCAGAGTTTAACCCGATACGTGTCATCGCTTGTTTGAATTTTTCACGGTCTTCAGCCATGTCGATGGCTTCACGTGACGCACCGATGAGTTCAACGCCGTATTTTTCCAGTACACCGTGTTTGACCAGATCTAATGCGCAGTTCAATGCGGTCTGACCGCCCATGGTCGGTAATAGTGCTTGCGGCCGCTCGATGGCGATGATCTTTTCGATCATGCCCCAGGTGATCGGCTCGATATAGGTTGCATCGGCCATTTCCGGATCAGTCATGATGGTGGCGGGATTGGAATTCACCAGGATGATGCGATAACCTTCTTCGCGCAAGGCCTTGCAGGCTTGTACACCGGAATAATCAAATTCGCACGCCTGGCCAATGATGATGGGGCCGGCACCGATGATGAGGATGGATTGAATGTCGGTACGTTTAGGCATACTTTCTAACGGATAAAATTGCGTGGTTTATGGTCGGGTTATCGAATTATTGTGGGGACTGATTTTTATAACGCTGCATCATTTTGATAAAGCGATTAAACAGGTAATCCGCTTCATGCGGTCCTGGACTGGCTTCCGGGTGGCCCTGAAAACAAAAGGCGGGCTTATCCAGTAACTCAAATCCTTGCAGACTGCCATCAAACAGCGATACATGCGTGATACGCGCATTATCCGGCAAGGTATCCGCATCAACCGCAAAACCGTGGTTCTGGCTGGTGATGATCACTTTGTCGCTATCGATATCTTGCACTGGGTGATTCGCACCATGATGGCCGAATTTCATCTTGATGGTACGTGCGCCAGTGGCCAGCGCGAGTAATTGCTGACCGAGGCAAATGCCAAAGATGGGAATATTCTTTTTCAGCAACGCCTGGGTGGCGGAAATGGCGTAATCACAAGGTTCCGGATCACCCGGTCCGTTGGAGAGAAATATGCCATCAGGCCGCACCGCTAGAATCTCATCAGCCGAGGTCTGTGCAGGGAAAACGGTTACCTTGCAGCCGCGTTGCGCCAGTTTGCGCAAAATAGTGCGTTTGATGCCAAAATCAAATGCGGCGACGTGATATTGGGGATTTTCCTGAATCCGGAAACCATCCTCCAATGACCATTCACCTTCTGTCCAGGTATACGATTGCCGACAACTGACCACTTTGGCAAGATCCATGCCGGCCAGTCCCGGGAATGCTCTGGCAGCCTGTAATGCTTGGTCTTCATCAATATTTCCCGCCATGATGCAGCCGGATTGTGCGCCTTTTTCCCGTAAAATGCGCGTGAGCTTGCGCGTATCAATTTCAGCGATGGCGACGACATGCTGCGCTTTGAGAAATTCGGATAATGTCTGGGTCATGCGGTAATTGCTGGCAGCCAGCGGCAGGTCACGTATCACCAAACCGGCGGCGTACACTTTATTGATGTTGCCTGATTCAAAATCTTCCGGATTGGTACCGGTGTTGCCAATATGCGGATAAGTCAGTGTGATGATCTGTTGACAGTACGAAGGGTCGGTTAATATTTCCTGGTAACCGGTCATTGCCGTATTGAAAGCGACTTCACCGGTATTGATACCGTCAACACCAATAGACACGCCACGAAAAATTGTTCCATCGGCTAGTGCGAGGATGGCGTGCGGGCGTTGTGACACAAAAAACTCCTTGGATACTGACAAGATATGGAAATTGAGCCAAGGCTAACAAGTTTTTAAATGCCTTGGCTTTGGCAAGGGATTATACGTGAAAAAGGTTTGTTTTTGTATGCCGGTGCTTTGATGCTGACTGCAAGCTGGTTTTGTCAGCTCTGTGCATGAGTCGCGCTGTTTTTTGAGTGCTTTAAGTTTGAAAGGAAAAAAGCTTCAGTTTTTTGAATTATTTCGCAACTGATCAATGACCAATTGGCGGATATCGTAGTTTTCCCCTGGGTTGATACTGGTGAAATCCGGATTATTCGAATTCAAGTAATCCAAACCACGTTCTTTTCCTGAAGCGAGAAAATCAGTGATCGCCAGCTTGTAGGTTTTCGAGGGGTCAATCGGAGCACCGTTAACCTGCCAAGTACCATTGACTTGCTGTGCATGGGCGGATTGCAGGAAGCCGCCTGAACCTCTATTCGCCAACCCCTGATTCAGCACTTTTATCAGTAGATTACCTTTTATCGTCGCCAGTTGGACTTTGCCACCAAATGGCAAAATGCGAATGACATCATAGACGGTGATTTGGCCTGCCGGCAGAACATCATCGATGCGGATCGAGCCGCTGTTGTAGAGCGAGAGTTCGGCTGCGGGGTAAGGGCGCAACAGGCTTTTAGCTATCAGTTCAGTCAGATTGGTTGGATGGTTGCGCACGCTGGATTCCAATCCATCCAGCGCTTCCGTGATCGTTGTCACCACAGCCTCAGGTTCAAAACCCTGTGCACGGAAGGCATTGAAAGCAATGGTCATCCATTGGTCGACCACTGCTTTGATGCCCGGGTCTTCTGCCAGATTGTCGTTGATGGGTACGAACGTGGGTTTGATCTCGGTTTTTCCGGTTTGTGGATCAAAGTAAAGATCAACCACATAGACTGAGCGCACATTGGCATCACTTTTCAGTATCGGTGTGAAATTGCCGCGCCAGTTCTGGTGATTTTCATGTTCATGTCCGCCCAGTAGCAAGCCGATTTGTGGAGATGCTTGTAACAATTTGATATCGTCGCTAATGTTCTGATGGGCTAAAGCAATGATAAAGTCGGACTGCTGATCGAGCAGTTGTGCGATTTGAGCATGGGCGGTGGTCAATGGATCGGAATAACGGACATGACTGGGTTGATTGATGGGCAGGGTCAATCCGAACATGCCGATTCTGAATGTTTTGCCACTCTTTTTGTCGTGAATCGGGATGACAAGATTTTGCTTGACGCCTGCAAAAGGATGACCGTCAGCAGCGAATACGTTGCTGGATATCCAGGTGAATTTTGCTTCCTGGATGCGTTGATTGAATTGATTTTCCTTGATATCAAATTCGTGATTGCCAAAAGTGGCATAATCCAATGCGAAGTGATTCAATACATCGACCATTTGCCTGCCGGCTAATCGATCGCCTTCATACTGAGCCGTGCCAATCGCAGAAGGACTCAACAGATCTCCGCCTAATGTGGTGAGGGTATTGGGGTTACGCGCCAGCAATTGATTGCGTAATGTGGCGACCCGTGCGATTCCTCCCTCTTTGCCGCCACTGACGGGTGTGATTTCATAAATATCACTAAAATGCAGGATCGTCACATGAATCCTGTGATCGTCGGTACGGGTAGCCGGCAGCGTGCTGCAAGCCACTGCGGCAAAGGCGAAAAACAGTATGAAGAGAGTAAAGTAGGTTTTTTTCACGATGGTTTTTGTAATTTCTATTTCAGGGCCATATTAAAGTGTTACTCAATATCTGACAAATTGCATGTCGTTTTTCTAATAGAAGGGGAATCTGTGAACGTGTAAAGTGCATGATTGATGCGGTTGTGTCACTCAGGAATGATGATTTTTGCGGATTCTCAATGGGTTTTTCATCAAATTTCAGTATTGCTGTTATCAATGACTGATTCTGAATATAATCAAGAACTGTCAGAGTATAAAAAGCAATACAATTCGCCAAGATTGAGATGGCAGCACGGACCTCGAATCAGATAATCCAGGGTCATGTCATGTAAGGAATGAGAAGTTGTACAAGATAGTGCGTTCTTGTTCTTGATAATACTGATTAAATCAATTCAAGTAGAAAGGGGAATGATCGTGAAACAATATTTTGTATCGTCAGAAAAACGGCTTTTAATGTTTATTTCAGCATTGGTTTTCTTCATCGGAATATTATCTGCTTGTACGTTAATCCCGGAGACTGACCCTGTTCGTGGTGCGACCACTGTCAAACAAGATCAATTTGGTGATAGCTATACAACAGTCAAGTATCTTGATCAAGGTTGGGATAATGCGGACAGTTTGTGGTTTTATACCACCACGCAGGGATCCAACCTGATGCCTTATGATTTCTTCATGGTATTGGAGCAGCCTAAAAAACCGGAGCTTTTCCGTGCGGATGACAATATGAATTTCTATCGTTATCTACCGCAGAAAGCCACTGCCAGCAATCCCGATGCGCTACCCGTCGGATGGGTGAAAGATGGTTATAAGGGGAGAGAATTCATAGGCTTGACTTGCGCAGCCTGTCACACCGGGCAGGTAAACTATAACGGTGTGGGTATCCGTATCGATGGCGGTCCAGCCGGTGCGGATATGGAAAACATCATGAAGGATCTGGCAAAAGCCCTGTATTACACACGCGAAAATGAAGAAGTCAGGAATCGCTTTGTCAAGAATGTACTGGCGCGCGGTAACTACAAATCAGAAAAGGAGGTGCTCGACGATCTGGATGTCTATAAACAGCGCATTGCCAGCTACATCACCATCAATCACAGCGACATTGCTTATGGCTATGCACGACTGGATGCGTTTGGACGCATCTATAACCGAGTGTTGGAACATCTCGTCAATGAGCGCGTACTCAGGGAATTGCTGCGTGATGGCAAGCTGGCAGACGGTAAAGATATTACGGAAGAAGATCTCAATAAAATCACCCAGAATGTAAGTCGAGTGATGAGTGGCGAGGAGCGCGACAGTGTAGTCAATCGTCTTGTTGAGACCCTGGGTTGGGAGCAATTAGGACATTTGCGTAAGAAGTTGTTTAATCCGCCCAATGCACCGGTCAGTTACCCATTTTTATGGGACATTCCCCAACATGATTATGTACAGTGGAATGGATTGGCCGCTAATGCCGGGCTTGGTCCGGTCGGGCGCAATACCGGTGAAGTGATCGGCGTGTTTGGCACGCTTGACTGGCGAGAAGAAAAAGGTACGACATTATCAACATTGATTGGTAAAACGGATATCAATTTTACGTCATCAGTCAATGTGCATAACCTGCGCAGAATCGAATCCCATTTACAAAAATTGCAATCACCTGAATGGCCGGAAGAGATTTTAGGCGCGATAGACAAGCAAAGTGCAGCACGTGGCAGACCACTATTTAATGAGTATTGCGCAAGTTGTCATACCGGGATTGATCGTGCTGACCCTGAACGCCGCGTTGTCGCTAAAATGTCGAGAATCAGCGACGTCGGGACCGATCCGGCGATGGCGAAGAACAGCACGGAATATGCGGGTTTTTCAGGCATCCTGCGCAATCAGTATGTGGGCCTCGGTGTGGGCGATATTTTACTCGACCAAGAAGCGCCCGTGGCAGCCTTGCTGACCAAAGCAACTTTAAATGTGGTGGCTACGCCTGACCCCGATAAATTATTTTTTCGGCGTTGGGCTGAGTGGATTTTGGATATTGCAAAAGCGTTTTTTCACAATGAAATCAAGTCCTCGATCAAGCATGGAAATTATGATCCGGATACCACAGTCAGTCCGCTGGCTTCTTTGAATGCCTATAAAGCGCGGCCCCTAAATGGTATCTGGGCGACCGCACCTTATCTGCATAATGGTTCCGTGCCTACGCTGTATGATTTATTGCTGCCCAAGAAACGGCCAGGTGATTCGGAGGACGGTGAATATCGCCCGGAACAATTTGAAGTGGGGTCACGCGAATTTGATCCGGTCAGAGTGGGTTTTAAAAGCAGTGGGTATCAGGGGTTTACTTTTAAAACGACGGATCAGAATGGTGAGGAAATCAGAGGCAATAGCAATGCCGGTCACGAGTATGCATCCGGTAAGACAGCACAGCCTAATGGTAAAATTTTAAAGCCACTTACTAAAGAGCAAAAATTGGATTTGCTGGAATACCTCAAAACGCTGTGATCTGAATAATTTCTTTAACAGTCCTTATATTAATGAAAAGGGAGTAATGCAATGAATACCAGTACAAGTTATCTTGAACAGTATGATGCAGCGCCTGAAGCAGATAAATTTCCACTAGTGCGTCGCTGGATGGATAAAGAGCCTTTGCCATTTTTTAAAGAATTGCGTGAGAAACGCCCCATTTTGGTGACCCCGAAATGCACACTGGTTACCCGGTTTGACGATGTGAGAGAATTACTGACGATGTATAAGGTATTTACCGTCAAACCCTATGTGCCAAAAATGGATAATTACCTGATGATGCATGATGATGATGCATTGCATACCCGTGAGAAATCACTGATGCAGTGTATGCTGAATCGTGATGATCTGCCCAGGGTGCGTAGCATGGTGGCGGATATTGCACGGGGAATTCTCAGCCAGGGCAATGGCCGGATTGAAATTGTCAATGATTTTTGTCGTACGGTTCCAGCCACGTTGGTACAAAAATACTTCGGATTAACCGGTGCCAAGACGGCTGATCTGATTGAATGGTCTTACTGGAATCAATACGACACCTTCCATAATCATCCTTTCGATTTGCTCTCTCCGGAATTGTCCCAACAGGTGATCGATCGTCACAACGAGACTTCAAAAAAACTCGGCAGCTATATTACGATGCTCATTGCGAAGCGCCTGCTGGCGGTTAAACTCGAAAAATTGACGTTTTCAACCATCATTAGATTGCAAGACGATATTGTGACAAGAATGTTGCGTACCAGTTTTGCCAAAGAACTGGATTTTGATATTAAGCGCTTAGGGGTTAATGCCGGCGGTCTTCTGATTGGCGCAATCGAAACCACTTCGCAGGCCGTGGCGCAAGTGCTGCAATATCTGTTTCAGCACTCCGAGTGGCTGGCCATCGCAAAGACTGCTGCGCAGAAGGAAGATACCGCCGAGTTCGATGGTATTGTGTGGGAAGCTTTGCGCTTTGCGCCGATTACGCCTTATTTATTCCGTACCACCGCGAGCGATTATACGGCAGCAAAAGGTACCAATTATGAAACCGTGCTGCGTGCCGGTACTTATGTGTTACCGGTAACGCTATCAGCTATGTTTGACGAACGGGCATTTGAATCACCGGAAAAATTCATTCCGCAACGCAATTGGTATAACTATTTTCATTTTGGCTTCGGTAGTCATGAATGTCTGGGGCGTTATGTGGGTATGGTGATGATTCCTGAAATGGTGCGTCAGGTATTATTGAAGAAGGATGTCGCACCTCAAGGCAACATGGATTACAAATCCGGTCCCTTCCCTGAATCATATGATCTGGCTTGGGCTGTGTAGCCGCATAGGACGTTGAAAAATTATCTGCGTTGCTGCTACGGCAGTACTACTGGATTCAGTGTTCTATCGCGCAAATTTGCTTGTGATTTTTAGCGATAGAACACTGAGTGGTCAACATTAATAATTAGATTTTTCTTCAGTTGATCTGGCCTTTCCGCCGCCTTCCTGATCACCGGCCGGTATTTGATGGAATGGCTGGATCGTCTTGCCATAAGCTTCAGGATCAGGCGTCTCCGGCGCTGTTGGCTTACCGCCACAAGCAACTAATGTCATTACTGCAGCTACTACAAAAAAATGTGTAATTCTCATAGAAAACCTTCTGTTGGTTGATAATCAATCGCCTTTGTTACGGGTTCATAGATTACCGGTTGAGGTGGCATAGCACATTGATTTGAATCAAACTAAAGTAATTTTAATTAGCAATAGCGTGATCAATGGCACAAATCAGATTGCATTTTTACCAGTCATTAAATGATTTTGTCGAACGCGCGTTGCGCGACACTGAAATTATTCATAACCTTGATCGGAAAGCTTCAGTCAAGGACGTGATTGAATCTTTCAATGTACCGCACACGGAAATTGAATGGATTCTGGTCAATGGGATTGCAGTCGATTTTAGCTATATTGTGCAGTGCGGTGATGAGATTCAGGTTTATCCTGCATCTGAACATCCGGCCGTGGCGCTATTACCACCACTTCGTCCAGCATCATTAAGGCCGCCACTATTTTTAGTGGATGTTAATCTTGGAAGATTGGCGCGCTATTTAAGGTTGCTGGGATTTGATTGCTGGTATCGCAATGACTATGATGATGCCACAGTGGCGAGAATAGCCAGTGAACAACAACGCACCGTACTGACGCGTGACCGCACATTGCTACAGCGCAGGATTATCACTTATGGATATTTTGTCCGGGCAAGTTTACCTAAAATTCAAACGCAAGAAGTTTTGAAACGATTTGATTTATATGCTTTGTTAAAGCCACTCACACGTTGCACGTACTGCAATGGACAATTAGTGGAAACCGAAAAGCAAAAAATAGAGCATCGGTTGGAGCCATTGACCAAGCAGCACTACGATAGATTTCTGTTGTGCCCGGAATGTAAACGGATTTACTGGCAGGGTAGCCACTGCGTGCGTGTAAAGCATCTGATTGATGAATTTTCTGCAGCAAAATGATCATTCATTGCAGCCAAAACTCAGGTTCCGCGCTACTTGATCGCACGCGACAAGGTGCGATCTCATAAGCGCAATCGGAGTACATTTTTTTTGGCTTGACATTAAAGACAACCGGTCGTATTATTAAGGCATGTCTAAATCAACCAAAAAAGAATTTAATAGGGAAAATCTGTTAAACCATGGTGTTACTCTATTCATGGAACAAGGCTATCATGGGACAGGGTTACAGGAAATTCTGGATGCGGTAAATATTCCCAAAGGTTCTTTTTACAATTACTTTGGCAGTAAAGAGGATTTTGGTGCTGATGTTATTCAACATTACACTGAGCCGTTCATTATGCAATTAACAGCCTACTTGGATAACTCCGGTGCTGATGCACTCAGTGCAATCAAACGCTATTTTGATGAACTCATTGTAGAACTTGAAAAGAATGAGTTTAAAGGTGGCTGCCTGCTGGGTAATTTCATGGGAGAAATGGGGGATACCAGTGAAGTTTTCCAGAAGTCGCTGCAATCCGCGGTTAAGCGTTATCGGGATTTATTGCAATCGGGGTTGGCTAAAGCGCAGCAGCAAGGTACGGTAAGACTGGATAAATCAGCGGAAGAAATGGCTGATTTGCTGGTGAATACGTGGCAAGGTGCTTTATTGCGCATGAAGATAGAAAAATCATCCGCTCCGATTAAGCAGTGTTGTCAGGATTTGCTGGGAGATTATTTCAGGGCTTAAATTTTTTCACTTAAATAAATACGACCGGTCATATTTAATTAATTTCATTCTACAGGAGATAAAATGCCAAAATATATCATCGAACGGGAAATTCCCGGCGCGGGTTCGTTGACACAACAAGACTTGCAAGCTATTTCGCAGAAATCATGCGGCATACTGAACAGCATGGGGCCACGAATCCAATGGCTGGAAAGCTATGTGACGGATGATAAAGTCTATTGCATTTACATCGCGCCCGACGAAGCGACTATCAGAGCACATGCCGAGCAAGGTGAATTTCCCGCTAATCGTGTTGCACGAATCAAATCCGTGATCGATCCAACCACCGCTGAGTAGAACGGGAAGATTACGATCGCTCGTGAAAATGAGCATTTTTAAAGGAGGTAATGTCCATGCAATCCTACGTCATTCGATCCACGATATTCATTCTAATTCTGACTGTCGCCGGTATCTCTGAGTCTTTTGCGGAGAATGCAGCGGCAAGTGCGACCAAAAAACATGAGGCTGCCGCAGAGTCGGGAGGTGGCCATAAGCATTACGTGCAATCAGATGAGGGGCAGAAGCCAGGTCCGGATGGTCAGCTTGCACCCAAGTTGCACAACTTAGGGGAACATACGTTTCCCGTCAGCACACGCAATCCGTTAGCGCAGCAATACATCAACCAGGGCCTCAATCTCGCCTACGCATTCAATCATGCCGAAGCACGCCGGGCGTTCCGTGAGGCGGCGCGGTTGGATCCCGGCCTTGCGATGGCTTACTGGGGGCAGGCGCTGGTGCTTGGCCCCAACATCAACGCCATGATGGAACCGAACGAAGAACCTCAGGCGTTGGAGATCGTGCAACGGGCCAAGTCATTGATGGCGAATGCGCCACCGAAGGAACAAGCACTGATCAATGCGCTTGAGAAACGTTATTCGGGGCAGGCTGAGCAACGGGAAGCGAATAATAAGGCTTACGCGGAGGCCATGCGGGAAGTGCATCAACGTTTTCCGGATGATGCGGATATTGCGATGCTGTATGTGGAATCCATGATGGATCTGCGGCCTTGGGGCTACTGGATGCTGGATGGCCAGCCGTATGAAGGAACAGCCGAAATCGTCGCGCTGACCGAAGAAGTGTTGCGGCGCAATCCAAAACACCCGGGCGCCCTGCATATGTATATCCACCTGATAGAACCGACAAGTACGCCCGAGCGCGCAGAAAAAGCAGCCGATACACTATTAACGCTGATGCCTGCGGCGGGACACTTGATACACATGTCATCGCATATTTATCAGCGCGTAGGCCGGTATGCCGATTCAATGAAGAGTAATCAGCTTGCAATCGCGGCGGATGAAGATTACATCACGCAGTGCCATGCGCAAGGTTTGTATCCGATGGTGTACTATCCGCACAACATCCATTTTCTTTGGTTTGCAGCGACTGTGGATGGTCAAAGCAAGATTGCCATCCAATCTGCACGCGAAGTTGCCAGTAAAATTGATGATGCCGTGCTGAAGGCAATACCATTGACAGCAGTCTTCCGTATTACTCCTTATTGGGCACTTGCGAGGTTTGGCCACTGGCAGGAAATTCTTGCAGAGCCTGCACCGCCATCGACCAATCTATTTTTAACAGGAGGCTGGCATTATGTGCGCGGCCTCGCATTTGTCGCGACAGACCAATTGCAACAAGCCGAACAGGAACTGGCAGCACTGCGCAAGATCATGAAAGACCCGCTGCTGGATGGTCCGCTGCTCTCGAAAAATACCACCAGGACTGTGCTGAACGCAGCGCCTGAGGTACTCGCAGGCGAGATTGCTGCTGCGCGTGGGCAGTTCGATCAAGCCATTGCACACCTTGAAACTGCAGTTCGTCTGGAAGATGCCCTGGTGTATACGGAACCGTTGGAATTTCACTTGCCGCCACGACTGGCATTGGGCGCCATTCTGCTGAAATCAGGACGGCCAGGCGAAGCAGAGACGGTGTACTGGGAAGATTTGCGGCGCAATCGCAATAACGGATGGGCGCTTTACGGCTTGACGCAGGCACTGCGCGCACAAAAGAAGGATGATCAGGCGGCAGTCATCGCAGCGCGTTTTGAACAGGCCTGGGCACGTGCCGATGTGACATTGAGCGCATCCCGTTTCGGACGTGAATGACGGTGTGCCGACACCTCAGGATTTGATCGATGTTTTTTGATAACACCATGAATACATTATTCGAAAGCGATTTCGAGCAATTAAAAAAAGATTTTCCTTCGATTCAGGAAATTAATGCTGGAAATAAAGATTTCCTCTATCGTCAAGGTGATCATTGTGCCAATGTTTTCTGGATAAAAGACGGCATCGTGAAGCTCTCGCACCTGACATCTCAAGGAACCGAAATTACCATCGCGCTGCTCAGGAAAGGCGATGTGATTGGTTTCTTGGGAGAACATGCTGCGCATCATGCAATGGAAGAGACCGCACAGGCATTAGGAGAAGTCGATTTTTACCGCTTGGCATATCAAGATTTCAAAGCACTGTTATCGCAGCATGCGGAGCTGGCATGGTACGTTTTTGAGCAAACCTATGTCCGCAAACAAAAAATCGAGCGTAAACTCCGCACCATCCTGACGCAGCCGGTTGAGATGCGCCTTGCAGCCGCGTTACTGGAGCTGGCGGAGATGTTTGGCATACGCTGCACGCATGGTTATGCATTGGAAATTCATTTAACGCAACAGGATGTGGCGGATTTGATCGGTGCCAGCCGCCCGGTGGTGAGCACAATTCTGAACGATTTCAGAAGCCGCGGCATGCTGGACTACACGCGTGACCAGATTTGCATCAATGATGCTGCGCTCACTGCGTTTTGCCATGCAAAATAACTGCCATCACTCGGAGTGGTTTTGTTTTGTAGCTAACAGACAATGTGATAGTGCTGTATTAATGTTTGGCATGGTAACCCATCGGGGTGACCACAATTAATACAGGAGCGTTAACATGAAAGTAATTTCACCGCGCATGCACGGTTATCTTGATTTTCTGACCGTCATTCTATTTTTACTTGCCCCAACCCTGTTCGGGCTAAATCAAATACCGGCTTTGCTGGCGTACAGTCTCGCCGCTATTCATCTGCTTGTCACATTGGCTTCTGATTTTCCTTTCGGGATCGTCAAGATCATTCCATTTCCTGTGCATGGCTGGATTGAGCGTGTGGTTGGTCCTGCGCTGATTGCAGTGCCTTTTATCCTGGGTTTTGCTGCCGATGAAATCGCGAGGAATCTTTATATCGCAGCGGGGGTGGTAATCATCATCGTCGGAATACTGACCGATTATCAAGCTAAGACAAGCGACTGAACAAGCTGCGAGTGACCGGGTATGCCGTGAATGCGGTTGCGCAGAACGCATACAAATTGCTTTCCGGTTTATTCGCAGCGATAGACATTTCCGATCAGTATGATTTCCTTGTCCATCCCGGGAATTTCATACTTGCCGGTATTGTTGGAACGAATGATATGCACATTATTGCCGCCCAGTTTCTGCGTTTCATGCCTTAAATTGTTTCTGGCTTTGATCAACCGATCGACGTAGGGCGTATTGTCGTCGGCTGCATCGATTGAATCGTCTTTTGAAGAGCCCTTTATTTTTCCAAGTAATTCGCATCCGTCGGGACCTTGCTCACCGACCATGATGGTAACGGGTTTGACTGCTTCCGGTTGTGCCGAGATTTCGGCACAGCCGATGATGATCAATGCAGTCAGCATCGTTTTGATGGATGTGTATGATTTTGTTGAAACATGCATGGGTAACTCCTGAATACTCGTTTTCTTAAGCCGGATAGCATAGATAACCGTCACGCTACCCGTCAATAGCGATGAAGTCGATGGATACTGTGAAATAAAACCCGTATGGATTGCTTTTTAAGCAATTCCTTGCATGGCCTTTCAGGTATATTTTACTCGCATAACTTATAGGGGGGACGACATTGGATATCATTATTTATATTTCACTGGCAGGAATTGCGATTGCTATTGGTTACGGCATCATGCTCTATAACCGGTTGGTTGATATTAAGCATGCCGTGTCACAGGCATGGGCCAATATTGATATTCTGCTGAAACAGCGTCACGACGAACTGCCCAAGCTGGTTGAAACCTGCAAGCAATACATGGGGTTTGAACAGGAAACACTCAAACAGGTGATCGCGGCGCGCTCGCAGGTCGCGACCGCGCGCGAAGCGGGCAATGTCGGCGCGTTGGGTTCTGCCGAGAATAAGCTGCGGGTGGGACTGGGTAATTTGTTTGCGGTTGTGGAAGATTATCCGGAATTGAAAGCCAGCGAGAAATTCCAGCATTTGCAGGCACGCATTACCGGGCTGGAAAACAGCATCGCCGATCGCCGTGAGTATTACAATGAAGCGGTCAGAATCAACAACGTGCGCATCGAACAATTTCCCGATGTCATCATCGCCAATTGGTTCAAATTCAAGCCGCGCGATTTGCTGGAGTTTAGCGACGCCGATAAGCAGGACGTCAATATCGGTCAATTGTTTGGCTAGCGCAAGGCGTTGGCATGGATATCCAGTCGCTGGAACTTGCTCCGGAAGACTATGAATTTGTCCTGATCGCATTGCTGCTGGCGGCAGTGATCAGTCTCTATTGTGTGGTCCGTAACTGGAAGCGGTTACGTATCGTTGAAGATACGCCCACTGCCAAATTGCGTTCTGCACATCAAGGCTATATTGAGCTGGAAGGAAAAGGACAATTGATTGATGATCAGCCGATTTATGCGCCGCTGTCCAATCACCCGTGTCTTTGGTATCACAGTCAAATCGAGCAGCAAGAAACGTTTACCGAAAACGGCCGCATCCAAACACGCTGGCATGTGGTTTACAAAAATATCAGTGATCACCGCTTCAAGCTCACGGATGGTGCGAACAGTTGCTATGTCGATCCGAACAATGCGGAAGTCAATGGCAACGAAAAACTGGTGTGGTATGGCAACACCGAATGGCCAACCCGTACTCAGATCCTGGAAAGCCAGTCGATCGTCCATGCGATGACGAACAATTACCGTTATAGTGAATGGTTGATATTGCCTGGTCAGCCGTTGTACATATTAGGTCAATTCACAACCTGGTCTGCAACTGCACAGCAATCCGCGCGGGATGTGATGATCAATCTGTTGAATGATTGGAAGCAGGATCAACAGGCATTAAAAGACCGTTTCGATGCCAACAAGGACGGCACAATAGACCAGACAGAATGGGAAGTCGCTCGCCGGGAAGCACAAGCAGCAGCGCAGCAGGCCCATGATCAACTGGCTTTGGAACCGGACACGCATATCATGACAAAACCGGATAATTCAACGCAGCCTTTTATCATCTCGGTATACCCACAAACGGTATTGGTGCGGAAATACCGTCGCAATACCTTCATCGCACTAGCCGCATGCATCACATCAATCTGCGCGATCGCCTGGTTGGTTCACGCGCATGGGTAATTCTGCCTGTTAGCGCCAGAATAATTTTGATCGTGCCAGCCGCTGCCACAGGGTGCCGGACAAATGCGCGTGTTGCGCGATTTCATATTCCAATGCGCCGCTGAGTCGGCCAAGCTCAAAGCTGAGCGTGGTGGATTGCTGCGGCAATTTGCGCAGCAATTGCATACCGATACGTAGATCATTGGCATAACCCAGCTCGTCTTGCAGTGCCGCCAGAGCGGCGGTGAAATGATCGGCGCGTTTGCCGTACAGTGGTGCAAAAGCATCCGCTGCGTAGCGCATCTTCTTCGCCGCAATGCGCGCCATATGACGTTCCGCAGGGCTGAGCCGGGCGAAACCGTGACAGCGTTTACGCAGCTTCTGCCAGCGTTGCTCGAGTATCGTTTCCGCCCACGCCTTGGCATCCTGTATTTGCACATCCATGGGTGCTGTCAGCAGGCTGCGGCCAATGTCGAGCACGAGCTGAGTGAATGCCGGTTTGAGCAAAAACGCTTGCGCCCGTTGCCGAGCATGCATAGCGATACGATGCACCAGAATCTGTGCGGCATCGTCAATGGGAGGGTCTCCCGCTGTTGCTTCCAGAATCGACAGGATCCCAGGCAGCGTCTCCTGCTGAAACACATCCCAATCACGCGCCAGATTCAATGCGTGCATGCATTTGCGCAGCGGCTGATTCCACGCTGCGGTAGCTTGTTCCAGTGATTTGGCCAAAATTGTACCGGTCTGCATGCGGCGCAGTGCAACGCGGAGCTGGTGCAAATATTCGATATCGTGCGCATCTTCCAGAAAACCGGGCACGTTGGCGGTCAATTGCATCAATGCAGCCTGCAGGATGGCATTCCAGGCTTCGCCTGCGTTTTGATGTTTATCGATCGACGGTTGCACTGCCTTGGTTGGTGCGGGGTTTGCCGCACCACATAGCATATAACCGCGTTCCGCTTTGCTGCGCGGCTCGATATGCAACGGTACTTGCCGCAGCAATTGCGTGGCTATCTCGAACAAAAACTCGGGGGCGCCGGATTTGAGTTCGATTTCAACTTCACAGATATCCCGGTACGCTTCTGCGGCATGGATTTTCCCGCTATCGAGCGCCACTTCGGCGCGCGCTGTATCGTTGCCAACCTGCCAGGTAATGCGCTGAAACTCGGTGGTGAATACCGGTACGATATGTTTTTGTTTGATGCCGGCCAATAAATCCAATGCGGCTTGCGGCAACACGGAAAAATCCGCATGACCGCCGTCCGTGACCGCCATTTCCCATTCCGGGCGACTCGATAATGCACCAACCGATTGCGTTGCAGCTTTCAACGTTTGAATCCACTGATCGTCCACCCGGCGCACACGCAACGCGATGCCACGCTGCATCAGATCAAACTGCGGGGTATCGAAATAAATGCTGAGCAGCGGGCGTTTTTCCGGTTTGATGGTACTCAATAATGGGTGGTGCCGGATACGTCCGGTATGGCGGGGATGCAAGGCCAGTTTCAGTTCAATTTCCATGCAAATCCTCCGGCTTGAGCCATGGCGTTGCGCGCGGTGGATCTGCCTGATTACTCAATTTTTAGTGTGTTAAAGTTGATTCCGGCCGGGGCTTGGGGCGTTTTCAGTTTCATGCTTTCCAGTGCGTCAACGACATGATCAGCGATGATCAGATTGCGATACCATTTTCGGTTGGCGGGCACGATATGCCAAGGTGCCTGATCGGTGCTGGTGGCGGCCATCATGGCCTCAAACGCCTCGATATAGCTTCCCCAGAATTTCCGCTCCTCGATGTCTCCTTCACTGAATTTCCAGCGTTTTTCCGGATTGTTGATGCGCTCTTCCAACCGTTTTTTCTGCTCACCCTTGGAAATATGCAGGAAAAATTTCACAATGACCGTACCACTTTCGGACAGCAATTCCTCGAATTCCTTAATCTGATCAAATCGTTGCTTGACCATCTTGTCCGAAATGCGTCCATGCACACGGGTGATCAGCACATCTTCATAGTGCGAGCGATTGAAAATGCCGATCTGGCCCTTGGCGGGCGCTTTCTGATGCACGCGCCACAAAAAATCATGATCGAGCTCTTCTACTGAAGGTGTTTTGAAAGTCACCACTTTGCAACCCTGTGGATTGACACCGGACATCACATGCTTGATCACACCATCCTTACCGCTGGTATCCATGCCCTGCAACACGATCAGCAGGGCGCGGTTGCCATTGGCGTACAAGCGTTCTTGCAATTCACTCAGCTTGCCGATCAATTTTTCTGTGGCAGCCTTGGCTTTTTCTTTGCCTGACTCGGTTTTTTTGTAATCACCGGTGTCGTCGGGATCAAAATGCGCTAGTGATAATTTGCTGTCGGGTTTTACATGGTAGTTTTTCATTTTTTCCTCTTTTTGCATTGTGCATATGCATATCGTACATCTTACCGGATGTCAGTGAGCGATCATCGGATATTCACATTCGACCGATTGGCCGAAGTGAATTTCAGGACATAGAAGCAGAGGGATCAGAACTTGGTGTTTCAACTTCCGGAAAAATACTCACCTGTGCGATGCCGTCGCTGCCGATCGTGCCGCGGTACATGCCTTTGGTGTTGAAACGCATGGCATAATTGCCTTTCGCGTCCAGTACGATCAAACCGCCATCGCCGCCGATAGCGGCGATTTCCGCTAACGTGTTATCCGCCGCTTCGGCAATTGGAGTATGCAGCAATCGCACCTGTGCTGCCGTGTTGAACGCGGCCGCAGCGCGGATGAACATTTCACCGGTGCCGGTCGCGGATACCGCCACCGAGCGATTGTCTGCGTAGGTTCCGGCACCGATGATCGGTGAATCACCCACGCGGCCGTAGCGCTTGTTGGTGAGCCCGCCGGTCGAGGTACCTGCGGCGAGATTGCCGTAGCGATCCAGCGCCACAGCGCCGACCGTGCCGCGTTTTTCATCGTTGCGGGATGGCGGTGGATCGTAATCGCTGTCGTGATCAAGCAGCACGCGGTTTTTTGCGATAGCTTTTTGCAACTGGTTCCAGCGAAATTCGGTATGGAAATAAGACGGGGCGACGATTTCCAATCCCTGCTCGGCGGCGAAGGCCTCGGCACCGGAACCCATCAGCATCACCAGTGCGCTTTTTGTCATCACCGCATGTGCGGCGCGGATCGGATTGCGAATCGTGGTGACCGCGGCAACAGCCCCCGCCATAAGGGTTGCACCCTCCATGATCGACGCATCCAGCTCATTGCGGCCGGCATGACTGAATACCGCACCCTTGCCGGCATTGAACAGCGGCGAATCTTCCAGCACCACGATCGCCGCAATCACGGCATCAACGCTGCTGCCACCTGCTTTAAGCACCGCATGGCCGGCTATCAGAGATTGTTCGAGCACCTGCCGATAGGCCTGCTCGCGTTCCGGCGTCAGCCTGCTGCGCGAGATAGTGCCGGCACCACCGTGGATGATCAGGCGGATGGGGGAATGATTGGCTGCAGTTATGTGCGTTTGTATTGTCATGAACAGCAGGATCAGAAGGGAAATCAGTGAAATGATAATTGTATCTTAAATCAACATGCTATCGAATCTGCCTCGATTCCTTATCCGTCATTTCCAGCACATCGTTTGCTGTGAGTTGCTGGCTCATATCACCGTCCCAAGTCGCGTTGAAGGGCAGTGTATTTTGCACGCGCGTGGCGCGGCCGAGATAGGCTTGCAACGTCATATCCGCTTGCGTAATGGGAATGGCGATGGCGCGCGGGTTACGGATGGCTTCGCTGAGCAGGGCTTGATTGATTTTGGCTTGAGGTCGCTTGTCAAGTTTTGCTTTGGGCGTTGAATGTGCGGTACTCAGCGATTTTTTGAGGAGTGTGTTGTGATTGCGTTTGTCGTCTTCCAGGATGGCGTAGGTCTGCAGATACAGCATGCGTTCGCGCCAGCCGAGCAGACGCGGTTGATTGACCACGCGCACCGGTGTACCGACCGGAACGGCATGGTAGATGGTCGCGATATCCTCGGGATACATGCGCAGACAGCCGTGACTGCCGCGCAGACCGATGCTCGGCGGTTTGTCGGTGCCGTGAATGGCGTAACTCGGCCAGTCAAGTTTCAATACGTGCGTGCCCATCGGGTTATCCGGCCCGGGTGGTACAACGGCAGGCAATGGATCGCCGTTTTTTTCGTGTTCTTTGCGAATGGAAAGCGGCGGTATCCAGGTTGGATTTTCCTTTTTGGAGGCGACCCGGGTCATACCTTCCGGTGTTTTCCATTCCACGCGTCCGATGCCGACCGGGTGGGTGATGACTTTTTGCGGTTCGCCGGGCTTGGCTTTGGGGTAATAGAACAGTCGCATTGCGGCGAGATTGATCACAATTCCCTGGCGCGGCGCATCGGGCAGCACGAACTGGGTAGGAATCACGATTTTGGTGCCGGCGCGCGGCAACCAGGGATCGACATGAGGGTTGGCACTCACGATTTCTTCGTAACCCAGATTGAAACGGCGGGCGATATCGGAAAGTGTGTCATCTTTGTTAGCGGTAATGACCTGCAAAGTACCGACGACATCGTCGCGGGCAGGGTCGAAGCTGAATTCATGACTGGCCAGCGGAATAGGCAGTGGTTTAGCTGCCGGAGTAGGCAATGCCGATTGCCCGGTTAAAAACGATTGGCAACCGCTCAGGAGGAAAAGGCCACCGAGCAACCCGCAGACTAGACCGTAACGTAACGATGATGAAAGTATTCTACTGATTTGAATCATGGAATCGCGAAACAATGAGGTAATCAATGGCACATCAATGTACAGGGTTTTTCCTCAGTGCTCAATAATTAGCAACAATTACTCAAACAGCAAGTGCAAGCACTGGAAAACAAACTGCATAAGCAACGTCACGATGCGCGCCATGAATTTGGCCTCGAATGCTGCAAAACTGTGAGCGTGGCTAACCTGCGTCGTAGTCTCAGGGCCGAACAGTCATCCTTCGAAAGAGACTTGATCGCGATGCAGCGAGACGTGCTCCCCAGCTTATGTTTGACCCCGGTTCGGTGTTAATATGTTCGACAGCCTGCTAATCTCATTCATTATATTTTGATCAAATTTTCAGAAGTAATTGGTGAACAATCACAATGTCCAAAATTTTCATTAATTACCGCCGCGATGATAGCGCAGCCCATGCTGGCCGTTTGTATGATCGGTTAGAGAGCCATTTTGGCCATGGCGTTATCTTTATGGACATAGACCAGATTGAACCAGGGGAAGATTTCATTGAAGTCATCCAACAAAAACTGGAAGCCGTACAAGTTGCTGTTGTTCTGATCGGAAAGCATTGGCTGGATATCACCGATGCTGCCGGGCAACGGCGCTTGGATAATCCGGATGATTTTGTGCGTCTTGAGATTGCCACCTTGTTGGAACGAAAAATACGCGTAATCCCGGTTTTGGTAGGCGGAGCTGTTGTACCCCAATCGTCGCAGTTACCCGAATGCCTGGCGCCACTGGCACGGCGCCATGCTTATGAAATCAGCGACCTTCGATTCCGAGCGGATGTCGATAAGTTCATTCAAATATTGGAAAAAGTTTTGAGTGCAAAGACGGCTTCGCTACCGTCGGTGCAATCAAATCTTTCCGGTATTGAGCGGTCCATTGAAACAAGACTTTCCTTCGAACCCGAAATGGTGCGTATACCACCCGGAAAATTCCTGATGGGATCGCATGAGACCGAATTCGGTCGAGATACTAGAGAAGGCCCACAGCATGAAGTTACCATTGCTTACGCGTTCGAAATCGGCAAATACGTGGTGACGTTTGACGAGTATGATGCATTTGTCAAAGCAACCAATCGACGATTGCCGGATGATGTAGGTTGGGGGCGGGGCAGGCGGCCTGTCATCAACGTTTCGTTCGAAGATGCACAACACTATGTGCAATGGTTGTCGCAACAAACCGGCAAGCAATACCGCCTGCCGACCGAAGCGGAATGGGAATACGCTGCCCGTGCGGGTACGCAAACTGCGTACTGGTGGGGGTCGGACATCGGGAAAAACAATGCAAACTGCTATGCTTGTGGCAGTGAATGGGATTACAAACAAACTGCGCCGGTAGGCTCGTTTAAACCGAATGCCTTCGGGCTTTATGATATCGCCGGCAATGTGTGGGAATGGGTAGAGGATTGCTGGCATGACAATTACCTGAATGCACCAACGGATGGATCAGCCTGGAAGGAAGCCAATGGCGGAGATTGTAAGCGCCGGGTGGTTCGGGGCGGTTCGTGGCTCAACGATCCGCAGTTCCTGCGGTCGGCTAGCCGTGTCAGGTACTACACCGATGTAGCCAGCGACGGCCTGGGTTTTCGTATCGCCAGGGCTTTGCGACTTTGATCTTTGTGCTTTGACCCTTTGCGGGGTGCAGGGGCGTAGCCCCTGCGGATTTGTTTTTTTGGGGTTTTGTAGGGCGGGTAAGCACAGCGTCATCCGTCAAGTATCTCAGCCATGTGGGGCATGAAGTGATTGACTCATTTTATAAAATGGTTTTCCGCTATGATTACGGGCAGTGCACACGCTGTTATTGGCGCGTTCTTCCCTGCCAGACACTTAAACCGATTTAATCTTCATATGCTACAAAAACTGACATTGTTGTTTCCGCTTTGGATGATACTGGCTGGTGCCATGGCTTTGATCTGGCCGGAGTGGTTGCTGCCATTGAACCAAGGATCAGTCGTGGTGTTGATTCTGGGTTTTATCATGCTGTGCATGGGGTTGACCTTGACCTTCGACGATTTTCGTCGAATTGCGCGCATGCCGAGATTGGTGGTAATTGGTTTTGCGGCGCAATATTCCATCATGCCTTTGCTGGCTTGGGGGATTGCGACCGGGTTGGATTTGCCAACGCATTTTGCGGTCGGATTGATTCTGGTAGGTTGCTGTCCTGGCGGCACGGCTTCGAATTTGGTGTCGTATATCGCAAAAGCCGATGTGGCGCTGTCCGTGGTGATGACTGTTTGCTCCACATTGGCAGCGGTGATTCTGACGCCATTACTGACGCAATTATTTGCGGGCAAACTGGTTCCGGTGGATACCTGGATGTTGTTCAAACAAACGCTGCAAGTTGTGATTCTACCCGTTGTATTGGGTGTCTTGCTGAATCGCTGGGTGCCGCAGCTGGTGCAGCGGGTGATGCCCGTTGCGCCGCTGTTATCCGTGCTGGGGGTGTGCGTGATCTGCGCGGTGGTGTTTGCAGCCAATGCCGCAACCATTCTCACGTATGGCGCTGAGCTGATTCTCGCGGTTGCGCTGTTGCATGGCGGTGGTTTTTTGATTGGCTATCAGTTTGCGCGGATCTTCGGTTGCGATACTCAAAGCGCACGGACTATTTCGATTGAAGTCGGCATGCAGAATTCCGGATTGGCGATCGTGCTGGCCAAACAGGCTTTCCCGATGCTACCCTTGGCACCGTTTGTGGGCGCGATTTCAGTGCTGATGCATTCTTTGCTAGGCAGTTCATTGGCGGCGTTGTGGCGGGCCAGATCATCCCAGCGCCAGCGCTAGTTTTTTCTTTCGTTATTCCCGCTCTCGACATATCATTCGTCTATCCATTTTCAAAGTAGACGGTTATGGCAAATATCGGTTTTATCGGTCTGGGCATCATGGGCAAACCCATGGCCGGGCATTTGATTAAGGGCGGGCACAGTTTATTCTTGCATTCGCGTAGCGGTGTGCCTGCAGATTTGGTTGCGCTGGGTGGCAGCGCTTTGGCTTCACCCAGGGAAGTGGCGCAGCATGCGGATATTATTATCACCATGTTGCCGGATACGCCGGATGTGGAAAAAGTGCTGTTTGGAGAAGATGGCGTGGTTGAAAGCCTGGCAACGCATTCTGATCAATCCAAGATCATTGTGGATATGAGTTCGATCTCGCCGCTGGCAACACGTAAATTTGCAACGCGAGTCAATGTGCTGGGGCATGATTATGTCGATGCACCGGTTTCCGGTGGCGATGTGGGGGCGCAGAATGCCACGCTGACGATTATGGTCGGTGCGAGTGCGGCGGTGTTCGATAGGATTAAGCCGGTTCTCGGATTGATGGGTAAGACGGTAACCCACGTGGGCGAAAATGGCGCCGGGCAGATTTGCAAGGTTGCCAATCAGATTATTGTGTCGGCAACGATCGAAGCCGTGGCTGAGGCATTGTTGTTTGCTTCCAAAGCAGGTGCTGATCCGGAAAAGGTGCGACAAGCGCTGCTCGGTGGTTTTGCGGCTTCGCGAGTGCTGGAGGTGCATGGGGAACGCATGATTAATCGGCGCTTTGAACCGGGTTTTCGTATCGAGCTGCATCAAAAAGATTTGAATATTGCATTGGAGAGCGCTGCCGCTTTGGGTGTGAGCCTGCCCAATACGGCCACCGTGCGTGAATTGTTTTCTGCCTGTCTCGCACATGGTGGCGCGAAATGGGATAATTCGGCGATTGTAAAAATGCTGGAAAAATTAGCCAATCACGAAATTCACAAACATCCGGAATAATTGCATGTCTCCTCAAGAACTTGTCAACAGTCTGCGGTCTTTTTTACCTCCTGAGGCGGTGCTGTATGAAACCGAAGATCTGAAGCCGTATGAATGCGATGGTTTGTCGGCTTACCGGCAATTGCCCATGGTGGTTGTGTTGCCGCAAAGTGAAGCACAGATCATTCAAATTTTACAGCTTTGTCATGCAACCCAAACGCCGGTTGTGGCGCGGGGTGCGGGTACGGGTTTGTCGGGCGGTGCACTGCCGCATGCGCAGGGTGTTTTATTGTCATTGGCCAAATTGAATCGAATTATCGCTGTCGATCCGCTGGCGCGGATGGCACGCGTGCAGCCGGGTGTCAGGAATCTGGCAATTAGTGAAGCGGCTGCTCCGCATGGTTTGCATTACGCGCCGGATCCATCGTCACAAATTGCCTGTTCAATCGGCGGCAATGTGGCGGAAAATTCGGGCGGCGTGCATTGCCTGAAATATGGTCTGACGGTGCATAATATTCTCAGATTGCGCGTTTTGACCATTTCGGGCGAATGTTTGGAAATCGGCGGTGAAAGTCTCGATAGTGCAGGGTATGATTTACTTGCGCTGATGACGGGCAGTGAAGGGATGCTGGGTATTGTTACGGAAATTACCGTGAAATTGATCCCGAAACCCGAAAAAGCGCAACTGGTGATGGCGGCATTTGACGATGTGCTCAAAGCGGGTAATGCGGTGGCGAATGTCATTGGCGCGGGTATCATTCCCGCTGGCATGGAAATGATGGATAAAATTACCATTCATGCGGTGGAAGAGTTCTTACACGCGGGCTATGACCTGGATGCGGCAGCTATTTTGTTGTGTGAATCCGATGGTGGCGCTGAGGAAGTGACGGATGAGATCCAACGCATTTATGCCATCATGCAGCAAAGCGGCGCGACTAAAATCAGTACTTCGCAGAATGAAGCCGAGCGATTGAAGTTTTGGGCGGGGCGTAAAGCGGCATTCCCAGCAGCAGGCAGGGTTTCGCCGGATTATTATTGTATGGATGGCACCATTCCGCGCAAGCATCTGGCCGATGTGTTGCGGGGTATCGAAGCACTGTCGCAGGAGTACGGGTTGCGTTGCATGAATGTGTTTCATGCCGGGGATGGCAATTTGCATCCATTGATTTTGTACGATGCCAATCAACCGGGCGAGTTGGAGAAGACGGAAGAATTTGGTGGCAAGATATTGGAGATGTGCATTCGTGCCGGTGGTACGATCACCGGAGAACATGGTGTGGGGATGGAGAAAATCAATCAAATGTGTGCACAATTCAGAACCGGTGAATTGGCGATGTTTCATGCGGTGAAAGCGGCGTTTGATCCCAGCGGATTGCTGAATCCCGGCAAAGCCGTGCCCACTTTGCATCGTTGTGCAGAACTGGGTGCGATGCATGTGCATCGGGGCGAGCAAAAATTTCCAGAATTACCGCGTTTTTAAAGTCCATGCAAGCCATGATTGATCAATATCAAACAGCCATTCGTACCGCGGCTGAACACAAAACCCCGCTACAGATATGCGGGAGCGGTACTAAGCATTTTTATGGCAATCCGGTCACCGAGCAAAGTAATACGCTGGATGCGACCGCGTATAGCGGCATTATTGATTACGAGCCGACGGAACTGGTGATCACAGCACGTGCCGGTACGCGCTTGGTTGATCTGGAAGCTGCGCTTGATCAACACGGACAAATGCTGGCGTTTGAGCCACCTCATTTTGGCGCAGCCGCTACGCTGGGTGGTTGTGTGGCTGCCGGTTTGTCCGGGCCGCGCCGTGCTGCTGCCGGTGCTGTACGCGATTTTGTGCTGGGGATCAGGATGCTGAATGGTCAAGGCGAGGATTTAAGCTTTGGCGGACAGGTGATGAAAAATGTTGCCGGTTATGATGTTTCGCGACTGATGGTGGGTGCTATGGGTACGTTGGGCATGTTGCTCGAAGTTTCGCTGAAAGTCCTGCCGAAACCGGCAGCTGAAATTACGTTGCGCATGCAATTGGATGAAATTGCAGCGATTGAGAAAATGAATCAATGGGCCGGTAAGCCGTTGCCGATTTCCGCAACTTGCCATGTGAATGGTGAATTGTTTGTTAGGCTCTCAGGCGCTGAGTCGGCGGTGCGCGCAGCTCAGGTAAAACTGGGCGGCGAAGAATTGAGTGAAAGCGGTGTCTTCTGGCAGTCGATACGCGAACAAACGCATGATTTTTTTCAATCGGCACAACCTTTGTGGCGTTTATCCATTCAATCAACGACTTCACCCTTGTTGTTACCTGGAAAGCAATTGATGGAATGGAATGGTGGTTTGCGTTGGTTCCTTGGCGATGAAAATGCGAGTGCGGAAACCATACGGAGAACAGCCAAAAATGCAGGTGGCCATGCTACTTTGTTTCGTCATAATGAATCTTGTATTCCTGTGTTTCATCCACTGGATACCGGTATGATGAGCATTCATCGTGCGCTGAAAGAAAAATTTGACCCGTCGGGAATATTTAATCCTGGCCGACTGTATCCCGAAATTTAAATGCAAACCAAACTCACTGATTTTATAAAAAACTCTCCGCAAGGACAGGAAGCGGATGCCATTCTACGTAGTTGCGTGCATTGCGGTTTTTGTCTGGCCACTTGTCCGACTTATCAGATTCTGGGCGACGAATTGGATAGTCCGCGCGGACGTATTTATCTGATGAAACAAATGCTCGAGGGCCAGCCGGTTACCCAAAAAACGCAATTGCATTTGGATCGTTGCCTGACTTGCCGTGCGTGTGAGACGACTTGTCCATCAGGGGTGCGCTACGGCGCATTGGTGGATATCAGCCGTGGCATGATCGAACAACAGGTAAAACGTGATGTGCAATCCGATGTTTTGCGTTATACGCTGCGCAAGTTATTGCCGAATGCATCAGTATTCAGCCTATTGCTTAAAGCAGGGCAGGTAGTGCGTCCGCTTCTGCCTGCAAGCTTAAAAAGAAAGATTCCAAGCAAACTTGGACACGCGAAAACATCATGGCCTGCGGTACGGCATGCACGCAAAATGTTGGTGCTTGATGGGTGTGTGCAACCGGCATTAGCGCCCAATATTAATGCTGCTACTGCGCGCGTGCTGGATCATTTGGGAATATCGCTGATTAAAAGCGCGGATGCTGGATGTTGCGGAGCAGTTACTTTTCATTTGAATGCGCAGCAGGAAGGACTGGATTACATGCGTCGAAATATTGATGCATGGTGGCCATCGATAGAGCAGAAGGAAGTTGAAGCGATTGTGGTAACTGCCAGTGGGTGCGGCGTGACCGTCAAAGAATATGGACATTTTCTGCAGCATGATCCGGTATATGCGGAGAAAGCGGTCCAAATATCAGCACTTGCCAAAGACATCAGTGAAATACTTCTTGCTGAGATAGAAAATCTTGAACGGTTGCTGGGTGGACAATATGTCAATGTGAGTAGAACAAGATTATCTTTTCATTCTCCGTGTACTTTGCAACATGGTATGAAGATTCGCGGTGTGGTGGAGAAAATTCTGAGCGCTGCCGGTTTTGATTTGACCGTTGTTCCCGATGCGCATCTCTGCTGCGGTTCGGCTGGTACTTACTCGATTCTGCAACCTGAATTGTCACAACAGTTGTTGAAAAACAAAATAGCGGCCTTGGAATCGTGTAAAACTGAGCAAATCGCTACCGCCAATATCGGCTGTTTGATGCATTTGCAGGGTGGTACAACAACGCCTGTCAGGCACTGGATCGAATTGCTGGATGAGCGGTTGCCCCACCCAGAGAAAGCGAACGATCTGAGGGTTGGATAGTTAAATATTTCCATTTCGATTAATATTCTAAATTTTTTGATATACAATCCCGAGCTTGATTGTTCGGGGTGACGTGACTGGGCATGCATCAATAGTTATAGATTTGGTTTACAGATGATAAATTTTGGAGAGAATATGAAGGTAGTTTCTACACGCAGTTGGGCAACAAAATTAAGTGGTGCGGTTTTGGCATCTTTTCTGGCTCTACCAGCGTACGCACAGTTAATGCTTGCGCATGAAGGGCATCATGATGCCGGTGGTTGCACAATTAAAACAGGTGAATTTCCAGTAACGTTCAGTGCTTATGAAGTCCCGGAAGGCGGAATTCCGCCAATGCATTCATTTTGCGAAAATTTGCCTAATACCGGCAAAGTGAATTTAACGATCGAGTTGCCGCATGAAGCACGCCAAATACCTCTGGCTGTACGTCTCGTCAAAGAAGGACATGAAGGTCATGGCGCTAAACCTAGCGCAGCTGCTGAACAGAAACCGGCTGATGCTGGGGATCATGCAGGTCATGAAGGTATGGAGCATGATGAACATGCGGGGCATGGTGCTGCTGAGCATGGCATTGTTTATATGCCTGCTGAGGAACATAGCTCTGGAATTATCGTGGTGGCAGCAAATATCCAAGAGAAAGGCCAGTATGCAGTTCAACTGGAAAAGAAAGATGATGCCGGCAATACTAAAACGGTCGTGCGTATTCCATTAAGTGTTGGAAAGGGTGGCGGTCATGGCAGTCATGGTGGCGGTTTCGGTGTGATGGAAATTGCATTGGTCGTTATTGTCGGCGGTGGTGCTGCAGCATATTATTTTATGCGTCGTAAAAAAGCGTCCGGAACCCAGGCTTAGTTGATTTTGTAGTGTGATTATTTGGCCGAGTACTGTTAGTCATGTTAATTACTGAATTAATAATTTTCTTTTGTCTGGAATCTTCTCGTATTAATCAATACAGTTGACTGAATTTATTAATAGAATAGTTGCGAGTAATTCCTGAGTATTTTTCGATAGGCAAAATACCTTGACAGTAAAGGATTGACTAAGTAGTCTAGGTGAGAGCAAGGGGAATAGGGTAGGAACTTGCGGAGAGAATAAGA
>NZ_JAMWZS010000031.1 GCF_024282095.1 Nitrosomonas sp.
CAAAATTGCATGCTTTCCTACATTATTTCCTTTTTTGTATGGAATGGCCTCTTTGATAAAGTCTTTTGAAGATAAAATCCATAGTTTATCCATGCGCTCAGAGTAGAAAACAAACCAATAATTTAACCGGTATTTATGCGGGATAGCTGAAAAGAATGCAGCCGTGCCAAATTTAACTTCCTTTGAACGGGCTTTGATTTGTACTTCTACAAAAGAACCATCAAGTTTTTTGATTACAGCATCAATGGCATCGTCATCAACCATTGGCAAATACACGTCAAGACCTTCCTTGAGCATTAAGCCAATTACATAATATTCTATTCGCTTACCAAATGCAGCCGAATGTCTGAAGCTTTTATTTATTTTTTCTTCGTTCATGCGGCTACTTCTTTTGAAGCTTTCAATTCGCCATTAAATGCTTTTTGAAGGATAGATTTCTTCAGCTCTTCAAGATCATTTATTTTTTGTTGGAAGATGGTTTCTAGTTTTTTGGTTTCGGCACTGAGGGCATCGAGTTTCTGAACGATAATTCTTTGTTCTTGAATTGATGAAAGATTATAAATTCTAAATGCCCTAATATCTCTCATATTGATATGCTCAACCGTTGCGCCAGTTGAATGTAAAAGCAATTTTTCTTGCACATCTTTGGATAAAATCAAATATGCCAGATATTTTGAAATAAGCTTGTCTTTTTTCGGTCGAATAAGAACAGTTCTTTGACCTAAACAGCATTCTAGGTTTTCAGGAATAACTGCTATGTTTCCAGCTGGAGCTTCTCTTGCCAAAATCAAATCATCAGCTTTAGGAATTGCTCGTCTTGTCCATTGCAAATATGTTTCATAAGATACCCTATTTACATTGTCTAAAATCAAAGTCCCTTTGCCAATATTTGGTGTTCTGATTGAAGGATATCCTGTTTCTTGAATTGGTGCAGTTTTGTGTTCGCAATCCACAATTAACTCGCATAGATTGTCTATTGCATTGCTTATCTCACCTTGAATTTTAGACTTAAATGTATTCTGCAAATAACTCTCAAAAAGTTCTTTGGCGTTTCTGAGGTTTTGTTCGGCATTGGCTTTTGCCTTAGCTATGGCGGCAAAGGCTTCATCTAAGATGGCTACGATGCGTTGTTGCTCGGGGAGTGGGGGGAGTGGAACTAATCTAGTTTCAATTGAGTTTTTACCAACATGCATCATAGTTGCACCAGTTCCATGAGCTGTCTTTATCGCCTCTGTATCCCATTTTAATAATTGAAACAAAAACTCTTTTGTAATTAGTTCGGTATTGGGAATTACCTTCCAAATATGATAGTGATAAATAACTTTCGCTCCTTCCCAAATTCTGGGACCAAACGAAGCAGACCATGCGTATAGTAAATCTCCATAATCACAATATTTGTCTTCATCTAATTCTAAGTCTGAGTGATACCAGTGATTATTTGTAAAAAAGTTTCCCACTCTTAAAACAGGATATTTCCCTTGCTGCAATAATTCATGCTTAGAATAGGCACGGCCATTTATGAATCTACATACTTCCCCTAACTTTTTTATTTCCCAACCTTGCTTCATACCAAATCCAAAATTGAGTCTAATATTTCTGCGCTTTCTTTATCCAAGGCTCTCATTGCTTGCAAAATTTCCTGCGGTTGCCGTAAGGCTGTGGCTTCTTTTTTGTTGGGGTTTTTGGCACTCAGATCAAAGGTAGTCTGATCAATGTTTTTCGCATTGATGCTCCATGAGTTCTCGCTATCAGCAAAGGTTTTTTGTAATGCTACAAACTCAGATAAATCTTTCTCGTTCAGCGAATTGGTTTTTCCCAAATTGCGTTCAAGGTTCAATTGGTAAAACCATACTTTCTCGGTAGGTGCGCCTTTCTCAAAAAACAACACCACTGTTTTTACGCCTGCACCGGTAAACGTTCCGCCCGGCAAATCCAATACCGTATGCAGATTACAATTTTCCAGTAAGAGTTTACGCAAGCTGATACTGGCATTATCGGTATTGCTCAGGAAGGTGTTTTTAATGATCACGCCTGCTTTGCCGCCTGCTTTCAGTATCTTGATAAAATGCTGCAAAAACAATGAAGCGGTTTCGCCTGTCTTAATCGGAAAGTTTTGCTGCACTTCGGCGCGTTCCTTTCCACCAAAAGGCGGATTGGCAAGCACTACATCGTAACGGTCTTTTTCCTGTATATCAGCGAGGTTTTCGGCAAGGGTATTGGTATGCACAATGTTGGGAGCTTCCACGCCATGCAGAATCATATTCATGATGCCAATGATATACGCCAGTGACTTTTTTTCTTTGCCGTAAAAGGTTTTCTTCTGAAGTATCTCGGTTTGACTGGTGCTGAGGCTTTTCTTGTCATTGAGATAATCAAATGCTTCACACAAGAAGCCCGCGCTTCCTACAGCACCATCATAGATTTTATCGCCAATTTTAGGCGCAACCACTTTTACGATGGTTTTAATCAAAGGGCGTGGCGTGTAGTATTCACCGCCATTGCGCCCTGCGTTACCCATATTCTTGATCTTATCCTCATAAAGGTGACTCATCTCATGCTTTTCAGCGTGAGTTCTAAATCGCAGTTCATCAATACGGTTAATGACTTCCCGCAAATTGTAGCCACTTTGTATGCGGTTCTTCAGTTCGCTAAAAATCTCCCCGACTTTGTATTCAATCGTATCGGCACTGACTGCATCGGTTTTAAACTTCTTAAGATAGGGGAAAAGGGTACGATCAACAAAGTCTTTGAGGTCATCACCTGTTAATGCTTTGTGGTGGTCTAGCTTGCCTTCTTTGTTTTTAGGCACAGCCCATACGTTCCATTGGTATTCTGGAGCAATAATGGTTGTGTAAGTTTTTCCTGTGAGTTCGGCTGCTGTTCTTTTGTCTTTTTCCAGATCATCCAGATATTTCAAAAACAACACCCAGGATGTTTGCTCTACATAATCAAGTTCGCTGCTGCAACCTGCATCTTTGTGTAGTATGTCGTCTATATTTTTAAAGGTCTGTTCAAACATGTATATTTATTTGGTTTCTTATTCTTTTTGATTGGCGGGTGTTTGGGCAGATTTTGTAAGGCTGATAATCATACATTTTTCATGCTTCTTTTGTAGCTTACTTGATCCATACTTATAACCATTACGGCTTGATTTCGCTATTCTTACTTATTCAATGTACATCAATCGAATTGTAAAAAATATTTCAAGTTATTTAAATTACGGTCGATAACAAAAAACAGATAAGCAAAATTGTAATTATTTACAACTTATTGAATGAAAAAGCATCGCACATAAATAAATAATTTACTTGACATTCAAAAGTTACCCACAGTTTGAACAAAATAAAAAATTACATTACATAACTTCACGTCAAGAAGAAAAGTATCCCGTAACTATATGATAAATGTCACATAACTAATATGTTAAATAATTAAGCAATCTAAGGAAAATCCTTAGAAATTTACAAGTTAAGCGTTCAGGCAAGATGGTTATACACAAAGTTATCCACAGAAACTGTGGGTAACTAAAATTACTCATACTAAATATGATGATATCGTCGGCATTGAAAGCTCTTTCTATAAAAGCTAGCTAATTACCTCAATCGCCTTTCTATGTTCTTTCAATAACCGGCTTATTTCTTTTTGCAGTTTTCCTAATCCGTGCTTATAAGCATTCCGGCTTGATCTGGCCTTGCCTTCGAATGTTTTAGCGCCTGTCGACTGTTTCCACGGCTGCCAATTCCTGATTAAAGCTGCCTGTTTCAATCGTTCCTCGGGTGTCCAGTGTCGCATGTTCAGCCTCGCTTAATAGTTCGTTTGACGAATTAATTGTTTTTCCTGCGTGCGAAGGGGATTGATTGTTATTAATTTGCTGGTGTCCTTGTGCAATATTGGCTTGCTTGGCAAAGACTATTGGCGGATTTTTCATTGCTGCCAATACCTCAACGGTTCGGGCGCATTGTGCTTGTGCTTTCAGGGCTAACCGTAAATTTGTTTCCATTTGATTCAAATATTCACAATTCGCTGATCGTCTTGCCAGTGTGGTAAATATTCCATTGAGTGAGGCCACTTGCGCGCTTAGTGTCGATTCGAGTTCACTTAAATCACCCGCAATGATCGTATCTGATTTCACTTTCATCACCTCTATAGCTTCAGTTAAATCTACTTCGCCAATTACTGATTTAGTAAAGCATTGGGTTGTTATTGTATTTAGTATAGTAGGACATAGCTGCACTTCAGCCATTTTGCCCTGGTCACTTTTATTCTGGTTGACCTTTATATTAATAGATTGGGGGTTTTGCTTTGTAGGTTTCTTGCTAATCGTCATAGTTACCTTTATTGATTTGTATGGCGAGAAAAAATTCTCTGTATGTCTCCATGTCAGGTTACTTGAATTTGTTTCCTGTAGAGATTTACACCCTGGGGGAGTGTCTGCTTAAGTAAGCTATTTTTATACTGCATTTCATTATCAATTTATTGAATCTGCCCTTTCTCAATTACCTCTAATAAAAAGAATGCATCATATTTTTCTCGTGGTAAAAGCAATTCAAATGTGTACTGATCTCTGATTGCAATAGCTAGAATTACGCTTGCTGGATCAAAATTTGAATCACTGATGATTGCCCGCTCTGAACCTGAATTTTCTGCCAGCATAGTTAATACTCTCATCCGCCGTTTTTCCCGTTTGAGTTCTAAGAGAATCGCTGGCTTATGTAAGCGAAGTCGTTGAAGCAGTTCCTCCGTTATTTTTTCCGGTGGCGATAATTCAAGGTATTCACCGTCAGCTTTAATACTAAAATCTTGCTCTCTCAGGTATTTAATAATTTCGATGGCATCCATTTATTAAATCCTTATAGATTCAGAAAAATTATTTGTTCTAACGGATAAGTCTGAAACGACATTGCCAATGTTGCCGTCATTGTCAGATAATATTTTTTTGATTGTGATTGAAATGCCGCGATCACCGTTTATTCGTTCAATGCCACCTTGCACCACACTCACACCAATAGAATCAAGTGCCGGTGTTTGCCTTCTGATGGCATCACCTAAACCTCTAGGCGATCGTGGCCAACTCTCCAATGAATGCTGATCATTCTTTAGTCTGTCATATAGCTGCTTCACGGTTCCATGAAAAACGACTTCGCTATGACAGTTTTCTGCCATTTCACGAACTGCCACGGCAACGGGTGAAGCTTCCATTGCCCTTGAAACTGATTCGTTTCTGTTTTTCTTGAAGATTCGTTCAAATGCTCCAACCTCATGCCCCATTGCCTGCGCCATCGCCTCACCAAATCTTGCAAAATCTGCCATCCTTGGTGGTTTGTTTAGTTTGACGTAAGGTAACTTTGCCAAGGTTTTAACGAGAAGGTCTAGCAAAGCACCGAAGAGTTTCGGCCTTGCTGCTTCAAACTTAGCATTAATTTCGATTTCATCCCGGTAAGTTTCAAGCCTCTGCAATTCAATATTCAGTACACGGTCTGTTAAGTCCTGCGCCGTAATTACTACCGGAATCGAATTGATTATCACCGGTCGTTTAACATTGATAGTGGTCTCATCATCATTGGTGTATAAGGTTCTAGTTGAAAAACCGCCACCAGTAGCCAAAGTACAAAGCGCGTCCTGTTGCTGCGCGGACAGCCGTGAGATATTTTCAAAAGAAACAATCCAATTAGAACCCGCGCTTACATAAATATCTTGAATATCCTTCGGTGCAGCCCGAAGATCACAGCCGCTGGGATCAATTAATTGCCTGATTCGCTTGTGTGTTGATGATTTTGCCGTACCCTGCAAACCATTTAAAGCCAAGACTGGAAAAGGTGTTTCTGATCTGAATGCTTCCAACATCCATGCTAAAACGAGCAACCTATAATCGCCACTGATATTAAGATATTCCCATAGATCATCAATTTTCCCACCAGATACCGGCATTGGAAGGGCAAGCATTGATCCAGGTTTCCAAAACTTAATATGAGATTCAGAATCTAGGTTCCATCCTGAGGCCGTCACCTTGATGCTTTGCCAGTCCCCATCACCCATAAAGATATAGATAGCATCTTGATGATTTGCCGCTCTTATGTAGACACGTTTCTTGATACCGTCATGTTTTGCGTGACCAGTAAGCGTGAAAGCTACCTGCTTGATGGCTGATTCACTTACAGAACGGCCAAACTCTCTGAAGTACTTGTGGCTTACCCATTCAGTAAATGGTTGTGAACCAATCCGATAGATTCTTTCATCATCTTCAATGAAGGTTTTATCTGCATCTTCATCATGAAGGAGTGGCTTTTCATCTAGGACTTCAAGAATGATGTCAGCATCAGAATTGCGCTGTCCTTGCCCGTTTTGCATAGGGTCTGTTTGACTATCAATATCTGCAAGCAATATTCCACTGGGTTTATTTTGCTTGATCGAAACCCTTATATTTGCCCAATCCTTTTGTGAAAGAACTCTGACAGTTTTTACCGCTTTGATAAACTCAGGCTCGAATAATGAACCGGGATTTTCTTTGCATTTCGCAATTACTGCATACGCTATCGATAACGCATCTTTCAGGTCTTGTACTTTGGGGTCGATCCCATCATCTAAGTTTACCGCGGCAAGGTTGGTAACATTGGCAATGTCACCTGAAACTATTTCATCAGGAAAATTATTGTTTTCTTGATTATCCATGTTGGTAACCTCCCGCAATCAAATCATTCCAGTCTTTTCCTGGAAGTGGCGGAATTAGCACTTTTCCACCAATAGCTAATGCAGCCTCTTTTGCTTTGTCTTGACCAACACTAGAGAGATCATTATCGCCACAAATAATAATCTCAACATCTGGTGATAGCTCACGGATATTCTTGGCTACTGGTAAGAGATTGCCAGCATCAAACGCAACAATTACACGCTGTCCAGAATCTTCATAAAGACTGGCACCAGTAGCGAACCCTTCACAGATCAATAGCTTTTCTGATAAATCACCGATGATATGAAAGCAGCCGCGCTTCCTTCCACCAGATAAAAATAATTTTCTTTCACCCTCTAGCGAGATGAATTGCAGATTCACCAGTTGATCCGATTCGTTATAGATAGGAATTACCAATGCATGACGATAGAGTCTTGCGCTATGCGGCTGAATGCGTTTCTTGATTAAGTAGGGATGATCCTCTTGCTGGGTGATTGGTGTGGATTTATCCCAGATATAAATCGCCTTCTTCGCGGCTGCTTCTTGTTTCTGGTGTATTTCCGCCTCACGCTGCCTCTTAGCTTCCTTGATCTGCTTACTCAGTGCATAGGAAATACGGGAATTGCCGTTAAACCTCCATGTTTGAGATATCCCGGATTTGTAATCCATAAACCAGCCTGCTGGGCATTTATCTGCATGAAGAACATACGCGCCGTTTTTGCTTCCGCGTTTGTGGCTTTCTATATGGAATCTATGAAGTTTGCTATCCGCAATAATCTCGCCAGAATAGTTAATTCCCGCGGATTGTATAGCTTCTAGAAATTGTAAATCTATACCAATATTGGTATAATTTACGTACTGATTAAATGCCTTACCTGAAGCCACCTGCCCGGTGGCTTTTGCATTTCTGAGCATAGCTTACCCCTCCACCCGATAGTTGATTGGGTCGGCCAGCCATTTATGCAGTTCTGCGTTATCATAGAAGGTGCAGCGGATGCCCATTCTTTCCGGTTGCGGTGCTTTGCCTTCTAATGATAATTGTCTGAATTTCTCACGAGAAACGGGACTGAATGGGGCAAATTTTTTATAGCGACTTTTGCCCGTAAGAGGTAACACTTCAGGTGTTACACCTGATTTATTTTTATTCATTTAAGCTCCTTTGATTAACAAATGATATTTATCAATCAGGTAGCTGTTTCCTCTATCCAGCCTTGTTCATTTCTTGTCTATTCTTTAAACAATTATTGACAAGTAATGTTTAAATGTTTATATTAATAACTCATCGCCAAATGAGTAATACGTAACATAAATAAGATGTAAAGAAGCAAACATATACCTGTATTAGCTTTTAATCATTAAAGAACAGTTCTTTGATGATTTTTTGCTATTATAAAATATCTGTTGCTAATAATAGCAAACTACAATGCATCGCGCATGGTTTGTGGCAAAAAAACCTCCTTATCTGTATCGCAATTTTCTTGCAAACTCCTACAGACACAAGAAAACTATTTTTTCCCAGTTTTTATTGCATCTAAATAATCCGCCCAATCCTGCATCAATCGCGCCCGTGGTTCAAGATATAAAGCATGGTTATAGCTTGCTGATACTTGGTTGCGTTCTGCGTGTGCCAGTTGTAATTCAATATGATCATGGTTATAGCCGCGCTCATGAAGGATTGTTGAAGCTATTCCTCTGAATCCGTGGCCAGTCATGCGGGAGTGATACCCAAGTCGATAAAGAGCATACAAAATGGTGTTGTTGCTCATTGACTTGCCATCCCTGCGTTCACTTGGAAATAGCAAGATTTGATCGGCTGCCAAATTCTTGATTTTATCCAATATGGCAATTGCCTGATCGGATAGGGGCACAATATGCGGTGTTTTCATCTTCATGCGCTCTGCTGGTATGCGCCACAGTTTATTATCCAGTTCTATTTCATCCCATCTGGCACCAATTAATTCACTGGTACGCACAAAAGTAAATGCCATCAATTGCAGCGCAAGCTTGGTTAATGGCTGCCCATCATAGGTATCAATCTTTTGGAGTAGTTCGGGTAATTCTTTTTGATCCAACCTTGCATAGTTGTTTTTCTTGCTTGGTTTCAGTACATCGGAAGGTTTTATATCTGCGGCTGGATTGCGTTCTGCCAGTCCATGAGCTACAGCATAGCGCATGATCTGACCACATGTTGTTAATGCACGTTTGGCAATATCTAAAGCACCGCGTGATTCGATCTTTTTTATCACCATAATCAATATAGGTGCGGTGATTTCGGCAATAGACTTTTTGCCGATAATAGGAAATATATCAGCTTGCAGTCGCCTGATCGTATAACCGGCATGTCGTTCAGTTTGACCTAATTTCCAATGATCCCACCAAAGACGAGCGATAGATTCAAAACTATTTTCAGTCGCCAATGCTTCCAGTTGCTTTTGTTCTTGGCGGTGTTGGGAAGGATCAACGCCCTGCGCGAGTAATTCTTTGAAGCGCGTTAACCTAATACGTGCTTCTTTTAATGTCACATCAGGATAAACGCCCATAGAGAGCATTTTAGCTTTGCCACTAAAGCGATAACGATATCGCCACCATTTAGCACTAGAAGTTTGCACCAATAGAACAAGTCCATGACCATCTGGAAGAGAGTAGGGTTTCGCTTTGGGTTTTGCAGCTTTAATGATTGGGTCAGTCAGTTTCATGTGAAAACACCCTCAACCAGTAGGTTACATAAATATGTGAGTAACTTTCTAGTGAGTATTATAGTTACTCACCAACTTACTCACAAATTTATCTTGTTACTCACATTTCACATGATTGACTATGGTTAACAAAAAACCCGCTAAACTTATCATTTATGCGGGTCTTGTTGGTGTTGCTGGGTGTCTATTGGTAAATAAGTGGCGGAGAGGATGGGATTCGAACCCATGTGCCAAGTTACCCTGACCAACTGATTTCGAGTCAGCGCCGTTATAGCCGCTTCGGTACCTCTCCATTGATTGTGAATTATCTATCTTTTGTTACTTTATTTTTGACTGAACGCACGCAAGTATAAAGCAAGTTTAATATCACGCATGCGTCGCAATAACACCGCGCATTTTTTGCAGGGCTTTGGCTTCAATCTGGCGAATACGTTCTGCTGATACGCCTAATTCATCAGCCAGGTCATGCAATGTTGCTGTATCTTTTTCTCTTAACCAGCGAGCCTCAATGATGTGACGGCTACGATCGTCCAGACAATCCAGGGATTGCTGTAAGCTCTTTTCGCACAAGTGTCTGTTTTGCTCACTTTCCAGAATTTTTGACGGTTCTGTACCATCCGTTAAATAACTGATTGGACTGAACGTGCCTTCTTCTTCATCAGACATGGGTTCGAGTGAAATATCCGAGCCATTGAAACGCTTTTCCATTTCGACGACTTCTTCGGATTTGACACCCAATTGTGCGGCCATTGCATCCACTTCCTGCGGATTCATCGTATCCAATCCTTGCTTCATGCTGCGCAAGTTAAAAAATAATTTTCGTTGTTGCTTGGTGGTGGCTATTTTAACCAAGCGCCAGTTGCGCATGATGAATTCATGAATTTCTGCTTTGATCCAGTGCACCGCAAACGATACCAGACGTACACCGCGTTCAGGATCAAAGCGTTTGACTGCCTTCATTAAACCGATATTGCCTTCTTGGATTAAATCAGCTTGTGGCAGACCATATCCTTTGTAACCACGTGCGATGGCAACCACAAAACGCAAATGTGACAATATTAACTGTTGTGCAGCTTCAATATCGCCATCACGCCACAGGCGCCGCGCCAAGCTGGTCTCTTCCTCTTGGGAAAGAATGGGAAAAGAATTAGCAGACTGAATATAACTTTCAATACTTCCGCTCATTGCAGGTAGTGTTAAAGCATTCGTCATAATAATAATCTCCTGATGATAATCTATGCCTACTCTTTATCTTTCTAATTTTTTATTCTAGCACTCTGGAAATGAGAGTGCCAACTTTTCAAAAAGTTTTGCTATCGGAACCGCCATTTTATCTCGGTTCAATTTGCCAGAGATGGCTTGCAACCGATAAACGTGCCCCCAACCACCCTAACCAAGCTGAAAACAATAATAAGCTGATGCTGTCTTCAGGAGAAAGGTGTTGTAGATGCAAATCAAAGTTATAAAGCTGAACAATTTCAATAAGTTCTGCATTGATCGTTTCGATGGTGAATGCAATGATAGACCATGCAGTAACACCACCGGCCAATCCCTGAACGGCACCGAAATATAGGAAAGGGCGACGAATAAAGCTATCGGTTGCGCCGATTAATTTGGATATCTCGATTTCATCTTGCTTGGTAAGTATCTGCAGGCGAATCGTGTTGAACATGATGGCAATAATCGCGATACTCAGCAGGGTTGCCAGCATAAGTACAACAAAACGCCCCAATTTGAGTAGCGCGTGCAGGCGTTCTACCCAAGCAGAATCAAACTGCACATGCTCGATTGCCGGCCATTGCTGCATTGCCACCCGTAATTGCTCCAAAGTTTCAGCGGTGTCTTTCAGTGTATGCACAATGAAGGCATCCGGAAGCGGGTTACGTATCAAGCTGGCAGTGATATCGTCGAGCCCGTTACTTTGCTGTAACTGGCGCAATGCAACATCCTTCGGAACAAACTGAAAGCTTACGACTTGCGGATTTTCTTCCAGTTGCTGTTTGATTCTTGCAATATCTTCTTTTTGGGCATCCAGTTTAAGGAACAAACTCATCTGCGGAGAACTTGCCGTTTGCCCGGAAATGGATTGCAAGTTTTCCATGAGTACATAAATACCTGCCGGCAAACTGAGGGCAATACCCATCACAATGATACTAAGCAGGCTGGTAACCGGCGTTGAAATCAGCCGTTTGAGCGTAATAAAAAATACAAACCCGTGCTGCATCAGCCAAGCGCGTATCATACTGCCAGTTTTCCTTGTTTTAGTGACAGAATACGATGTTGTGTATCTTCCAGTAAGGAAGCATCATGCGTTGCTATCAACACGGTGACTCCCACCTGATTGAACGACGTGAACATAGCCATGATATCGCGCGCATATTCAACGTCCAGATTACCGGTTGGTTCATCGGCGATCAAAATGTTCGGGCGATGGACGACTGCACGGGCAATGCATAACCGTTGCCTTTCCCCACCCGATAGCGCAATGGGCATGGCTTTTTCTTTTTTTAACAAGCCAACTTTATCCAGTGCTGCGCGGACACGACTGGCTACCGTTTTGTTATCAAAACTGCTGATTTGTAATGGTAGTAAAACATTGTCAAAAACATTGCGATCAAATAATAACTTGTGATCCTGGAAAATGAAGCCGATTTTACGGCGCAAATAGGGAATTGCGCCAAGCTTGAGTTGCGCGATGTTTTGTCCGCTGATCGTAATGGTGCCGGAGGTCGGACGTTCTATCGCAGCGATTAATTTCAGTAGGGTACTTTTTCCTGCACCTGAGTGACCGGTCAGAAATACCATTTCACCGGATGCAACGGCCAGATCAATGTTGTTTAATGCAACGTAACCATCCGGATAGCGTTTGGAAACATTCTTGAAGATGATCATAGTTATGTTCGTGTTATCAATCGATCAATCAAACATCGCTTCGACAAACGCTCTTGCATCAAATGGCCTTAAATCATCCAACCCCTCACCAATACCAATAAAACGTAACGCCGGCGGATTCTGTGGATATTGCCCGGCAATGGCGGCTACGACACCTCCTTTGGCGGTGCCATCCAATTTGGTCAAGATCAAACCGGTAACATGCAATGCTTCATCAAAGGCTTTAACCTGAGTGATTGCATTTTGTCCCGTGTTGGCATCCAGTACCAGCAACACTTCGTGCGGTGCATCCGGCATGGCTTTGGCGATCACACGTTTTACTTTTTTAATTTCTTCCATTAGATGCAGTTGTGTCGTCAAACGGCCGGCAGTATCTGCCAGCACAATATCAATGCCACGTGCTTTGGCTGAATTGACCGCATCAAAAATCACTGCAGCCGGGTCACTTTTTTTATCCGGATCACTATCCGGTGCGATGACAGTGACATTATTGCGTTCGCCCCAGGCAATCAGTTGCTCGCGTGCCGCCGCACGGAAAGTATCACCGGCGGCCAGGAGTACTGATTTGCCTTGCGTCTGGAAATATTTGGCAAGCTTGCCAATGGAAGTTGTTTTTCCTACGCCATTGACACCTGTTATCATGATGACGAAAGGTTTCTGGACGGTGGTATCCAATGGCTGAGCAAGCGGCTCCAGCATGGCAATAAGCAATTCCTGAAGCACTTGTTTTAGTTGTACAGCATCCGTTAAGGCATCGCGCTTTACTTGTTTGCGCAGATTTTCAAGTAACTGGTGCGTTGCATTAACGCCGATGTCGGAAGTTAACAAAATAGTTTCCAATTCTTCGTAAAGCGCTTCGTCTATCTTGCCGCCGCCAAATAGGCCTGAAAGCTGCTTGCCCAAATTCTGCCGGGTGCGTGCAAGACTTTGTTTAAGCTTGCTTGCGAAGCTTATTGACTCATCGGGACGAGATTCTTCTGGTTCTGCATTCGGTGTATCCACTGCTTCAGCAGGATCTGCAGGATTTTTTTTGGATTTAAAAAAACTAAACATTCTGGTAGGCTCTAATATGCATTGGAATTCTCAAAGCGCAATTTTATTCTGTTTACTCACACTTAGGTTAGTAAAAATGAAACCTGATTACCGTATTACTTTTTCTCGCTTTTTTTCGTTCTTTGGATTGTTAATAGCAAACCTGCTGATCGCATTCCCGGTATTTGCCAATCCGCATGAGTATCTGCTTGATAATGGGTTGAAATTGATTGTCAAACAGGATCATCGCTCACCTGTCGTAGTGACACAAATCTGGTATAAGGCGGGCAGTATTGACGAAGTCAATGGCGTAACCGGTGTGGCTCATGTGCTGGAGCATATGATGTTTAAAGGCACAGAAAAAGTTCCGAATGGTGAATTCTCAAAAAAGATCGCAGCTGCCGGCGGACGTGAAAATGCTTTTACCAGTTACGATTACACCGCTTATTATCAGCAATTGCATAAACGTAATTTACCCATGGCGATGGAACTGGAAGCGGATCGGATGCGCAACCTGATTCTAACAAAGGAAGAGTTCGAAAAAGAAATCAAAGTGGTTATGGAAGAGCGGCGATTGCGCACTGACGATCAGGCGCGCGCTTTACTCTATGAAAAAATGATGGCTGTTGCTTACCAGGCGCATCCTTACAAAAATCCGATTATTGGTTGGATGAATGATTTGGAAAATATGCATGTAGAAGATGCGCAGGCATGGTATGACCACTGGTATGCACCTAACAATGCCACGTTGGTTGTGGTTGGTGATGTTGACGCAAATGAAGTATTCAGGTTGGCACAGAAAAACTATGGTGTTATTGAAAAGCGTCCATTATCACCGATCGATACACGCAAACCACAAATTGAGCCGCCACAACTCGGTACCAAGCGGATCACTGTCAAAGCGCCGGCAGAATTGCCTTATCTCATCATGGCATATCATGTACCGGCGATTAGAAACGTCACTACAGATTGGGAACCTTATGCGCTGGAAGTGCTGGAAAGTGTATTGGATGGCCATGCTTCGGCCAGACTGAACAAATCATTGGTGCGCGAAAATCAAATTGCCAATTCAGCAAACGCAAGTTATGGCGCCATGGCACGTGGCCCGAGCATTTTCTTTCTCAGCGCCGTGCCCAGCGCAGGCAAAACGGTAGCAGAACTGGAACAGGCATTACGTGGTGAGATCGAAAAAATCATTAAAGCGGGTGTGACAGAAGAAGAGCTGGCGCGTGTTAAAGCTCAGGTAGTTGCAAGTCACGTGTATCAGCGTGATTCTATTTTTTCGCAAGCCATGCAGATCGGAAGATTGGAAAGCATGGGATTGTCTTATCGTGACATTGATACCGTACTGGAAAAATTGAAAGCGGTTACTGCCGAACAAATACGCGATGTAACCAAAAAATATTTCAATGATGATAGCCTGACCGTAGCAGTATTGGATCCGCAACCATTGGAACAAAAAGTACCCACGAAGGCGACCAGTGGGTTAAGGCATTGAACTTGCTGAAGCTCTGACAGTTATTTGGGATAAATCAAGTGACTGTCAGAGTAACATAGCGATCTTTTCAGCTTTTTAAGCGATCATTATTTTTTTGTATCGCTCGGCGCATGGCCACCCTCTTTAGCATGATCATGATCATGCTTATGCATCTTGTCCATCATGTGATGCATTTCTGTATCATCCAGAAAACCGTCTTTATTGGTATCTTTTTTATCAAACATGGCTTCATGGTGCTTCATGAATTCTTCCTTGCTGATTTTGCCATCTTTATTGAGATCCACTGATGACATTTTATGACCGCACTGATGACCGTGGTGATCGCCCGATTTCATGTCGCCATGGCCAGCCGCTTGTCCGCTTTGATGTTGGTGACCGCTTTCTTTGGTATCCGCAGCAGAAATTGCCGATGCGCTGAATGTGAGCAGAAATACCGCTCCAGCGATGATCGTGCTCATATTTCTTGTATACAGCATTTTGTTTCTCCTAACTAAGTTTAGTAAAAAAGAATGAACGATGAAGCATTTCTTGCGCTTTTTAGAAACTGAATAGACCAGGAAAGTTCGGCAAGCTGCCGGAAAACATAAATAATGGTAACAGTGCTGTTCAGGCAACGATAAAATGTTGACGGTAATACTTGAGTTCATTGATGGAATCATAAATATCCGCCAAAGCCTCATGTTTGCTTTCTTTGGTTAAGCCTGACGCAATTTCCGGTTTCCAGCGCTTGACCAGTTCTTTGAGCGTACTGACATCCAGGTTGCGGTAATGAAAGTATGTTTCCAGTTGTGGCATTGAGCGAACCATAAAGCGCCGATCCTGGCAAATGGAATTACCACACATGGGAGACACACCGGAGGGCACATGCAATCTTAGAAATTCGATCATCTTCGCTTCAACCTCGGCTTCGTTGAAACAAGACGCCTTAATCTTATCAATCAAGCCGGATTTGGAATGTGTGGACTTATTCCATTTATCCATGCCATCCAGAATCTCGTTGGGCTGATGTACTACCAGAACAGGACCTTCAGCAATGGTATTGAGTTGTGAGTCGGTAACCACCAACGCCACTTCAATGATACGATCGGTATCCGGATTGAGTCCGGTCATCTCCATGTCGACCCAGATGAGGTTATTGTTATCTTGTGCCATAATGATTTCTATATTTTTTGAATGCAATGCGTTTAATTGTGTCATATTGGCGTTAGTCCGTCACTGTTAAAAACCTTTTAACTCAATTTATAACCTATGCAAACTTTTACATTGATTTTTCTGATTGCGCTGCTACTCACAACCATGACCCAAATCTGGTTGTCAGTCAGACATATTCGCCATGTACGCGCCCACCAGGACAAGGTGCCGGAAGAATTCGCCAGCCAGATCAGTCTAAGTGATCACCAGAAAGCAGCGGATTACACCTGCGCCAAAACACGGGCGGGGTATCCGAGCATACTGTTACATGTGGTATTGCTGCTCGTTTTTACGCTGGGTGGCGGTTTAAGTGCCCTCAGTGAATTCTGGGCGGGCTGGTTGAGTGATCCTTTGGCGCATGGCATGGCGCTGATTATCAGCACCTTCTTTATCATGAGCGCCGCTGAGATTCCATTGAGTTATTACCGCACTTTTGTGATCGAAGAACAATATGGTTTCAACAAAATGACTCCGGCCATGTTTTTTATCGATCTGATCAAGCAATCCGCACTGGGTTTGTTGCTGGGCGCGCCTTTGCTATTTTGCGTATTGTGGTTGATGGAGAAAATGGGGGAAAGTTGGTGGTTGTATGCTTGGTTTGCCTGGATCGCTTTCAACTTGTTCATTCTGGCGATCTTCCCCACCTGGATTGCGCCGCTGTTCAATAAATTTACGCCATTGGAAGATGCCACACTCAAAACGCGCATCGAACAACTGATGAACAAATGCGGCTTTAAAGCCAGCGGATTGTTTGTCATGGACGGCTCACGCCGCAGCAATCACGGCAATGCATATTTCACCGGATTCGGCAAAACCAAGCGCATCGTTTTTTTTGATACCCTGCTGTCACGCCTGAATCCAGGCGAAATCGAAGCGGTATTAGCGCATGAATTAGGGCATTTCAAACATCGCCATGTGATCAAACGCATTGTGATATCGTTTGCCATGAGCCTGGCTTTTCTGTGGATACTGGGATATTTGATGGGACAAAGCTGGTTTTATGCAGGCCTCGGTGTACCGGTTGCAACCGTACCGTCAACCGCGATGGCATTGTTGCTGTTTTTCCTGGTGATGCCGGTGTTCACCTTTCTGCTGCACCCGATATCGAGCATTTACTCACGCAAACATGAATTTGAAGCTGACGCCTATGCTGCACAGAATTCATCCGCGGATGATCTGATTCATGCACTCGTCAAGCTGTATCAGGACAATGCTGCTACACTCACGCCGGATCCGCTGCATTCCGCTTTTTACGACTCACACCCACCGGCAGCCATCCGCGTGGCACATTTACAAAGTCAGGGGTAATCATGAACAACATCGTGTGTGATCTCACTGCCAAGCAGTGCAAACCTTGTGAAGGTGGTGTGCCGCCGTTGTCTGCCGATGACGTTGCTGCCTTTTTGCAGCAAATTGAAGGATGGCAATTACAAAATAAGCAAATCAGTAAAACCTATGCATTCAAAAATTACTATCAAACCATGGCATTTGTGAATGCGGTGGCATGGATTTCCCACCGGGAAGATCATCATCCGGATATGCTGGTGGGTTACAATCAATGTGTGGTCACGTATACGACGCATGCGATCGGCGGCTTATCCGAGAATGATTTTATCTGCGCGGCCAAAATCGACAAGCTGTTTTCAATTTGAGTGCTCGCTCCAATAACGCTAAGCAGCAAACGGAGCACTTAAGCGGACAGGTTATCGCCACATTTGGCAGGCACTGTTCCGTTGAGACTGAAACCGGCGAGATTGTATCCTGTGTAATGCGTGGCAAGAAAACCGGCATTGCTTGCGGCGATCAGGTTGAATGTCAACTGACCACGTCGGGGCAGGGTGTCATCGAAAGCATAAAAACGCGTACATCACAGTTGTACCGCAGTGACGCCTTCAAGGAAAAAATCATTGCCGCCAATGTGACACAAATCATCATTGTGGTGGCTGCGATTCCCAGCTTTAGTGAAGAATTGATCAATCGCTGCCTGGTCGCTGTTGAGAGCGAAAATATTGCTGCATTGATTGTGCTCAATAAAGCAGATCTCGCAGAACCTACCCGGGTGGCAATGGATACCCTGTCGCTCTACGTGAATCTTGGTTATCCCGTATTACAACTCAGCGCGCTCCAAGATGTTTCGGCGCTTCAGCCCTATTTGCAAGGCCACCTCAGTGTATTGGCCGGCCAATCCGGTATGGGCAAATCAACATTGCTCAATATGCTGATTCCACAAGCCAAACGCGCCACGGCAGAAATCTCGGTAGCATTGGATTCCGGCTGCCACACCACCACGCACTCACAGTTGTATCATGTGGATGCGGACAGTGCCATCATTGATTCTCCCGGATTCCAGGAATTTGGATTACAGCATATTAAAGATGAGAATCTGGCATGGGGGTTTACCGAATTCCACCCGTATATCGGGCAATGCAAGTTCAGTAATTGCCGCCACACCAAAGAACCTGGTTGCGCTGTGATGCAGGCGGTTCAGGAAGGAAAAATTCATGCCAAGCGGTTGGATTTTTATCATCGACTGCTGCGTTAATAATCTAGTAAGCTTCAGAATCCTAACCGGTACTCTGTATCATTTACCACACCCCATTCCAGAGTGTGGCACTCATGCGGCAAAATAATTATTTTAGGCGAAGGCTTATCACAATAATCCATTAACAGCCTGCTAAGCTATACCGGCCAAACCTAAAATACTGAGATCAAGATTGCCGGTAACAACCACGTCACCATTCCAGAATTCATCAATAAGCGATGCAGTCTCGTTGACGATAAGATTGGCCAAGTCCTGGTCACTTCTATTTGCTGAATCACTCAGCGCCTCGGTCAATATTGATCGATATTCGCTGACATTACTCTCGTTGTGAGAAAAACCTTTAAGCTGGCTTAACTCGGTTTCATCAAGTGCAGAGTATACGTTTATTAATGTGCCATAAACCAGTGATTCAACGCTCTCAGCAGTAGCAGGAACATTACCCAAATGTGAAACGCCTAATTCATCCGGAGTATAGATACCGTCATCTTGTTGATAGTCGAATACTGATTCATAAAAGGTGCTGTAATCCGATGGATCAACATTAAGTTTCACTTGATCACTGAGTGAAGCTGTTGATAAAACCCCGTTGTGATCATTAAATTCAACGAGACTGGCCAAATCACCCAAATCTGAGTTAAACAATATTTTTACTTCGTCAAGCAGCTTGGTATCCAATCCAAAAGACGCAAAAAAATTGCTGATGACATCGGTTGAATACCCCGTGATATCGCTAAGATGCTGGGTTGTGATTCCAAACTCGGATGCAGCGTTAAAAATAACTTCAGGTTGCTCAATATTTTCCATGATAAATTCATTGGCTTGCTCAACGGTTAGTTCATGGTGCGTTAATACTTCTTGTCCATTTGCCATAAAATTGCCTCTTTTTGATAGTAATCCGATCGCCTAGCATACTGAAGAAATTCACAGTACCTGTCCACATGAACACATTTAATGTTGTTGAACTTTAATCATTTTGTCACGCAAAGAAAGCGGAACATCCTGCAGAAGAACGATGTTTGCTTTGTCAGGCTCAATTATCGTGCTTTGTTTTAATGCATCAAATGTCACATTAATTTCATTAGTGTTCAATGTCCACATGGCTCCGGTGGCTGGATCAATGATGAGCAGGCCAATGACACCCCCAAAAAGAAGATTGCCTATATACCAACCACCTACTTTTGTATCTACTGTAACAACTTTTTCAGAGTAGCCTTCCTTTAAGATCTTGACATCATATTTTTTACCGCTAAAAAAACCTTTTTTCTTCTCGAGCGGTAAAGATGTCGGTGTTTTACCTTCAAAAATCTTAGTGCCGGATTCATCCGTAATAACTACATTTGCTTGATCAGGGGTGCTGCGGACATTCAGGGTTTCAGGAGCGCTTTTACCCATAATCGTTGCGCAGCTCGCGAGGACAGTCGAAGCGAGTAAAATTACCACCGGTTTCCACATTCTTTTTTTCATATTCGCTTCCCTTTTTTGGTTTATTTAAAAAATTTATTTCACTCACTTAGTGAGCATATGGCTAGCTTCTTCGAGTTTGAAATTGCTAATGTAAATTTTAATAACTCTGCCTTTATATTCGCTGTGAGAAAAAGCACATCCAATGATTTTGTCCTTGTATACATTGATTGACGTGCTAATTGCACTCCGGCATGATGCGGAAAGAAAAAGAAGCCAAGTACTTTTTGTGCTGGGTTTTATTACTGCTTTCCACCCCTTAACCTTCATCATTACATGACCATCACCCCCAATCGGCAGTGGGCTTTGATCGCCGGTCCGCTGCTTGCAATCGCGGTTGCATACGGCATGAACCAATCCGGTTGGGAAGCACAAGCTTGCTGGACTGCTGCCATAGCGATTTTATGTGTTGTCTGGTGGATATTTGAGCCTATCCCGATTCCTGCCACGGCAATCATTCCATTAGCGATTCTTCCGCTCACCGGCGTTTTACCACAGGAAAAAATAGCGACAGCTTATGGCAACGAACTGATTCTATTGATGCTCGGCGGATTCATCCTCTCCGCGGCGATGGAACGTTCCGGTGCACATCACCGTATCGCATTGGGTATGATCAATCTGGTGGGTGGAACCAGCAGCCGCCGTATCGTGCTGAGTTTTATGATTGCGACTGCGGCACTCAGCATGTGGATATCCAATACCGCGACGACATTGATGATGCTGCCGATTGCATTGGCTGTGATTGCACAAAGCCCCGATAAGAAATTAGCTATTCCACTGTTATTAGCGATTGCTTATGGCAGCAGCATCGGCGGCTTGGGCACACCCATTGGGACGCCACCCAATCTTGTATTCATGCAGCAGTATGAAAAATTTACCGGTACAGCAATCAGTTTTACGCAGTGGATGAGCTGGGGATTGCCGGTCGTTTTCCTTTTTATACCGCTGGCCGGATTGTGGCTGACACGTAAGCTGAATTATCGCGGGGAATTGGTGATTCCATCGGTGGGCGATTGGCGGCCGGAAGAACGGCGAGTGTTGATCATCTTCGGCATAACCGCATTAGCCTGGGTCACACGTCAGGAGCCTTGCGGTGGTTGGAGCACCTGGTTTGATCTCAAAGGGGCCAACGATGCGATTGTGGCATTGATCGCTGTCGTGATCATGTTTTTGGTCCCTAACGGACACGGCGGCAAACTGCTCGATTGGAAGACCGCTGAAAAAATACCCTGGGGAATTCTGATTCTCTTTGCTGCAGGGATTGCCATCGCGCAAGCTTTCGTCGAATCCGGCCTTTCCGGCTTCATCGGTAAGCAACTGGCTGTTTTTGCCAGCTTACACCCGCTGATTATTATCGCGCTGATTGCACTGATGGTGACCTTCTTGACCGAGACCACCAGCAATACCGCAACAACCATTTTATTGATGCCGATACTGGCACCCGCAGCGCTTGCAGCAGGCATCGAGCCCAGCTTGCTGATGGTGCCCGCCACGATGAGTGCCAGTTGCGCATTTATGCTGCCTGTCGCAACAGCACCCAACGCCATCGTTTTCGGCAGCGGTCATGTCACTATCACCCACATGGCGCGAGAAGGCTTGGCGCTGAATTTTATTGGTGTTGTGGTGATTACGCTGGTTTGTTATTTTTGGGTGGTATAGCAAGGCCGACTCATGGTGCGGATAATCTACTACAATTTATTTTTATTTACCCTCCCACTTCCACTGAAAAACAAATGAATTACTTAATTTCTAAACTCGGCTGGTTACTAGTTTCTCTCTCCGGCGCATCCGCATTCGCCGTGATCGCACTCAATCGCGGCGAATCCATCGGTGCAATCTGGATCGTCATCGCAGCAGTCTGCGTTTATATCACTGCATATCGCTTTTACAGTCTGTTCATTGCTAATAGCGTATTGAAATTAGACTCCACCCGCATGACACCGGCTTACAAGCATAATGATGGTCTGGATCATGTACCGACCAATAAATATGTGTTGTTTGGGCATCATTTCGCAGCGATTGCCGGAGCAGGTCCGCTGGTGGGGCCGATCCTGGCAGCGCAGATGGGCTACATGCCCGGTATGTTATGGCTGTTGGCCGGCGTGGTATTTGCCGGGGCGGTGCAGGATTTCATTGTATTGTTCATATCGACCCGGCGCGATGGCCGCTCGCTGGGGGACCTGATCAAGTCGGAGCTTGGGCAGGTACCCGGCATGATTGCAATGTTTGGTGCGTTTTTTATCATGCTGATCTTGCTCGCGGTATTGGCTTTGATCGTGGTCAAAGCGCTGGCCGAATCCCCGTGGGGAACCTTTACGGTGGCTGCCACTATTCCTATCGCTTTGTTTATGGGAATTTATGTGCGCTATCTTCGCCCATGCGCAATTGGTGAAGTTTCGTTGATTGGTTTTGTGTTACTCATGTTGTCAATCGTTGCCGGGCAATATGTACAGGAAGATCCTACGCTGGCGGCGATTTTTACGCTGACAGGCGAGCAGTTGACGTGGGCGCTGATTGCCTACGGGTTTATTGCTTCCGTCTTGCCGGTCTGGCTATTATTAGCACCGCGCGATTATTTATCCACTTTTTTGAAAATCGGCACCATTGTCGGGTTAGCGGTTGGTGTCATCGTTATTTCACCACAACTGAAAATGCCGGCCTTTACCCAGTTTGTCGATGGCTCCGGCCCGGTCTGGTCGGGTAGCCTTTTTCCTTTTCTGTTTATCACAATCGCTTGCGGTGCGATATCCGGTTTTCATTCATTGATCGCGTCCGGCACCACACCCAAGATGATTCAGACGGAAACCGATGCGCGTTTTATCGGTTATGGCGCGATGCTGATGGAGTCGTTTGTCGCCATCATGGCCTTAGTTGCTGCAGCAACGCTGGAGCCGGGAATATACTTTGCCATGAACAGTCCGGCGGCAATTATCGGCACCACGGCGGAATCGGCTGCGCAAACCATCGCGCAGTGGGGGTTTTATGTCACGCCCGAGATGATTACTCAAACCGCACAGAATGTCGGCGAACATAACATCATTTCTCGAACCGGTGGCGCACCGACGCTGGCTGTCGGCATGGCGCAGATTTTGTCGGAAGTAGTTGGCGGTACTGCGATGATGGCTTTCTGGTATCACTTTGCGATTCTGTTTGAAGCGCTGTTTATCCTGACCGCAGTGGATGCCGGAACCCGTGCGGGGCGTTTTATGTTGCAGGATTTGCTGGGTTCATTCATCCCTGCGATGAAACGTACCGACTCGTTGGTTGCCAGCCTGATCGCCACCGGTATCTGCGTCGCCGGCTGGGGGTATTTTCTCTATCAGGGTGTCGTTGATCCATTAGGCGGCATTAATACGCTGTGGCCGTTGTTTGGCATTTCCAACCAGATGTTGGCGGGTATTGCGCTGATTTTGTGTACCTGCGTGCTGTTTAAAATGAAGCTGGATCGTTTTGCCTGGGTGACTATTATCCCGGTGACGTGGGTTTGCGTGTGCACACTGACAGCCGCGTGGCAAAAGATTTTTGACGCTAATCCGCGCATCGGTTTTCTAGCGCATGCCAATAAATACCGGGATTCAGTAGCGGAAGGCATCGTGCTGGCGCCCGCCAAATCCATCGAACAAATGCAGCAGGTTATTTTTAACGACTATGTGAATGCATCACTGGCTAGTCTTTTTATGGCGGTGCTCATCAGTATGCTGTTCTTTGGAATCAAAACTGTGTTGCAGGCGCGTGTCATCAACCATCCGACTACCAAAGAAGCGCCCTTTGAATTATCACCTGTTTATGCAACTACTGAGAAATAAACACTGGAGAAACGAATTATGGTCAACAAAATCACCCAAACCCTGCGCCAACTCTCACAAAGCATGCGATTGATGGTCGGCGTGCCGGAATACAGCACGTATGTTGCTCACATGAGAAATGCACATCCCGATCGCCCCGTTATGTCTCATGAGGAATTTTTCCGCGAGCGTCAGGAAGCGCGGTATGGCGGCAATGGGAAAATCAGCCGTTGTTGTTAGGAAATTTCACATCAGAGCATGCAGCGAAAGACGATGAGGGCGACTTCATCCCCATTCTTACTTTAGCTGCGGTTTTTTCTCCGCCAACTGGTTATAAGCATATTACTTAATGTTATTTAAAATTTTTCTCAAGTTTAGTTATATTGCCGTACATTTTTAAATTAAAAAGATAACTTCATGAAAATTCGTAATCTTGATCTGACTCCCAATTCGGTCAATGAAGAGCATCAGCAATTAGGATTGCCGCCTATTGAAGATACGGTATCGCATCTGGATGCGCATCCTTTTTTACGAGCTGCTGTCTGGTTTGCGGTGATTGTTTTAATTCTACTCATTGCATTTTTGATCGGCCGTTTTTTTCTTGCACAGGAATGGAGCGATAGCTGGCAGATCATCAATAGTACGCTCGATAGCAGAATTTTCTGGAGTGCTGTTGCCGTTGGTTTTCTCGCACAAGTAATCGACGGTGCTCTAGGCATGGCCTATGGCGTCACTGCAACCACATTTCTACTGGCATCCGGCGCAAGTCCTGCTGCAGCCAGTGCCAGTGTACATATCGCTGAAATTTTCACCACCGGTGTTTCGGGCATTGCCCATGCCAAATTCGGCAACGTCAACAAACAATTATTTACCCGCCTGCTGGTACCCGGAATGCTGGGAGGTATATTAGGCGCACTATTAATTACTCATATCGACAGCGCATTATTCAAACCTTTCATATCCGGTTACTTGATATTGCTGGGGTTTTACATCCTTAGCAAAGCCTTCCGTCAGCTAAGTATCCGCAAAGAAGCCCCAAAACATGTCGGCAAACTGGCATGTTTTGGGGGATTCATGGATGCGGCGGGTGGCGGCGGCTGGGGTCCCATTGTTACAACCACTTTGGTCGGCACAGGTACTGATCCGCGTACCACGATTGGTTCAGTCAATTTTGCAGAATTCTTTCTGACATTAACCAGTGCGGCTGTTTTTGCTTTACTGATGGAAACAGACACCTGGCCATTGATTGTGGGTTTGGTATTCGGTGGGCTATTTGCAGCACCTTTTGCAGCCTATCTATGCAAGAAATTCCACGCACGTACCTTATTGATACTTGTTGGCGTTTTAATTACCACAATAAGCTTTTATAACCTTTATAAGGCGCTCATTACGCTGTAAATTATAAATCTTACGGCAACACAATCCGCAGATTCCGGCAGATTGCCTTCCACTATCAGCCAAATTGCACTAACGCGCATACTAAATTTTGAATCAAAGAAATCTTAATTGCAGATATTCCTTTTTAAGGACTCATGTTTGTTATTGATTTTAGATTGAGTACTTCAAACACCGCCACAAAATAAGCTGAAGAATGATAAATATCAGTATCTCAAATTCTTAGTGTGCCCCCATTACTGTAGAATCAGGCTTCCAATGCAAGATCATGGATTCAACCAGAAGATAATTTAATGCGCTCCGGTTAGGGGCAGCACTTGGCAAGAGGTAAATGTCACATCATCACCGTGATACTCAACAGCATCATGAACTTTGCCAGAACAGCGCAATTATTGATCATTCCGATTTCTCTGCCGCAGGATAACAACATTAGTGGAAACTTCACATAGCCGCATTCATGGTGCTTTTGCGCACTGGACTACCTTTTCCTATCGGTATGCTTTATGGGTTCTGTTAGTGGCATTACTCATTGCTATAACCAGCGGCATCTATATTTCGCGTAACCTGGGTATGAATACCGATACCACCGATATGCTCTCCGAACAGTTGCCATTTCGCGTCAACCTCAAGCACTACAACAAAACGTTCCCTCAGGACATCGAAACGCTGCTCATAGTACTGGATGCTCCTACACCCGAACAGGTACGTCTGGCAACGGAGCGCTTGGCTAAGCAACTAAACAAGGACACTGAAAATTTTTACGATGTCTATTCACCCAGAGTAGATGATTTTTCTGCACGCAATGGTTTGCTCTATCAGAGCATCCCGGAACTTGAACGCATTACTGATAGCTTGGCAGCGGCACAGCCTTTGATCACTCGTATTACCCGGGATCCTACGTTGGCTGCCTTTGCTGATGTACTCACCGGTGCAGTGGAAGAATTGAGTAAGGGACGCAACCTCGAACTTCGACCCGTGCTGAGCGGCGTAAATGCAACGCTGGATGCTCGGTTTAACGGTTCGCCCAGCGCATTGTCATGGCAAGCCATGTTCAATGGTGAGTCGCAGAAGAAAAAATACCAGGAGCTGATCGTAATCAAACCAAGACTTGATTATTCTCAATTATTTCCAGCTGAGCAATCTATCGCAGCCCTGCACGCAGCCGCAGAAAGTGTCGGTGTGACAGAGGATGGTCCGGTCCGACTACGCATTACCGGCGAGGTAGCGTTGGCTGATGAAGAATTCAACAGCTCACTGCGCGGCATGGAATATGCCGGGATAATCACGTTCATCATGGTAGGCGTCGTACTTTTTTTTGCGATGCGCGCCGGCGGACTCATACTGAACGTGCTGGTTTGCCTGATAATGGGGTTGCTTCTGACCGCGGCATTTGCCACTGCCGTGGTCGGTCACCTCAATGTGATCTCTATTGCGTTTGCAGTATTGTATATTGGTTTGGGAGCAGACTTCGCTATCCATTTTTTACTGCGGTATCGTGAGGTTCTGGAAAGTCGTCTCCCACCTACCGATGCCATCCATATATCCGGTGGCGATGCCGGGGCGGCATTGACTGCATGTACGATCACCAACGCGATTGGTTTTTATGCATTCATACCGACTGATTATAGTGGAGTGGCAGAGTTAGGGATCATTTCCGGCACAGGTATGATCATCAGTCTGCTGGTTACGCTTACCATTGGCCCCGCATTATTACGTTATCTGCCGAAACGGGAGCCAACGAAATCGGTTGCAAAGCGCTCTGTGGGTAAAGTACTCGAGTTTTCTTTGAGGTGGCACAAATTAACCTATGCTGCCACTTTGGCAGCTACGGTCGCAGCCCTGATCATCTTGCCGCAAGTAAGATTTGACTACAATCTATTGAATATGCAAGATCAACGGGGAGTTGCGGTACAGGCTTTTCGCGAGCTGCTTGCGGAACCCGATCATTCACCTTGGCACATCGTTGTGTTGGCTGATAATCTTCAGGAAACAGAACGCTTGGCACAGCGACTGACCGAACTTCCTGAAGTCAACAAGGTGGTTACGATCTTGGATTTTGTGCCCACGGAACAGGAGGAGAAATTCTCCCTTATCAAGGAAATGGCGCTTACAGTAGGGCCGATCTCGACCGCAACACAAGTTCAAATGACGAATGATGTCTTGGCGCAGCAGCAAAAAGCACTGAATGCGCTCGCTGCGGCATTAGATCGATTTGCTGCCGAACATCCCGATCACTCTGCTGCTGTCACCGCACGCACATTACAATCATCGCTGATTGCCTTATTCGCTCAACTCGATAGGGTTGGTAACGACGAGAAAAATAAACTGCTGCATGCGGTGGAAGAGGATCTGCTCGCAATGTTACCACTGGCTTTGCAGAGTCTGCGCACCGCTACTGAGGCCGCTCCTTTCGGCGAGGAAGACTTGCCCGTCGCGTTAAGCGAGCGTTGGCATAGTCAAACAGGAGAGTACCGCTTGGCGGTTTATCCGGTGGAAGATCTTAACGATAACGACGCATTGCGACGCTTTGTACGGGCGGTGCAACAAGTGGCACCACAAGCCATCGGAGCACCGGTAGTGAGTCTAGAAGCAGGTGAAGCGGTGGTGCAGGCATTTATTCAGGCTTTCTCGTTGGCGTTAATCGGCGTTGTCGTCATATTATGGGTATTGTTGCGCAGCATAAAATATACTTTGCTGGTATTGCTACCACTCCTGCTATCCAGTTTATTTACCGCCGCATTTACTATTTTGGTAAACGTACCGTTCAACTTCGCCAATATTATCGCTTTGCCACTCTTGCTCGGTCTCGGTATCGACAGTAGTCTGCACATGGTGTATCGAAGTATGAATAACCAATTAGTAAGCGAAATTCTGATTCACACCAGCACAGCCCGCGCAATTTTCTATAGTGCCCTGACTGCCTTGGTCGATTTTGCAAGCCTTATGTTTTCATCTCACCAAGGTACTGCCAGTATGGGAATCATGCTTACTGTAGGATTGGCTTTTACGCTCATTTGCACGCTCATCATATTACCGGCGCTGCTGCAGACTCCATCAAAAGGCGCAATACAGCAGTAAGGGGAAATTGGACCGTTGTTGTTAAAGGCACCCAAGAGGGCATGACTAGAAATACCCTTCGGATAACACCCAGGCCTTCCAGCCGGCTAAGCAGAGTAGCGTAAAAAATGCCGCCAATAGGTCATCAAACATGACGCCAAAACCGCCTTTCAGATTGCTATCGTAATATCGGATAGGCTGGGGTTTGGCGATGTCAAACAGGCGGAACAAAATAAATGCAGCAAGCTGCCATGCCCAATCGACCGGCGTAAAGTACAACACCAATAGGAATGCCACGGTTTCATCCCAGACCATGCCGCCATGATCCGGATCACCCAAAGCTTGGCCACTGAGACCGCACGCCCAGATACCGGCAATAAACATAATGTCGATCAGCAGCAAAAAATGAACCGGGCTCAGATAGTGATTAAGCAGCCAGAATAACGGAAATGCAGCCAGTGTTCCGACGGTGCCCGGTGCGACCGGACTCAATCCGGCACCACCTGAGAATGCGATGAAATAGGCCGGGTGGCTGTAAATTAAATTTAAGTCCGGTTGAATCTGAATGGATTGAGTACTGGATAAATCATCAGTCTCAGGTACTGAAGTGGTCATATCCTTGAGTCTCCAATGTCATAGTATTTCCTTGCGCATCTTTTACAATTAAGCCCTGGCCTGCAGAAATCTCACCGATACGAGTCAGTGGAATAGCTAGTTCGGCAGCAAGCGCTGCAATTTTCCCGCGATTTATTTTAGGTGCCGTAAAACATAACTCATAATCATCTCCGCCAGCAAGCAGGCAATCGATTGCCCATGACTGCTGCAGGTATCTTTTTAATAGCGGTGAGCAGGATATATCGGCCATATGGATACAAGCCGCTTTGTCCGAAGCAGTCAGGACGTGCCCCAGATCCGCCATTAATCCATCGGATATATCGATGGCGCTATGCGCCAGACCAATCAGCCGTTGACCCAGTTTAACCCTGGGTGACGGTGTCAACAATGCAGGCAAGCATTGTGCAATCTCATCGGGCTCCAGGGTTATCCGCTGTAGTTGGTGATTGAGCGCCAGAGCAGCATCGCCTAACCGGCCGGAAATCCAGATATCATCATCCAATTTGGCGCCGCTACGGCGCAGTGCTTTGCCTGCAGCAACCTCACCTACAATCTGTACGCAGATATTCAGTGGCCCCGACGTGGTGTCACCGCCGATCAATTCCACATGATGAGCATCAGCCAGCGCAAAAAAACCTTGGCTGAATTCTGTTAACCAGGTGGTATTCCGCTTCACCAAATCTTCCGGCAGTGTCAAAGACAGCAGCGCCCAGCGAGGCTTTGCCCCCATGGCAGCCATATCGGAGAGATTAACTGCCAGGGATTTACAGCCGAGCGTGTAAGGATCTACATCAGCGAAGAAATGTATGCCACACACCAAGGTGTCCGTTGAAATGGCCAATTCGGTTTTGTCGGGTGCTGCAATGAGTGCGGCATCATCGCCGATTCCAAGCACTGCGCCCGGCGCGAGGCGTTTGAAATAGCGGTGAATAATATCGAACTCTGAACACACGCTGGTAAAATTATGCTTGCGTTTTTGCCAGTCTCTGCGCTTCTATTTCAACTGCGCGCAACTGAACGGCCAATTTATCCAGTACGCCATTCACATACTTATAACCATCACTACCGCCGTAAGTTCTGGCCAATTCTATCGCTTCATTGATAATTGCCCGGTAAGGAATTTCCAGATGATGGATTAATTCAAAAGTACTCAGCAATAAAATGGCGAGCTCTACCGGACTCAATTCATGCAGAGGACGATCCAAACAAGGCTGGATATGTGTGCCGAGCCCTTCAACATCCTGCAATACACCGTGTAGCAAGCGGGAAAAATGTTTTTCATCGACGTGCTTAAATTCGTCGGATTCGCGTAGTTGCTGTTCAATAAAACTCGCTGTGCCGCCAGCAATTTTCCATTGGTAGATGCCCTGTAATACAAATTCTCGCGCAATCCGGCGGCGGCTTTTGTGTTTATCCATTTTCTTGTCCAGGGTAGTTTCTGGTAACACAGTCATCATAAGGCGATTTCATCAATTTTTATTTGTAAATTGGCCATTTCCAGTGCGGCGTGGGCAGCCTCGATTCCTTTCTGGCTCATGCGGGCAATGGCCTGATCATCGTTATCAGTCGTCAATATGCCATTAGCGATGGGAATTTCCACATCAATCTGCACCATCATCAAGCCGCGCGCAGATTCGTTAGCAACCACCTCAAAATGATACGTATCGCCACGAATGACTGCACCCAACGCAATCAGTGCATCAAACTGATCGGATACCGCCATTCTTTTCAGTGCCAATGGGATTTCCAAAGCGCCCGGTACGGTGACAAGCAGTATATTGGAATCCTGCACGCCGTTTTTCTTGAGCTCCGCTGTACAGGCGCTGAGCAGCCCTTCCCCGATATCAATATTGAAGCGGCTCATGACAATGCCGATGCGCAAGTCAGCGCCATCCAGGTTGGGTTCAAATTCAAGAATATCGTCATAGTACGGCATGTCTAACTCCGGTAAGTGTATTGATTGACAGCGATCATTTCTTGATCGATCAAAATTTAAAGTTTATTGCTTACAAGTTTCCGCGTAACTGGTTACTTCCAAACCGAATCCTGTCACGCTGGGCATTTTTCTGGGTGTTGCCATGAGCCGCATTTTTCCTACGTTCAGATCTTTCAGGATCTGCGCGCCAATGCCATGATTACGCAGATCCGGCTTGATAGCGCCAGGGAAATGCGGCTCATAACAATGAATGCGCTCAATCAATTTGGCTGAGCTTTCTTTGCGATGCAGTAGGACAATCACGCCCTGGCCTGTTTCGGCAATCAATTTCATCGCATCGTGGATGCTCCAGGAATGCGTAGTATCCTGCATATCCAGCAGATCAATGACCGACAATGGCTCATGTACACGTACCAATGTTTCGGTTGCCGGGTTGATCTCGCCTTTCACCAAAGCCAAATGGGTGGTATTGGCGATGTCATCACGATAGGCTGTCAGCAGAAATTCACCATACAATGTTTGAATAGCCCGTTCAGCGACGCGCGTTACCAGACTTTCAGTCTGGCTGCGATATTGAATCAGATCCGCTATTGCGCCAATTTTGAGCTGGTGCTTGCGCGCAAACTCCATTAAATCAGGCAACCGCGCCATACTGCCATCTTCCTTCAGAATTTCACAAATCACCGAGGCTGCTGTCACGCCAGCCATGCGGGCTAAATCGCACCCTGCCTCGGTGTGACCGGCGCGCACCAAGACCCCGCCTTTTTGTGCCATCAATGGAAAAATATGTCCTGGCTGCACGATATCCTGCGGCTTGGCATCCGCTTTAACGGCCACTTGAATGGTACGTGCGCGATCGGCCGCAGAAATGCCTGTGGTGACACCGCTGGCTGCTTCAATGGAAAGCGTAAAATTGGTTCCTAAGGGGGCGCGATTAGCGGATACCATTAAGGGCAAATCCAGTTGATGGCATCTTTCTTCAGTCAGCGTCAAACAAATCAGTCCGCGACCGTGAGTAGCCATAAAATTGATGGCTTCCGCTGTGACAAAATCGGCTGCGAGAACCAAATCCCCCTCATTCTCGCGGTCTTCTTCATCGACCAGAATCACCATTTTGCCGCGCTTAAGTTCGGCAATAATATCCTGGATGGCACTGATTTTCATGGCTGCTTAATCCCGATTAACCTTGAATATTTAATAATTTTGCCACATAACGCGCCAACATATCCGTTTCCAGATTGACACGCATGCCTGGTGTCAGTGTACTCAAAGTAGTCATCGCCAACGTATGGGGAATAAGGTTAACAGAAAACTCACTATCTTCAATCCGATTAACCGTCAAGCTAACGCCATTGACAGTGATGGAACCCTTATGGGCAAGATAGCGCACTATGGATTCCGGCACCCGCACAATTAATTCAAAACTTTCCCCGATCGATTCAAATTTAACCACGGTTCCGATCGCATCCACATGCCCGCTCACCAAGTGTCCGCCTAGTCGATCCGACAAGCGCATGGCCTTTTCCAGATTGACGCACATAGCCACTTGATCCAATCCATAGGTACAGTTTAACGTTTCCTGCGAAACATCCACGGTAAACAAATCTTCGGTCAATGTGGTAACCGTCAGACAAACACCATTCACAGCAATGCTGTCTCCCGGCAGCACATCGGTCAGATCCAGTTTTCCGGCGGAAATGCTTAACGATAGCCCTTCATTGCCATGTTCTTTCATGGAATGAATTTCTTTAATTTGACCGACCGCTTGTATGATTCCGGTAAACATTGCAATATTCTCTAGCCGTTCGAGTATGACATGAATGATAGGGTATGCATCAGCGAATTGAAATTTGTGTGGTGTGCAAACTGAAAATCTTGTGTTGCTGCGGAGTATACCTTGTCAACATAGTAACTCTGAGAAAATCCGCAGAGTTCATCAAAGAATCTGCTCTTTGTGGCGCGCCCAACACGATTCGAACGTGCGACCCCCGCCTTCGGAGGGCGGTACTCTATCCAGCTGAGCTATGGGCGCGTTGATGAGTAGATATCAATGCTATTTACCGGTCGACAGGATAACTGCTTTTGTAATTCTCGTCCAACTCGGATTGTCCTTAGCAGGCCGTTGAAGAACGTTTTCGAGGCAGCCGATACCAGGCAAAAACAGGCGAGAAAGCGCAGTTTATGCGTAATAAATGAGCATTTTGAGCCTGTTTTTAACACCGTAGCGGCAACGTAGATAGTTTTTCAACGGCCTGCAGGATGGCTTGAGCCTAGCACGGCTAATTCAAAATCCTAAACTACTCAGGTTTTTTTGTTTCTGTTAAGGCTGGAAAAATTTTAACAGTCTTTACAACCCGATTCTTAGTTTGAATAATTTCCATTGGATAACCGGCAATGCTCAGTCCGATTCCCGCTTCGGGAATATCTTGGAAATGCTCCAGGATCAAGCCATTCAAGGTTTTAGGGCCATCTAACGGAAATTGAAAATCAAGCTTGCGATTCAATTCCCGCAGCAAAGTGCTGCCTTCGACAATGATACTGCCGTCTTCCTGCCTCAAAAAGCCACTGGTTTGGGTAGGCGCGTGCGTCGTAAAATCTCCAATAATCTCTTCCAGGATATCTTCCAGGGTAACCAGGCCCATCCATTCGCCATATTCATCGACCACCAGACCAACCCTTTTCTGATTTTCTTGAAACAGCTGCAATTGAGAAAATAATGGTGTGCCTGATGGAATGAAATAAGGCTTGCGCATCACTTTTTCGAGTGTTTCCGCCGTAATTTTGCCATTCTGCATCTGATTCAGCACCTTGCGCACATGAACAATGCCGACAATATTATCCATGCGTTCACGATAGACGGGCAAGCGCGTATGGTGACAAGTCAATAATTGTGCATGGATAACCTCATCATCCGCATCCAGATTAATCGCCTCAATCTGACTACGCGGCACAATCACATCATCAACCGTGATAGTTTCAAGATCCAGTAGATTCAACAGCATGCTCTGATGCTTATGCTGTATAAAATGCCCGCCTTCCAGTACTAAGGTTTTCAGTTCTTCCGGGCTTATTTTTTGTTCAAGCTCACCCTTTTGAGGCTTCAATCGGAACAGAATCAGCAGTCCACCAACAAACAAATTAATGAACCATACGATGGGATAAAAAATGATCAGTAATGGCGTCAGCACATAGCTGGATGCCAAAGCAATGCGCTCAGGATAGGCGGCGGCAATGACTTTGGGAGTAATTTCACTAAACACCAGGATGGCAAAGGTAACGGCTATCGTTCCCATAATCAAGGCAAAGTCATCATGTGCAAAAAGAGTGGCCACAATAATGGCCACTAATGTTGCAGAAGCCGTGTTAAGTAAATTGTTACCTAGCAAAATGACACCGAGCAATCGATCAGTGTGATCGAGCAATTTTACCGTTAAGCGAGCACCACGATGGCCCTGCTTGGCCAGATATCGCAGGCGATAACGATTAATCGCCATCATGCTGGTTTCAGATAGGGAAAAAAAGCCTGATAGAATCAACAAGAACACCAATGCAATCAGCATGGTGTGCAGCGGCAAGTCTTCCAAAAAACACCTTTATATGGTCGTAAAAATGGTTAGCAGCTAGGAAACAACAAAAAACCTAAACTGACAATCCGTATATTCTGGATTCAAACGAACGTTTGTCAACAGGAAAATGTACATTGGATGGATTAAAATTTTAAGCAGAAGGTGGCGGAATCCCGTGAAATATACCTGTGTTAATATTCTTCACGGGATTTTATTGTTGTAATACGTTGCTATCAACTTACCAGCATACTCTGCATGGATGGCATTTGCAGCGGAGGCATTTGCAAGATATCGACGATGTTGTGAGAACCGAGTATCGCTTTATTTAGCACGGGTAATCCGGTGGCATCCACCGCTTCGATAATCGCCATAGGAGAAGCCGTCAATCGACCGCTGATTGCTGAGACAGGTAATTTTTTATGTCTTAAGCATTCGATCCCGGCTGCGGCATCCGTTACATCACCAGCTGCAAAAATGATGCTATCAATCGTTTTTGCAAACATATTGGAGTTCAGTAAAGCAGCTGTCTCGCCTTCAAACAAACCATCGGCCACTTCAATGACAATCGCATTGACTTTGGAAACACTCAAATGTCGTCACAAGAGTTTCGATCATCGTTGTCGATTTGTTGCGTGTGGCCAGGTAGTATGACAGAAAACCCACATGGGTAAAGTCCAAGGTTAATTCCAAGCCCCGGCATCCGTCATCAGCCAGATTGTGCCGACCTGAGCCAGTGCCCGTATCCTGGCAGCACCTACGGTATCTGCTGCATCCGGTCAAACCACGAATCGAGCTATTAAAATCGTTGTTTTGCCAGCATTCCGTGGCTGCGCCGACGACCGCGACCGTATAGGGTGGGGAAACAAGCTGACCAGTTTAGGTAAGGCAGTATCTTTTAAGTTGATGCGCCGCTTTTTGCTATTTGCCAATAAGCCAATGGGTTGAATGCTGGTAGGTGCTTTTGTATGGCGTGGCGGTAATTCATGTGCGCCGCAATACCGCCCGATGCCACCAGATCGCATGTCCCTAAGTCCTGGGTGCTTGCACTTCAATGGATGGGCGCATAACAACCCGTCGCGTACCGATGATTTCATCGCCAATAACCAAAGCGGAATGTCGGCCATGTACCGATTCCAATCCGCTGTGCTGCCCTCTGTTATTACTTGGCCAGTAACATGTCCCCGACGTAGGAATTACATCGTTCTCATCCAACAAACTTGCCACCGGATTCCAGTCTTAAATTACATGGTATAAGCTACCTTGGCTTTCAGTAACCGCTCCTGACTAATATGAGAAATGTTCATTTTATTATTTCCTCTATCTGTGAGTTTTAAAAGATTGCGATAGCTCTTCTAAAACTAAAAGGGGAGATTCATCATCCCTTTTGCGCAGTGCTAGCTCAGCACACTTGACGTCATCCCAACTGATTTGATCAGACGGTTTACCGACCAGCGTGATGGATGCAGTGGAGCGGAGATTACGAATGAAATCTTGATCATCATCACTGCGGCGAATGCCATTGACATGACTTGCCAGTTGATCCACTGAGACCGGACCAAGACCTGTATCAAACTGAGTGGGGCCATCCTGCGTGGCTGAAGTTGTGCAATACGCAAATGTGTCGCTTCACGAATGACAAAGTCGTCGGCTCCCTGCCCGCCATGACAATCCTCACCACCGCGTACGGCAATATGGTCATCCCCATCGGTAGGAGAGTAGCTAAGATCATCTTCAAACTTAAAGTGTGCGCTACCGGCGCATCAGCGCTTAATAGTTCGGAAATACAAGTTATAAAAAGTACACCATCGATATCAGCGTAGCGGGTAATTTCTGTACCAAAAGGCTTAGCTGCTCAGTACAGTAGCTATTACGCCATCGCTATCCACTCCATAAGTTTCAGCTCCCGTCATCGTCAATAGATTTGGGCTCCGGTACACCATCCTTGATTTCAAATACTTGGGTGACTTCACCATCTACAATAGTGAATTGGAAGGCTTTGTGGCTTCCTTCTTCGGGTGAATCATCATGTCCTGTGTATTTTTTTCTCCTAATAAATTAGTCGTCGTGGCAATAAACAGTGTTCTTGATTAAGCGATACTATCGAACACTGTTTATATTCATCATGTATTAATCAGTTATTTAATCGGATCGCGTTGCGACGGTGTCAATTGATTACTCCAAACAGCCGGTAGATTCTGAACCCAACCGTTGTAGGCGACAGGAATCGGCAGAATGCCTTGTCCGCCCATCCCGGGGTTACCTTTAATTGTGTCATCTTGCTGTGTTGTGCTGGTAGAGAACAATCCTACTTGACCTGCAATCTTGGCATCAGATGGATCGCCATCACCGTTTGGATCAGGATCAACGACCAGCAGTCTGTTCGAGAATTTGCTTGCAACATACGCATAGTAGCCACCCCCCTGTTTAGCGCCGTATTGCGCACCATGGCAACCAGGATCGCATGGCAACATGGCTACCACCTCATCGATACTGGTATCGACGATGGTAATCGTGCCTGTGAGCGTGTTGGCTGTAACCATATGTTTCCCATCGGGAGAAACGGGCGTTTGGATCGGTAATGCACCTACAGGCCCAGAAATGGCTCCGGTTATAGGGTTATAATTTTTGATCAGATTGATATGCTTGGTCACTTTATGTGTATCCATGTTCACAACAGCGATGGTGCTATCGAGCAGGTTAGCCACATAATATTTGCTGGCATCCGGCATCATGCCTGTTGCCAAAGGATGGCCGAATGGACTACTTACCGGCAAAATGGCTTCAATCGAGTCGGTATGGAAATTGTATTGCGTGGAATCGCCTGAAAAGACGTTTGGCGTTACCATGGTTTTACCATCATGACTCATCCAATGCGCATGGGCATTGCCTCGTCCAATATCTACTCGGCCCAGCACTCCAGTTGCAAGCGGAGCCAGTTCCATCACAGAGTCTGAGCGGGTATCGCCGTTATT